>NZ_AUBR01000052.1 GCF_000429345.1 Desulfovirgula thermocuniculi DSM 16036 | reverse complement strand
TAAAGAAAAAGGGACAGCTCCCGTGCTACTTTTTCGGGAAAAAGAGCTCGAAAAAGTGCACGGGGTGACTGCCAAGATGATAGGGGTGAAGACCTGGGCCATGATCCACACCTACCACCAGCAGGGAGTGCCCAAAAGCCGCATCGCTGAAATGCTGGGCATAGACCGGAAAACGGTAAGCCGTGCCCTACAGCAGGACTCCTACCCGCAGGAGAGAAAGAAGAACCCCTCCATTTTGGACCCGTACAAGCCGTACATAGAGGAGCGGTTGAACAAGTATGACCTCACCGCCACGCGGCTTTTCAGAGAGATCCGGAACCAGGGCTATACCGGTTCCTACGAAACGGTCAAAAGGTACGTGGCCACATTGAGAGAACAGCGGCCCAGGCGGGCTTACATACGGTTTGAAACCGGGCCGGGAGAGCAGGCCCAAGTGGACTGGTCACTTTTCGGCAGGGTCGTGTTGAACGGCCGGGAAGTGCTCATATGGTGCTTCAGCATGGTGCTCTCCTACTCCCGCGCCATGTACATCGAATTTACCACTTCTTGCGACCTGGCCACTTTCATACGGGCCCATGTGAACGCCTTCCAATATTTTGGCGGAGTGACACTTACCGTCGTCTACGACAACATCAAGCTCGTGGTTCTTTCCCGGAGTGAGGGGGCCATACGGTGGAACCCGGAGTTTCTCGCCTTTGCCCACGCCTACGGCTTCAGGCCCATACTCTGTGCCCCGGGCAACCCCGAAGCTAAAGGCAAGGTGGAGCGGCCCTTTCGCTACATCCGGCAGGATTTCTTTAAGGGTACGGAGTTTACAGACCTGGAAGACCTCAACCAGAAGGCCCGCCGCTGGTTGGACGAGGTGGCCAACCGGCGGGTTCACCGCACCACCGGGGCCGTGCCCTTTGAGCGCCTGGCAGAAGAAAAGCTGCGTCCTCTTCCGCCGGGTGAATACCAAGTGAATCTCAGCGAAAAGCGCCTGGTTTCAAAAGATTGTCTGGTCAGTTATGATGGCAACCTCTACTCCGTGCCGTTCATCCTGGCCGGCCGCGAGGTGGAGGTGAAGAATAACGGGCGGGAACTGCTGGTCTTCTACCAGGGTGAACTGGTGGCTAAGCACGAGCTGGCCGAAGGCAAAGGCCGGATGATCCGCAACCCCCATCATTATGAGGGAATGCCAAAGGCAACCTATCCCTACCGCATGCGCAGCACAAGAGAGCTCTTTCTGGGGTACTTTCCCCAGGCGGAAGGTTTTATCGCCGGCCTGGTCAAAACGAAGGGCCCGGGAGCGGCGTACCACCTCCACAGGATAATCGAGCTTTTGGAAATTTACCCCCGGGAAACGGTAGCAAAGGCCCTGGAGCGGGCTTCCCTTTACGGGGCCTTTGACAGCCGCACGGTGCGCAACATATGCGCCCAGGACATGCACCCGCCAAAGGAGCCGGAGCTTCCCCCGCCACCGCTGCCAACAAAGCACCTGCCAACTGAGCAGGTATATGTAGCAGTGCGCTCTCTTAAAGAGTACGAGGCAGCCCTCCTTGGGGGTGGTGAAGATCATGCTTGATGCGGAATACCGGGAATTCTTGGCCAAGCTGAAGAGCCTGCGGCTCTCCCGGCTGGCGGAAGTGCTGGATGCGGAACTCAAGCGCGCCGTGGAGGCCAACCTCTCGTACCTCGATTTCCTGCGGTGCCTGGTGGACAGGGAGCTTGAGCACCGGCAGGCAAAGGCTGTGCAGACGCGCTTCAAAAAGAGCCGCATGCCGGCAGTGAAGACCCTGGAAAGCTTTGACTTTAGCTTTCAGCCATCTCTAAATCCGCAAAAGATCTGGGAACTGGCCGAGCTCCGCTTCCTGCGCCAGCACGAAAACGTGCTCTTTTTGGGACCACCGGGGGTGGGTAAGACTCACCTGGCCCTGGCTTTGGGCTTTAAAGCCTGCCAGGCAGGTTACAAGGTGCTTTTCACCACTCTTTCGGAGATGGCTGCTGCCCTTCATGCTGCCAGAGCTGACGGGAGCCACATGTCTGCCCTAAAGACCTATGTGGCGCCCGACCTCTTGATCATCGATGAAATGGGCTACCTGCCCGTGGAAGCTCACGTGGCCAACTACTTCTTCCAGATAGTGGCCCGCCGCTATGAGCGCGGCTCCATTATCATCACCAGCAACAAGTCTTTCAGTGACTGGGGCCAGATGCTGGGTGACCCGGTGCTTGCCGGTGCGGTCTTAGACAGGCTGCTTCACCACTCCACCGTCATTACCATCAACGGCCCGAGCTACCGGCTGCGCAACAGGTCAAAAACAGGTGAGCCCAAAACAGAGACCTCCCCTTCCAGCGTCGTGACCAAAAGTGGGGAATTTACATGACCAAAAATGAGGAATTTTCATGACCATTTTTGACCCATCAACTTGACCAAAAATGGGGCATCCTCAATGACCAAAAATGGGGCAAAAAATATTGACACCGACACACGCCACTCCTCCCTCTTCTGCTTGATTAACTCATTATACCGACTTGCAAGCTCAGGATTAGTGTGCAGACGTTGGAGTTCTGCCTTCATGCGAGGTGCCATCTTGGGTGAACAAACCAAAGCGAGTTCGTGAGGAGTTCCGTCTTCGTAGAAGTCTAGTTGAACCTTTTTAAGGGCTTCCAGGTACATTTCTGTAGTGAACGGCTTTTCTCCGGCATCGATCGCATTTCCTACTTCCTTGACGCTTTTTGATATCTCTTCGTAGAAGTGTCGGGCCATTTGCGATCTCATTTCCTCGGCTGCGGCGTCGACCTTGGCGATTACGTCTTCCATGGTGAAGCTATCCCCCTGCGACAAATCTAACGTGATTTTACTCGAAGCCTCCATGAATTCATTTTCAACCACTGAGCCATCGGCCCTGATAATGCGGTGGCGATGTCCCTCATGATAACACAACCGTTTCATTTCTTGAAAGAGTGATGGCGTCGAGCGGACCTGCATCCGCTTATTAAGGAGTTCAAGGATCTTCTCTTTAACCTTTGGAAAGTCAGGTAACATATTGGCACCCCCGCAAAAAATTTCGACGTTATCCTTGAAATGAATTCTCGTGGAAAATGGAGGCGTCCCCTAGATCCCCCGTACACGGCAAGGGTGAGAACCGAAAACCACGAGAGGTAGCTGCCACCATTACGTATATGCCACAAATCAGGACAGGTGAGGTCCGGTGCCGCCTACTAAAACTGAAGGCGATCATTCATCGCTCTCAACCTCCAGCCCCTCAACGCCGAGGCCGAGCTCCTGCAGGGCCGCCTCGATTTCCTCCAGTTGCGTCCGCGTAATCCCCGCCTCGGGGGCCACCTCAAAGCGTACGCGGAGACGAAGGCTGGGATCCGTAGCGAAGCGGCTCAGCACTTTCATGTAAAAGTTCGTCCATTTTTGAGAAGGGAGCTCCCCCTCCCATGACAGGCGCCGCATGCTAAGTACCGGCGTCGTGACCGACACCGGCTCCGACGCGCCTGCCGGCTCTGCTTTGCCCCCAGGCTCCTTGGCCACATGGGAACTACGTTCCGGCTCCCCAGGCGGAGGGGGCGGCGCCTCCTTCAGCGCCGCAGCCTTATCGCGCGGCAGGAGAACCACCTGGTCCGAAATCTCTACGTTTGCCGGCCCGAAGTTCGGTTCGTCAATAATCGGCGCGCCCTGGTAACCCCCGTAGGCCTTGCCGACGTAGCCGAACTTCCCAGCCTTCACGCCCTCCGCTATGGTGGTCCGCAAGATCTCGGAATCCAAGAGCCGGGGGAACTGGGGAGAGGCGAAGAACGTGTCCCGCACCGCCTTCGTGGTCCACTCGGTCAGAGCAGGCGGCCAGTTCCGGACGAGGAAATCCGGGCTGATGCTCTCTTCCAGGAGCCCCTCTTGCTTGAGGCGTGCGACGATCAGCCCTACCAAGGACTCGGCCGCACTGGAGTGGAGAAGCCCCAGGTCCACTTCCCGGATGCCCCCGTCTTCTGCTAGGAGCAGAGTCCGCCGGTAGACGCGCCAGACCAGTTCTTTCAGGCTCCGTTCGGTGCGATGCTTCTTATCCCTGAGTTCCTGGATCTGCGAAGGTTCCAGCTTGAGCCGCTCCTGCTCGGCAGGGTCTTCAAGGCTTTACAGGGCGAGCAAGGTTTTCGCCTCGTCCGCAAGGGCCGCACCGCCTTCGGCAACGGCAAAGAGGAGTCCGCTTTTGAACGTCCGTCCGCGTCCTCCGCACTCTTGGATCATGCCTGTGATGAGGCGCTGGGTGGCTTCGCGGGACGCGTTTTCCCAGCCATGCTCCGGAGCGAAAACAACCAGGGTCAACGAAGGCGTGTCCGGAATGCCATCTGATGTTTCGGGGAAATACCGGCGATCCGGCACAGCAGGACCCGCTTTGAACACCTCGCGGATCGCCTGCCGGGCCTTCTGCCGGATGGCTTCATCGGCCTCGGGTCCGGAAAGCGCTGCCCGGCGGTCAGCGAGGAACCGGGCGGCCCACCAGACGTGGAGGGAGTGCAGATGGCTCATCTTCCCGTTCTGGTCACACCGGGAATAGTTTTTAAAATGGCCTGAAATGGGGATCTCGCTTGTTTCGAGCAGGCAGAGACCTTTGGCAAATACATGCGCTGTCCCCTCCTGGACCGCTTCCAGGCCAATGCGGGTCGCGCATTTTTCACCTTGAGCCCCCGACCCGCGGTCAGCGAAGATGGGATTCGGATTTGCGGCGTGCCTGGAGGGCTTGCTGGACCACCCGCGCACATCCCTCGGCGTCCTTCCAGACAGTTCGGCCCCAGAAGGTCAACACCAGCCAACCTAAGAGCTGGAGACGATTGCGCTTCCTAGCGTCAAGCTCAAGGGTTTCCGGGTCTCCATGATAGGCATACCCATCGCAGAAGACCGCCACCTTAAGGTTGGGCCAGGCGAAGTCGGGAACGGTCAACAGCCGGCCTTCCTCATCCCGTATTTCGAAGTCCCGTTGGAAATCAGAGATCCCCACTCGCTCGAGAGCGGCCCGGAGCATCTCCTCGATCTCCCCCTTCGGATAGCAGCGAAAGGTCTCACCGGAGCCCTGGGCCCGGGCCTCGAGCATCTCCGCCAGCTTTTGGCGGCTCGCGCCGTAGGAGGCCGGCTGGGGCTCGACCGGGTTCAGGCTCGCCAGCTCCAGCAGGACATCGCGCACGAGGTTCTTATCAAACAGGGCGTGCCAGGACTGGTTGCGGTAGTGCTTAAGGCAGAGGTAGCAGGCCTTGAGGCAATCGTGCCCGTAAAGCGCCTCCTGCGCGGCGCGGGCTACCTCGGGTAGCCGCTCGGCCATCTCCTCCAGGTAGCCCGCGCCACCGGGCACCGTCTCGTAAAAGACGATCTGCTCGATCGGCAAGCCCCCATGGGGTTTGCGCACGAACACCCCAAGTTCCTCGGGCTCGAGCCCGAGCAACCGGCTTGCCCCGGCGCGTAAGGCTTCCGCGAGCGTGACGACCGTCGGGGACAGCGTATGGCGGCCGATGGTTTTGGCATCCTCCCGCCCAGGCAGGCTCAGGACCAGGCAGTCGGCCTGAAAGCGGTGGGCCAGAACTAAGGGGACGGGTTCCCCTTTGCAGAAGCGCGCGTGATACCCCCGCCACTGCTGCACTTGCTTCGCGTAAGCAGGATCCGTTGGCTCGTAGGGCAGGTGCCGGCCACAATCGGGACACAGCCAAAACCGCCGGCCTTCCCCCAGCTTCTTGCTCTCCAAAGGTCCCCAGTTGGTGATCAGGATCTCGGCCAACCTCAAAAGCTCGACGGGATGCAAGGGGTAAGGGTACAGACGGCATTGAAGCGCCGAGTCTGCGATCAGATACTCACGCCGGTCGAACACCAGCCTCTGGCGCGACTCCTCCTCCGAGGTGATGCGTAGGTTCTCCTCGGCTTCGAAGGCGTCCACGAAGACGACATCTACCGCCTTTTCTAAAGCCGCGTGGCAGCGCGGGCAGGTATTCCGCCCGCTTTCCACGGCCTCGTTGCACTGGGAACAGAAGTGAAAGGCCTCGAGCCGCCCAGCAGCCTCGGCGTCGCTTCGCGCATGACCCGCCTTGCCGGGACCTCCGGGGTAGAGGACCCGGATGGAGCGCAGTTTGTGCCCGTTGGCGTAAACGAAGTTGCCCGGGGCAAACTCCTCGATGGCGATGGCCGCCCCCCGGTAGATGGTGGGGGTGTCGGGCACCCCCGGATCGAGGCTGAAGGTGTCGAGCGGGAATTGATAGGCCGGAAGGACTTGCTGAGTCGCCAGGTAGTTCAGGATGTAGGCTCGCTCCGGGTCTTGGGTGATCTCGTAGTAGGCCCGCTTGCGCGCGGCGGCCTTCTTCTCGTCCTGCCGCGGTGACCCGATAGCGGAGTACTCCCGGAACTCATGGTCAAGCTGTTCCACCCGTCGCCACCAGCGCTCCAGCACTCTCGTGAGTTCCTCCGCGAAACCATCCACCAGCGCCTTTACGTCCTCTTCGCTATAGCGGGTCACCAGGTCGGCTTTGCGATCATACTCCGTGACCCTGAGGATCGCCTGCACGAGCTGGTCCCGGCGTTCCTGGATCTCCTGGAAAAGGGGTTCCAGTTCCTCCCGCTTCCACCTGGTCGGGCGTTGAACGTCGTCCAGGAGGTCTTTCAGGAGGTAGGGGAGTTCGTTCTCAAGGTGAGCGAGCAGGTAGGAGCGCAGGTGGCGCAGGACGATCTTGGGGTTGTCAAGCCTCAGCCTCGGAGGGTCAAATCGTCCAGCCACGAACCATTCTGGCCGCTCAAAGGCGTGGCGGTCATGGGCCCCGCTGGCGCAGAAGGTCGAGACAAACCCGATCCGCAGCCGCCGGCCCGCACGCCCCACCCGCTGGGCGTAATTGGCCGGGGTCGGTGGGGCGTTGCGAAGGACGACGGTCAGGAGCGGGCCGATGTCCACCCCAAGCTCCAAAGTGGGGGTACACACTAAGGCGTCTAGCCTGCCTTCTTTGAAATCCGTCTCCCGGCGCGCCCGATCCTCACCGGAGATCTGGGCGCTGTGCTCGGCCACGGCGAAGCGGCGCGGGGGGCGCTCCAGGTAGAGGCGAACATAGTAATTGTCTCGGTTCAAGGACGCGGGCACCAGCCGCCCGGTTTGGCACTTTGGAGTTGGACATGTCGATAGAAGATACGGGCGCCAGGTCTGACAGGCGTTGCAGCGATACCCCTGTTCGGCAAAGCGCAGCCGGATGCGGCGGGGATCAATCTGGAGAATCCGTAACCGGGGGGTGCGTTCACTCGGGGAAATCGGGAACCTCTCTGTTACGTCGACCAGGATTTCGTACTTAAGGAGAAGCGGTACCACGGCGCGCAAGAACTCTTCCGCTGCCTCCCGACCACCCAGCACCCGGGCGGCCACCTTCTGGGTGGCAGTGAGCTGGCCCGCATGGGGGTTCTCCTGGATGAAGCCCATAAGCCGCCCAGCCTTGCGCAGATGGTCGGGCCGATCTAGCGCAAAGGCCTTGGGGCTGCGGTCCCGATCGGGGAAGCGCACGGCGTAGGGGTCGGCCTCGAGTTCCCGGTAACGGCGTTTTTTGCTTGGGTCGATGTACTCGGTGAAGAAGGGCAGCATCGTGCCGGTTTCCGGACGGCCGTCGTAGGCCACGGCCCGATTCTTGCGCATTACATCCAAAATAGCTTGTACCAGGAGCACTGCCTCTTGGGGAATGAGGCCGAACCGATCCGCGAGGGCCCTAAAATCCCTGTCCTCCTCGAGTTCCTCAAGCCCCTCATACTCCACTGCCACTAACCCCAGGTTCTCCAGGGACGCACGCTGACGGCTGTAACGGGTGACCTCGTTGGCGGCCTGGTAGGCGAGAGCATCGAGCCACCGCTCTTGCTCTGGGCGAGAGGGCCTGGGCGGAATGATCCCCAGGCCCTTGAACCGGTCGAACAGGCGCTGGGGCAGTTCCGTAAGGTACACGCCCTGCGAGCCGACCTCCTGGATCTCGTGCGCCATGGCGTGGCGCAAGGCGAAGGTCCGGTGCTTGTCGGATGTGTAGCCCGCCTGGTGGGCGGCGTCTTGCCGATTGTCGGCGAAGATGAGCAGTTTCCGGTCGTCTCCCTCCAGGTGGTCCAAGTGATGCGTGGCCAGCGCCGAGACAGTGGAAGCAGTGCCTGTCCGTAGCGGCGTGACGATGTCGCCGCGGGTATAGATGTCGCTGCAGGCGGGGCAGGTGCTGAGCTTGCCGCGGTGCATGAGCATCCGGATCGCGGTTCGGTTGCAGGACGGACAGCGACCTCCCGGCTCCAGGAGGCGGCCGCAACCGGGACAGACGCTCACCTCTTCGAGCTTGCCTTCCGCCCGGCTCTTGCGCCGGTTGCGCCGCTCTTGTTCAGCCCCCGTGCCCTCCTCTTCCTCCTCGGCGTCTTCCGCTCCGGGGGCTTCCGGTAGCTCCAGGATCCCATGGGTAAGGAAGGCGGTGCGCTCGTCGCTGAAAAAGTCGCCGGTTCCAACGGGGAGGTCGTCGTCCTCCCGCTCGAACCGGACCTTGACGAAGTCCTGCCCGCAGGTGCGGCATAGGGCCGCAGGCCACGCTACCGAACCGCACTTCGGACACTCACTCCCGCCGTGGGGCACGAGCGTCCGGCACTCCGGATTCAGACACAGGCCGACGTCGTAAACGCCGTGGAAGAACGTATGAAGTTTGGGCCGAAGACGCGGCGGATGCTCTTCGTCTCCCACGCTTCCGACGAGCAGATACGCCTCGACCTCCAGCTGGACCTTCTCAAGCGGCGCGCTCTGCCGCTCTGGCAATACCTCGCGAAGGTGCTCCGCCGCCTCACGAACGGTATGCGGCTCGGCGAGAAATTCCTCCAAGGCTTGCACGACCCGGTTGCCAGCGAGTACGGCCGCCACCCGGTCGGCAATGGGACCTTCGGGGGGGCATCGTTTGCCCGTCAGCTTTTCTGCCAGCGCCACGACCTGCGCATCGTCGGACGGGTTTAAGTCTGCAAGTTGCGAGACCTCCAGGTTTGGAAGCGGGGGGCTATATGGCTCGGCATGGTCCTCCCGAGGGGCATACGACTCGGCCACGATGTCTTCGGCGCGCACCGCTTCGCCGAAAAGGGTCCCGGCAAAGTGCGCCAGGGCTTCGACCCCACCTTCCCCGCTGGCCACCGTGGCCGAGGTGCCGATGGTGACCAGCTTTCCGGGCTCGAGTCCCGCCTGCGCCTTGAGGCGTCGGATGAGCCAGGCGATCTCCGTCGCCAGCGCCCCCCGGTAGCTATGGATCTCGTCGAGCACCAGATAGCGGAGCGCCCGCGTGAACATGTGCCGGTCGGCCTTCCTCACCAGGAGGAAGTCCAGTTGCTTGTAGTTAGTGAGGAGGATGTCGGGCGGGTTTCGGCGAATGTCCGCTCGCGTCAGGCGTTCGATCTCGGCGGGTTCCTCGCGTAGGGCCAGGGTTGTGGTGTCGCTATCCCCGGTGTACAGCGCAAACGAGACGTCCAATCCGCTTCCGCGCAGAAGCCGCCGCAGGCGCTCCAGCTGGTCGTTGGCTAAGGCATTCATGGGGTAGACGAAGACGGCCTGCAGCCCCTGGGCCCCCTCGGCCTTGCGGCGGAGAATTCCGTCCAAGACGGGGAGCAGGAAAGCCTCGGTCTTGCCCGAGCCGGTCCCCGTCGTGATGACGAAAGAGCGCCCTGCCCGCCCGATTCGAAATGCTTGTTCCTGGTGCTGATACAGACGATTTTCGCCGAAGGGCCAGCAAGCTTTCAGTAGGTCGGGGTGAGCCGTTCCCTCCTGCACAAGCTCCCGAAGGGTCGGCCCTAGGGCAAAATCCCGGGCCAGCGTCACGTAGGGTCCCTTAACGACCACATCGGCCTGAGCTAAGTGCTCCTCGAACTGCCGGCGCAGGTGGTCGTCCAGAAACCGAAAGCTCGTCCGCAGGAAACTGCGGTACTCATCGATCAGGTTCCAAACGGCCAAGGGGATGTTGGGCGTCATCACGTGTCCCTCCTTTGGGTAGCCATAAGCCCCGTATTCCGGAGGCCCTCAAGCGCATCGGCGACGCGGTCTGGGGCGAACTCCTCCCGCGAGAGCTTCGGTTGCCACTCGGCGACGGACTGAATGTACGCCACGATGGTCTCGGGTGTGACCGGCTGACCCTGGCGCTGGAGTTCGACAGCCGCCAGGTGCACGGTGGTCCAGCGCTCGAGTGTCTCATCCCGAAAGCCGCGGAACTCTTCGAGAACCAACTCGGCCAGAACCTCGTCCAGGTACCGCGGGGCGTATCGGAGGGCCTCCTCGATGTTGGGTCCTGGCTCAAAATGGGTCTCGCCGCGCGCAACGAGCCAGCGCCGCTGGCGCACGGCGATATCCTCGGGGCCCCTATAGCGCAGGCCGGGGTCATAGGGGCCGGCGGCTTGCTTGCGGAATTCGGTGAAGAGGCCCGTCCCCGTGGCCGCTTCGACGAGGTAGAGCATCTTCTGCACCCTAAAGCGGCTCACCGGGTAGCCCGGTGAATAGAGCTTATGGACGACCCAGGCGAGGACGGCCGCTTGCTGAAAAGCCGTGCTAGCCGACTGGCGTGCGGGCCCGGTTACGTAGGCCTCCGAGGTTTCCGCGGCGCGGGCAAGCCCGACTGCCGGTATGGCGTAGACCTTGGCGCTCTCCACTTCCCGCTTCCATTCCCGGCCTGACAGGTACAGGTTTAACTCAAGGAGCCGATTGAGCATTTCCCGCCGGGCCTGAGGCGCGATACTAAACCGCACCTGCCCACGGTCGTTCGGGTAGAAGCCATGCTCAAGAGCAAGGTCGTCCCAGCCGTAGCAAGCCAGCACGGCCAGGTCCATGGCGACGTGCAGCTCCCGTAGGCGGGCGATATCGTCATCGCTGCAGTTGGGGTCGTGAAACAGGTTGTAGGTCTTAGTCAGGCCCAGGTTGCGGGCAAGCATGATTTGACGCCGATGCTCATGGTATTCCGCGCCGATGCGGGCCGCGTGGGCAAATGCCGGCCGCTGCAGTAGATCTTCCAGGCTGGAGGTCCTATATTCCTGAGGTGGAAAGGGAAAGGTGTCGAAACAGTCAGTTGGTGTGTAGCGAACATCCGTGCGGAGGCTGGACGCCTGCTTTCTTAGCCACAGCTCATGCATACTCGACTGTAGCAAGGCAAAGTGGTAGTCGTCCTGGAAGGCAAAGACGATGAGCATGTGGGAATAAATCCAGTCCTTTGGGACAAAGGTAAGCATATGCAGCTGACTAACCTCTGCACGTACCAGCACCCGCCGTAGCGGGGCGATGGTAGCGCGCAACCCGGATCTGTAGGCCCCAAACTGCCACCAATACTCCCGGTTGCGCTTGTCCCCCGGCCCACGCAACCGCTCGCGCTCCGGCTTCACGCGTTCTTCCACAGTCCGCAACAGGTCTGGATACTGTCGTGCCCTGGCTAAATCCCAATCGTGGAAACAGATGACGTAGCGGCTGGGCCGCTGCTCAGGGTCACTGTTCAGGTCCTCGCCACTGAGGTAGGGGAAAAGGCAATCGGCGTTCCGTGGGTTTTTGGCTACCAGCCGCTCGGCCTCTTCTGGCTCCAACACGAACCCGATGCCACGGACATAGTCGCCGATGAATGCCTTCCCCTCGTTCTGCGGCAATCGTCTTGGCTCGGCCTCAGGGTCGGCGTCTAGGCGCGAGGAGATGAACTCCACGGGCTGACCGTCCAGAAGAGGCAATGGGCGGTGGGCCGATGGCGATTGGTCGGGTTTATGGATGGCGACGAGGTTGACTTCCACGTTGGCGGCGCCGGGCCACTTGATGAAGCGCCTAGCGAAGGTGATGGTCCCGCCCTGCCGCACGATCACGGCCAAGCCGCTTTCCCGGGTGTCGCCCTGCCCAATCGTGTTTGTTGCAACCATCGCCATCGTTCCCCCGGGACGTAAGAGCTGGAAGGCTCGACGAAAGAAAGCAGCGCAAAGGTCTGCAGTTCCCTTGAATGGTTCGTATTCGGCCTCGAGCAAAGTGCGATATACCGGACCAAGAACACCCCTAATCTTCAGCCCACCCAGAAACGGCGGGTTGCCCAGCACTGCGTCGAACCCCGGCCGCTCCGCGTCCACAAAGACCTCGGGGAACTCCAACTCCCAATGGAAGAAACGCTCCCGCTCGCGCACCCGCTCGAACTCCGACCACCAGGGACGGCCTCGGGCGTAGGTATGGAGCTCATCGGGCTTCTCGATGAGGCTCGTCAGGGTATCCCACTCCCGCCAGATCTCGGGGACGAAGGCGCTGGCCGAGCGGAGGTCGAAGAGGAGTTTGGCCGCCGCAAGGATGGAGTCTGCCTGCTTGCGAAGGTCTTCCTTGTAGCGCTGCTCCTCCGTGCTCTCGGGCTGGATGCCCTCCCGCAAGAGATCTTCGGGGCGCACCTCGTCGATGAGCCTGCGCAGGCGCGCCGCCTTGCGGATGGCCTGGCGGACGGGCTCCTGGAAGAGGCGGAGTTGCTGGCGGTTAAACCCCTTGGCTGGCAGGGGCGGCTCTTCCAGCCGGTCCATCCGGGTGCCCAAAAGCGAGTTGCCGCAGCGAATGTGGTGCCGGAAGTACGTCAGCGGCCGGTCGCCGGCCAGCGACTCGATCCAGAGGGCCACCTGGGCGAGTTGGACGGCGGTGGGGTTGAGGTCTACCCCGAAGAGGCAACGTTCGGCAATGCGGCGTTTGCACCAGGCCCGGGCCTCGGAGTTGGCGGCGCGGGCTTCCTCGTCCGAGGCGCGCCAGTTCGTGTCCCATCCCTGCCCGGTGGTGGAGCGAAACTCCGGCGGGGCCTTGCCGCCGTATTCTTCCACGTAGGCCCGGTGTAGGGCATGGCCCAGAAAGCGCATGGCCTCGACCAGGAAGTGACCGCTCCCGCAGGCGGGGTCGAGCACCCGCAGGCGCTCGATCTCGGCGGCGCTCTTTCCCTCGATGAGCGGTCCCAGGGTGTGGCGCACCAGGTCTCGCACCAGTACCCGCGGGGTGTAGAAGGAGCCGGAGCCCTTGCGGCCCGGACCTGGCACGAAGTGGAAGGTGCCCGGCTCTAACCGCCGCACGAGCCGGACGGTGGCGCCTTTGGCGACTCCTTCTTCGGCTTCCTCGTTTACCGCTTCTCCCTCCGCCTCGGCCAGGTCCGTTTCCGCCGCGGTCTCACTTGCGTCGTCGTTCTCATCCTCGGACTCATCGACCGAAGCATCCGGATGTAGCCGTTCGGCCTCGGTGCCGCGGACCAGGGCGACGTTTCCCACAAGGCGCAGGTTCTTCTGCTCGCACAGTCGGACCAGTTCAGCCGGGGGAAGAACGTACTCCCGCCCCTTTATCCGGACCTCGAGGGAGACCTCGCGGGCGATGCGAGGTTCGTATTCCAGAAGCCCTTCGTACACGGCGCCCAGGCTCTCGATATCCAGCTCCCGGAAGGAGACCCGCTCCCGTCCGATTCCACGGCGGGGTGGGGTGGTGGCAAGATCCAGCATGAGCTGCGCCACCTGGCGGTCGGGGAGGCGGGCGCGGTCAAGAATCTGTCCTTCCGGCGTGGTGCGGCTGAAGAAGTCTCCCCCGCGGGGCGGGATGTGGTCCCAGGGGGTGATCGCCGGCAGCCCCTCGTCGTAGATGCGGAAGAGTGCCCGCAGGCGCTCCCAGAGGAACGAGCGGTTTTCCGGCCAGATGCGGTCGGGCCTTGCGAGGATCTCTTCCAGGAGTCCGGTTGCGGAGTAGCTTTTCCAGTAAAGCGGGTGCTCGTTCAGCCGCGGGTCGCGGGCCTCGGCGTAGAGGATGAAGAGGATGCGGTAGAGCGCCAGGAGCGCGGCATCTCGGTAGGTGCGAAGCCTGGCCTCATTGAGTTCGAGCGGGGATGCGAGCTCTCCTCGGGCCACGGCGTCGGCGATGAGGCCGGAGACCATGGACTCGGCGGCCCGGAAGACAGCGCCCTTGAGGTCCTCGGAGACCCGCTCGGCGTGCTCGCGGCTCTCCCGTTCGATCTCCTCGATCGGCCGACGGCCATCCTTGCCAGGAAGGAAAGTGGCAACCGAGAAGAGCTTGAGGAAGGCCGCGAAGGACTCGGGGTCCTCTTCCTCGTCGAGCCCGGCCAGGTCCACCTCGAGGTAGGCGGCCTGAGGACCTTCACCGGGGGCGCGGATGAGCCGCATCCGCTCCCCGGTCACTAGAAATCCGTAGGAAACCCCCTCGCGGGCCAGCGCCTCGCCCAGGGCGCGCATGGAATTGGCCTTCCCCCGGCCAGCACCCAGATCCTCGTCCCAGGCCCCGCAGTACACGAGGAGCAGGGGAGGCTCGCCTGCCGCTTCCGCCTCGGCGGAGGGGAAGAGCCGGTGGATGCCGTTCTCGCCCGCGCCGAGGTGGAAGCCCAGCACGTCCCTAAGGAGCGGGCGGACGAAGCGCTCGCGGCAGGTCAGGGCATCGGCGGCCCGGCCCTCAGCCCGCTCGCGGATCCGGCGGAAACGGGCATAGGCCAGGTCCGTCTCCCGATCGGACAGGGTTCTGCGGCCTCCTCGGCCAGCTCCGCGCCCGAAGACGCTGCCTAGGTAGTAGTCCGAGAAGAAGCCGCGGACATTGCGCAGGTGCCGGAAGGTCATGCCGCACCTCCCTCCGGAACGAGGAAGAGGACGCCCAGCGGCCGAGGGGGTGGCGGTTCATGGACCTGTTCGAAGGCGGCGATCTCCTCCAGGCGCTGCTTGCGGTAGCTCTCAAGGGCCAGCCGGCGCGCTTGGAAACCGCTCACCTCCCGCTCGGCGAAAAGTCGCAGTTGCCCGGTCGCATCGATCAGGCCCCGCGCCCGCCGCTCTTCCTCATCGATCTCCTGCAAGCGGTCGGCGAGGTCGCGCTCGAGATCTTGGCGAAGGATCTCCGCCTGCTTTTGGCGGTGGGTGCGAAGCGCCTCGGTCCTTCGCCTGAGCCAGCGCTCGGCCTCGCCCCGGGCCCGCTCCAGAAGATTCTCAAAGCGGTGGCGGAAGAGCGCCTCCAGGGTTTCTTTCGGAACGTCGCCAGCCGCCTCGGGGGTCAGCCAGCGCCGGTTTTCCTCTGGCTCACCGATGATGCGTCCTTGCAGGTCCACGCGGATGGGGATCAGGTGCTCCTCCAAAAGCCCGCCGCCCCCCTCGATCCGGCCCAGCCAGGTGAAGACCACGGATGCCGGCTCTTCCGGCGGCACGGTGCGGGCGGCGAGCCTGCGGGGCGGCAAGCCCCGCGCGTTTGGGTAAACCTGCAAGAGGCGCCGACGGGCATCGGCGGCAAGAGCCTTTACCAACGGGTGCAACGGGGTGATGAACTCCACCTCGTCGGCGCGGTAGCGGGCGGCCACGGAGCGGCGGAAGGTGGCCGCTTCGTAGACCGCCTGGACCCCCTCCCCCCGGTAGGCCCACGGCACCTCGATCCGATAGATCCCCTCCAGGCCGTCCACCGGACGCACGGCGCCTGGGCCGAGAATCGCCAGAACAACTTCCTCCAACATCCGGTCGTCGGGGAACAGCGGCTCGGCAGTGTACAAGTCCACGTCACCCTGCGGGGTAGCCAAGAGGAGGGGCTGGAGTTCCCGCACGAACTCCCGCATGCAGTCCTCAAAGAGCCTTACTAGGCTTTCCTTTTTGGGCCCAACGTCCGGGGCCTTCGCATCCAGGGCAGTCAGGCCTTCCTGGATGGCC
Source organism: Desulfovirgula thermocuniculi DSM 16036 (assembly GCF_000429345.1). Taxonomy (GTDB): domain Bacteria; phylum Bacillota; class Desulfotomaculia; order Desulfotomaculales; family Desulfovirgulaceae; genus Desulfovirgula; species Desulfovirgula thermocuniculi. The sequence goes on along the minus strand of NZ_AUBR01000052.1, from coordinate 6,382 downwards.
TCTGCCCCTTGGATCACCCCAAGGATGTCGGGGGTGGAGACGTAGTCCCGGGCCATCTGCTCGATTTTCTCCACGAGCTTCGAAAGGACGTCGTCCTCCGGGCTGTCGGGGTAGTAGAGGTACCGGATGATAGGCGGTCGCGTCTGTCCGTACCGGTCCACGCGGCCATTGCGCTGCTCAAGGCGGTTTGGATTCCAGGGCAGTTCCACGTGAATGATGCGCCGGCAGTACAGCTGCAGGTTGAGGCCTTCGCTGGCCGCGTCGGTGGCCAGGAGAACCCGGCTTTCGGGCTTCGCAAACTGATCTTGCCGGCGAAGGCGCTCGCGGCGGGTGAGACCTCCATGGAGCACCACGTAGCGTCCCCGAAGGTCCGGATCGGCATCCAGGCGGGTGCAGATCGCGTCCAAGGTGTCCCGGTATTCGGTGAAGACGATGACCTTCTCGGTGGGGTCTTCAGCAAAGATGCGCTTGAGTTCGGAAACCAGGGCCTCGATCTTGGGATCGCGGTCCGGTAGTTTCTTGAGTAAGGCCCGAATGCGTTTGAGTGCGCGCAACTCGGAGTGACGGCGCTTTTCATCCCTGGGGATGGCCGAGCGCAGGATCCGACGAGCGGTACGCTCGCTCTGGGCTTCGGTGAGCGGCAGATCAGCCTGGAAGTCGCGGAGCTCCGCGGGTTGGGGTGGTTCCTCGCGGGCCTCTTCCCGTTCCAGGGCCTCGAGGCGATGCTCGATGGTCTTGCCGAGTGCCGCCCACGACGACAACGCCCGCTTCTTGACAATCTGCATAGCAAAGCCGATGAGCTCGGCCTCATCCGTCCCCTGCGCCTGTTTGGCGGTTCGGGAACAGTAGGCCGAAACCTCCTGAAGGAGTCCCCGCTCAGTTCCTTCCAGTTGCACAGGGACGCCCTTTACACTGCGCAAGGGGAAGACCAGCTCTTCCCTGCCGTCCACACGGCGGCGGATCTGGGACTTCATGCGCCGGACCATGGGCGTCCCCACCCGGCGGCGGAGATCCTCCTGGGAACCCTTGAAGGTGGCCAGGGTTGGCTCCACAAGTTCCAGAAGCGAGCGGAAAGCGTGGGCGTAGCCGTTATGGGGCGTGGCGGTGAGCAGTAAAAGGCTCCAGGCCGCTTCGCGCAGGGCCAACCCCAGCCGCGTGCGCTGGGTCCGGTAGGGGTTCTGTGGCGTACCCGACTCGGCCAGGGCGTGCGCCTCGTCCACGATCACCAAATCCCAACGCTTGCGCAGGGCGCGGGACCGCACGGTGTCCTTCTTCAAGTAATCGATCGAGGTGATCACCCGCGGCAAGGCCTCCCAGGGGCTGACTCCGGCGGGCAGGGACTCTTGGGCAGCGGCAAGGTCGGCGGCGTTTCCGATAATGCGGAACTCAAGGCCAAACTTATCGAAAAGCTCCTGCCGCCACTGCTCCATCAGCCCAGGAGGCACCACGACGAGAACCCGGCGAACCCGGCCACGGGCCACCAGCTCGAGCATCGCCAGTCCCGCCTCGATGGTCTTGCCCAGGCCCACGTCATCGGCGATAAGCAGGCTCGGGCGCGGCTTGCCAAGGAGCTGAAGCGCCGGAGCCAGCTGGTAGGCTTCCAGCGTGACCCGTCCGAAGCGGGCCCCTGAGACCACCCCCGTGTTTTGAACCAGTGTGGCGGCGAGAATCCGGTGGGCGTTGGCCCAGGCCGCCAGCGAATCCAGTTGCGCAAGGTCGAAGGCTGGTGTCTCTACCGGAAGCAAATGCGCCTCCTCCGGCGGTACCGCCACCTCCAAGAAGGCCGGTTCATCGCTGTCCAGGGCCTCTAGCTTCAACAGCCGCCGGTCGCCCTCCACTTCTACGATCTGGCGCACGACCCACGGGCGGTCACGAAGTGTGATCCGATCGTTCACGGAGATCGCCAGCCTGCTCACCGTTGTTCTCCACCCCTCGGAGTTGCAGATGGTGACCCCATCCATCAACCACCACCGGCTAAAGTCGGGGTCTTGCCAGGGTAAGGAAAATGCATGAGCTGCTTTGCAAAACAAACACCGGGCTGCTTTGTTAAGCAAACATCCAGAGGCAGTATTTGAATGCCTTTAACATTTCCTGCCTGGCCTTATTATAGCCGAACCAGGGAGCAACAAATAAATTCTTCCCTCCATAAAAGGCAAGAAACCAGACAGTGGTGGCAATTAACAAGGTCAAAGTGCGCCATCGAAGCTCCACGGCCTACCCTGCTCCAGAGCAGGACGTTGCCCAAGCGCCCGGCGGGGTCCTTGTAGGTCAGCTCCACCGCGTGGGAGCCGAACCTCTGGACGCTCACGACAGTCACAGGGGCGTCCGGCAGGATGCCGCGCACAAGGGCATGAGGTTTCAGATCTTAAAGCCTTATCATCGTCTCTTATGCGCCCCCTCGCGGTCCTGTTTCAACAAACCCACAGGTGGCCTAAAGTAGCAAAGTCTATACCCCTGCCTTCCAGGATCTTAACCTGGCTGGCATCATAGGGTGAAAGGGTGCACTCGTAGAAGTTGCCGGTTTTAACGCCCTTGGCGGTTACGAAAAGGAAGCCTGCCTTGTTTTGGCACTTTACTACCTCCACCTCTTCGGGCCAGAAGGGTCCGCATAGAGGTGTACCTTCGGTGATTGAATCGCATCCCAATATACCTCACCACTGACATAAAATCGAGTAGCCTTTCAAATATACTGTTCAAAGCTTTTTCAAAACCACCATAAGGTCGCTTTTGCTAAGACTTAAGGTCTAACTATGTGTAGGATAAGCTCTTTATATCTTGGGAATTTACTTGCCAAGTAGTTGGCAAATTCGCTTTTATTCTTAAGTAATCTTCTAAACTGCTCTGCCGTAAGGTCAATTCTACGAGTACACTGGTCTATAATGGTTGTTTTCCCAACTCCTCTACTTTTGGCGACGGTAGAAATTGCCATGTTATACGTTTCTCCACTCCACACAAGCTTGGCGACACTCAAACATGTTTGAAGCGTTTTAGGGAGCCCCTCTTCGGAAATATCTTTTAAAGTTCCCGTATCAACGTACCTTTTGGCTTTTTCCACACTACCTGCAAACCTATCATCTATAAACGGTTTATCCTTTCTTGTGCACTTAGCCGCTAGCGCATAATAAACGGGCCAAACTTCTGTTAAGTGTTCTTTTTTGAATTCAATATCACCTATTATGGCTAAATTCTGATCGTACAAGGTAAGTCGTCCCCATCCTGCAATATCATCTAGTTGCATAATATGGTAGCGGTACTCCATTTCCGCATATCTACCTAGAGCACCCTCAATATAAAATGTCCTCCCAAAAAAGAATCGGATACTAGGATCTTCTTTTCGAACATCTTCAGAAAAATCATGATTTTTGATGTTAATGTTAGCTTTACTTAAGATGAACTCTAAAAACCTTTTAACCCCAAGGAATTCCTCCTCGGGTATAGCATCTAACAGTCGGTGCAGTTCATTTTTGAGGACACTCAAGATTTAACGCCCCCTCTATGACCGCATGCTTTTTCCTGCAAAAAACTTTCAAGTCCGTTCTGGTTGCTGGTACATTTATCCCTTCTTCAACCCCTTACTAGACGTACACCTACCCAAAAGCGCTTCCACGTCCTCCCTCCTGTACCGCTTCTGGCCCGTGGGCAGTCGGATGGGAACCAGGATCCCCTTGTGCTCCCAGTTCCAGAGGGTGCGCTTGGTGACCCGGAAGATAGCCGCTACTTCTTTGGTCAGAAGGAGTTTGTCGTAGCCTGCGGTCACGGAAAATACCCCCTCAACTTACTTTGAATTCTACACGTTTCCACCCCTTTCCTCCCTGAAAAGGCAAAATTTGACCATAATGGACAAAAAGCAGTAACGTAAAGCAATACACATTGACGAAATCCGGATATCTGGATCAGGTGAAATTATGATATAATTCAAACTAGGAAAGAGGGGGTGGTTCAAATTTGGAAGCATTTTTGACCACCCCCCGGGTTGCGTTTTTCGGATCGGGCACCTGGCCCGGGCGGTGTTCTAGCCCCTTGTGAGGGGGTGCCTTGAAACACTTAAAGTCACAAGGCACGTTCCGATCCCGTGGCAACCCGAGCTCGCTGCAGAGCATTGAAATGCAATGCAAGCTAATGTGGTCCGGGCAACGGGGCAGGTCTATACCTGCCCCACGTTTTTGAGGAAGTTTCTTGTGGTGTTTTTAAGCATATGTCAAATTGTCCTTGCTTTTTGTTTTCCGCCGTTATCCGTCAAAGAAATATTGTAGTTCACAAAATGTCCCTTTTGTGAACTAAACAGACCGGGAAGGACGCAAAAAGCGGGAAGCGAAACAACCTTAAGCCCGGATTTTTAGTTCGCAAAAGGAGAAAGGGGGAAACATGTCGAATGGATACTATAACCAGCTTTGTAAACAGCCTGCTTGCCAGGGGCTACTCCTCCGGTACGGCGGAAGTATACGCCGGACACCTGCGCCGGTTCTTTGCCTGGGTGGAGGGGACCTACGGCGAACCCGACCCGGCGGCGGTTACCCCCCTGGACGTGGCCGACTACCGGCGCTTCCTGCAGGGCAAAAACAGAAAACCCGCCACGGTGAACAATGCCCTGGACGCCATCGGCAGCTTCTTCGCCTGGGCGAAAGAAGCCGGTATCGTGCAGGCCGACCCTACGGAGGGCGTGAAGCGGCTGCCGGAGCAAAAATCGGCCCCGAAGTGGCTCTCCCGGAAGGAGCTGGGCGCCTTGGTGCGGGCGGTCCAGAAGTACGGGAGCAAAAAAGACCAGGCCCTGATCACCCTTCTCCTGCACGCCGGGCTTAGGGTTTCGGAGGCGGTATCTCTGAGGACTGCGGACGTGGTCATCCGGGAGCGGTCCGGCTACGTCGCCGTCCGGCAGGGCAAGGGCGGCAAGTACAGGGAGGTGCCCCTGAACGCTACGGCAAGGCGTATCCTGGGGGAGTACCTGGCAACCCTTTCGGGTGAGTGGCTTTTCCCCGGCAGGGGAGGCAGGCCGATGACCAGGCGGGCGGCGGAAAAGGTCCTGGCGAAGTATGCCCGGCTGGCCGGGGTAGAGGCAACCCCGCACCGGCTGAGGCACACGTTCTGCAAGATGCTGGTGGACGCCGGGGAGTCGCTGGACAGGGTGGCGATGCTTGCGGGCCACGAAAACATGAACACCACCGCCAGGTACACAAGGCCCGGCAGGGCCGACCTGGAGGCGGCAGTGGAAAAAATAGCGTGGGAGTAGTTGTTTTTAATTAGGTTGAGATTAACCCCAAGTTATAAGGCAGATGAGGTGAATATCGTGCACGATTCAAAATTTCGGTCGTTGTTTCATCTGCCACTTTCAGAGATTAAAATAGGCGATATCAAGTCTTTCTGCGATCAAAAGATACCGGAGGGTTCGACGATAGATTACAAAGAGGAGCTAATTAAAGAAAAGATTCTACCAACTATAGCTGCGATGGCGAATACAGATGGCGGTTTGATTTTGGTTGGTGTGTCAGAAGAAAGAGAATATGGTGGCCGCAGGAGTTATCCCGGTCTTGTTAAAGGCATTAACAATAAAAACCCAAAACAAACAATAATTAACTGGTGTTACGCTTTTTTACAACCAGCCTTCTGTCCTGAAATACAAGAAATTCCAGTTGGGGACGGTGAAAAGGTTGTAGTTTTTATTCGAATTGACCCTAAACTTGTCCCCGAACTTCCAGTGTTTTGCCGTGACTTGGATTTGAAACCCATAATCTCCCATCCCTTGCGCCCCAAGGGTTTCAGGGTACAAAGAGGGTGACGTACCACTACATTTTACCTGCTTGTGGCAATCAAGTTAGTATCTGCACTTTTTGCGGCGGCCTTATGCCTAACACCCGGAATGCTTCATAGGCTTCCCCCTGCAGTTCGGTACGGAAAAGATAAACCCTTTCGTTAAACTTGAACTCCACCGCGTGCAGGGCAGCAAGGTCGGCCAACAGCTGAAGATAACCGACTTTTGCCTGCTTTTCTCTCAGGTACCGCAAGAGGGCGCTTTCTAAAACCAAGGCCAGAAAGCAAACCATAATGTGGCCCCTGACCCGGGAATCCGTCCAGTGGAAAATGGGCCGCAATTCCAAGCCGGATTTCAGCTCCCTGAAGGCCCTTTCCACCCGCCAGAGCTCCCGGTAAGCCAGCGCCACCTCTTCCGGGGAAAGGTCGGTGTTTGTTTTGAGGAGGTACTTGCCGTCGTAGCGGGCCTCCCTGCGGATGGCCTCCCGGTCAAGGGAGATGGACCCTTTGGCAATCTTGAGGTAGCGTCGGTAACCGCTGTTGCCCACTAGGCTTTTAACATCCTTGCTGGCAAGCTTTCGCTTTAGCTTGAAAATCATCTCCTGGCGGGCTTTCTTGTCCCTTTCCGCCCGCTGGG
>NZ_AUBR01000051.1 GCF_000429345.1 Desulfovirgula thermocuniculi DSM 16036 | reverse complement strand
GTCGGCAATTCAGAACCTCACCGGCGTCACGCTCCCTACGTCGGGGTCGTTGGCCCTGGAGGCGTCCAGCACCGGGGGAGCAAAAAGCTGGCGGCAGGCCTGATTGCTCTCTACGGCCACGTCTGACGCATATGTAACCGGATGGTATGCTCATGCTGGTGTTTATTTCCTGAGGCCGACTCTGTGGTGGCTTGTTTAAACCATCTACGGTTTGGTTTCAAGGCAGGTTCCTCGAGGCGTTCGTTTGGGTGATGGGGTCTCATAAGGGAAATTTTCTTGTGAGGGCACCTACTGAATCTTGACACGGACAGGACCTTCTCGGAGCTTGTGCTATAAAGGGCGGTGCTCTATACTAAAAGGTAGTTTTGTTTTAAGTTGCCGGTAAAGAAAGGGAAGGGGTTTTTCGTGCCTGCCAGGGGTCTAGTAGTAAGGGAAGTGATGCCGGGTAGCATAGCCGCATTGCTGCGCATCGAGCCGGGTGATCGTCTGCTGGCCGTTAACGGGCAGCCCCTGCAGGACGTGCTGGACTACAGGTTCTTTGCCTGCGACGAGGAAATCAGCCTGCGGGTGTTGAAGAAAAGCGGCGAAGAGCGGGTGTACGACCTGGAGAAGGAATTCGACGAGGATTTAGGCCTCTTCTTTGAGGGCGAGGGGCTGGAGCCGCTGCGGCGTTGCCAGAACCGCTGTCTTTTTTGTTTTGTGGACCAAATGCCTCCCGGCATGCGCCCCACCTTGTACTTTAAGGACGACGATTACCGCCTTTCCTTCCTGCACGGTAATTTCATTACCCTCACCAACCTCCGGGAAGCCGATTTCCGGCGCATCGGCGCTTTGCGCTTGAGCCCCTTGTACGTTTCCGTGCATACCACCAACCCTTCCCTGCGGGAGAAAATGCTCGGCCACCGGCGGGCGGGCCGCATCACGGACCAGTTGAAAAGGCTGGCCGGAATGGGCATCGAACTGCACACCCAGATTGTGCTCTGCCCGGGCCTAAACGACGGCGGGGAACTGGAGCGCACTTTGAACGACCTGCTATCCCTTTGGCCGGCGGTGCGCTCTGTGGCCGTGGTTCCCGTGGGCCTCACCCGCTACCGGGAGGGGCTCTATCCCCTGCGGCCCTTTTCGCCCCGGGAAGCCCGCCTGGTGCTGGAAGAAGTTCACCGCTGGCAGGAACGCTGCCTGAGCCGGTGGGGGCAAGCCGTGGTTTACGCCAGCGACGAATTCTACCTGCTTGCTGGCGAGGAGGTGCCGCCGGCGTGGCGTTACGACGACTTTCCCCAGACGGAAAACGGCGTGGGGCTGGTGCGCCTTTTTGCGGACGAGTGGGCGGGTCTCTTGTGCCGCCTCCCCCGGGCGATTGAGCGAGGGCGCTCGCTTACGCTGGTGACCGGCGAACTGGCTGCCGGCTTGCTGGGCCGGGTGGTGGAGAGGTTGAACGGCGTCCAAAACCTCCGCGTCGACCTGGCCGTGGTGCCCAACCGCTTCTTCGGGGAGCAGGTGACGGTGGCCGGCCTGCTCACCGGGCGGGACATCTGTGAGGCCTTGCGGGGAAGGGAGCTGGGGGAAACGGTGGTCCTGCCGGGGGCGGCGGTGCGCCTGCCGGAAGGCCTGCTTTTGGACGACCTTACTTTAGACGAACTGTCACGCCGCCTGAGCCGACCGGTGGTCCTGGCCGGCAGTCCCAAGGAGTTGCTGGACATTTGCCTGAAAGCGGGGGATGGTCACCTTGCCCAAGCCAATAGTGGCCATTGTGGGGCGCCCCAACGTGGGTAAATCCACCCTTTTTAACCGGCTGGTAGGAGGCCGGGTAGCCATCGTAGAGGACCAGCCCGGTATTACCAGGGACCGCCTTTACCGCGACGTGGAATGGGGCGGGCGCACTTTTACCCTCGTGGATACCGGCGGCCTAGACTTTGCGGAGGAAGAAGGCCTTCCCTCAATGGTGCGGAGGCAGGTTGAGCTGGCCATTGAGGAAGCCGACGCCATTTTATTCCTCGTCGATGCGCGGGAGGGGCTGACCCCCACGGATGAGGCTATCGCCTCCCTCCTGCGGCGCACCAGGAAACCGGTTATCCTGGTGGCCAACAAGGTAGAAAACTTTACCAGGGGCGCACAGCTGCTGGCAGACTTTTACCGGCTGGGCCTGGGTGACCCCCTGCCCGTTTCGGCCGTCCAGGGGATGAATACGGGGGACCTGCTGGACCGCCTGGTTTCCCTCCTTCCGGAGAGCGAGGAGGTGCTCGGGGAAGGGGATGCCGTGCGCATTGCCGTGGTCGGAAGGCCGAACGTGGGCAAATCCTCCCTGGTCAACGCCATCTTGGGAGAGGAGAGGGTTATCGTCAGCGACGTACCGGGCACTACCCGCGATGCCGTTGACACCTTCTTTACCCGCCAGGGGCGCCGCTATGTGCTGGTGGACACGGCTGGCATCCGCCGCAAGAGCCGCATAAACATGCCTGTAGAGAGGTATAGCGTTATCCGCGCCCTGCGGGCCATCGACCGCAGCGACGTGGCCCTCATCCTCCTGGATGCCCGGGAGGGGGTAACCGAGCAGGACAAACGCATAGCGGGCTACGTTCACGAGCAGGGGAAAGCCAGCGTCCTGGTAGTTAACAAGTGGGATTTGGTGGAGAAAGATAACCGCACTGCCGACCGCTATACCCAGGAAATACGCCGCGACCTTTCCTTTATGACCTATGCGCCGGTGGTCTTCATTTCCGCCCTCACCGGCAAGCGCGTGCCCAGGGTGCTGGAAATGGTGGACGTGGTGGCCGAGCAGTCCTCCATAAAGATACCCACGCCGGCCTTAAACAGCCTCATCCGGGATGCCACCCTGCACAACCCGCCTCCCGCGGACCAGAAGCGCAGGTTGAAAATTTACTACGCCACCCAAGGGGGCATCAAACCGCCCACCTTTATCCTTTTTGTCAACGAGCCTGACCTCATGCACTTTTCCTACCTCCGCTACCTGGAAAACCAGCTGCGGGCGGCCTATAGCTTTGTGGGTACCCCTATACGTTTCATATTGCGACAGAGGGAGTAGTTGCTGGGGGTATGCTTATGGGCTTTTTCCTTGTCGTGCTCAGCTACCTAATTGGTTCCATCCCCGTGGGTTACCTTCTGGGCCGGATGAAAGGGGTCGACATCCGCCTGCACGGAAGCGGCAACATCGGGGCCACCAATGTGTGGCGCACCCTGGGCCCGGCGGCGGGGGTTACCGCCCTGGTGCTGGATGTGGCCAAGGGGCTGGTGCCCGTGCTCCTGGGGAAAAGCACCGGGGGCGACGCCCTGGCCCTGCTCTGCGGCCTGGCGGCCATTGCCGGGCACAGCTGGTCCGTGTTCCTGGGCTTTCGGGGCGGCAAGATCATTGCCACAAGCCTGGGCGTCTTCCTGGCCCTGTCGCCCGTGGCGGCCCTCCTGGCGCTGGGCATCTGGCTGGCGGTGGTCGTCCTCTCCGGGTACGTTTCGCTGGGCTCAATTGTGGCGGCTGCCTCCATGCCTTTCTTGATGCTGGCCCTCCGCCAGCCGTGGTCTTACGTGCTCTTCTCCCTTGTGGCGGCCGCCGTGGCCGTTTACAAGCACGTGCCCAACATCCGCCGCCTGCTGGCGGGGACCGAGCCTAAGATTCGCTAAGGGGAAGGAATGAGCGTGGAACAAAAAGTAGCCGTTCTGGGGGCCGGGAGCTGGGGCACGGCCCTGGCCGCCCTGCTGGCCGGCAAGGGGTACCGCGTGGAGGTATGGGCGCGGCGGCAGGAGCTGGCCTCCACCATTAACGCCGAGAGGCAAAACCGCCGCTACCTTCCCGGGGTAATCCTGCCGCCCAACGTGCGGGCACAGGTAGACCTGCCGGCGGTGCTCGAAAACGCCTGTGCGGTTGTCTTTGCCGTCCCTTCCCATGCCTTCCGGGAGGTTTTGAGGGCCGCGTTGCCCTGCATTCCCAAGGGAGCCATGATAGTCAACGTGGCCAAGGGCATCGAGGAAGGCAGCCTCCTGCCCCTTTCGCGGGTTTTTGCTGGCGAGGCGGGGGAGGAGGAACTCGGGCGCTATGCGGTCCTCTCCGGCCCCAGCCATGCGGAGGAAGTGGGGCGGGGAATACCTACCGCCGTGGTGGTGGCCAGCACCAGCATGACCTGCGCCGAGGCGGCCCAGGACCTCTTCATGACCGCCGCCTTCCGCGTCTACACCAACCCCGACGTGGCGGGTGTGGAGCTGGGCGGGGCTTTAAAGAACATCATTGCCCTCGGCACGGGTATTGCCGAGGGCCTGGGCTTCGGGGATAACACCAAGGCGGCCCTCATGACCCGCGGCCTGGCGGAAATAACCCGCCTGGGCATGGCGCTGGGGGCAAACCCCCTTACCTTTGCCGGGCTTGCCGGGGTGGGAGACCTCATCGTCACCTGCACGAGCATGCACAGCCGCAACCGCCGCGCGGGGATTGAGATAGGCCGGGGCAAAAAGCTGGAGGAGGCGCTGGCCAGCGTGCAAATGGTGGTGGAGGGCGTGCGCACCACCCGCGCGGCCCGCCTGCTGGCCGCCAGGTGCGGGGTGGAGATGCCCATCACGGAGCAGATTTACCGCGTGCTCTTCGAGGGAATGCCCCCGAGGGAAGCGGTGGCCAACCTGATGACCAGGGGTCGCCGCCGGGAAATGGAGGAGGTGGCCCTGGCCGCCGGGCTGTGGAGGCCGGAGCGGGGTAGATGAAAAAGGCCTGCCGCAAATGCGGCAGGCCTTTCGAGTGCGCGCCGCTAGCGCAGAATCCTCCTGGCGCCCTTGTAGTTGGCCGCGTAGTACGGTTCGTAAAGGGAGGAGTACTTCACGCCGGCCCGTGAAGAAGCGTGAATGAACTGACCGTCTCCCACATAGATGCCCACGTGCTCGATGCCCGGGCGCCCGTAATAGCTGAAGAAGACCAGATCCCCGGGCGCCAGCTGATCCATGCTCACCGGTATGCCCAGGCCGGCCTGGGCTGCGGCGTTGTGGGGCAGGTCGATACCCACTTGGCCGAAAACGTACCTGGTGAATCCCGAGCAGTCAAAAGTGTAGGGCCCGCTGCCACCGTAGGCGTACGGGCTGCCCAGCAGGGATGCGGCTTTTGCCAGCACCAGCCGTGCGTCCGGCAGGCTCCCCCGTGAAACCTGGGGCGGTGGTTGCTGGGAGGGGGAGTTATCAACCTGGGGGGCATCGTTTACGGGGATGACGAGCACCTGCCCCGGGTAGATGAGGTGGGTCCAGATGTTGTTGGCTTCCTGGATGGCCCTCACGGTGGTCCCGTACATCCTGCTGATGCGGTAGAGGGTGTCCCCGGGCACAACCGTGTAGGTGACGTCGGCCCAGGAAGCGCCCGGCAAAAACCCCCAGAGGGCAAAAGCCAGGCACGCGGCGTAGGCCAGCCGGGCAAGCTTGCTCATCGTCCATCTCCTCCGGCAACTTTTTTTCTTTACCAGGATTGTCTCCTACATTTTTATGGTACTTCGACATAAAGAAAAAGTTTCCTCCCCGCCGCCGCAACTTTTTTCCTGCCTGGATGAGGTCATATTCTTTGCATGGGCAAGTATATATATATTGCTAAAGTGTGCCAGCTTTAGGGAGGGAGGCCGCTCATGGAAAGGCTGGATATCTTCCGGGATATAGCCGAGCGTACCGGCGGGGACCTTTACTTGGGAGTAAGCGGGGGCGTGCGCACGGGAAAGTCGACTTTTATCAAGCGCTTTGCCGAGCTGCTCATGATTCCCAATATCGAAAACCCCTACGACCGGGAAAGGGCCAAGGACGAACTGCCGCAGAGCGGCGCCGGCAGGATCATCATGACCACGGAGCCGAAGTTTGTGCCCAGCGAGGCCGTGGAGGTAGCCATTTCGCCCAACCTGAAGGTGAGGATGCGCCTGGTGGACTGTGTGGGTTACCGCGTGGAGGGAGCCCTGGGGTACGAAGACGAAAGCGGCCCGCGCATGGTTTCCACCCCCTGGTTTGAAGAACCTATTCCCTTCCAGGAAGCGGCGGAAATCGGCACGCGGAAAGTTATTTCCGAGCACTCCACCATGGGCGTGGTGGTCACCACCGACGGCAGCATCACCGACATTCCCCGGGAAAACTACGTGGAAGCGGAGGAAAGGGTAATTGCCGAGTTTAAGGCCATCAACAGGCCCTTCCTGGTCGTCCTTAACAGCGCCCGGCCGCGGGATCCCGATACGGTGGCCCTGGCGGAGGAACTCTCTGCCAAGTACGACGTTCCCGTGCTGCCCGTGGACTGCCTGCAGCTCACCCACCAGGACGCCCTCTTTATCCTGGAGACGCTGCTCATGGAGTTCCCGGTTAACGAGGTTAACGTCATGCTGCCCTCCTGGGTGGAGGAGCTGGACATCAACCACTGGCTGCGGCAGCGCATTGAGGACGCGGTGCGCGAGACCGTGCAGAACGTGCGCCGCCTCAGGGACGTGCACGGCGCCGTGGAAAGGCTGGGCGATTACGATTTCGTGCACGCGGTTAACCTGACCAAAATGGACATGGGCACCGGCGTGGCGGCCATCGAGATAAGCTCGCCTCCCGAGCTCTTCTACCGGGTGCTCAGCGAAGAGTCCGGGCTGAGCATTACCGGCGAGCAGGAGCTTTTCCGCCTTGTTAAGGAGCTGGCCGTGGCCAAGCGCGAGTACGATAAGGTGGCCCGGGCCCTGTCCGAAGTGCGGGAAACCGGTTACGGTGTGGTTACGCCGAGTCTGGAAGAAATGATCCTGGAAGAGCCGCAGCTCATACGCCAGGGGAACCGTTTTGGCGTGAGGCTGAAGGCCAGCGCCCCTTCCATCCACATGATCCGGGCGGACATTGCCACTGAGATCACCCCCATCATCGGGACGGAGAAGCAGTGCGAGGAGCTTGTGCGCTACATGCTCACCGAGTTTGAGACCAATCCCCAGAAGATCTGGCAGTCGGAGATCTTCGGCAAGTCCGTGCACGAACTGGTAAGAGAGGGCATACAAAATAAACTGCATCGCATGCCGGAGAACGCGCAGGTTAAACTGCGGGAAACCATACAGAGGATCGTAAACGAGGGCAGCGGGGGCCTAATTTGCATAATTATTTAAACCGGTCTCGAACCGGTTTTTTTGTTTGCCCCCTGAAAAGGAACGGTGATAAAATATCCCCAAGTAAAGCAACTCATCCTTTTCCGGAAGGAGAGGGTAAGCTTTGCCGAATACCATTAAGGTTGCGCTGCTGGGGCTGGGGACGGTGGGGCGCGGGGTTTACCGGCTCCTCACCGCCAATGCCTACAGCATCGCGCAAAAGGTGGGTGCCGCCGTGGAAATTGCCCGCATCCTCGTCCGTGACCCGGGCAAGGACCGGGGCGTGGCGGTGGAGCCCTCCCTTCTCACCACCTCCTACGGCGACATCCTTGAGGACCCGGAGATATCCATCGTGGTAGAGGTTATGGGGGGAATCAGGCCCGCGCTGGATTACGTCATGGCCGCCCTGGAGCGGGGCAAGAGCGTCGTCACCGCCAATAAGGACCTCATTGCCGCCCACGGGAGGGAACTGCTGCAGGAGGCCATGGCCAGGAACGTGGACCTCCTCTTTGAAGGCAGCGTGGCCGGGGGCATACCGATTATACGCCCCCTCAAACACTGCCTGGCCGCAAACCGTATCCGGGAAATCATGGGCATTATTAACGGGACAACTAACTACATCCTCACCAAAATGACGTTTGAAGGCACCGACTTCCTGGAGGCCCTGCGGGAAGCCCAGGCCAGGGGGTACGCGGAGGCAGATCCTTCGGCCGACGTGGAGGGCCTGGATGCGGCGCGCAAGCTGGCCATACTGGCCTCCATTGCCTTTAACACCCGCGTTGCGCTGGACAGCGTTTTTGTGGAAGGCATTTCCCGCATCACCGCCAGGGACATTGCCTACGCCGGTGAGCTTAATTACGTGATTAAGCTGCTGGGCATTGCCAAGGATACCCCGGAGGGGGTTGAGGTGCGCGTTCACCCCACCATGATTCCCAAAAACCACCCGCTGGCTTCCGTAAACGACGTCTACAATGCCGTTTACGTGAGGGGCGACGCGGTGGGGGAGGTTATGTTTTACGGACGCGGCGCCGGCGAGATGCCCACGGCCAGCGCAGTGACGGGCGACATCATGGAAGCGGCCCGGCGCGTGCTCCACGGCGCCCCGGCCCTGGTGGGCTGCACGTGTTTTGCCGAAAAACCCGTCAAGCCCGTGGGGGAAATTGAAAGCAAATATTACGTACGGCTGCTGGTGGCCGATCGCCCAGGGGTGCTGGCCTCCATAGCCTACGCCTTCGGAGACAAGGAGGTAAGCCTGGCCTCCGTGATCCAGAAGCATTCCGACGGCGAGAGGGCAGAAATTGTCATGGTCACCCACCGGGTACGGGAAAGGAACATGCAGGAAGCCCTGCAGCTGGTGGAGCGCCTGAGCTCGGTGTACCAGGTCGGCAGCTGCATTCGCGTGGAAGGGGATTAGCATGGTCCGCGTGCAGGTTCCGGCCACCACCGCCAACCTGGGCCCCGGCTTTGATTGCCTGGGCATGGCGCTGAAGTTCTACAATACCGTGGAGATGAGCGTTTATGCCGAAAAGCGCCTGGTCATCGAGGTGCTTGGTGAGGGCGCCCAGGAAATCGCGCGGGACGAGAGCAACCTGGTTTACCGGGCGGCCAGGATGCTTTTTAAGAAGGTCAACCTGGGCCCCCCGGGCCTGCGTATCCGCCTCATCAACAATATTCCCCTGGCGCGCGGGTTGGGGAGCAGTGCCGCCGCCGTGGTAGGAGGGCTGGTGGCGGCCAACATCCTGGCGGGGAACAGGGTACCTTTTCGCGAAATTCTCAATATGGCCCACCAACTGGAGGGCCACCCCGACAACGTGGCGCCCGCCCTCATGGGCGGGGTGGTGGTGGCGGCTGTGGTGGAGGGGGAGGTGCGCTGCCTGAAGATTGACCCTCCCCCGGGGCTGAAAGTTGCCGTAGCCATACCGGATTTCCACCTGGCCACCCACGCCGCAAGGGAGGTGCTGCCCCAGCAGGTGGCGCTGGCCGATGCCGTCTTCAACCTGAGCAGGGCAGCCCTGCTGGTAGCTTCCCTGCAGCAGGGCAGGCTGGACATGCTCTCCACGGCCATGGAGGACAGGCTCCACCAGCCATACCGCGCCTCCCTCGTTCCGGGGCTTAAAAAAGTTCTGGCCGCCGCCCGCCTGGCCGGGGCACGCGGCGCCTGCCTGAGCGGGGCCGGGCCTACGGTTGTTGCCTTTGCCGACAGCAATCTGGAGCACATTGCCAGGGTGATGAAGGAAACTTTTAGGGAAAACGGCGTTAACGCCCGCACCCTGGTCCTGGAGCCCAGTACCGTGGGCGTGCGGGCTTTGGAGATAAAAACGAAGTAAAGGGAGGCGGGAGGTTGCAGAGGCCGAAGCCACCGAGGTTTGAGCAATTCCGGGAGATGCTTTTAAGCGTAATAAGGGACAAGGTAAACAAGGAGGTTGGCCCTGCCACCCCCTGGCTGGAAGTGGGAGACGAGCGCACCCGAGGAGAAATCCTCCAGGCTTTTAAGCGCCGGTTGGAAAGCGAGTACGGCACGGAACTGGTTGTGGAGCCGCACCTGCTGCACCTGGATCGCCCGGTGGAGAGCGTGGCCATCCAGCTGCACCATGTTTTCAATACCGTCTACCTTATCGAGCGCATTAACGATAAGATACGCGAAAGGCAGAAGTACCGCTATTAGCCGCCAACTTGGTATATATTACCACTTGGCATTAGTGTCGAAAAACCTGTATAATTGTAGAAAAAAGGCCGAATCCCTGCCAGGAAGCAGGGTACGGGGGAAAACCAACCAGTTAACCGGGGTGAATCCGCGTTGCTGCCGTGGAGGAGGTGGTGGCTGCGGCGCGCGGTAGGGTGTCCTCCTCACCCGAACCCAGCAACTAACCCCGGAGGCCGTCCGAGGAGGTAAGGCATGAAGCGCCCTTTTATTTTGCTGCTGGCGTTGGCGGCTTATTTTTTGCTGCCCTTCGGCCCTGCGGTTGCGGCCACGCACACCGTGAGCCCCGGGGAATCCCTCTATCTCATTGGCCGCGCGTACGGGGTTACCGTGGAAGAACTCAAGCGGGCCAACGGCCTGCAGGGCGACCTGATCTATCCGGGACAACAGCTGTACATCCCCGCACAAAGTAACCTCTACGTGGTGCAGCCCGGCGACACGCTTTACCTGATCGGCCTGCGTTACGGCGTGAGCTACCAGGCCATTATGGCGGCCAACGGGCTGACGAGCTCCCTCCTTTACCCCGGGCAGAAGCTCCTCATTCCCGCAGCCGGGGGCGGGACAGGGTGGCCGGCCAGCAGGAGCGGGGTTTACCCCGGTCCCATCAGCTACAGCCGCGCGGACTTTGACCTCCTGGCCAGGCTGATTACCGCCGAGGCCGACTCGTGCTCTTACCTCACCAAGGTGGCGGTGGGAGCGGTAGTGGTCAACCGCGTGAAGAGCCACCTCTTTCCGTCCACCATTCCCGGGGTGATTTACCAGGTGGACGAGACCGGCTCTTACCAGTTCGAGCCGGTTTTAAACGGCTGGATCAACCGGCCGGCCAGCGAGGAGGCTAAAAGGGCTGCGCTGGAGGCTTTAAGCGGCGTGGATCCCACCAACGGTGCCCTTTACTTCTTTGAGTCCTGGGTGCCCAACTCCTGGCTCCAGTCGCGCCCGGTCAGCCGCATCCTGGACGCCTTCACCTTTACCTACTGACGGACAAGAAAAAGAACACAAGGCGCCCCTAAAAGGGGGCGCTTTCATTATGCGTTTCTAAAAGCGGCGCGAGCGCAGGATGGAGAAGATCAGCGCCAGGCTGAGAATACCGCCTGCCAGGAGCAATCCCTCCAGGACGGGTATCCCCCAGAGGGTGTTGTAGCCCCGTCCGAGGAGGAGGGAAGAGCCCACGATGAGGGATCCCAGCAGGATGCTCAACACCAGCCGGTTGACCATGGCGTTGAGCTGGGAAAGCACCTGGCCTAGTTCCGGGTTGACGGTTTTGACGATCAGGCCGCCGCTGGCGGCCAGGTCCAGCAGGCGGTCCACCTTGCGGGGCAGCCGGCCCAGCAGGCGGCCGTATGCGGTGAGGCCTTCGTGAAGGAGCCTTTTGACTTTCTGCAAGCCGATGCGCCGGAGCAAAAGCTGGCTCCCCAGGGGACGGGCGATTTCCACCATGCTGAGCTGCGGGTCGAGTTGCGCCACCACCCCTTCCGCCACCACCAGGGACTTTACCAGGAGTGTAAACTGGGTGGGCACGCGAATGCGGTGCTTGAAGGCCACGCCCATGATATCCCGCAGGGCCTCGCCCAGGCTGATCTCGCTGAGGGGGATGTCGTAATATTTTTCCCGCAGGGCATCGACGTCCTGGTATAAGACGTTTCTGTTGACGTGGGGCGGTATTACGCCCAGGTCTTCTATGGCCCCCAGCACCTGTGCGGTGTTGCGGCGGATGATCCCCAAAACAAGGTCGCCGATGGTTTCCCTCTGCTCCTCGCTCAGTCTGCCCACCACGCCGAAGTCCAGGAAGGCTATCCGGTTTCCCGCGAGGGCGGCCAGATTGCCGGGGTGGGGATCCCCGTGGAAAAACCCGTGCTGCAGTATCTGCCGCAGGAGGGCCCTGGACAGGCGCCTTGCCAGCAGGTCCCTCCGGATGCCCATGCGGTCCAGCGCCTCCGGATCGCTTAATTTTGCTCCCATGAGGTATTCCATAGTCAGCACCCTGCGGGTGGTGTAGTTCCAGTAAACCGCGGGTATGTAAACCGTTTCATCGCCGGCAAAGTGGCGGCGGAAGGTTTCCGCGTTTTGGCCTTCAACGGTAAAGTCCATTTCCCGGCGGAGGATCTTCTCGAATTCCCCGACGAAGTCTTCAAAATGGTAGACTTCCCTCCACGGGCTGTGCCTGTCCACCAGCCGCGCCACGTCGTGCAGGATCTCCATATCCGTGGCCACCAGTTTTTCCGCCTCGGGCCGCTGCACCTTCACCACCACCGGCGTCCCGTCCTTTAACCTGGCGCGGTGAACCTGGCCTAAGGAGGCGGCAGCCAGGGGGTGCTCCTCAAACTCTTCAAACACGGCCTCCGGCGGCAGGCCGAGCTCTGCCTGCAGGCACTGCCGCACCAGGGAAAAGGGAAAGGGGGGCACCTGGTCCTGCAATTTTTCCAGCTCCGCTATGTACGGCGGCGGTAAGAGGTCGGCGCGGGTGGACAGCACCTGGCCGAGCTTGATAAAAGTGGGGCCCAGCTCCTCCAGCACGAGGCGCAGCCGTCTGGCGGGTGAGGGCTGTTCTCCTACCGGTGCGCCCTTACCTACCCTCAAGCGGCGTCCCAGGTTTAAGAGCTCACCCAGCCCCAGCTGGTGGAGGATGTACCCGAAACCGTGCCTGGCCAGGACGTTGGCTATTTCGCGGTAGCGGGAAAGGTGCCTGTAGCGCTTATGCCAGTACGGGTGCACCGGCCACACTTCCCTTCGAGAGGCATTACCCTTCGCTTATTTTTTCCATCCCGGCCTCCCAAAACCCTCTTGGGGCCCCGGCGGCGGTATAATAAATCCGGTAGTGACTTTTACACCGGGAGGGAAAGTGCTGCCCGTGCGCATCGACCTTGTACCGACGGCGGAGGAAATAAGACCCCAGGATCTGGCCGGCCGGACGGCAGTGGTTTTCGACGTCCTGCGGGCTACCAGCACTATGGTCACCGCCCTCTCCCACGGTTGCCGGGGGGTGATACCGGTGGAAACCGTGGGTGAGGCCCGGGAGCTGGCCGCAAGGCTGGCCGCAAAAGGAGAGCCCGTCATCCTGGCGGGGGAAAGGGGCGGTCTGAAGGTGCAGGATTTCCCCTGCGGCAATTCCCCGCTGGAGTTTTCCCCGGAGGCGGTGGGAGGCAGGTGGCTGGTGCTTACCACCTCCAACGGTACGCGGGCCATCTGCCGCGCGGCGGAAGCGGCAGGCCGCGTGCTGGTAGGCTCCCTTTTAAATGCCGGGGCCGTCGCCGGGGAACTCATGAAGGGGGACGGCGACGTGGTCTTGATTTGCGCCGGCTCCGGGGGTTCCTTTTCGCTGGAGGATGCCCTGGCGGCGGGGGTGGTCATTGCCGAAATGGGCGTGAAGGACCCTTCCTGCCTTTCCGACCTGGCGGTGGCCGCGCTGCACCTGGCCCGGGCCTATGCGGAAGATTTTTTTGCCGCCTTCACGCACTCCCGCCACGGCAGGAAGCTCCTGCACCTGGGCAGGGAAGCAGACCTGCGGTGGTGCGCCCGGAAAGACGCTTATGCCGTTGTGCCGGCTGTTAAAAAAGGTAACGGTTTTTGGCTCGTACAAATTGACTGGTAAGTAAATGCATGATATAAAAAAATTAGAAGAAGGGAAGAGGAGGGTTTGGGTCATGTGTACCTAGTTTTACCAGGGGGGTGTATTCCATGCCCGCACACTTGAGACCATCCTTTTTCAACCTCCTGGTGGCCTTGCCCCAGGACCCGTACAACCTGTATGTGTACTGGTCCTTTGCTCCTGAAAGGCTGAAGGTGCTGCGCAGCTTCCTGCAAAAGTGTGGGGAAAAGCCCCAGCTCGTGTTGCGGCTGAGCCTTAACCCGCCTTCACCGTTGACGGAATTGGTCGTGCCCCTGGAGGAAACGGGCTGTTCATACATTCACCTCCAAGAACCCCTCACCGGCTACGGCGTGGAGATCGGCTTTAAGTCCCCAGAGGGAAAGTTCTTCTCCCTTGGCCACACCCCTGTTAACGGCCCCACCCCGGCAGCAGAGCACCTCCTGCCCCCACAGCCAACCCACCAGATGCTTACCCCGGGTTACTTTCCCCTGGAGCTCTACAGGTGGTCCTGAAAAGAGGTGAGTTTCATGGCACCCAGCGGGGCAGCCGGTTACCTGGCTTTTCTGTTGCACGCCCACCTGCCCTTTATTCCCTGCGAGGGGGAAGAGATCTCGCTGGAAGAAAAGTGGCTATTTGAGGCCCTCACGGAATCCTACCTGCCCCTTTTAATGAGCTGGGAAAAGCTGGACGCACGGGGCCTTGACTTTAAGCTCACCCTCTCCCTTTCTCCCACGCTCATGAGCATGCTCCTTAACCCCTTGATTCAGGAGCGTTATGTGCGCTACCTGGACAAGCTCCTGGAGCTGGCCGCCCGGGAAGAAAGGAGAACCGTGGGGGAACCGGCTTTCCGCAACCTGGCGCTGTTCTACCAGCAGCGCCTCGTGGAAATAAAAAGGGCGTATTGCGATACATACCGCGGGAATCTGCTGGCCCCTTTGAAGAGGCTGGAGGAAAAGGGCCACCTGGAACTGATTACCACTTGCGCCACTCACGGCTACCTGCCCCTCATGATTACCCCTGAGGCGAGGTACGCACAGATAAAGATAGCCCTGGACTATTTTGCGCAGGTCATGGGAAAAATCCCCGAGGGCTTCTGGCTTCCGGAGTGCGGGTACACCCCGGGTTTGGAAGATCTCCTCCATGCGGCGGGGGTGAAGTACGTGGTCTTGGCCACCCACGGCTTTCTGGGTGCCTCCCCGCAGCCCCCCTTTGCCGTTTATGCACCCGTTTTGCTTAACGGCAAGGTGGCAGCTTTTGGCCGCGATTGGGAGACCTCCCACCAGGTGTGGAACAGGCTTACGGGCTATCCCGGAGACCCGCATTACCGCGAGTTTTACCGGGATATCGGTTACGACCTGGAACTGGATTACCTGCAGCCTTTCCTGGTGGGCGGTGTGCGGGGCGATACGGGGTTTAAATATTACCGCATTACCGGGAAAGGGGCCGAAAAGGAGCCCTACGATTTCGAGGCGGCCTGCGGGAGGGCAAAAGAGCACGCTCGAGACTTCGTGGCCAACCGCCGGCGTCAAATAGCCCACTGGTCCGCCCTCATGGAGGAACCGCCGGTGGTGGTCGCGCCTTATGACGCCGAGCTTTTTGGCCACTGGTGGTTTGAGGGACCGTACTGGCTGGAAAACGTGCTCGAACTGGCCTGCGGTCCCGGCCAGAACTTCCGGCTCACCACTCTCGGGGCCTACCTGCAGCGCCATCCCCCCCGCCGGGAGGCAGTGACGGGCTTTTCCAGCTGGGGGGATGGGGGCTACCACAAGGTCTGGCTTAACCCTGCCAACGACTGGCTCTACCAGGGCCTCCACCAGGCAGAAAAGGCCATGCAGGCCATGGCCGAAGGCGGCGCCCGCGGTGGCTCCCTGGAAGAGCGCCTCATTAAGCAGGCGGCGCGTGAGTTGCTGCTGGCCCAGAGCAGCGACTGGGCCTTCATCCTCACCAACCAGACGGTGGTGGAATACGCGGCCAGGCGGGCCAGGGAGCACCTGCAAAACTTCTTCAGGCTTTTTGACTGCTACCGCCGGGGTGTTCCGGACGCGGAACTTCTGGCCCGCCTGGAAGCAAAGCACGGCCTTTTCCCCTCTCTCGACTACCGGCATTACTGCCGCCCCGGCTACCCGGCGGCCTTTTGCCCACGGGAGGAGGATGGGCTGTTGGTGTGCATGCTGGCCTGGGAGTACCCTCCCCATCACGTGGGGGGCCTGGGCGTGCACGTCCGCGACCTCTCCCGAGCGCTGGCAAGGTGCGGGGCGCAGGTGCACGTGCTCACCCTTTCCCCGGAAGGCAGGTTTACATGGGAGGTAAGGGAAGGTGTTTTCGTGCACTACCTTCCCCGGCGGTATCCTCCCGGAGGAGATAGTTTTCTTTACTGGGTGCTGCAGTTCAACCTGGAAATGGCCGACCTGGGCAAGGAGATCTTGACCCGCCTTGCCCCGCGAAGGGCCATCCTCCACGCTCACGACTGGCTGGTGGCCCAGGCGGCCTGGGAATTGAAGGAAGCCCTGGGCATGCCCTTGGTGGCCACCATTCACGCCACTGAGTACGGGCGGCACCGCGGCCTGCACAATGAGCTGCAGCGGACCATCCACCGCATTGAGGGGGAGCTGGTGAAAAGCGCCCGAAAGGTGATCTGCTGCAGCCGCTACATGGCTGCGGAAGTAAGCCGGCTCTTCGGGCCGCCTGCAGGGGCTATAGAGGTAATCCCTAATGCCGTGCAGCCCATTGAAATCAGCCACCATGCGGGGGAAGACAGCTGCACGGTCCTCTACGTAGGGCGGCTGGTGCCGGAAAAGGGGGTCCAGGTGCTGCTCCGGGCCTTTGCCCGCCTCGTAAAGGCATACCCCGCGTCCACCCTGGTTGTTGCCGGCACGGGGCCCTATGAGGACGAGCTCAAAGAACTGGCCGGGCGCCTGGGAGTGGCGGACCGGGTAACCTTCACCGGTTTTGTTTCCGAAGAAGCCCGCAACAGGCTTCTGGCCAGGAGTGCGGTGGCCGTTTTCCCCAGCCTCTACGAGCCCTTTGGCATAGTGGCCCTGGAGGCCATGTCGGCAGGGGTGCCGGTGGTGGTGTCCCGTGCCGGCGGCCTGGCCGAAATCGTCGAGCACGGGGTGACCGGCCTCACGTTTGCTCCGGGGGACGACGAGGATCTCTATCGCTGCCTGGAGCAGCTTTTCAGCCAGCCGCACCTGAGGAGTGAGCTAAAGCGGAGGGCGCGCGAAAAAGTGGCCCGCGAGTATACCTGGGAGGCGGTGGCCAGGAAAACCCTGGCCGCTTACCGGGAAGTGTTAAAAGGAGGTAACGGTTGATAAAAATGCCTTCTTGGCGCTATTTTACGGTTAAGCCGCGGCTGCCTGCCGCACTGGAGCCTCTATATGAGCTTGCCGCCGACTTTTACTGGCCGCTCTTCCACGAAACCTTTGACCTCTTCCGCCTTCTGGACCCGGAACTGTGGGAGCAATGCGAGCACAACCCGGTGGCCTTCCTGCACCGGCTGGGCGGCGAGAAAATGCGCGAGGCCGCCGCGAGCAAGGCTTACGTGGATAAGCTGGAAGAGGTGTACAGGGCTTACCGCGAGTACATAGAGGGGCATTCCTTCCCTTCCGAAGGGCGGGAGCTGCCCTTTTGCCGGCAGTGCATAGCTTACTTTTCGGCGGAGTTTGGCATTGCCGAATCCCTGCCCATGTATGCCGGCGGCCTGGGCGTGCTGGCCGGCGACCTCATGAAATCGGCCAGCGACCTTGGGCTGCCCCTGGTGGGTGTGAGCCTCCTGTACAGGCACGGCTACTTCCGGCAGCGCATCAATGTTTTCGGCCGCCAGGAGGAAATCCATCCCTACTATGACTTTTACTCCCTGCCCCTGGAGCAGGTACGCAGGGAGGACGGCATGCCGCTTACCGTGGCGGTGGAAATGCCCGAGCGACAGGTCCACGTACTCATCTGGCGTGCCCGCGTGGGCCGCCTCTCCCTTTTCCTCCTGGACACGGACAGCCCCCTAAACCTGGAAATTGACCGGGGCATAACCGACCGCCTTTACCGCGGCGCGGACATTGAAAGGCGCCTGCAACAGGAAATGATTCTGGGCATAGGGGGGGTACGTGCCCTCTACGCCATGGGCATAGAACCCGTTGCCTACCACCTCAACGAGGGGCACTCCGCTTTCCTGGTGCTCGAGCACATCCGCCAGCTTATGCAGAAATACCGGCTCGACTTTGCCGCCGCCAGGGAGCTGGCGGCAAGTGCGCACATCTTTACCACCCATACCCCTGTACCTGCCGGCATTGACCTCTTTCCCCACTATTTAATTGACAAGTATTTTACCGCCTATTATCAAGAGATGGGA
The DNA here is from genome assembly GCF_000429345.1 of Desulfovirgula thermocuniculi DSM 16036. Taxonomy (GTDB): domain Bacteria; phylum Bacillota; class Desulfotomaculia; order Desulfotomaculales; family Desulfovirgulaceae; genus Desulfovirgula; species Desulfovirgula thermocuniculi. The sequence goes on along the minus strand of NZ_AUBR01000051.1, from coordinate 4,420 downwards.
CTTACCCGGCAGGAGTTCTTTGCCTTGGGGCGTAAAGATCCCCATAACCAGCACGAGCCTTTTAACATGGCCGTGCTTGCCCTGCGCCTTTCCTCCTGGGCCAACGCTGTCAGCCGCCTGCACGCCCGCACGGCTAGGCGGATGTGGCAGGACGTCTGGCCGGAAGTGCCGGAAGAAGAGCTGCCCATAGAAGCCATTACCAACGGCGTGCACCTGCCGACCTGGACCGGGCCGGAAATGGCCGGCCTTTTCGACCGCTACCTGGGCCAGGTTTGGCGCGAAAGGCCACAGGAGAAGGCAACGTGGGAGAGGGTAAGGGAAATTCCTCCGCGGGAAATCTGGCAGGCGCACCAGGCCCAGAAAGACCGGCTGGTCGAGTTTGTCAGAAAGAGGCTGGCCGCCTCCCTGCGGGAACGCGGGGCCAGCGAGCGGGACGTGAGGGAAGCTGCCGAAGTCCTGGACCCTGCCGCCCTGACGGTTGGCTTTGCCCGGCGCTTTGCCGCTTACAAGCGACCGGCCCTCATCTTTCAGGATGTGGAGCGGCTGGCCGCCATTTGCCGCAACTCGCGATACCCCGTGCAGTTTATCTTTGCCGGCAAGGCCCACCGGCGTGACGAGGAAGGGAAGAAGCTCATTGAGAAAATTGTGGAGTTCACTGGGCGGGAAGAATTCAAAGGGCGGGTAATTTTCCTGGAGGATTACGACATGAATGTGGCCAGGCACATCCTGCAAGGGGTGGACCTGTGGCTGGCCAACCCCCGCCGCCCCATGGAGGCCTGCAGCACCAGCGGCATGAAGGCGGTGATCAATGGTGCCCTGCATGTGAGTACACTGGACGGGTGGTGGGACGAAGCCTGGACGCCGGAAGCCGGCTGGGCTATTGGCAGGGGGGAAGAGTACGCCGACCAGTCGTACCAGGACGAGGTGGAGGCCAGGCTACTCTATGACCTCCTGGAGAAGGAAATAATCCCCCTGTACTACCGGCGCGATTCGTGGGGCCTTCCCCTGGAATGGGTGGAGATGATGAAAAGGGCCATCGTGGCCTTTGCACCGGTATTCAACAGCCACCGCATGGTTCTGGAATACTACGAGAAATTCTACCGCCCGGCGGCAGCTTTTTATGAGAAGTTAAAGGAAGGGGGGCAGAAGGAGGCCAGGGAACTGGCCGCCTGGAAAAAGTGGGTGGAGGAAAACTGGGGCCAGGTGAGGATAGAGAAGGTGGAAACGGGCGAACCTTGGTCTCTAAGGGAGGGGGATAGCCTGACGGTGGAAGCAGTGGTTTTTCTGGGCACCCTGCGTCCCGAAGACGTGCAGGCCATGGTTTACTGCGGCCCTGCCGGGGCAAGGGGAGAAATTTTGCGCGGCGAAAAAGTGGTCATGGACCCCGTGCAGGACCTGGGAGAAGGCAGGTACCTCTTCCGCGGCAGCCTTCCCTTCAGGTACAGCGGGCGGTACGGTTATGCCGTGTGGCTGGTGCCCTACCGCAAGAGCCTTGCCCGCCTTCTATACGGTCACCTGGCTCTTTGGGGTTAATCCAAAGGGAAAGGAAGGAGAGAATGCTGGCTAAAGATATCATGTCTGCCCCTGTAGTGACCATCAACGCCCGCGCGCGCATCCACGAGCTCACCAAGCTTCTCGCGGAGCACCACTTCAGCGGCCTTCCGGTTTGTGACGACCTGGGGCGGGTGGTGGGCGTTGTGAGCTCGGCGGATCTCCTGAACATGAAAGGGGGGCAAACGGTAGCCGACATCATGAGCCGCGAGGTCGTCGGCGTTACCGTAGACACCCCTGTGGAAGAGGTTGCCGCCGTGCTGTCACAGAAAAAAATCAAGCGGGTTCCCGTTTTCGACGGGGAAAAGCTGGTGGGCATTATCAGCCGCTCCGATGTGGTGGCGGCAATGGCCAAAATGAAGTGCACCCTGGCCTAGGACTCTGGTGAGGCAGCCCCGGGAACCAACGGGGCTGCCTCACAAGTAAATTTTCTCTTGCCTTTTGACGCTGCGCGTGCTATAATTTTTGCTGCAAGTGAAAAAGGGCGGGCGCGTAGCTCAGTGGGAGAGCGCTTGACTCACATTCAAGAGGCCGTAGGTTCAATCCCTACCGCGCCCACCAAAAGGGCCGGAAGCCCCGCGAGAGCGGGGCTTCTAGATTTTCGAAAACCGTTGAAAATCAAGGGCCGGGCGGGGTGGCATAGAAAAACGTTTGCAAAAGTTAGTCCAGTTAGTCCGGTTATTTTCGGGTTAGTCCAAGGTAGTTCGTTAGCAATCCGTTAGCAAACCGTTAGCAAACTCTCGGCGGGGAGGGGGGACCGGTTCCGCCAGCAACCGGTTCGAAAAACAAGTTACCGAAAACGGGAAGGCGCGCGGGGTTACCTGCACGCCCCGCGCACTTCGCCCAGCGTGGACTCCCGAAAAAAGCCCTTCCGGGAACCCCATCGAGAGGTTCCCGGAAGGGCATCCCCGATCGCAGCAAAAACCCGGAAAGTCCGTGGCCGCCCGAGGCAATTTTACCACAATCCCGGGCGGGGTGCCAGGGGGAATTTCGTCGAAAAGTGGGCGGGCCGGGGTCTTGCTCCCGGTCTCGCGCGGGTGCCCCGCGCGAGACTCCGGAAGGGGGAGGGGAACGCTTTTTGGCCCACGCCCCGGGGAAAAAAAAGACCCGCGGGTCAGCTTCCCCGCAGAACCGACAGGTGGTGGTATCCGAGAGGGAGAGATCCTGCCCTCCAAGGCTATCTTACCGCGCCTGCCGTCCGGAGGCAAGGAGAATTGTCCCCTTCTGGCGCCTACTGAAATTTTACACGGCCTTTTGTCGAAAAAAATGGGCCGTAACAGAGCGGCCTTGCCGGCATAAACCCTCTTTTCATGCCCCTGGACTGTTGCAGTTAGCTTGCCATTATGCCTCCCCCGCGGGCCGGAAGAAGGGAGAGGAGGACCCTTCTCCAACCCGCGGGGTAGCTCCCTGGAGTGGACACGAGTGCAACAGGTGAGCTTTGTAAAAATAAGGCAACAGCGAGGATACCACCACTTGGTCAATGTTTCCACAAACTCTTCTGTCCCCAGCCTGCAGGGTTTTTGGGGTTCTGCCAGTCCGGCATTTTCCCTTGCAAAGCCCCATCGAGTAAAATTATTTCGGGGGTAAGGAGGAGTAGCCTAAAAAAAGAAGAACCTCACTCCGAGTGGGAAACCAACACGAACGGAGGGGAGTGAGGTTCAATGAGAAAAGTGTTCAAGGAGATCATACCGCAAGGAAGTTTCACATTCAAGGACCTGGTCATGGAAATCATTTTTATTTTAGGTGAGAAGCTGGCAAAAGCACTTAGCATGTTGCTTGTAGGGCTTGATGACGCTCTTTGTTTCAAGGCGAGATGCAGCGGTGAGCTCAAGGGTTGGGAGTCCATTGGGAAGAAGGAACGCTCGTTGATAACTTTGTTTGGATTAGAGATTCGCTACAAGCGACGTGGCTACAGGAGAGAGGGACCGGATGGCTACGAATACCGCTATCCTCTGGATGAGCTTTTAGGGCTCAAGAAAGAGGAGCGATTCTGTCCACTAGTTCAACAAATTGCGGTGGCATTAGCTGCGAAGATGTCCTACCGAGAGGCAGCCCTTTTTATGCAGGAATTTCTTTTAGTACCTGTGAGCCACCAGGAGATACACCGGTGGGTCCAGGAAGCAGGTGAGGCCAGATTAGCCGAGCAGGAGAAGGAAAGGGAGGCCTTTTTTGAGCAGGGGGAAGTTAAAGAAGGCCGGAGGGAGGCTGAGCTTGTAGTTATTGAGGCAGACGGGGTGTACATTCCCCTTCAGCGTACAGGAGGGGCCAAGAGGGCAGAGATCAAGTTAGGGACCATGCATGAGGGATGGGAGGCGGAGAGTCCGTCTAGGAAACGCTTTCGTCTCAGAGGGAAAGAATGCTGGGGAGGGGTCATGGAGAAGGAAGCCTCTCTCAGTAAGGTCCCAAAATTTCCGCAAAACTCTTTAAATCAGCCTTTTTCATTTTTCAAAGAAGGTGGTGATTGATAATAATACCCATATACGTCTATGTCTGGAAGTACGTGGTGTAAAGTTCTCTTGGGGTTGCTCACGGAACAAATTTTTCGCGCGCGTTAACACCCCCACACCTCGCCCTGGTGATGTACCCTCTCATGCCTCCCAGGGTGCCGTGTACCAGCCGGCCCCAAACTTTCCTTCGTCCCACCTGCCCAGGGGTGGAGGCTGCCTTGCTTTTGGACAGGGTCCTATTGGCCCTCATGGCTTCTTACTTCCGGCTCTCCACGCTGCACGGTTCTCAAGGAACGCCAAGCAAAGGCACTAAGAGCTCACTAACAAGCGTCAATTTGCTGCTGCCATCACCTTCCGCCTGCAGCCCAGGGAGACGGAAGGAAAGTTCAGGAAGAAGAACAGCCTAGGCAGCTGCTCTCACT
>NZ_AUBR01000050.1 GCF_000429345.1 Desulfovirgula thermocuniculi DSM 16036 | reverse complement strand
GTTTCCCAGGGTTATCCCGGTCTCACGGGTAGGTTATCCACGCGTTACTCACCCGTCCGCCGCTAAACTGATGATAGACTCTTCACCCACCACCAGCCCGCTCGACTTGCATGTGTTAGGCACGCCGCCAGCGTTCGTCCTGAGCCAGGATCAAACTCTCCATTAAAACCCCAAACAAAGCCCGCTCCGCGCCACCCTGTTCAGTTTTCAAGGACCACCCCACCGCGCTCCCGCACGGTGCACTTATACTTTTACCATACGGGGCTTCGCAGGGTCAAGGGACAATTTCAAGGGGATTTTTGCACAAACGAGGGCTAAAAATGTCTTTTTCACGGGGATGCCTCGAGCAAGCTCAATTATGCCTGCAAAAGCTAATTTTATTGCCCCCAAAAAGAAAAGGCAAGTGGCAATACTTTCTCTCCTCCCCTGCCCTAAAAAGCATTCACTATATGCTCGATGGCCATTAAGCTGCCGTCCGCGGCGTAACGTAAGGCCAGGACATCAAAACGCACGGGCCCCCGGTGGCCCCCGCAGGAGGCGAGGAAATAAGAGGCCAGCTGGCGCAGCCTTCTTTTCTTGCGCCAGGTCACGCTTTCCTCGGGGAGGCCAAAGCGCTCCGAGCTGCGGGAGCGCACCTCGACAAAGACAAGGGTAGCCCCATCTACGGCCACGAGGTCTATTTCACCCAGGGCACAGCGGTAATTGCGGCACAAAATGCGATAGCCCTTCTGTGCCAGGTAGGCGGCCGCCGCCTCTTCCCCGCAACGCCCCAGCATTTTTCGCCGGAAGGTCACGCGCTCCTCCCGCCTTTAACCCCGGGTGCCGTAAAGCCCTTTTTCCAGCAGGAACTCCATAAGTAGCCTGGCGGTGTTCCCCGTGATTTTCAGGCAGTTGCGCAGGTGCTCGGGCGAATCAAACGGGTGGGGGTTCAACAAGCGGCAGCAAGTGGCACCGAAGTTGCCTTCAAAGCGGTCGTGAAATTCCTTCGCCAGGTTATAGGCCCGGAGGCGGTCCTGCTGGCAGTCCGTGCGCCCGGCCAACAAACCAAGCACGGCTGCCGACCCGGTCAGCGCCCCGCAAATACACCCGGCATAACCCAGCCCGCCCCCGAAACCGGTGAACAGGCGTACCAGGTCCCGGTTCAGGTCCGGGGCCAGCACTTCGCGAAAGGCCAGGAATATCGACTCGGCACAATTGTAGCCTTCCCGGAAATAGTTGCCGGCCCTGTTGCGCACTTCCATGGCGAGATCAACGGACATCTCTACCACCCCTTTTTGAAAGTTGAGACATTTATTCTCCGCCCTGTACCCTTTCTCCTGTAGGGGCAAGGAGGAGGAAAAAGGCATATAATGCCATGGTAAGGCCACAAACACACCCGGGGGTGCTACCCATGTACAATGCCATTACTCCCAAGCCGCTTCCCTCCGAGCTTCTCCACCTGCGGGGGATTTCCTCCTACAACATGCAAGAGCACTACAAGCTCTATCAAGGATATGTTAATAAAACCAACGAGATCCGGACGTTGCTGAAGGCAACCGAACGCGCCGCGGCCAATGCCACCTACAGTCCTTTCCGCGAGCTTAAAGTGGAAGAAAGCTACGCATATAACGGCGTCAAGCTTCACGAGCTGTACTTCGGCAACCTGGGGGGAGCAGGCGGTCACCCGCCGAGGGCCCTTCAGGAAGCCATGGTGAATTCCTTTGGCTCCCTTGAGGCCTGGGAAGAGGATTTTAAGGCCTGCGGCCTGGCCGCCCGGGGCTGGGCCGTCCTCGCTTTTGATCCCGATGACGGCCTCCTGCACAATTACACGCTGGATGCCCACAACGTGGGGCTCATCCTAAATATGAAACCCCTGCTGGTAATGGACGTGTACGAGCATGCCTATTACATGGACTACGGCACCGACAGGCGGGGGTACATAGAAGCTTTCTGGCAGAACATCAACTGGGATGCGGTGCTGATGCGCTTCCGCAGCCGGTAAAGAGAAAGGGGCGGGGCAGAATGCCCCGCCGCCAAGCTGCCTCCTGACTAGCGCCAGAAAGACTGCGCCGCCACATTGGTGGCTTCCGAAAGCGGTCCCGGGTAAACGCCCAGCACGATGGTGACAATCATGGCAATGAGCAGCGTAAGGGCCACCGGAGCGCTGAGCTGAATGGGGGCCGGGTCTGCCGGCTCGTCGCGGTACATGACCAGGGCTACCTTGAGGTAGTAGTAGACGGAGACCATGCTCATGATGAGGCCGATAAAGGCCAGCCAGAGGTAATCGTTAATAATGGTTTTGAAAAGGTAGAACTTGCCCACAAATCCTGCCAGCGGCGGTATGCCGGCCATGGAGAGCATGCAGATGACCATCACCGCGGCCATCAAAGGGGAACGCTGGCTCAGCCCGGCGTAGTCCTTGATTTCATCGCTGCCGGTAACGGAGTAGTATTGCGTGACCACGGTAAAGGCGCCGACGGTGGCAAACACGTACAGGAAGGCGTAAAACATGACGGCCTTTATCCCCGGGCCGGTGGCAGTAATAAGCCCCACCAGGATGTAGCCGGCCTGGGCTATGCTGGAGTAAGCCAGCAGCCGCTTGATGTTTGTCTGGGGAATGGCCACGAGGTTACCCACAATGATGGTTACCGCCGCCAGCACGGCCACCAGCATGGCCCAGTGGGCCCAGACTGCCGGCAGGGCGCCAATAAACACCCGCAGGAGCACGGCAAAGGATGCCGCCTTGGAACCCACGGCCAGGAAGGCCGTCACGGGTGTGGGTGCCCCCTCGTATACGTCGGGCGTCCACATGTGGAAGGGAACGGCGGAAACCTTAAAGCCCAGGCCGGCCAAGAGCATGGCCAGCCCCAGGATGAGGGCCGGTACGGGCCGGGCGGTCAAAGCGCGCCCCACTTCACCAATGACCACCGTTCCCGTCAAGCCGTAGACCAAGCTCAAACCGTAGAGGAGCACTGCCGAAGAAACGCCGGCCAGCAAAAGGTACTTGATACCGGCCTCCACCGACTTCACATCGTTGCGGCGGAAGCAGACCAGCACGATAAAGGCAATGGTCATCAGCTCCAGGCCCAGGTAAAGGGTCATGAAATCCCCGGCTGAAGCCAGCACCATCATCCCCAGGGTGGCAAAGAGGATCATGCTGTAATACTCGCTCTGGTCACCCATCATGTCCACGTAGCGCATGGAGCCGAGAACCACCAGGAAGGCCGCCACCAGGAAGGTGAGCTTGAAGAACACGGCGTACTGGTCGACCACAAAGAGGCCGCCGTACAGGGTTCCCTGGTTTTCCCAGCCGGCCATGGTGATGCCCATGCCCAGCAACAGCCCGAAGACGGTAAGCCAGCCTAGCCCGTGACGGGAATCCTTGGGAACGATCAAACCCAGGATGAGCACGGCCAACCCCAGGGCCGAGATGAAAAGCTCAGGAGCCAGGAGAGAAAGGTTAACGTTCATTTAGAAAGCCCCCCCTATCTTAAGCGCGCCACCGATCTGGGACATCAAGGGTACCACACCGCTATTAATTACGTCAAAGAGGAGGAAGGGGAAGAGGCCTCCCACTACCAGCACGGTACCGAGCACCACGAGAGGTACCATTTCCGGACCGCGGATGTCCCGCAGGTGGTTGAACTCCGGCCGCGGCGGCCCGAAGAGGGTATTGGCACCGGCCCGCAGGGCGTACAGGGCCGTGATGATGATGCCGGCAATGGCCACCACCGCCAGGCCACCGTACACCTTAAAAGCGGCAATGAAGATGGTGAACTCCGGGACGAAGCTGATCAGGCCGGGCAGTCCCAGCGACGCCAGGGCGGCCAGCATGAAGGCCACGGCAATGCGGGGCACCTGCCGGGCCAGCCCGCCCAGGTCGGGGATCCAGCGCGTGTGGGTCTTTTCGTAGATGAAACCAATGGTGGAGAAGAAGAGGGCTGCCATTATACCGTGGGCAAACATGTTGGCCACGGCCCCGTTGACACCTATTACGTTCAGGGAAGCCACGGCCAGCAGCACGTAGCCCATGTGGCTCACGCTGGAATAGCCCACGATGTACTTGAGGTCCTTCTGGGCCAGGGCCGCCAGGGCCGCATAGGCCACGCCGCACACTCCCAGAAAGGCAATTACCGGCGCCCAGAATTTAGCCCCTGCAGGGAGGATGTACAGGGCAATGCGGATCAAGCCGTAGCCGCCGATCTTCTTTAAGACGCCGGCGTGGATCATGCTCACCGCCGTCGGAGCGCCGGCGTAACCGTCTGGCGACCAGGAATGGAAGGGCCACATGGAGAGAAGCGAACCAAAGCCAAAGAGCATGAGGGCAAAGAGCCACTTCTGGTCGAATTCGCTTAAATACCGGGCCGCCCTGGCCAGGCCTTCAAAGCTCATGTCCGGCGCACCCTGGATGGCCGTCGTCTTCATGAAGAGGGCGATAACGCCTACCAGCAGGAAGGCCGAACCAATTAACAGGTAGATGGTCAGCTTCATGCCCGCATATTCCTTGGTCACCCGCTTGGTGCTGCCCCAGATGATGACCAGGATGTAGATGGGGATGACCACCACTTCGTAAAAGAGCAGGAAGATAAACAGGTCCTGCGCCACAAAGGTGCCCATTACCCCGGTCACCAGGAGCATGAAGAGGATGAAGAAGTCCCGGGGGCGGTGGTTGACGTTCCAGGAGGAAAAGACCGCCGAGAAGCCCAGCAGGTTGGTCAGCAGGAGCATGGGCAGACTGATGCCGTCAACGCCCAGGTAGAAGGTCACACCCAGATCGCTAATCCAGGGTATGCGCTGCACAAACTGCAGTCCGCCCAAGCTCTGGTCGTAGGCAAAGAAGACGTAGAGGGAGAGGGCCATGGAAATAAACGTCCCCGTGGCCGCCACGCACTTTATCAGCAGGTGCTCTTCCCGGGGAATAAAGGCCATGATAATGGCCGCCACCACGGGAGAGAGCAAGATGGTCAAAAGGACGGGAAAGTTCTCCATCTTATTTCACACCCCCCAGGGTTAAGCTGGCGGAAGAGGGGCCCGTAAAGGCCAGGAGAACCACCAGGGCCAGGACGCCCAGGAAGAAGACCAGGGCATAATTCTGCAGGCGCCCGGTGTTGAGCACGCGCAGGCTTTCGCCGGAAAGGCCGGTGAGGTAAGCCAGCCCGTTAACAATAACGCCATCAATGATATAAATGTCAAAAAGGTAGATCAGCTTGGCCGCGCCGTCAATGATGGTGTGGTTGAACCAGAGGTAAATCTCGTCGATGTAATACTTGTTGTAGAGGATGGTGTAGATGTGGCGGTAGCGCTCGGCCAGCTCCTTCACCTTCACCTTGGCCTTATCCACCACATAGAGCTGGTAGGCCAGGTAGATGCCGGCAGCCGCCAGCACCACGGAACCAATCATCACCCAGTAATTCGGCTCCACGTGGTGGGGGTGCTCAAAGAAAATCCACTGGCTCCAAACCGGTGCCCAGGGCGTGCCCACTAGGCCACCCACGGCAGAAAGGAAGGCCAGAATCACCAGGGGCACGGTCATAACCGGCGGCGACTCGTGGGGGTGATTCGCGGGATTTTCTTCGCCAAAGAAGGTGAGGAAGATGAGGCGCCACATGTAAAAGGCGGTGAGGAAGGCCGTAAAGGCGGCCATAACGAAGAGCACGTAGTGGCCGCTTTCCAGGGCGGCAACGAGTATCTCATCCTTGCTCCAGAAGCCGGCAAAGGGCGGGATGCCGGCAATGGCCAGGCCGCCCACCACAAAGGTCCAGCCGGTTACGGGCATCTTCCTAATCAGCCCGCCCATTTCCCAGATGTCGGCCTTGTGGTGCAGGGCGTGCAGCACGCTACCGGCGGCCAAAAACATCAGGGCCTTGAAAAAGGCGTGGGTCCACATGTGGAAGAGGCCAGCGGTCATGCTGCCCACGCCCAGGCCCAGCATCATGTAGCCGATCTGGCTGACGGTGGAGTAGGCCAGGATGCGCTTTATCTCCCGCTGGGTAACGGCAATGGTAGCTGCAAACAGTGCCGTAAAGGCGCCCACCACGGCCACCAGCTCCATGGCCGCCGGCACCTTGGCAAAAATGAACACGGTGCGGGCCACCAGGTAAACCCCGGCCACCACCATGGTGGCGGCGTGGATCAGGGCGCTGACCGGCGTGGGGCCCTCCATGGCGTCCGGCAACCACACGTGCAGCGGGAACTGGCCGGACTTACCGATGGGCCCGATGAAGACGAGGACGGCGATGAGGGTCAGCACGCCAAAGGTAGTGTATTTCTCATAGTGGGCCACTTTATCGGAAAGCTCTACCAGGTTTAAGGTGCCGAAGACTATCTGCAGCGCCAGGAGGCCCAAAAGCAACCCAAAGTCGGCCACCCGGCAGGTAATGAAGGCCTTCTTTGCCGCTTCCCGGGCGGAAATCTTGTAACTGTAAAAGCCGATGAGCAGGTAGGAACAGAGGCCCACCAGCTCCCAGGCCACAAACATTTCCACCAGGTTGCTGGAAAGGGCCAGGAGGAGCATGGAGGCGGCGAAAAGGGAAACGTAGGAGAAGAACACCGAAAAGCCGGGGTCGCCTTTCATGTAGCCGATGGCGTAAATGAAGATCAACGAGGCCACCATGGTGACCATAAAGATCATCATGGCGGATACGGGATCAACCTGTATGCCCACGTCCACATTCAACCCCGGCATGGAAAACCACCGTACGGCGTAAACCAGGGGCTTTTCCAGGAACTCCGGGTTGGTGAACACGCCGTAGGCCACCAGGGCCGACACCACAAATGAGGCTACTATGCCGCCAACGGCCACCAGTGCGCTGAGCATGGGCCAGGGCCTGGTGAGGAAGATGATGGCCAGGAAGGCCAAGGCAGGCAGCAAGGGTACCAGCCAGGCATTATATAAAGCAAACTCTACCATCGCTTACCCGCACCACCTTTCTTACCACTTCAGCCAATCGAAGTCGTCCAGGTTAACCGAGAGCCTGTTGCGGTATATGGCAATGATGATGGCCAAACCGACACCCACCTCGGCGGCGGCCACGGTGATCACAAAGACGGCAAAAAGCTGCCCGATAAACAGCGTGGGGGTAATGTACTTGCTGAAAGCTATCAGGTTGATGTTCACGGCGTTGAGCATGAGCTCGATGCAGATGAGCACGGCCACGGCATTCCTCTTGGAGAGCACCCCAAACAGGCCAATGGCAAAGAGGAGTGCCGATAAAACCACATAGTGCGTCAGGCCAACCGTCAGCGGCAGCATCAGCCCTTTACCTCCTTGGCGATAATGATGGCGCCCACCAGGGCCACCAGAAGGAGAATGGCGGCCACCTCAAAGGGGATGACATACTTGGTGAGCATGAGCTCGGCAAGGCTCCCCACCGTTTCCTTGGGCACGGGCGTCTTGGCATTCCCCCACTGCGTGACGGCGCTGAGATAGCCGGTTACGGCCAGGACCAGCGCCACCACACCGGCTGCCGCTTTGGTCTGCTTGTTAAAGAGGTTGGTCTGCTTCATGTCCGCACGCTGGATAAGCATAATACCGAAGACAACCATGATGCAGACGGCACCGGCATAGATGAGCACCTGAATGGCCGCCAGGAAGTCGGCATCCAGCGTGAGGTAAAGACCCGCCAGGGAGACAAAGCACACGGCCAGCCACAGCACCGAGTGCACAATGTTCCTGAGCAGCACCACCAGGAAGGCGGAGCCCAAGATGGTCGCCGCCAGAAGGTAAAAGGCCAGGGATAACCAGAGGCCGTTGTCCACCGCTTAACCCTCCCCCTCAGGAGCCTTGCCTTTTCCCGCCGCACCCGCCTTGGGCTTGGCAGCCCGCCCTTCAGGCGCCTCCGCAGGCTCCTCTTCAGGTATAACCTCCGGTGCAGGCCGGTCGACGAGTACCAGCCGCACCTTATCCCGGAAATACTGGTTCATGTTGATGATGTGGGTGAACCTTAAGGCGTCTTTATTGCACGCCTCCACACAAAAGCCGCAGAACATGCAGTATTCAATGCGCATCACGTACTTGGTCAGGTATTGCCTCTTGCCCACCTTAGCCCTTTCCATCTGGATCACTTTGTTGGGGCAGGCGCTGGCACACAGGCCGCAGGCAATGCACTTATCCACGTCCAGCTCGAAGCGCCCGTGGAAGCGCGCCGGCAGGGGCAATCGCTCCTCGGGGTACTGGACGGTCACCTTTCTGGTAAAGAGTTCCTTCCAGGTAATGGCCAGTCCTTTTAATAAACCTTGCCCGAACATGGGATCACCATCCTATCGCCCGGTAAACGTACATACCCACGCCAGTAACAAAAATGTTGGCCAGGGAAAGCGGTACCAGCACCTTCCAACCAAAGCCCATTAACTGGTCCACCCTGATGCGCGGGTACGTCCAGCGTATCCACATGAAGAGGAAGATCAGCGCGTAAACCTTGATGAAGAACCAGAACCAGGAGGGCAGGAAGGTCCATCCAAAAGGAGCAAGCCATCCGCCGAGGAACATGATGGTGGCCATGCACGCCACCACCATCATGTTGGCGTACTCGGCCAGCATGTACATGGCATAGGCCATCCCGCTGTACTCGGTGTAAGGGCCGGCAATGATCTCCGATTCACCTTCCACCAGGTCGAAGGGAACGCGGTTGACCTCGGAAATCCCGGCGGTGAGGTAGATAAGAAAGGCCAGCGGCTGGGCAAAGACAAACCAGACCTGGCGCTGCGCGTTGACAATGTCATTGATGTTAAGCGTGCCGGCAAGCATGACCACTCCCAGGAGGGCCAGCACCAGGGGCAGCTCGTAACTCACCATTTGTGCCACCACCCGCATGCCGCCTACCAGGGAATACTTGTTATAGGAAGACCAGCCGCCCATCCAAAAAATCAGCGTCGACAGGGAGGCCACCGCAAGCACGTAAAAGATACCTATGTTCATTTCCACAGGCGCCATGCCGTTGCCCCAGGGAATTACCGCAAAGGCCATCATAGGAGGCACAAAAACCAAGAGGGGTGCTGCCAGGTAGACGATCTTGTCCACCCGCCGCGGCACGATGATCTCCTTGCCCAGCAACTTGAGCACGTCGGCAACCGTCTGCAGGAGCCCCTTGGGTCCCACGCGGTTCGGGCCGATGCGGCACTGAATGTAGGCGCAGACCTTGCGCTCCATGTAGACCAGCCACAGCACGTTCAGGGAAACGAAGATAATGACGGCCAGTAGCTTAACTAAAAGAACGATAAACTCGCTAAGAAGCGGCGGTGTGCCGATGTCCAGAAGGGCGGTGCGCATCCAGGCGGCTATACCCGTAAAAAGGTTCTCACCCATGTCCCTTCTCCCCTACTTTCAAGATTGGTCTAACAATCCACTTCTCCCAGCACAATGTCCAGGCTGCCCAGGATGGCTATGACGTCGGCAATTTTCCAGCCTTCCAGCAGCTTTTCCAGGTAGCCGAGGTTTATGAAGGAAGGCCGGCGGAAGTGAACCCGGTACGGCTGCGTGCTCCCGTCGCTGACCACGTAGCAGCCAAAAACCCCCTTGGAGCTCTCTATTTCCGCATAGGCTTCGCCCTTGGGCGGCTTGATCACCCTGGGCACCTTGGCCATGATGGGCCCTTCGGGCAACCCGTCCACCGCCTGGCGGATGATGCGGGCCGACTGCCTTATCTCCTTAATGCGGATGGCAAAGCGGTCAAAGCAGTCACCGTTTTTCCCCAGCGGCACCTCAAAGTCAAACCGGTCGTACACGCTGTATGGGCGCACCTTGCGGAGGTCGTAGAGGACGCCGCTGGCGCGCAAATTTGGACCGGTGAGCCCGTAGTTAACAGCCACGTCTGGGGGAATTATGCCTACAAACTTGGTGCGCGCCTGGAAGATCTCGTTGCCGGTGATGAGGCCGTCGTACTCGTCGCAGAGCGAAGGCAGGTCGTGGAGGAATTTGTCCAGCGTGGGGAAAAACTCCGGAGGCAGGTCGTCGGCCACTCCACCGATGCGGAAATAGCTGAAGGTCATCCGCGAGCCGGAAACCATCTCTAAAAGGTCCAGTACCCGTTCCCGGTCCCGGAAGCAATACAGGAAGCCGGTAAATCCTCCAATGTCCACGCTGTAGGTGCCCACAGCTACAAGGTGGCTGGCAATGCGGGACAGCTCGCCCACGATCACCCGGATGTACTCCGCCCGCTCCGGCACCTCAATACCCATTAACTTCTCCACCGCCGCCACGTAGCCCCAGTTCATGAGCATGGAGGCGAGGTAGTCCATGCGGTCGGTGTAGGGAATCACCTGCGGGTAGGTGCGCAGCTCGGCCAGCTTTTCAATTCCCCGGTGCAGGTAGCCGGGTACGGCTTTGGCCTTAACCACTACCTCCCCGTCCAGCTCCAGGATGATGCGGAAAACGCCGTGGGTACTGGGGTGCTGGGGCCCCATGTTTAAGATGTAGGTTTGCGTTCTCATAGCCTACTCCCTGCCACCTTCCCACTGAAAATCTTTCCGCAAGGGATGGCCTTTAAAGCTTTCATCCAAAAGGATACGCGTCGGGTGACCCGGGTAGCCGGTAAAGTCTATGCCCATTAAGTCGTACACTTCCCGCTCCTGCCAGATGGCGCTGCCCCACAGCGAGCACAGAGAGGGCACCGCGGGATTTTCCTTATCTTCCACCCTCACCTTAACCATAAGGAGGTGGTTCAGGGGAAGGGAAACCAGGTTGTAGACTACCTCAAAGCAGTCCGGGTAGTCTACGGCAGTAAGGTTGGTTAGCATGTCGAAGGCATAGGAAGGATTTTCCTTGAGCTCCTTCATTAAGGGGAGGAGCTCTTCTTTGGAAACGGCCACAACCCCTTCTCCCAACACCTCCAGGCTGGGGAACTTCTCCTTCAAGAGGTCGACCAGCTCCGGCGCCAGATCGTACTTAGCCACGGGGCAGCGTCACCACCTTGGGGTTTTTAATTTTATCCCGCAGCATCATAAAGCCCTCGATAACCGCCTCGGGGCGCGGCGGGCACCCCGGTACGTAGACGTCCACGGGCAAAAGCTTATCCACACCGGGAACCACGTAATAGGAATCCACAAAGGGTCCCCCGGAAATGGCACAGCTGCCCACGGCAATAACCCATTTGGGCTCGCTCATCTGCTCGTAGAGGCGCACAACAAAAGGAGCTGCTTTCTTGGTCACCGTTCCGGCCACAACCATGACGTCTGCCTGCCGGGGCGTGGCGCGCATAACTTCGTAGCCAAAGCGGGAGAGGTCGAAGCGCGAAGCGTTGGTGGCCATGAGGGCCTCAATGGCACAGCAGGCCAGCCCGAAACCAAGCGGCCACAGAGAATGGGCCCGGGCAATGTTGAGGAGTTTTTCCAGCGGCGCCAGGTAGATCAGCCGCTTGACCTCGCCCACCACCTCCGGGTCCCTGGTCAGCCTTTCCACCGGGTGAACATTCTTGCTTACTTCCATTCCAAGGCACCTTCCTTCCATGCATACCAGAGGCCCACGACTAAAATGAAGATGAAGATGATCATCTCAATAAAGGCAAATAAGCCCAGGCTCTGGAACTTGACGGCCCAGGGGTAGAGGTAAATGGTTTCCACGTCGAAGATGACGAAAAGCAAGGCGTACAGGAAGTAGCTGGTCTTAAACTGCACCCATGTGGGTCCGATGGTTTCCATACCGCACTCGTACGGCTCGTACTTTGACCCCTGGCGGCGGCGCGGGGCAATCAGAAAGGCGGTTAAAATACCTCCCGCTCCAACTGCCAGGCCCCCCACAAGGAAAAGCAGGACACCCACCCATTCCGAAAGCATCCCTTCTCCCCCCTTTCCGCGCATATTTAAAAAATGTGCTTGTGAATTCTAGAACTCCCCTGCCCGCTCAACCCCTTTAAAGCCGGGCCGATGCAGGGGGCAAGGTCCCCAGCTAGCTAGGGCCCTGCGGTGCGCAGGGGTAGGATATCCCTTGTGTTTATCAAAGCCGTACTGCGGGAAAAGGTGGTGGCAGGCTTCCATGAGGTGGTCCCGGGTTACCTTGGCCAGTATGGAAGCCGCGGCAATGCACGCGCACCTGCCGTCGCCTCCCACCAGTGCCTCCTGCGGTACGGGCAAATCCAGGGTAAAGCGGCCATCCACGAGGAGGTACTGCGGGCGCACACTTAACCCCAGTACGGCCCGGCGCATGGCCAGCAGGGAAGCATGGTGGATGTTTAAAAGGGCTATTTCCGCCACCGTGGCCAGCCCTATGGCCCAGTCAACGGCCAACCTCTTGATCCGCCATGCCAGCTCCTCCCTGAGCCTTGCGGGCAGCTTTTTGGAGTCATCAAGGCCGGGTATACGGCTCCCGGGAGGAAGGATAACTGCCGCCGCCACCACAGGCCCGGCCAGAGGTCCCCTGCCGGCCTCGTCCACTCCGGCCACCAGCTCAATGCCCCGGCGCATGAGCTTTTCCTCGTAGGCGTAAAGAAAGTCACCCTCACCCAAGGCCCCAGGCAAACCTTTCCCGTTTGTCATTTATAACGGCTATTGACTAAAGTAATTTTTTCGCTGTTTAAGCACAAATCCCTCCTCCACGCGCCAAAAGTTTTTTGGCAAAAAATGACCTACCGGGGCGGAAAATCCAGCGTTATGCGCCCCAGCAAGCCCCGGCGAAATTCCCTTAAGAAATGTAATGCCGCCCGGTACAGGTCCGGCGCGCCCCCCGGGCCCAGCATGTTTCGTTTTCTGGCCACGCACTCCAGGAAGCGGTGAGCCCCCACGCCATCCGTTCCGTCAAAGCCATACCGTTCCGCCAGGGAAGCCGGGTAGTGCTGCTCCAGCCAGCGGGCCAGCCAGGTAGCCACCTCCGCGGCATCGTATATTTCCTCCTTTATGGCTCCGGTGGCCGCCAGTTTTAGCGCCACTTTAGGATCCTCATACCTGGGCCACAACACCCCCGGGGTATCCAGCAACTCCAGGTCGCGCTCCAGGCGCACCCACTGCTTCCCCCGCGTTACGCCGGGGCGGTCACCCGTGCGGGTTGCCTTCCTCCTGGCCAGGGCGTTAATAAAAAAGGATTTCCCCACATTGGGGATCCCCACCACCATACAGCGTATGGCCGGCTTCTGTGAGGCTCCTTTACCGCGCTCCCTCACCAGGGCCGGAACCTGCTCCGTTCCCTGCCGGCGAAGAGAGTCCACGGCCAGGGAAGGGAAGCCCTGCTTCTCATACCATTTGAGCCACTCCCGCGTTAAAGCGGGGTCGGCCAGGTCGGCCTTATTGAGCACCACCAGGCGCGGCTTGGAGCCGAGGATCTCGTTAATGAGCGGGTTGCGGCTGCTGTAAGGGATGCGGGCATCTAAAAGCTCGATAACCACGTCCACCAGCTTCAAGTTCTCCTGCACCAAGCGCCTGGCCTTGGCCATGTGTCCGGGGAACCAGTGCACGGGCATAGCTCCCTCTCACCTAGCGCAGAATCCTCACACGCTGCGGGGGCCAGTAAACCAGCACGGCCTTACCAATGATATTTTGGCGCGGCAGCGGCCCCCAAACGCGGCTGTCGTCGCTGTTATTGCGGTTGTCGCCCAGCACAAAATAATAACCGGCTGGCACGCGTACCGGGCCGAAGTCGGCAAACTTCATGTCCTTGGGTAGGTAATCTTCCGGCACGGGCTTACCGTTTATGTACAGCTGGCCGTTGCGCAACGAAACGGTCTCCCCGGGAAGCCCCACCAGCCTCTTCACAAAATCGCGGCTGGGATCCAGGGGGTACCTGAAGACCACTATATCCCCCCTTTGGGGCTCGGTAAATAGATATGAAATCTTGCTTACAATGATGCGGTCTCCAATGCGCAGAGTAGGCTCCATGGAACCCGAGGGGATGTAAAAGGGAGCCAGAATAAAAAGGCGGATGACCACCGCCAGGAGGATGGCTACCGCTACCGACTCGATAAGCTCCAGAAGCGACGATTTTTTCTCCTCCTGCCGGTGTTCCCTTTCCCCGGTTTTCTCCATTGCCGTCACCTCACCGCAAGTAAAAGACAAAAAGGGACTGCCTCCACAGTCCCCGCCCGGAGCAAACCTACCTTCTGTCCTGGATGCGCGCAGCCTTGCCCCGCAGCTGGCGCAAGTAGTAAAGTCTGGCCCGCCTTACCTTGCCCCGCCTCACCACTTCAATGCGCTCGATGCGCGGGGAGTGCAGGGGGAAGGTCCTCTCCACGCCTACGCCGTAGGATACCCGCCGCACGGTGAAAGTTTCGCTCAAGCCCCCGCCGCGCCGGCGGATTACCACGCCTTCAAAAACCTGCACCCGTTCCCGGTTGCCCTCTATTACCTTCACATGCACGCGCACCGTATCGCCGGGGCGGAAATCCGGAATATCCGTTTTCATCTGCTCTCTTTCCAGGGACTGGAGCAAGTTCATCGCGCGAAACCTCCCTTAATTCTTTCCCTTGCACTTACGCTCCTGCCCGGGTACCACCCGTAACCAACGGGATAAATTATAGCACAACGCCCGGCGGCAAAGCAAGGCTAAAGCCGGTGTCAGCTCAGGAGGCTTTTTATTTCCTCCATCACTTCCATAAGAATCCGCTTGTCTTCTGCGGTAAGGGAAGCTTTGGCCAATAGCTCGGGGCGCGCCGCCAGGGTACGCAGCAACGCCTGGCGCCGCCGCCAGAGGCGTATTTTCTCGTGGTGGCCGCTTAAGAGCACTTCCGGGACGGCAAGGCCTCGGTATTCGCGGGGACGGGTGTACTGGGGGTACTCCAGGAGGCCGTCACTGAAGGATTCCTCCTCCGCCGAGGCGCTTTCCCCCAGGGTGCCGGGTATGAGGCGGCACACCGCATCCACCAGCACCATTGCCGGAAGCTCCCCTCCGGTGAGCACGTAATCGCCAATGGAAATTTCGTCCGTAGCCAGCGCCTCGGACACCCGCTCGTCTATGCCCTCGTAGTGCCCGCAGATAAGCACCAGGTGCTTTTCCCGCGAAAGCTCCCGGGCCACTTCCTGGGTAAAAAGGCGCCCGCACGGGGTAAGGAGGATGATCCTGTCCGGTTCCCCGCGCTGGCTCTTAAGCCAATCCACGGCGTTAAAAATGGGCTCCGGCCCCATGACCATGCCGGCACCGCCCCCGTAAGGGGTATCGTCCACGGTGCGGTGCTTGTTGGGGGAAAAGTCGCGGATGTTGACGAGGTTAATTTGCAAAAGCCCCCTGGCGCGCGCCCGTTTAATGATGCTGGCGTCAAAGGGGCCGGCAAACATCTCCGGAAACAGGGTAAGAATGTCTATGACCATCTTGCCCTCACCTTAAACAAGGCCCGGGGGGAGCTCCACTACCATACGCCCCTCTTCCAGGTTGACTTCCACCACCACGCGCTTTAGCGCCGGGATCAACAGGGGGCGTTCCTTTTCGCCCCTTTTCACCTCGTAAACATCGTTGGCCCCGGTGCTGATGACGTCGGTAACCTTGCCCAGCCATTCCCCTTCCCGGGTATAAACGTCGAGACCGACAATTTCAAACACGTAGTAGGTATCTTCCGGGAGGGGGACCAGCTGCTCCCTGGTTACCTGGAGGAGGCTTCCCTTGAGCTCGAGGGCCCTGTTCATATTCGGCACTTCTTTAAATTTAATAATCACAAAGCCCTTGTGAAACCTCACCCTCTCAATGTGGTAGGTTACCCTTTCCCCCTTGTGGTAGAGTATGATCTCCTGCATGTTCACGAACCGCTCGGGGAAGTCCGTGAGGGGCAGAACCCTTACTTCCCCCCGGTGGCCCTGGGTGGTGACAATTTTGCCCACGGTGATGTACTCAACCACCAGAAGCATCCCTCTCTGCCCTGCGTATTTCCCTGACCACGTTATCTTCCAGGACGATCTCCCAGCCGGAGAGGTCCTGCCAGCAGTCCCCTACCCGCAGTTCCATTAAAGCCTGCACCTGGCCATGGATTACCTCCTCGCCGGGAGAGAGCCTGCCCACCTCTTTTAGCCTCTCCACAAGCTTCTGGCGCGCCTCCAAAAGGCGCCCCCTCTCCTGCTCCAGCTGCTGCCTTGCGGCCGGAATGCCCTGCGGGTTTTGCTTCTCAAGCTCTGCCACCAGCCGGCGGGCTCTAAATTCAAAATGCTGCATCTGCAGGTCCAGCTGCCGGACGGCCTGCTGTATCTCGGCAGATAGCCTTTTCTTATATTCCTCCGTTACCCTGACCTTAACCACAACCGGCCAGACAAGGGTCAACCTGTCCATGGGCTCGCCTCACTAACCGAGAGGGGAGGGTTGAGCCCTCCCCTAGCCAATTTCCACCGTTACCTTCTTCTTCTGCCTGGTGCCAGCAGCCTTGGCCACCGCGCGGATGGCCTTGGCCACGCGGCCCTGCTTGCCAATTATTTTCCCCATATCTTCCGGGGCCACCTTTAACTCCACCAAACACGATTTCTCTTTTTCCACCACGTTTACGGAAACTTTATCCGGGTGGTCCACCAGGGCCTTGGCCAGGATCTCCACTACCTCTTTGACCATGGGCCTTACTTCCCCCTCCTAGCCCTCACCGGCAGGCTTGCCCAACAGCCCGGCCTTGCGGAAGAGCGCCCTGGCGGTATCGGTCAGCTGGGCACCGTTCTTTAGCCATTTCAAGGCCTTGGCCTCGTCGATCTTAATCACCGCCGGCTCCTTCAAGGGGTCGTAATACCCGATTTCCTCTATAAAGCGGCCATCCCGCGGGGAGCGGGAATCCGCCACCACAATGCGGTAAAAGGGATTTTTCTTTGCCCCCATCCTGCGGAGCCTGATCTTGACCGCCAACCTCTCACCTCCCCTAAAGCCTAGAATAGCGGGTTATCCTTCCCCCAGAAAAGCCCTTTGGGCAATCTGGCTTTTTTGGACCCCTTGCTCATCTCCGCAAACTGGCGCATGAGCTTCTTTGTTTGCTCGAACTGCTTGAGCACGGCATTGACCTGCTGCACGGTTGTACCGCTGCCGCGGGCAATACGGCGGCGGCGGCTGCCGTCAATTTTGTCCGGGTTAGCCCGTTCCCAGGGCGTCATGGAGTTGATAATGGCCTCTACGTAGACCAGCTCTTTATCGTCAATATCCAGGTCCTTGAGAAGCTTCATATTGCTAAAGCCGGGGATCATGCTCAAGACCTGCTTGATGGGCCCCAGCTTTTTAACCTCGCGGAGCTGCTGGAGGAAATCCTCCAGGGTAAAGTCTGCCGTGCGAATCTTCTTGTTTAACTCGGCCACCCGCTGGGCATCAAAAGTGGCCTGGGCCTTCTCCATAAGGGTGAGGATGTCGCCCATGCCGAGGATGCGGTCGGCCATGCGGTCGGGGTGAAAGGGCTCCAGGGCATCGAGCTTTTCGCCCACACCCACAAACTTAATGGGGCACCCGGTAACGGCCTTAATGGACAGGGCCGCGCCGCCCCGGCTGTCGCCGTCGAGCTTGGTGAGCACTACACCGTCCAGCCCCAGGCGACCGTGGAAAGCACCGGCCACATTGACGGCCACCTGGCCGGTCATGGCGTCGACCACCAGGAGGATCTCGTGGGGGCGCACGGCTTCCTTAATGGCCTCCAGCTCGGCCATCATTTCCTCGTCAATTTCCAGCCGGCCGGCTGTGTCAATGATCACCACATCCCAGCCCTGGCCGGAGGCGTGCTCCACCGCCGCCCTGGCAATGTTCACCGGATCCTGGCGATCCCCCATGGAAAATACGGGTATACCCAGCTGGTCGCCCAGAACCTGCAGCTGCTTGACGGCTGCCGGGCGGTAGACGTCTGCCGCCACGAGCAGCGGCCGCCTTCCCTGCTTGCGCAGGTAGCCGGCCAGCTTGGCCGCCGTGGTGGTCTTACCGGCACCGTGAAGGCCGACCATCATGATGATGGTGGGCGGCCTGGGGGCCAGGTTGAGCCTGCTGTGCACACCCCCCATGAGCGAGGCCAGTTCGTCGCGGACAATTTTAATCACCTGTTGGGCCGGGGTGAGGCTGGAAAGGATGTCTTGTCCTACCGCTCTCTCCCTGACCCTGCTTATGAAGTCTTTGACCACCTGAAAGTTCACGTCGGCAGCCAGCAGGGCCCGACGCACTTCCTTTAGGGCCTCGTCTACATCGGCCTCGGTTAACCGGCCCTTGCTTCTGAGCCGCCGGAACGTCTCCTGTAATTTTTCGGCCAGGCTTTGAAAAATCATCTTCTCACCTCATAGCCGCCCGGATAATCTCCCGCACGCGCGCTATGTTTGGCTGCGCCGCAGCATTGCCCTCACCCAGCAAGTGCAGGGCTTCCTCCAGGCAGCGCCGCTGCTCCAAGAACCGGGTAACCAGCCCCAGCTTCTCCTCGTACCTGGCAAGAACCTGCTCCGCCCTCTTCAGCACATCGTGCACCGCCTGGCGGCTGATGCCAAACTGCGCGGCAATCTCGCCCAGCGAAAGGTCGTGGGCGTAATGAAGTTCCACGAACTTTTGCTGGCGGGGGGTCAAGAGCTGCCCGTAAAAGTCATACAGGAGGTTTATCCAGGCAAGCTTTTCCATACGACCAGCCTATAAAGTATTATTACTTTACAACAGGATATTATGCCATTTCCATGGGCGCTGTCAAGGAAAAAGATTTATTTGACAGGGCGGATAAGGGGTGATAAGATGGCAATTAAAGGTGAGGTGGCATGAAAAAGCCCATGAAGCCTCCATCCCTTATAAGTTTAAAAAAAGCCCTCTCCCTGGACCGGGCCGCCATCAGGGAGCTGCATAAAACATATCTTAACGCCGGCCTGGTTACCATGTTGAGCCTCCTGGACTTTGACAGGCCTTTCGTGCGCGCACAGGGGGTTTCCGTGTGGGACCGGGAGGGCCGCGAGTACCTGGACTTCCTGGGAGGCTACGGCGCGGTCAACCTCGGCCACAACCACCCGAAGGTACTGGAAGCCATAGAGATGGCCCGGGGTATGCCCAATCTCCTGCAAGCATCCCTGGGCGCCCTTCCGGCAGCGCTGGCCCACAACCTGGCGCTCATCACCCCGGGCAAGCTAGAGCGCTCCTTCTTTTGCAACAGCGGCGCGGAGGCCGTGGAGGGGGCACTGAAGCTGGCCCGCATTGCCACCGGGCGACAGGGGCTAATCTACTGCCATAACGCCTTCCACGGTAAGACGATGGGGGCGCTCTCCGTCACAGGCCGGGAAAAGTACCAGGACCCCTTCCGCCCCCTCATACCCCACTGCAATCCCGTCCCGTTTGGCGACGCAGAGGCACTGGAAAAAGCCCTCAAGCCGCGGCAGGCGGCGGCATTCATTGTGGAGCCCATCCAGGGTGAAGCCGGCATCATCCTTCCCCCTCCAGGATACCTGCAAAAAGCCTGGGAACTGTGCCGGCACTACGGTACCCTTTTTATTGCCGATGAGGTGCAAACCGGCTTCGGGCGCACGGGCTACCTTTTCGCCTGCGAGGCGGAAGGGGTGGAGCCGGACATCATGTGCCTGGCCAAGTCCCTGGGCGGAGGCGTCATGCCCATAGGGTGTTACATCACCACCGACGAGGTATGGAAAAAAGCCTACGGCTCCCTGGAAAAATCCCTCCTGCACACTTCCACCTTCGGGGGCAATGCCATGGCCTGCGCCGCCGCCCTGGCCGCTATTGAAGCGATTTTCGAGGAAAACCTGGTGGAAAGGGCCAGGGAAACGGGTTCCTACCTCATGGAAGGCCTGCAAAGGTTGCAAGAACGCTTCCCCCTCCTCAAGGAAGTGCGCGGGCGGGGGCTGATGGTAGGGGTAGAGTTTAACCCACAGGCCGGGCTGGCCTCCAAAGTGACCCTCGGCCTTGCAGACAAGCTGGCCAAAGAATACACGGCCAGCCTGGTAGCCGGGGAACTGTTAAACAGGTACGGCATCATTACCGCCTACACCTTAAATAACCCCAACGTCATCCGCCTGGAGCCCCCGCTGGTGGTCACCAGAGAGCAGGTCGACCGCCTGCTGCAGGCGCTGGAAGACATCCTCGAACGCCACCGCAGCTTTACCAGCATTGCCGCCACCGGTGCCAAGACCGTCATCCGTTCCCTCTTTCGTCGACGCTAGCGCCAAAAAGAAAGCCGGCCGCCTGACGCGAGCCGGTTAAAAGGATAACGGGATGGTGAAAGCCAAAAAGAGGGATGAATCATGCCGCAAGGAAATCCTTGCGGCAAATTTTTTACGCCTCCCGCTCCTTGCTGCCGGGCAGGATTAAGGCGTTGCTGACCAGGTGGTGCACGTGCCTCACTTTGCAGTCCAGCTTGTAATACTTAATGATGTCGGTCAGCTGGTCGTAACAGTTGTGGCAGGGGGTAACCACAATTTTGGCCCCGGTAGCCTTGATTTGCTCCGCTTTTAGCTTCCCTTTGGCCATGCGGTAGGGGTAGATCTCCTTGCCCATGGCCAAAAGCCCGCCCCCACCGCCACAGCAGTAGTTATACTCGCGGTTGGGCCACATTTCCACAAAGTCCATCACCGCATTCTTCAGGCAGTACCGCGGCTCTTCGACGATACCTTCCTTCCTTACCAGGTTGCAGGGATCATGGAAAGTAACACGCTCGGGGTTCTTGGTGGGATCCAGCTTGATGCGCCCCTCCTTGATCCACTCCGCCATCAACTGCAGGAAGCTGCGCACGGGGTAATCGGCACCCAGCCACACCTTCCGCCCCCACCGCTGGGCCCGCACGGCGTGCCCGCACTCCGTAATGATCACTTCCTTGACCTTGAGCCGCTCGAACTCCTCCATGGTACGCCGGACCATGATGGTGGAGGCCTCATCGTCACCGCTAAACAAGGCATAGTGGGTGGCGTCCCAGTGGCGGCTGCTTACCGTCCAGTCGGCCCCCGCAGCCCACATGATCTTGGCAATGCTCTGCACGTCCTGGGGGTAGTACTTGATCTCCCGCGGATCCCACATGAAGAGGTACTGCGCCCCTTCCTTGTCCACGGGGATCTTGGCGTTGGGGTCACCCACTTCCTGCTGGAGCTCTTCCTCCATCCACTCCAGGGTTTCCAGGTACTCTTCCGTGGTCACTTCCATCTGGTTGCCGGTGCGTATCTGCGCGTCCACCACGTCCTGCAGGAACCCGGGCGCCCGCAGGCCAAAGTTACCCCTTACCGTTCTCACCATGCCGGCCACGTCCACATTCATGGGGCACTGCATGGTGCAGCGGCCGCACATGGTGCAGGCCCAAATAAAAACTGACGACAATACCTCCTCCCGCATCCCCAGCACCACCTGGCGGATAAACTTGCGGGGGTCGGCATTGTCGTGCACCCCGTTAAACGGGCAGCCGGCGCTGCACATGCCGCAGGCCAGGCAGTTGTAAAGGTCCGCCGGGTTCTTGTCCGTGCGGAACTTGGAAACCACCTCGTCCAGGAAGGTAGGGTCCAGCTTAGCAGCCACTACCTGCTCCACGCCCGCTCCTCCTTAACCAAAGGCATTCCTTAACCCACTGTACCAGTTTTGTGAGCAACTGAGCAAAGGTTAAAAATAGTTAATTATCGGCAACAGGAAAGGATTTTATGAGATCATGTTAAGTTTTCGCTTGTTCATTTCAGCTTTCTTTACTTTACATAGTTTCTTATTTTTTGTCCCCCAGTGGCGCCATGTAATTGACATATGTGCGCGACATGTTATAACATGGTTATGAAATTTCGTTCTTTTGGGGGGCGGCGGGATGATGAAGGTGGCCATTCCCAACAACCACGGCGAGGTACACCAGGACCTCGGGCGGTGCGATGAGTTTGTCATCTACGAAATCCGGGAGGGGGAGGTAAAGGGCGGCGAACTACTAACCATCCCCAACGGGCAGAACTATAAGGGAGCCCTTTGGACTTTGCGGGAAAAGGGCGTAACCGCCATCATCTGCGGTAACGTCGGGCCGGGAAGCGCGCGGGCCCTCGCCAGCTACGGCTTCCACGTCATCCCGCAAAAAAGCGGCAGGGTGGAGCACGTACTGCACGCCTTTCTTAAAGGGGAACTAACAGGCCGGCTCCCCACCTGCCAGCCTTGCTATGCGGTCCGCCAGGGCGGCGGCGAGGAATAGTTTTCCTTAAAAAAATACCGGGACCGGGGGCTTTTCGGGCAACCCGGTTTTATTTTTTCCCGGCTTAAAAATAAGCCCCCACCTTTGGGAGGGGCGAAGCACTCCTTAAAGGCAGGGGGTGCAAGAAATATGCCAAGGTTAGAGATCCCTTAGTTAAAGCAGCGGCGGCATGGTGAGGGCCGGGTGACCCTTTTCCTCCAGGAAGGGCAGGATCTCCTCGGCGCTGGTGCCCACGGTCTCATCGGCAATCTTATCCAGGAAGTCCTTGCCAAGACCTGCTGCTTCGGCGGCCTCCTCCAGCTGCGGCCGCAGCTGCTCCTTCAAAGCCTTGGGCATCCACACCAGGCGGGCAAGACCCCCATCGGCAGGCACGAACTTGCGGGAGGCCAGGTAGGACTTGCTGATGCCCATGAAGCCGGGCATCTGGGCGCCGCCGCCAATCATGCCCGCCAGGGTGGAGAAGGTCATCCCCACCGGGGTCATGCCGCCGTGCTCCCGGTTGACCACCATGAAGCCGTTACACTCCGGCACCATGGCCAGGATGCACTCAAAGCAGCCGCAGGAGGTCATGGGGTACTCCATGATGGTGTAGAAGTTGACCTTTTCAATGGTGCGCTGGGAGTTCTGGTAGACAAACTC
>NZ_AUBR01000049.1 GCF_000429345.1 Desulfovirgula thermocuniculi DSM 16036 | reverse complement strand
GTCTTTACTCGAAAACCAACTACCTCCCAGGTACTCCGGTCACGTTCGCGCATCAGACGCTCATCCATTTGTTCCAGGGCCCAGGTAAGAATTTGGTTGCACACCTTCTGGCAAAGTTCGTGAATGCCTCTCTCAAGCTCATAAAAATCCTTGCTCTCACTGATTAACTTAATCAGACCAGTGACAAAAAGAAGGACTGCACCCACTATGTGGCGAATGTCTAACATGAGACCTCACACTCCTTTAGCTTGAGTTTTGGTGGTTTTTTGGGAGCGAGGTCTCATTTCTTTTTCAAGGGGCTTATTCCTTTCTGGCGCCTACTGAAATTTTACACGGCCAAAGGCCCTGCAAGCGAACAGGAGCTCGGGACGAAACGGGGGCAGAACCAGCTTGTGCTGGAAAACGCAACCCGGTATAATTATGCTTGAGAAGGCGACAAAAAACTAATTATTAAGGAGGTTCGCCCCAAGAGCCATGAACAACCTCAAGGCGTGGCTTTTAATGGGTCTGCTGACGGCCTTGCTGGTCTTGATCGGCAACTGGATCGGGGGAACGCAGGGGGCACTTATCTTCTTCCTCATCGCCCTGGCCATGAACTTCTTCGGCTATTACTACAGCGACAAGATAGCTATAGCCATGACCGGCTCACAGCCCTTAGCGGAGCACGAGGCCCCCGAGCTTTATGCCATAATCCGCTGGCTTTCCCAGCGGGCCGGTATCCCCATGCCGCGGGTGTACCGCACCCCCTCCCCGCAGCCCAACGCATTTGCCACCGGACGCAACCCGGCCAACGCCGCCGTGGCCGTAACGGACGGCCTACTGCAGCTTCTCAACCGCACGGAAATAGAAGGTGTGCTGGCCCACGAGATTGCGCACATTAAAAACCGCGACGTGCTGGTAGCCACCCTGGCCGCCGCCTTGGCAGGGGCCATCACCATGGTTGCCAACGCCCTACAGTGGGGCCTCCTTTTCGGGGCAAACAGGGACGAGGAAGAAGGACAAAACCCGCTGGGCTTAATAGGCACCCTGCTGATGATCATTCTCGCTCCCCTGGCGGCCACCCTCATCCAGCTGGCCATTTCCCGCACGCGGGAGTTCCAGGCCGACGCTACGGGCGCGCGCCTGGCGGGAAGCCCCCACGGCCTGGCCAGCGCGCTTTTGAAACTGGAAAGGGCTGCCCAGCACATACCCATGCAGGTCAACCCGGCAACCTCACACCTCTTTATCGTCAATCCCCTTTCTGGGGAGTTCCTGGCCAGTCTCTTCAGCACGCACCCGCCCATAGCGGAGCGGGTAAGGCGCCTGCAGCACATGCAGTTTTAAGGCCGCAAAAGCGCCGGTCCCCACGGGATGGTGGGGGCTTTAAATTTTTGCCTGCCGGTCAACGCTTTTTATTCGGGAAGGAGGTCCTGCCGCATGGAAACCAGGCCCCACAGGACCGTGGTGGTAAGCATCCAGGGATGGGAACTGGAAGTGCTCGAAGGCCCCCGCCGCGTCAACGTGGACAACCTGGGCGAAATGCTGGAATTCAAAGGCATCTGGCTGACCGAACCGGAGCGGGGCATAGTAACCGTGCTTTGCTACCCGGATAAAGTCTTTTACCTGGAGGTAACGGAGGAAGAGGTGCAGCCCAAAAGGGCAGGGCGCAAAAACAAGGTCACGCTCCTCAGACCTGTGGAAAATTTTCCTTCGGATAACAAGTAATAATGAGAGCAACCGCCGTGAGCTCAACGGCGGTTGCCTGTTTTTTGCGGTTTTTGCAGCTTCGGCTTATGTTCAATGTGCATGACCGTCAGGCTTGGCTCAAGCTCCATGGTTACTTTCGGGCGCATGGCGTTCTCCAGCTTTTTGATGGTTTCGGGGGAAATTACCGTGCCGCCGGGCTTCTCCTGCTTTTCCCTCTCGTCCCCCTCAACCTCGCGGGCGCAGGCCGCCTCCTCCAGGGCTTCTCCCTGCTCCTCCCGGGCAACTTCGCACGCACCGTTCGCACCACCCCAGAGGAGCTCGTAGCGCAGCTGCCGGCAGTCGGCCAGGATCCTCTCCATATCGGTTTGCAGCGCGCCGATCACCCCCGCCAGCCTGTGCAAAAAGGCCTCGCCCTCCTGCCGGACGTTTTCCATCATCTCGGGCAGCTCGAGCAGTTCCTCTCCTATCCTCTCCGCCAGGTCCTGGAGTTGAAGCAAGGCATCGGTAATCAAATCGCGCAGCGAGCCGGCCAGCTCCTCCCGCCGCCGGCGCAGCTCCACGTACCTGGTAATTTCCTCAATGGTCAGCTCGGAGATGACGCTCTTCTCCAGGGAACTGAGCTCCTCCAGCAGGTCGCAGTAATGCTTCAGCAAGTGAATCAACCCCCCAGCTAAGCATTGGCTTAAAAAATATAATACAACCTGAATTAACTAAATCCTCCATATAATGGTTTTTACCCCGCAGCTTGCAAAAACTTACGTTTAAGGTTTCACCCTCCTGGTTATACTAGTGTTGAAAGTTTCCACCCCTTAAAACAGGAGGTGATCTTGCGGTGAACAGGTACGGCTGGCTGGGAATCATTTTCGGCATTTGGTTGATCATTGCCCCCTTCGTGCTGGGCTATTCAAACGTTGTCAACGCCATGTGGAATGATATCATCCTGGGCATCCTGGTAACCATCGGCTCCTACCTGGCCAACGCCGAGCTGAGGGGCGCCAGGGTCGGCGGCGCCGGCGGCGAAAACAAGTAAGGGGCACACACAAAGAAAAATACCCGGGAGGGCAACTGGCTCCCGGGTATTTTTCTTGCACGCGAACCCGCCGACAGGGGCCCTAGCCTTGCGCCCCCTGTACCCCTACTGCCGTACCCTCGGGTCGCTGGAGCTCCAGCGCCCGCTCCTTCAAGCGCAGGAAGTACAGGGCAAAGGGACGGTAGGCCAGGTGGGACCACTTGGTAAAGGGCACCTCCAGGCCCAGCAGGGGTACCGTGAAGGCCAGGTGGAGGGCAAAGGTGTGGTACGTCGGCAGGGGCAGGCCGAGCTCCATGAAAATGCGCATGAGCAGCCCGGTAAAGACCGTACACCAGAGCAGGATAAGGAACATCCAGTCGGTGGAGTGGGAGTATTGGTGAATGGGGTCCTTTTTGCGCAGGCGCCCGATGATGGCGTCGGTGGTGGCGTAAAGCATAGCAATGGAGGCGTAGCTCCAGAGGAGCTTGCCGGGATGCCACCACATGGGCGGCTCGTTGGTGAGGGACCACCTGGTAACAATGTCGATGTTTACCAGCATAAAGGCCACAAAGTAGCCGCTCATGAGCAGGAAGTGCTTCAGCCAGCGCGACTTATCGGTGCACAGGCGCATCCTGGCCTGTGTGGCAAAGTGCACGATAAGGGTGCCCAGCTCCTGCAGGTATACCGGCAGTGGAATGGCGCCTGCATAAGGGCCGAGCACAAACCTGTACATGCGGTAGACGTTTGACAGCAGGAGAAAGGCCAGCACGGCGCCGAAAACGTAGCCCACCGGGTGCACAATATGGGCGGGGGCAAACGTTTCCAGCTCCACCCTGTCGGTGACCATTTCGCCGCTGAAGCCGTAAACGACGGCCAGCGTGCCGAAGAAGAGGAGGGCCACCGAGACGATTTTCCAGGCCATGGAAGTATAGAGCCTGCGGGAGAGGCCGGTCCAGTCGTATACAGACGTAAGGTAGCGGCGCAGGGCCATCATCAGCTCGCCCGGGTTGGCCTGGCGGGGGCAATTCTTCTGGCAGTCACCGCAGTAATAGCAGAGCCAGGGCTCCAGGGAGTGCTTGATCTTGTCCTCCATGCCGAGCTGGATGTAACGGATGAAACGGCGCGGGAACTGGTTTTCGTCGGAGGTCAGCGGGCAAACCGCCGTGCAGGTCCCGCAGCCAAAGCAGTCGTAGGAGGTCTTGGCCCCAAACTTCTTGAGCTTTTCCGCAAAATGAGGGTTAACGCTTATCAATGCAGGCTCACTCCCTCAATGATTGAATAAGCAACTCCGATATTTCCATCACCTTAAGCTTTTCGTTTTTCTCCAGGGCCAGGCAGTCGGCCTCCAGCATGATGATGCAATAAGGGCAGGCCGTCACCAGAGTATCTGCCCCTTTGTCTTCCGCATCCAGGACCCTCAGCTCGCCAAACCTTTCCCCCCGCGGCACCTCGGCCCACAGCCTGCCGCCGCCGCCCGCGCAGCAGAGGCTCCTTTCCCGGGAGCGGCTGAGCTCCACCAGCTCCACGCCCGGGAGGGACTGGAGCAACAGCCGCGGCGCCTCAAAGACGCCGTTGTGCCGACCAAGGTAGCACGGGTCGTGGTAGGCCACCCTTCGCCCTGCCGCACCGTCAAAGGCCAGCCTGCCTTCCCTGGCAAGCTCCGCCAGCAGTTGGGTGTAGTGCATTACCTCAAACTCCCCGCCCAGTTCGGGGTACTCGTACTTAAAGGTGTAAAGGCAGTGGGGCGAGGTGGTGAGGATCTTCCTTACTCCCCTGCTCCGGAAGAGCTCGATGTTGGATTCGGCCAGCTTTTTAAAGAGCTCCTCGTCGCCAATCTTCCTTACCGTTTCGCCGCAGCAGCTTTCCTCCGTCCCTATCACCCCGAAGCTGACCCCTGCTCTTTTCAGCACTTCCACCACGCTGCGGGCAATCCTTTGACTGCGCGGGTCGTAACAGGAGGTGCAGCAAACGAAAAGAAAGTATTCCGTTTCGGGGGTGAACGCCGGCACGTCAAGGCCCTTCTGCCAGTCCATTCTCTTTTCGCGCGGTCCCGACCAGGGGTTACCGTTGGCGTGCAGGCTGCCGATGACCGAGCGCAGGGTCCCGGGCACAAAGCCTGCCTCCACCGTGGTGCTGCGCATGGAGCGCACGTTTTCAATGATCTTGACCTGCCGGGGGCAGTTTACCTGGCACATGCCGCAGGTGGTGCAGGCAAAAAGCACCTCTTCGGCATCAAAGCCTTCCAGGCCCAGCTGCCCCAGGCGCTGCATGCGGCGGATGTAAAAGCTCTCGCTGATATGGCCGGGCACCTGCCTCCAGGGGCACAGGGCAGAGCAAAGCCCGCACTGCATGCACCAGTCCAGGGTCTGCGCGCCTGCGGAAATGAGGTATTCCCTCATCTCTAAGGATATCTCTTTGCTCTCCAAGGCTCTTCGACCCCTTTGCTCATCATTTTAAGCCGTCCTGCGTGACCGGATGCGGCCACGCAGGACGGGCAGCTTGCAGCATTAAAATCCTTTGTACGGGTTGGGCCCGATCTCCTCCAGCCTGCTGGCAAAGTCCTCGATGATCTTGGGGATGCGGTCGTAGTCCATGATGCTTACCTGCTCCATGCGCACCCTGTCCGACTCCAGCGCCAGGCGGTTCAAGGTTTCCGAGATCTTGGAGAGGCGGTAGCTGGCCAGCTCGCTACCCTTGATGAAGTGGCACTGGTAGTCTTCGCCGTGCTTGCACCCCAGGAGCAATATGCCGTCAATGCCCTTGGAGAGGGCGTCGGCAATCCAGATAAGGTTCAGCGAACCAAGGCACCTCACCGGGATCACCCGGATCCACGGGCTCAGCGTCAGGCGGTTCAGGCCAGCCATATCCAAGGCCGGATAGGCGTCGTTCTCGCAGGCAAAAACGACAATCCGCGGCTTCTCTTCTTCCTCCTCCGGTACCTCGATGGCCTTCACCATGTCGCCGATCATGGGCACGGAGTAATTCTTGAAGGAGATGATCCTCTCCGGGCAGGCCCCCATGCAGGTGCCGCAGCGGCGGCAGCGCGTGGGGTTGGGCAGCGGGTTGGCCTTCTCGTCCTCGTTGATGGCCCCAAAGGGACACTCCACCGTGCAGCGCTTGCACTGCGTGCACCGCTGCATGAAGAACTCAGGGTAGGAGAGGTCCCAAACCCGCGGGTGAACCGCCGATCCCTTGGCCGTCAGTTCTATGCACTGGATGGCCTTTAAGGCGGCCCCGGTGGCATCCACAATGGTGGTGGGAATGTCCATGGGGGCGCGCACGCTGCCGGCGGCGTAAATCCCCGTACGCCTCGTCTCGTAGGGGAAGCAGATGAAGTGCGAGTCGGCAAAGCCGTACTTTAAGGTGGGCACCTCCGGCCCTTGCCTGTATTCCAGGTTCAGGATGTTGGAGCGGATGATCTCCTCGGCAGGGGCCTCGGCCTGGGCGCCCTTCTCGTCGGTCTCGGCCTTGATGGTCATGCGCTCCCCGATGGCCGTGGTGGGGACCATACCGGTGGCCAGCACCACCAGGTCGACGGCTTCCGTGCGGATTTTCTCCCCTACCAGCACGTCGTCAAATTCCACAAACAGGTTCTTGCCCTCGTCTTCCTCTATGCTTACCACTTCGCCCCGGAAGAAGAGCACGCCTTCCTTCTGCACCCGCTGGTAGAGGAACTCGTAGTTGCCCGCGGCGCGCATGTCCTTATAGAAAATGTAAACCTTGGCCTCGGGGTTCTTCTCCTTGATGTAGAGGGCCTGCTTCAAGGATTCGGTACAGCAAATGGTGGAGCAGTAGGGCAGGTGTTCCTTATCCCTTGAGCCGGCGCAGAGAATGAAGGCCACGCTGTTCACCGGCCCGCCGTCGGACGGGCGGGTAATGGAGCCCTTGGCGGCCATTTCCTCGAGCATCTCGCCGGTAATCACGTTTGCGTACTGGCCAAACCCCAGGTGGGCCAGCTTTGTGGCGTCATAGGCCACGGCCCCTGTGGCCAGCACAATGGCCCCCACCCTCTCCGTTACCTGGGTGCCGCCGTGGTTAATGGTGGCCTCAAACATGCCGGGCGCCCCGGAAATTTTTTCGATTTGCGCCCCTTTATAAACGGTAATGAGGGGGTTTTCCTCGACTTCCTTTACCCTCCGGGCAATGTCCGTCTCTTCCAGCTCGCTGTACGGTGGGTTTACCCCCACCTGCCTGTAAAGCCTGGACACCCAGCCGCCCAGCACCTCACTCTTCTCCACGAGCACGGTTTTATAGCCGGCCCTGGCGGCATCAAGGGCGGCAGTCAGCCCCGCCAGGCCACCACCCACCACCAGGACGGTGCGGGAGAGATCTTCCACCTGGAAGGGCTCCGGGAGGGCCATGTGGCGCGCTTTGACGATACCCATGCGCAGGCTGTCTTCCGCCAGCATCTGGGTATCTTCATCGTTGGCGGGATGGCTCCAGATGCCCTGCTCGCGCAGGTTCACCCTTTCCACCACGGCGCCCTCAAAGTTAAACACGTCGTAATTTACCCGCATGGAGCAGGCGGCAATGACCAGGGCGTTGACCCCTTCGGCCTCCATGTCCTGCTTGATCATGGCCACGCCTTCCGCGCCGCAAAGGAAGGGGTGGGTGCGGCAGACTGGAACCTTGTACTCGCCGGTGGCCACCTTGGCCAGGGCCTCTACATCTAGAGCCTCGCCTATTCCGCAACCGGTGCATATATAAACGGCTAACTTTTTATCCACTCCCATTACCTCCCTAACGTCGATTGAATAGCTTTGAGAGCGGCTGCCGTGGCATCCTGCACGCAGGAAGCTACGTCCATGGGCCTATGCACACAACCCGCACCGTAAACACCGTTTGCGCCGCCCACCACAAAGCCGTTGCCGTCAAAAGCCATCTCCACCGGCGGCCTGGCCTCCCGCGTTGCCGGCACCATGCCGGTAGCCAGCACCACCATGTCGAAGCGCTCTTTCATGAGCTTCTGCGTTACCTGGTCTTCCGCCACCACGATGAGGTCCTTTGTCTCCGGATCTTCAGTAATCTCCCCGGCTTTGCCCTTAATGAGGTGCAGGTTGGGGTTGTCTTTTACCCTGGCGTAAAAGTCCTCGTACTTGCCGAGGGCCCGTATGTCAATGAAGAAAATGTAGGCCTGCGCGGCAGGATTTTGCTCCAGCACGTAGGTGGCCTGTTTCAAGGAGGCCAGGCAGCATATGCCCGAACAGTAGGGGAGGTGGTTTTCGTCGCGGGAACCGGCGCACTGCACAAAGGCCACCTTTTCCACCGGCTTCCCGTCGGAGGGGCGGACGATCCTCCCGCCCGTAGGCCCGTTAATGGAGGCCAGGCGCTCCATCATGACGTTGGTGATGACGTTCTTGTAACGCCCGAACCCGTAATAGCTTATCTTGCTGGCGTCGTACGGGTTCCAGCCGGTAGCCCAGACAATTGAGCCGACCTTTAAAGCCATCTCCTTGGGCTGCATGTCCAGGTCGATGGCGCCGTAGGCACAGGCTTCCAGGCACTTCCCGCATTCCTTGCCGCGGCACGCGCGGGAATCAATGACGTACTTCAAGGGGAAAGCAAAAATGTGCGGCAGGTATATGGCCTTTGTTTTGTCCAGCCCGTAGTTGAAGTCGTTCTCCCTTTCTGCCGGGCAAACCTCCACGCACTTGCCGCAGGCCGTACAGTTCTCGTTTACATAGCGGGGGTTGATCTTCACCCGCACCTCCAGGTCCCCTTCTTGACCGGAAACCCCCGTAACCTCGGCCTGGGTAAAGAAGTGAATTTTGGGATTATTTTTAATGCGCCGGAAGTTGATCTCCAGGCCGCAGTTTGGGGGGCAGAGCTTCGGGAAGTACTGGTTGAGCTGCGCCACCCTTCCTCCCAGGTAGGGGTTCTTTTCCACAATGTACACCTCGTACCCTACCTCTGCCGCCTCTACGGCTGCCGTTAAGCCGCTTATGCCTCCTCCAACCACGAGAATGCTTTTATTTCCCATTTTTACCTCACCATCACTAAATTTATTTTTTAATGTACTGGATAAGTGTTGGTAATAAGTCGATTAAAATAAGGGCGAGCCGTGGCCGCGAAGAGCCACGGCTCTTGCCCTATTTTATTGCGCCAGTTGCTCAGTCGATAATGGTGATGATCGGCCGCTTGAAGACTTCCCACTGGCCGGTGTTGCGGTCCCAGCGGCAGTTGACGAAGCACTTCCAGTTTTCTTCGTCCATGTTCGGGAAGTCCGCGCGGATGTAGTAACCGGGCCAACGGGTCTCTTCGCGGAAGAGGACGCTCCGGATGTGGGCCTCGGCCTGCCAGGTGCGGTGCACGTTCTCCCAGCACCGCATGAGCTCGTGCAGGTCCTCAGCGGCCAGCTTCTCGGAGTCCTCCTTGAGCATGGTCAGCAGCTCCAGGCCGCGCTCAAGCAGCTGTTTGTTGGTGGTGAAAGACTTGGAGACGCCACCGGCATACTCGTCCATGATCTTCTGGAGGCGGAACATATACTGCTTCGGACGGATGTAGTTCGGGTTCACGTTCGGGTCGGTGGTCATGTTCTTGTACTGTTCGAAGATGTCCAGCGGCTTGAGGATCCTTTCCTTCAGGGCCTCCACTTCCGCCATGTCCACCTGCGGCTCCTCGTTGTTCTCCACGATGAAGCGGATGGCTTCCTTGGCGGCAATGCGGCCCTCGGTGAAGGAGCCGGAGGAGAACTTGTGCGGGCAGGCGCCGGAAGCGTCGCCAGCGCAGAAGAGACCCTTCACGGTGGACATATGGCCGTAGCCCCAGAAGTACTCCGCCGGAGCAAGGTCCTCGGGACCGCTGACCCATGCACCGGACGCACCGGAGTGCGAACCGATGAAGTAAGGCTCGCAGGCGGCAATCTCCGAAGGCTTCTCCTCGGGGAAGATGTTCTGGGAAGCCCACAGGAGGGCCTGGGCAATGGTCATGTCGAGGAAGTCTTCCCAAGCTTCGGATTCCAGCTCCTTGAGCTTCTTCTTGCGGACCTTCTCGTCAGGATACTTTTCGACCAGGCGGGCAATGGCCTCTTCGGTGTGCATGTAGATGGGACCCTTGCCCTCGCGCTCGTCCAGGAGGCCCAGGTGGTTGCGCAGGTTGGCCGGGATGGGCTTGGTGAGGCCGTAGGGCGCCCACTTCTTCAGCTCGTCGACGCGGGTAACCATGTAGTTCTCGCCAAAGGCGTTCTTGGCCTCGGACTGGAAGAGCAGGAACCACGCGCCAACCGGGCCGTAGGCGTCCTTGAAGCGTACGGGGATGAAGCGTACCTCCTGGCAGGTCATCTCGGCGCCGGCACGGATGGTGAAGTAGGCGGAGGAACCGGTGTTGAAGGGCGGGTACCAGGAACGGCCCAAACCTTCGCCAGTAGAGCGCGGACGGAAGACGTGCACCGCACCGCCCATGCCTACCAGGACGGCCTTAGCTTTGAAGACGTAGAACTTGTTCTCCCGCACGGAGAAGCCCACGGCACCCACGATGCGGTTGTCTTTGACCAGGGGCTCCACGATGAAGACCCGCTCGAAGATCTGGCCCTTCTCGCCCAGGGTCTTCATGGCGTTCTTGGCCGCCTCGGCCACAATGATCTTGTAGGACTCACCGCTGATCATGATCTGCCAGCGGCCGGAACGCACCACTTTGCCGTTCTCGTCGCGCCAGATGGGAAGGCCCCACTTCTCAAACAGGTGCACGGTGGAGTCCACGTGGCGGGCAATGCTGTATACCAGGTCGTCCCGCGAAACGCCCATCAGGTCCTGGCGGACGTAGCGGACGTAATCCTCGGGAGTATTTTCGCCTTCGGCGTAGCCGAGGTACTGGTTGATGGCCGAGAGACCCTGCGCCACCGCGCCGCTGCGGTCCATGGCCGCCTTATCCACCACGGTGACCCGCAGGCCGTGCTTGTTGGCCCAGTAGGCGGCCTCCACGGCGGCGCCGCACGCAGACATACCGCCGCCGACAATCAATAAATCGGTATCGACCACTACGGTTTCAAAATTCGGCATGTGCCCAACCTCCTCTTCCTTAAAATTTTCCCCGCTACCTCTTGAGGGTGGCCAGCTCACGGCCAATGGAAGCAGGTTCCGTGAAGAGCAACGGGCTCTTCAGATCATCCGTCCCGGTTTCAAAGCCGGCATCGGGCACGATGGAGCCTTCCGGCGTGGTGCGGATGGGGAACTTGAAGCGCTTAATGGTGCCGTTGCGGAACTTCACGGTCCACATGATGTCCTGCGAGCCGCGCAGCGGGATGGTGCTGGCGCCCAGCGGCATGAAGTCCGCATACCCCCTCAGGTCCATGGCCTGCTGCGGGCAGATCTTCACGCAGCACGCACACTCCCAGCACATCTGCGGGTCACGGTTGTAAGCCTTCATCCTCTCCTTGTCCAGGACCATCAGGTCGTTGGGGCAAATGTACATGCAGGCCGTCTTATCTTGCCCCTTGCAGCCGTCGCACTTCTCGGCAAGGACATAACTCGGCATAAATCCAACCTCCTTGACTTGATATTAGGCTTGCATTCTCAGGCGGCACGCAGAAAAGGAAGCCCTACCTCCTCCTTCCCTTTCCCCACCTCCCGGTGCAAGGTAAACCTTTATTCCATCTAGTAGCTCTTCAGGAATTCATCCATGATCTCCAGGCTTTGCTTCTCAATGACCATATCGAAAATTTTATCCTTGACCTCCCGGGGGAGAAGCTCGATGCTCTTGGTGGTAGCAGAGTCATATTTGGCCGTGGGGAAGACCTTTAAGATTTTGTCCTTCTGCTCCTCGGTAACTGGGACTTTTATGACTTTCAAGCCGGCCAGCACTTCCTGCGCCATATTGGCCAGCCCTGCTTTTTGCAGCTTCTCGTACCTCTCCTCGTTAATCCAGATGTTAATGGTAATGGACATCTTGCCACCTCCTCCCTGCCCTCGTTACTTCAGATCCGGTAAGGTAAAGATATCCTGCCGCTCCTTCAGGTAGCGGTCGGTGACGAAGGGCGAGCCGAAACCGTACTTTTCCGCGCACTCCATGATCAGGTCGAAAACTTCGGGCCTGAAGATCAGGCGAGGAGGCTTCACACCGTCCTGGATGATGCTCCTGATCAAAGTGCCGCTGAAACCCTGAGCCTTGTCCTTGTGGCCGCACAGGCCGGAGTAGGTAACCTCGCCGCAGACTGGGCAGTACCACCACTCCAGAACACGCACCGGCTTGATGTTCAGGGCGCCCTCCGGGATGCGGTCAAAGATGCGGTGGGCGTCGTAGGGGTCGTAATAGGTGCCCACGCCTGCGTGGTCGCGGCCAAACATGTGGTGGGTCAGACCCAGGTTGGTCCGCAGGATGGCGTGAAAGACGGCCTCTTTAGGCCCGGCGTAGCGCATGTCCCACAGGGCAATGGAGGTCATATGGACGTCCTCGCGGAAGTACCCTGCCTTGCGCAGCACGTCGTGGCAGAGCACG
The DNA here is from genome assembly GCF_000429345.1 of Desulfovirgula thermocuniculi DSM 16036. Lineage (GTDB taxonomy): Bacteria > Bacillota > Desulfotomaculia > Desulfotomaculales > Desulfovirgulaceae > Desulfovirgula > Desulfovirgula thermocuniculi. The sequence continues at coordinate 11,195 of NZ_AUBR01000049.1, read as the reverse complement.
ATGGCCTCGTCAATGTAGTCGCCCTTGCGCTTTTCGCCGATGATGGCATTGACCAGAATGCCGGTAACGGTCTTCTCCACGGGGAGCTCGCCGTGTGCGGACAACCAGGCTCCTTTCATGAGCCACTCGTGACCGGTGTGAGGGACGTTCCTGGTCTGGTGGGCAACAATCCTTTGCCAGCCCTTTTCGGCAAACTTCTGGCGAAGCTGCTTCGGGGTGAAGAAGAACTGGTCAAAGGGAGGGTTCATAACCGGCTCGTTAACTAAAGTTACCTTGCCGCCTATAAACTTGTCCTTGTAGTTATAAGTCCTGGCAACGCCGGGGTGCTTTTCTTCGTCGGTGCCGTAAACCTTCTTGGCCATCTCTTTCTTGTCATAGGTGAAGATCTCCTCTACTTCTAAGATGGCCATGGGCTTATCCTGGTACTTCAGGAGCAGCTTGTCGCCTTCTTTAATGTTCTTCTCTTTTATTTCCTCATCGGAAATATCAAAGACGATAGGGATGGGCCAGAGCACGCCGTTGGCCAGCTTCATTTCATTGCAGACGCCTTCCACGTCCGCGCGGGTCATAAAGCCTTCAAGGGGGGTAAAGAAGCCGTAAGCAATGTCGATGACCTCACGGGCAATCTGGCCCCGGATGGTCACCTCGGTCAGGCCCTTGATGGCCTCCACGGCCTGCTCCCTGGGCATTATCCTTTCCACAATCTCCTTGCCGCCATGCCCAATATAATTCATATCCCTTCCCCTTCCCGTTCAAAAATTATGTGATAAACCGCACTATTCCCCGCAAAATTAAATACCTACAATAAAAAATACTGTGTACCTTTTCTTCCCCGCCCCTCCCCCTTCCTCAAAGCCCTCTGCCGCTCCCTGTTTTGGAACCCGTAGATTCATATTCGACAGAAAAACGAAACCTCCTTCTGGACGGCCCAAAAAACTCATAAATTCTTTATGACATATTTTGTAAATTAGCTGCGGATTGTGATGGTGATGGCTATCACTTTTCCCTGGAGATAGATATACCATACCTCCCGTCACTAAGACAAGTATTTTTTGTTTGCCTATAAGTGGGCGGAACATATCGCAGCAATATCCCGGGCCACACCACCACCGGCAACACCTCCGGGAACACCAAGGGCCGCCCGCATATGCGGGCCGGCTAAAAGGCCGCCTGGCGGCCGATAAGTATTTATCTCCTCCGGCGAAAACAAAAAAGGAGCCGGACGCGTAACCTCTCACTGGCTCCAGGCACCACGTGTCGCCCAAGTTGCCCATTTCTCCGGATGGAGACGGCTTGCTGCAGTAGTGAAGCGCCGCCCTCCCACTTGTTAGCATCCTGTTATCAAAACCCCCCGGAGAAACGAAACGGCAGGGAGTGCCAGTCTTAAACTCCCTGCCGTTTCTGGTTTTCCTGGAGGCGACACCCGGATTCGAACCGGGGAATAGCGGTTTTGCAGACCGCCGCCTTGGCCACTTGGCTATGTCGCCATATAAAAATGGAGCGGAAGACGGGATTCGAACCCGCGACCCTCGCCTTGGCAAGGCGATGCTCTACCACTGAGCCACTTCCGCACCTTCACCTTATTGCGAGCACATATACGCTTTTTAGGTAACGTGGTGCCACGGGACGGAGTCGAACCGCCGACACGAGGATTTTCAGTCCTCTGCTCTACCACCTGAGCTACCGTGGCACAGTAAACCTGGCGGAGCTGACGGGACTCGAACCCGCGATCTCCGGCTTGACAGGCCGGTGTGTTAAACCACTACACCACAGCTCCGCTGACAACTCTAAGTATACAAAATCTATCTCCACTTGTCAATGAGAGTCCCTCTATTTTTTTGGGGCCGCAAAGCTCAAAACGGCTTCCCGCACCACCTTTGCCGCCAGGAGAGAGGTTATTTCGGCGTGGTCGTACGGGGGGCACACCTCCACCAGGTCCATGCCCACCACTTCCAAGCCCGCCAGCCGGTAGAGGGCGGCAAACAGCTCGCCGGGCGTGCGGCCCCCGGGCTCCGGCGTACCCGTTCCCGGGGCAAAGGCCGGGTCAAGCACGTCAATGTCTACCGTCAGGTAAATCGGCCTCCCTTTAAGCTCCCCTTCCAGCCGGTCAATTAAGGGGAAAATTTCTTCCGCCAGGAGGCGCGTGTTGCTCCGGGCAAAAAGAAGCTCTTCCCTGGTAACCGAGCGGATGCCCAGCTGGAAAACATTTTGCCCCCCCACCACCTCCACCACGCGGCGGACGACGGTGGCGTGGGAAAGCTTCTGCCCCAGGTACTCGTCTCGCAGGTCGGCGTGGGCGTCCAGCTGCACCACCGCCAGGCCGGGGTAACGGCGAAACACGGCCTTCACCGCCGGCAGGGTCACCAGGTGGTCCCCGCCTATAATAAGGGGGAACTTGCCGTCGGCCAGCACCCCGCTTACCACCGCTTCCGTGCGGGCCAGGCTCTCCTCCAGATTCCCAAGTGGCAGGAGTACATCCCCGGCATCGTAAAAGGGGCACTCGGCCAGCTCCCTGTCCAGTACCGGGCTGTACTCCTCCAGCGCCTCGCTTACCTGCCTTATCCTGGCGGGGGCAAACCTGGCACCCGGGCGGTAGCTGGCCGTAGCATCAAGGGGGACACCCAAAAGGACCAGCGAGGCCTGCCGGTAATCGGCAGCGCTGCCCATAAAGGTGCCGTTTCTGGCGAGGATGGCCTCCACGCGCCGGAGAGCGTACCCCATGGCTACCGCCCGCCGCCACTCCCCTGACCGCCCTCTTCCCGCACCAGTTCCTGCACAAAGGGAGGCAGGATGAAAGAAGCCTTGTGGATGGAGGGACTGTAGTACCTCGTCTGCAGGTCTGGCAGCTTTTCCACCTCCACCTTTTCCGGGTCGTGCTTTTTAGAGCCCATCGTGAAGCACCACAGGCCACCCGGGTAGGTAGGTATACAGGCCAAAAAGACCTTGGCAATGGGGAAGATGTCGCGGATGTCCCTAGTGATGCGGGAGATGAGCTCGGCATTAAAGAAAGGCGATTCGGTCTGCGCCACAAAAAGGCCGTCTTCCGTCAAGGCGTCGTACACGCTCTGGTAAAATTCCTTGCCGAAAAGGCCGATGGCCGGGCCCACCGGGTCGGTGGAGTCCACAATAATGACGTCGTAAAAGCCCTTTTTCTCCCCCACGTGCTTGATGCCGTCGTCTATCACCACTTTTACCCGCGGGTCGTCAAGGGCAAAGCTTATTTCCGGAAGGTACTCCCTGGCCACGGCAATAACCCTTTCATCGATTTCCACCAGCACCGCTTCCTCCACGGAGCCGTGCTTGAGGACCTCCCTGATGGAACCACCATCCCCGCCCCCGATCACCAGCACCCGCCGCGGGTGGGGGTGGGTGTTCAGGGCCACGTGGGTGATCATCTCGTGGTAAACAAACTCATCCTTCACCGTCGTCTGGATCACGTCGTCTAAGGTGAGCATCCGGCCAAACTGGACCGTATCGTAAACCGCCAGGTGCTGGAAAGGGGTCTTCTCCTCGTGGAGGATTTTTTTGACCCGGCAGCTGATCTTTAAGTCGGGAGTTTGCAGTTCCGTGAACCAGCAATTCATCTCCGCCAACCTCCACCATTCAGTACCAGAGAGGAACGGCAGCCAGGGAACAGCCGATTTTTACCACGCGGTGCTCGGTGGCGGCTATCTTCATGTCCACCAGCTTCATTCCCCGGGAAGCAAAGGCGTCGCGCAGCATGGCCTCGATGCGCGCCTCTGCTTCCCGGCGGGAGCACCTCCCGGCAAATTCCATGATGACCCCAAAGGTGTTCTCGGAAAGGCCCACTCCCACGGCGGCGGCAATAAGCTCGCCGGGAACGTCGCTAATTATATAACCGTAAGCAGTGGGCACCAGCGATCCCGGGGGAATGATCAGCCCCTCGATAAACTCTGCTCCAGGCGGCAGGATGCTGCTTACCCGGATGAGGTTAACGTTACCAATGCCCCCGGCTAAAAGGGCGTTGTCAAAGGCCGTTAACGGGTCGTTTCCTTCGGCGCTGGCAGCGGTGAGGAAATACTTCCGCGGGGTCGGCAGCATGACGTTTGTTTCCCCCTCTTACCCAAAAGTTAAATCAACCCTGAAACAACAAGTTATATTATATCAAAAGCGCCGGAAAAACAATACTCTCTTTGCGCCAGGCCGTTTTTTGGGGCATAAAACCCGCCGCACGTGGGATGCTAAAAGCGAATGACCAAAAAACATACGGGAGGTATTTTAATGGCCAAAACCGTGCTCTCCACCTTCAACAGCAAGGAATCCGCAGAAAGGGCCGTGGCAGAACTGCGCGCAAGAGGCTTCGACCGCGAGATCTCCATTGTGGCCAGAGAAGACGTGGCCCGCCAGGGAGGCCGCACGGCGGCGGGCCCGACAATGGGCACCGACCCCGTTACCGACGGCACCGCCACGGGAGGAGTGCTGGGAGGGCTGGCCGGGCTGATTGCCGGCGCGGGAGCCCTGGCCATTCCGGGTATCGGCCCCATTGTCGCCGCAGGTCCCCTTGCCGGGCTCCTCTCGGGAGCGGCCACCGGCGGCATAGCCGGGGGATTAATTGACTGGGGCATCCCTGCCGAGCGGGGCCGTTACTTTGAGGAAAAGGTAAAGCAGGGCAACATCCTGGTTTCCGTGCGGTGCGACGATCACAAGGCCAACGACGCCGCCACCGTCCTCCGCCAGTTTGGGGGCCAGGACGTGGAAACTCACTAGCCGCGCTGCGGGGGTAGCACAAAGCTGCCCCCGCTTCTGCTAGCCCTCGCGGGAACTCTTTATCTTCAGGTAGAGGTCCCGGTAGGCCAGCGCATCCTCCACCTGGCGGTCGTAAGACTCGCATATCACCGTAGGGCTCAGATCTCTTTCCACCAGCAGCCCGGCCAGCAGGCTGAAGTCGGGCCCGTAGAGCCCTTCCTCCAGGGTGCGGTGCCTCTTTTCCCCCTTTGCGGTATACTCAATGGGGCTGAAGTGAACGTGCAGCTCCTCCACCGCCCGGCGCCCCAGGCACTCCTCTACCCTGTCGAGCACACGGGCAAAGTCATCAACCTCCTTCAGGCAGCCACCCCCGGCAGCGTGCAGGTGGGCAAAATCCACCGCCGGCACCACCTGCGCATCCAAAGCGCACAGCTCCAAAATCTCCTCCAGGGTCCCCAGCTGTGCCGGTTTGCCGGCCGTTTCCGGCGCCAGCCGGACATCCCCAAGTCCCATTTCCCCTGCTTCCGCCAGCACCTCCTTGAGGAGCTTCTTTGCCCGGGAAAGTACCTCTTTCCTGTCCCTCCCCACCCCCGTACCGGGGTGGAAGACCACCACCCTGGCTCCCATCCAGCGGGCGGCCTGCATGGACTTTAAGAGGTGCATCTTGGTTTTTTCCTTTAAGGCCGGATCGTCGGTGCCCAGGGTTATGTAGTACGGGGCGTGAATGCTCAAGGCAATATCGTACCTCCGCGCCACCTCCCCCAGCCTAACTGCCGCCTGCTCTCCAATATTGACCCCCCGCACGCACTGGTACTCATAGGCGGTTAAGCCCAGCTCCTTCAGCCACCCGGGCATTTCCAGGGAAGATTTAAAGCCTCGGGCGTAAAAGGAAGGGGGGTTTCCAGCCGGACCAAATCTGGCGCCCATAAAATGCTCTCCCCGGAAGTTTTATTTTTATTTTCATTTTCCACCTTCTGCGGCGTAAACCTTTATCTATTATCTATCATAACTGGAGGATTATAGTTATTCTGGTAGTAATATACTTATTGCTTGCTGCATCTTATCCTGCCGGGAGGTCTTTCATGTGAGGCGATTTCTTTTCTGGGGAGCCCTCTTGTCCTGCCTCGGCCTTTTCTACCTCAAGGGGCTGCCACCGCTTCCCCCAAACCTCCGCCTTCCTGTTCTAGAAAGCGCAAGGAGCATTGTTTTTCTGCTCCCCGAAGAGCCACCGGCCCTGGACCCGGCCAACGCCAGCGGCATACCCGCCGCCCAGGTTTTGAGCTGCCTCTATGAAGGGCTCGTGCGGCTGGCACCCGGCAGCCCCCTTAAGGCGGAGCCCTGCCTGTCCACCCGCTGGGAGGTTTCTGCAGACGGCCTGCAGTGGACTTTTTACCTCCGCCCGGGGGTATTTTTCCACGACGGTACGCCGCTTGATGCCGAAGCGGTGAAGTTCAACGTGGAGAGGGCCATGGAGGGCAGAACGCGCTCCCCGTATGCGGTCTTCATCTACGGGGCGGTGCGCTCCGTAGAGACGGTTGACCGGCTCACCGTGCGCTTCAACCTCAAGTACCCGTACGCGCCGTTCCTGTACAACCTGGCCATGCCCGCCGCCTCCCTTGTCAGCCCCCAGGCGGCTATGAAGGGCGGGGAAAATTTCTGGCGGCTCCCCTCGGGGACGGGACCTTTTATGCTGGAAAAGTGGTCGCCGGGAGAAATCACGGTGAAGGCCAACCCCCACTACTGGGGAGAAAAGCCCGGCATTTCCCGGATCACCTTCCGCGCGGTGGCCGAGCCCCAGGCACGCGCGCAAATGCTCCTGTCCCGCCGCGCACACTTGGCAGCCGGGATACTCCCCGGTGACTTCTCCGCCCTGGAGGATAAAGGCTTTCAAATCCTGCAGGGCCCGGGCCTTAACGTCAGCTACCTGGGGTTTTATACGCACAAGGGACCTTTTCGTTCCAAAAACGTGCGCCGGGCGGCGCTCCTGACCTGCAACCCCCGGGAGATAGCCGAAAGGCTTTTCCCAGACATGACCGTTGCCGCCAAGGGGCCCCTGCCTCCGGGAGTGCTGGGCTTCGAGCAAACTCCGGAGCCTCCGGAGCCCTCGCCGGAAAAGGCACGCCGGGAGCTGGCCGCCGCCGGCTATACCAGGGAGATTAACATCACCCTCCTGGCCTATGCCGAGCCGCGCCCTTACAACCCTGCGGGCGGTGAAAAGCTGGCCGGCCTCATAGCCGAGCAACTGCGGAGGGCCGGTTTTAACTGCACGGTCAGGGTTTACCCCTGGGAGGAGTTTAAAAAAGCCCTGGCACGCCAGGAAGGTGACGCCTTTATCTTCGGCTGGACCAGCGACAACGGTGACCCCGACAACTTCCTTTACCCCCTCTTTTCCTCCGAACAGGTGGCCACCGGGTTCAACACCACCCGCTACAGCAATACCCGGGTGGATACCCTGCTGGTCACGGCCCAGCAGGCCGTAGACGAAGAAGTACGCGCGCGAATTTACGGCTATGTCCTCCAGATAATCGGCGAGGACGTGCCCGCCGTCTTTCTGCACCACGGGCTCTACACCCTTGCCGTATCCGGGAATCTCAAGGGGGTAATGCTGTCTCCCCAGGGCCTGGCCTTCCTAAATAATGCCCGTATGATAAAGTAAAGAAACATTTTCCATTCATAATGGAGCGGAAGCCAAAACATACTAAGGCTGAAAAAAATCAAGGGGGGAACAGACATGCACCGCTTCATGCAAATGCAGCAACAAATCCAGAGGCTGAGAGACAGCGCAAGCTCCATCTCGCAGCTTTGCAGCCAGCTCTCGCAGGCCGAGCAAAACCACTCCTTCCAGCTGCAGCAGCTCCAGCAAAGGGAGGCGAACACCGCCCAGCAACTGCAGCGCATCAGCTTCATAGCCAATCAGATGCAGCAAGATTTAAATGCCCTCAGCAGCACCGCCCAGCAGATTAGCTTCCAGCTCCAGGCCCAGCAGGGCCAGTTCGGGCAGATGCAGGCGGGATGGGCCGGACAGTACGGCATGGGCTACGCCCAGGCCTACCAGCCGACGACCGCACAGTACACGGTACCCGGCCAGTTCAGCGCCCAGTACCAGCCTACCTGGGGAACCCAGCCCTTCACCGGCTACGGGTACGGCACCGCAGGCCAGTTTGCCCAGGAGTGGGGGGGCCAGCAACAATTCGGCGCCGCGCAGTACGGGCAGATGGGCCAGTACCGGGGAAGCGTGACGGAACAGGGCATATATTCACCCAACTATACGGGCACATTGCCTAACGCCTGAGGACAAGCCGTGATTACTTTGAGAGGGCTCCTGCGTAACGGGAGCCCTTATTTATCCCACAATTAGACACCATCCTCCCCTTAACATATTTTTCCCCGGCAGGTATAATTAGGTCAGCACGGCAGGGAGGGGTGAAGCCTTGGTGAAGATGCTGCGGGAAGGTACCTCATACACGCACCGGGAAGTGATAGACATTTTGGTGGAATTTTCGGCATTTAAAGATAGGGTGGAAAAGAGGTTTAAGGAGCTGGCCCGGGAACTAAACGGTAAAAGTAACGAGCACGAGCTCTGGGTAAACCTCTACCTCATTTCTGCCGATTACGCGGAAGAACAAAATGCCAAGAAGCAAAAGCAAGAGGCCATGCAGAAAGTTTCCTGAAGCGCCGCTTTTCCGCCCCCCTTGTATCGGCGGCCCCCGCATGGTATAATTTATTTTGCTGTGGGGGCATAGCTCAGCTGGGAGAGCGCTAGAATCGCACTCTAGAGGTCGGGGGTTCGAGTCCCCTTGCCTCCACCAGGAAAATCAAGGCTTTCCGGGCCGCTACTTCGGTTCGGAAAGCCTTTTTGCTAACGTTTTGCTAACGGGCCTTCCGGCCCCCGCCCGGGGCCTCTTCCCCCGCGCCGGAGTCCCCGCTGAACAGCAGCAGGTCCACGTTCTTGGCCGCCTCTTTCTGCACCCTCGGCACCGCGTGGGTGTACGTCTCCAGCAGCGTCCTGGTGTCCGCGTGCCCGAGGCGGGCGGCGGTTATCTTCGGGTGCTCTCCGGCCTCCAGCATCAGGGTCGCGTGCGTGTGCCGCAGGTCGTGGAAGCGTATCCGGGACACGCCGGCCTTCCTGATGAGGGACCTGAAGAGCCTCCCCGCCACGTTATCGGGCCTCAGCGGCCTACCGTTCCTCGCGCAGAAGACCAGCCCGTGATCCTGGTAGGCGGGACCCAACTTCAACTTCTCCCGGAGCTGCAGCGCCCTGTGCCTCCTGAGCACCTCGACCGTCCTGGGGGACAGGGCCACGGCCCTCCTGGACTTCTCCGTCTTGGGTTCGTCGAACTTGAGCCTCCCGTTGATGACCACGAGCGTCTGCCGCACGAAGGCCACGCCCTCCCCCAGGTCCACATCCTGCCACCTCAGCCCGAAAAGCTCCTCCCGCCTCATTCCGGTGGTCACGGCCGTGAAGAAGAGGGCGTAGAGCCTGGGGCACTCCCTCTCGGCCACCTCCAGGAACCTCCGCACCTCCTCGGGCGACCACGTCGACTTTTCCCCGGCCTTGTCCTTCGGCAGCCTGACGCCCTCGGCCGGGTTCCTCGGTATAACCTGCATCTGTACCCCGAACTCCAGCACTTCTTTGGCCAGGGAGACGATACTGCGGACATACTGGGGAGAGTAGCCTTCCCTCGCCTTCTTGGCGGATAGCACCTGCAAGTGCAGGGGCTTCAGTTCAGAGAGCCTGAGGTGTCCTATCTCCGGCAAGATGTGCCTGCGGAGGAGGATCCCGTAGTTCTCCCTGGTGTTCTCGCGGAGGTTCACCGAGACGTGAACCTCCATCCACTTTCGGGCCAGGTCGGCGAAGGTCATCCTGGCGGGTTCGGCATAAGTCCCCGACTCTATCTCGCTCACCAGCCGGGCCAGCTCCCTCTCCGCGTCCCTCTTCGTTCCCCTGACCGTGACCCACTTCTGCCGCCTCTTGCCTGTGACCGGGTCCCTCGGTAGCTCCACAACCACCGTCCACGAGTTCCTACTCCTCTTCCGTATGTGCCCTCGCACTTCCCTTCCCTCCCGGAGAGAGGGACCGGGCGGGATCAGGGTAGTTATTTGTCCCGCCCGGTCCCTTTTCCTGCCGCGAGCCTCTCCAGTTCGCGCCTCGGGATCCTGATGTGCCTGCCCACCCTGAACGAGGGTATCTCGCCACGGCGGATCAATTCGTAGGCCGTGGAGCGCCCGAGGCGCAGCAGCGCCGCCACCTCCCCGACGGTGAGGAACTCCGGCAGATCCGGGAGGACGGCTTTCGCTTCCGACCGCACGGCTGACCACCTCCGGAAAAAAGGAAGCGGGGAGTGCCGCCTTTCGGCACTCCCCGCGCCTCACCGTCCTCCCCGCCGTGCGGGCGGACCGTCGGTCAGAGCCGTTCCACCAGCTCGAGTGCCTCCGCCGCCTCCCGCAGGGCCTCCTCCCCGAGGATCTCGAGCCCCTCCGGGGTCGGGCCGCCCGGGGTGAGCAGCAGGACCTCCTCGTCCGGTTCGGCCTGCGGGCCGAGCTCCGCCGCCCGGAGGAACCTGCCGCCCGAGCGGTGGGCCGCCGCGCAGTCCGCCCCGACCGTCACGCCGATAATTTCCCCCGTCCTCGCGGCGAAGTCCTTGTGGGCGTTGAACACGCCCCCGCCCGTGTGCTCGACCCGCCAGCCCATTGTCTCCAGCCTTTCCCTGTTCACATCCGCCCCCTCCTTCTACCGGAGGTTTTTTTCATAAAGTTTATTGCCTCCGTACGAGAACCCTGCCCGTAAGCCTCCTAACCGCTCCCCTTGAGGAAGTTATTACCATTTTGCTCGCTTCGTTCACCTCGCACCCCGCCGCGCGGGCCGCCGCCGCGAGGCTTCCCAGCTCGAGCGCCAGCTCCAGGAGCCGCGCCGCCTCCTCCCCCAGGGCGGCCCTGACCGCCTCCCTCTCCGGGAGCCTGCCACGGCACGGCTGGCCTGCCAGCCAGGAAGCCACCGCGTGGAGCGCCGCGCTGGCTGGAAGGGACACCAGGCGCACGCCCTTCTCCCGGCAAACCTCCCGGAGCAGGGCTTTCCTGGCGTCCGGCGGGAGGCCGCACCCAGAGAGATCCCTGACGAGCGCCACCGCCTCCCCCTCCAGGAGGAATTTCCTCCCAGCCAAGGCCTCCTCGAAGAGCCTGCGAACTTCGGCGCGGGCTTCGCTCAGGCGCTTCTGCTTCGCCGTGGGCAAATCGCTCAGCCCGGCGGCCTCCACGGCGGCCTCGAGGGAACCGAAGAGCCTGTAGTACACGTGCTCCCGCGGGCAGCCCGCCTCCCTGCCAGCCTTTCCTCTCAGGTCGGCTGCCGTCGGCCGCGACCCCCCAAGAATCTCCGAGAGCCGCCTGAGCGCAGCCAGGCACTCCTCTCTGGTCTGCTTCGTTCCTCTGGGCATGAAAATTTTCCCCTCAACGTGCAGAGTGCATGCTGTTGATTTTCGATGCCACCAGCG
>NZ_AUBR01000048.1 GCF_000429345.1 Desulfovirgula thermocuniculi DSM 16036 | reverse complement strand
CCGCTCCAGACCCCGGCGGTTCTGGTTGAGACCGGAGGCCACGTCGGAATGCTCGGCCACCACCCGGTAGCCTCTCTCCCTAGCATAAGCCCGCAGCCTCTCCAGCTGCCGTTCCAAGTTTCCCGCATCGGCCTGCTTCTTTGTGGATACCCGGGCGTAGAGGACGACCGCGTCCGGCTCTGCCTTTATCCCCCCTGTACCCAGAATGCGGTTGATCTCCTCCACCGGGTACCTCCGGTGGCCGCTGGGAAGCCGCACGGGCTTAATCAATCCCTCGACGAGCAATTTTGTCCCGCTGGACCTCTGGGATTTAAAAGCTGTGCCTCGGCAAAATTGCTCGTCGCTTCCCCCACGCCTTGAGGCGGTTCGGGTGTACGCCTAACCGCTTTGCCGCTTCTCCGATGGAGAAGAGTTCCATACTTCTATGGTAATAGAACTGTACGTTTCAGTCAATTATAGTGCGTTTATTCGTAGCTGCTGCAAACCTCCTGCGGATTGTGGCGCAGCACTTCACCGGGCACGTCCTTATTGCCGGGCATCCTGCCGGGCGTCTTTGCCCTCACCTTTCACCCGCCCTTGCCTGGAGGCTTGGGAGGCGGCACGTACGGCTGGAAGGCCCTGTACAGGCCGGGCCGGCTGGGAATCTGCTCCAGGGGCAACGATGGGAGGGGGGTGTCTGCCGTAGAGATGGCCGCGGGAGCCGGGCCGACCACCTGGGCCTCTCCGCGCGGCTCCTGCCGGCTTTCTCCCTGAGCCCCAGTCTCCGAGCGCTCACGCTGGCGCAGCACCCTTAAAACCAGATCAACCAGCAGGTCTACGTCGAGGGTCAAAGGCCCGCTTTCTGCAGCCGGGTCTCTGGCCGGAACTTCCTGCTCCGCCAAATTGCCGGAGCTTTTCCCGGTCCGGGGCGGCTCCGGCTGCAGGCTTACTCCCGAGCCCGCTTCGGCACCCTCCTTTTTTTCCGCTTCCGGCAGCCCGCCTCCTGCCATACGGGGCAATTCCGGCAGGGACTTGGCCACCAGAGCAATTTCGGCGGTTATTTCGCCCTCCACCTGCACCTCCACCCAGGCCGGGTACGACAAGATATTTTTCCACCAATCCACCAGGCTAAAGCGCGCCGGCCTGCCCGGTCGCGTATGCACGCGCAGGGGGCGGCTAAAGGAAAGTTGCAGCTCCACTTCCCCCGCCAGGGGGCCTGTTGCCCAGGAACCGGCAGGTTGAATTTTTTCCCCGAAAGTGCGGGGCACCACCACCGTATGGTATCCCGCGGCCAGAGGATGATCATCTTTGTAACAGAAGGCAAGCTCGTACCTCCCGAAAACCAGCACGGTACCATCCGCAAGCAATTCACCAAGTAAGGTCGTGTCGAGAACCCTAGTGGCAACCGGATAGTGGGACAGGGGAACGGTAAAAGAATCCCAAAACTCTTTTCTGGCCGTTGCTAGGACCTGCCGGAACATGGTTATCCTCCTTAATAAATACACTACGGGCACACCTAAAAATACCACGATATTAGCGGAGCAAAGGGAGGCGAGCCTCCCTTTGCTCCGCTGCGTTATGCTAGCGGCTACCTGCCGCTTCGCGAGCGGCCTTCCCTCAGCGGCGCACAACGCGTGCCGCCTTTGTAAAAGAAGGACCGGGTTTGGGGTCGTAGATCTCCAGGCACTGGCACCCGTACATTTGCTTGAGGGTTTTTTCGTCCACCCCAAACTGCCGGTAATATTCAAAAACCGTTCTGGCTGCCAGGCCAAAGAGGCCTGCCTGCGCCCCTGCGCCCTGTGCGGCACCAGATCTTCTGCCTGCCGGGTCCAAAGATAACCCCTCCTTTGGCCTGCGGTGGAAGTGGTACCCCTGCTGGATATTATATGCAGCACACCCAAATTTGCCACCGCAGGCTCATGCAGGCAAAAGGGGGGAGGCATTACGGCGCAATGAAAAGTTCCACAACCAACACGTAGCTCCCCTGGGGAACGACGGCCACACCAACCTTAGTAAAATCGGGGTTGAGGATGTTTTCCCGGTGCCCCTCGGGGCTGTTCATGAGGAGCAAGTGCGCCCTGTAAACGTCTGCCGCCTTACAGATGTTCTCGCCGGCACTGCGAAAGCTTACGCCGAATTTTCTGAGCATCTCCCGGGGGGAGCCGTAAGTCGGCGAGACATGGCCGAAGTAATTATTGGCGATCATATCGCGCGCCTTGAGCCTGGCAATCTCTACCAGGCGGGTATCTATCTCCACCGGCGGAATCCCTTCGCTGCTGCGGGCGCTGTTGATTAACCCGTACAGGCGGGCCTCCTCGGCAGTAAGCCCACCGGGAGACGCCGGTGGAGCCGCAGGCTGCTGCTGTACAGGGGCAGGCTGGTTCCCGGAAGAGGGAGGGGCAGGAGAGGGCTGCTGGTCGTAGTATACAGGCGCGGCCTTTTTGTTTAAAACGGCGTTGTAGTAGTCCTGCGGCGTGCGGATGGGTTGGGCTGCCGGGGAACCGCCGGGGTTTGCTGCCGGAACCGAAGAGGAAGTAGCCGGTGACGAAGAATTAGCGGGTGTTTCCTGGGTTGCTGCCGGCTGCTGCTGCGCGCCTTGCGGCGGCGATACCACAGACGGCAGGGGCTTGCGGTTGAGCACGGCCTGCACGTAGTCGTCCATGGTAAAGCTGGAAGCGGCAGCGGGGGAAACAAGCACCCCGCTCCAGAGCGACAAGCATAAAACCAGCAGGGCCAGGCACCTGGCAACAAAAGCCATTAAATTTTCACCCTTTCCCCTAAAGTTTCACTTGTGGTATTATAAGCCAAGCCCCTCTCGAGCGGCAAAGCGCGGCCTCCAGCGAGGGGCGGTGTTGAACAAGGTGGGGAACGGGGGCAGGCCATGTAATTCCTTCGCACAGGAAAATGCGGCGGTATGGTATATCCTGTTAAAGAGAGGTGAACTCCAAGTGCCAGCCGGTGATCTGCAAGCAAGGATAAAGGAAGCGGCCGATGCGGGGGGTGCCGCGTACTTTGGCGTGGCAGACCTCAGCCCCGCCGTTGCCTTTATCCGGGAGGAAAACGGGCACATAGCCGCGAGCTTCCCCATGGCGGTAGCCGTGGGGATCGCCGTGCCCAAAACGCTGGTGCTGGCCCTGGCGGAGCCGGATGCAGATCCGGGCATCCTGGCGGCTTACGACCGTTACATTTACCACGTATGTTCCCCCCTGCTGGAAAAAATTGCTCTTAAGATTGCCGGGGTAATCGAACGGGCCGGTTACCGTGCCTTACCGGTACCGGCCTCACAGCGGGTGCCCGGCAAGAACCTGTGCGGCTTCTTTTCCCACAAGCTGGCCGCCAACCTGGCCGGACTCGGGTGGATAGGGAAAAGCAGCCTCCTGCTCACTCCGCAGGACGGTCCCCGGGTGCGCTGGTGCACGGTGCTGACCGATGCCCCCTTAAACGCGGGAAGTTCGCTGCAAAAGGACTGCGGAAAATGCAACCGCTGCGCGGAAGCTTGTCCGGCAGGGGCCATAAAGGGGCGCGCTTTCGACCCGCGGGAACCGCGTTCCATGAGGATTGAAGTTGAAAAATGCGAAGAATACAGGAACAAACTTGCCGCCATCCACGGCGTGCGCACCTGCGGGCTCTGCCTGGCCGTGTGCCCGTTTGCCAAATAAAAAGCTCCCGGCAGCAAGACTCCCGGAAGCTCTTTGAGGTGCACGCCCTGGGGGCGGCTCAAGCCGGCTCCTTGTCCAGGCCAAACTGGCGGTGCAGGGCCCGCACAGCCCTTTCCGTTTCGCCGGCCTTGATAATGCACGACACCCGGATCTCGGAGGTAGAAATCATCTCTATGTTGATGTTTTCCCTGGCCAGCGCTTCAAACATCCTGGCCGCCACGCCGGGATTTGTAGCCATCCCCGCTCCTACGATGGAGACTTTAGCCACTTCCTCATCATAGTTGTAGCCTGTAGCCCCTATTTTTTCCTTGATCTTTTCCACTACGGCCAGCGCCTTCCTCAAGTCGGGCTTGGAAACGGTAAAGGAAATATCGCTGACGCCGTTGCGCGTGGCGCTTTGGATGATCATGTCTACATTTATGTTCTCATCTGCCAGGGCCTGGAATAGCCTCCAGGCAATTCCCGGCCGGTCGGGAACGCCAAAGACGCCGATCCTGGCCACATTGCGGTCGTGGGCCACACCCGTAACCACCATTGGTTTCTCCATCTCGCCAACCTCCTTGATGATGGTGCCTAGGTTGTGGTTAAAGCTACTGCGCACGTGCAGGGGAATGCCGTACAGCTTGGCGCACTCAACGGCCCGGTAGTGGAGCACCACCGCTCCCAGGTGGGCGAGCTCCAGCATCTCGTCGTAGGAAACCACCGGCAGCTTGCGGGCTTCGGGCACAAGGCGCGGGTCAGCCGTAAAAACGCCGTCCACATCAGTGTAAATTTCACAGAGGTCGGCTTTTAACGCCGCCGCTAGGGCTACGGCGGTGGTATCGGAGCCGCCCCGGCCCAAGGTGGTGATGTCGTTGGCCGCATTTACCCCCTGAAACCCCGCCACCACCACGATCTTGCCCGCGCTCAGCTCGGACAGTATGCGCTCGGTCTTAATCTCCAGGATGCGCGCCTTGGTGTGCACGCTGTCCGTGAGAATGCCTACCTGCGCCCCGGTGAGGGAAATAACGCGCTCGCCCAGATCACTGATGGCCATGGCCAGGAGGGCAATGGAAACCTGCTCTCCGGTGGAGAGGAGCATGTCCATCTCCCGCTCGGGCGGGTTGGCCGTTATTTTCTGAGCCAGGCTGATTAGCTCGTCGGTGGTGTCCCCCATGGCAGAAACAACCACCACCACCTGATGGCCCTGGCGGTACACGTCCACCACCCGCCGGGCCACCCTGCGTATGCGCTCCGGTGTAGCCACTGAACTCCCGCCGTACTTCTGCACAATCAGCAACTGTCAATCTCCCCCGGTATGTTTTTGGCCAATATTTTATCACAGCTAATTGTCGGGTGAAAATAAAAACCTCCACACGCCTCTAGAATTCGCGCCCGAAAGGAAATATAATTTTCGTGAGCCGCCTTGCGGAACCTTACCCGGGGAGTGAATTTTACTCTACCATGCCCGAACTGAGGAAGATCGAACTGGAAATCCTCAAAATCCTTTACCACGAGGACAAGCCTCTGGGCTCGGGCCAGCTGCGCAGCCTCCTGGCCGAAAGGGGGTTCCGGGTTAGCGAAGCCACCGCCGGGAGGGCGCTCAGTGCCCTTGACCAAAAGGGGCTGACCGTAAAGCACGGCTTTAAAGGGCGGGTCATCTCCGCAACCGGAAAAAAAGCAGTGGAGGAAGCAGAAAAGCTCAGGCGGCAGGAACTCTACGGCGCCCGCTTTATAAACATCCTCAACTCGCAAAGGCAGGAGGACCTCATTGAGATGCTGGAAGCCAGGCGGGCTATCGAAAGGGAACTGGCCCGCCTGGCGGCCATAAATGCCACCGAGGGAGAGATAGAGCTCCTCAAGGCCATCCTCCTCGAGCAGGAACAGCTGGCTGCCCGCAATGAAATGTCGGCGGAGCATGACCTGAAATTTCACCGCTTAATTGCCCAGGCCGCCAAGAACAAGGTACTGGCCGCAGCCCTGGAACTCATCAGGCAGAGCAAGCAAATGGCCATGATACTGGAGTACATCCGCAAGGAGGTTAAAGGCACGCTGGCCGTAGAGCACGCCAATATCTTAAAGGCCATCATCAACAGGGACCCGGACGAAGCGGAAAGGGCTATGATTGCCCACATAGAAAGCCTCATCTCGGACGTGATCGAATACTGGAAGAAAAAGAACCACCTTGAGAGCGGCCCCTGAGGGAAACCCGGTAAACCCACCGGTTTTTTTTCTTTTATAGATTTTCCTTGACAACCTGAGGCCCCGGGGATTATGATTTAAGAAAGACCTCATCAATGATGAGGAGGCAGTTAAATGGGGGACCCCTACCGGGAAGGAACCTTCGCCTTTCACCCCTTTGCCGCCCGCAAGAAGGTAACCGGGAAGCTGGTGGCCGTCCTCAGGGGGAAGCTGGAAAACAGGGGTTTAAACCTTATTGACCCCATTTCCAGGGCCATACGCCAAGGGGAGATCCACGAGCTAATCTTGACCGCCGAGGAAGGCGCGGCGCCGGGCAGGGTGGTGCAAAAAATTGCTTACCTGGGATTTGTGGAATTTACCTGCGGCGGCGTGACGGTGGTGGGAGACGAGGTGAGGTGCGGGGGCAGGAAGCTGGGAAAGATTGCCGGCTTTGATGAAACCCACCTGCCCAACCACCTGAACATGGTTATTTTCTCGCCCCACAGGCTTGACGGCGTGGAGATGGGCCTGACCGTCGGGGCCGAAATAGAGATCTTGCCAAAGGCACAGGAGGGTAACGGTATGTACGAAAAGCGTTTGGCAGAACTGGGCATAAAGCTCCCGGCAGCGCCCAAGCCGGTAGCCTCCTACGTACCTGCCGTGAAGGCCGGCAGCTTTGTCTTCTCCTCGGGGCAAATACCGCTCAACGAAGGGCAACTCCTCTACCGGGGGAAGGTGGGCTCCGAACTCAGCGAAGAGGAAGGCTACCGGGCGGCCCGCCTCTGTGCCCTAAACTGTCTGGGCGCCATACGGGAAGTGGCCGGCAGCCTGGACTGCATAGAGCAGGTGGTTAAGGTAACCGGCTACGTAAACAGTGCACCCGGCTTTAACCGCCAGCCCTTTGTGATTAATGGCGCCTCAGACCTCCTGCTAGAAATATTCGGCGAAGCCGGGCGCCACGCACGGGCAGCGGTCGGGGTCAGCGAGCTCCCTTTGGATGCGGCTGTGGAAATTGAGATTGTGGTTAAGCTAAGGGGGTAGGCAAAAGGTGAGCGAGCACAAGTACAAGTTCCAAATGTATAAGCACTTACAGGCAAACGCGGCAAGCATTTACGCCGAAGCCCGCAAGGCCGCGGATGAAATAGGCATCCCCAGGGAAATAAGGGGTAAGTTTGGCTTAACCGGCGCCATTTCCGGGTGCCCGTCTCCCCTGAGGAAGGACATCATGGAAGCGGCTGAAAAAGGGGGTCGGGAGGTCATCCCCCTGGCGAGGCTGGTGGACGAAATACGGGAAATCGTTAAGGACGTCTACGGCGACGAATACGACGCCGCACCCATTAACACGTGCGAGGCCGCACTCTGGGTAACTTTTGACACTTTATTTACACCTCCCATGCTGGGGCGCGGGGATAACTACCGCACCCGCTACATTGCCCCCTATGAAAAGCACCTCCACCACCAGGGCAGCTACGGGCGCCCCTACCCGGCAAGATTCAAAGATATCTTTGCCGACAGGGGCTGCACGGCCGGCGAGCTGGGCTTCTACGGCAAAAGGCAGCACAACCTGGATGCGGTCATTGTGCCCTTGGTCGGCGCCCGCTACGACGTCCACGGCATCAAGTACCACCCGGTACCCCTGCTTACAGGAGTTGACCCGCAGGCCTCCGCGGAAAAAATCAAGAACGTGGCAGCCGTACACGCCACCATGCTTTCCGGAATCACTTCCCTCGGCTACGACACGCCTGGTTACGGCTACGGAGTAAAAGATGCGGAAGGCACACCGGTGTTGCAAAAGCTCCTGGCCGAAATTGCCCACCAGTACGACGTCCCCTATGTAGTGGACAATGCCTGGGGCCTGCCCTTCATCGGGCACGACCCGCGGAAAACCGGGGCCGATGTTATCGTGTACAGCATGGACAAGGCCACGGGGGCGGCCACCAGCGGCCTCATCATTGGCCGGGAAGAGTACATGGTTCCCATACGGCGCGCTCTGGGTATGCACGGAGACCGCTACGGGACCACCGCGTCTTACGGCAAGGCCGCCTACGTCACCTTCGACCCCGGGAAAGAAGCCCTTCTCACCCAGATCCAGGCCCTAAAGGTACTCAGGGATAGCCCGGAAGTGGTGACACGTCCGGTTGACGAGCTGGAGAGAATCGTCGTGGAGGAGTTTGCGGCCCTGCCGGCCAGGCTGCGGGAGGGAATCATCATCACCAAGTCATATAACTCGGGAGCCGTCGAGGTAAACTACGAGGGTACCTGGAAAGACGGCAAAATGGGCATCCCCATCTTTACCATTGAAGACATGTACGCAGGGAGCAACCTGATCCAGAGCGGGCTGGCGCAAATGGGCATTATTCCCACCATTGCCTACGACGCCAACATTTTCATTTCTCCAGGGCTGGGTACCACCGATGAGGAGGGTATGCTCAAAGAGCAAGAGATGAGGCTTGCCGTGCGGGGCCTGGTGCGGCTGATAGAGATTATCTGCAAATATGCGGGGATTATTTAACCACCTGATTAGATGAGGGGGATTAAGCCATGACCGTAAGGGTAGTGGTAGTAGGAGGAGGCTGGGCCGGAACGGGAGCGGCGGTAGCCGCCGCCCAGGCCGGAGCAGAGGTAATTTTGCTGGAACGCACGGACATGCTGCTGGGCACCGGCCTGGTGGGGGGCATCATGCGTAACAACGGTCGCTTTACGGCCACCGAAGAGGCTATTGCCATGGGCCTGGGGGACATTTTTCACGTGGTGGACCTGTGCGCCCGCCACCGCAACGTGGACTTCCCCGGGCACAGGCACGCCACGCTCTACGACGTATGCAAAATCGAACCGGCTATCAGAAACCTCCTCCTTAAAAAAGGCATACAGGTGCACACCCAGAGCCGCGTCAAAGACGTGGAAATGGAAGGCAAGACCATCCGCGCCGTGGTGCTGGATTCCGGAGAAAAAATAGCGGGGGACGCCTTCGTCGATACCACCGGAAGCGCAGGGCCCATGGGCAACTGCACCAAGTACGGCAACGGTTGCGCCATGTGTATCCTGCGCTGCGCCACCTTTGGCGGCCGCGTCAGCATTGCCGCCAGGGCCGGCGTAAAAGAGTACGCGGGCCGGAGGGCGGACGGGGCGGTTGGCGCCATGAGCGGGTCCTGCAAGCTGCACAAGGACTCCCTCGCCCCTGAGATTGTCGCCCAACTGAACGAAAAGGGCGTGGTGGTTATTCCGGTGCCGCCGCACCTGCGCAAGGGGAGCGACATTTTAGCCAAAAAAGCCTGCCAGCAATATGCCCTTGCCGAATTTGCGGAGAATATCATCCTTCTTGATACCGGGCACGCCAAGCTCATGGCTCCTACCTACCCTCTAAGCCTGCTGAGGCAGATTCCCGGCTTTGAAAACGCCCGCTACGAGGACCCTTACGCCGGCGGTGTGGGCAACTCCATTCGTTACCTGGCCATCTCTCCCCGCGACAACGCCATGAAAGTTGATGGGGTAGAGAACCTTTTCTGCGCTGGTGAAAAAGCCGGCCCCATGGTCGGCCATACGGAAGCCATCATCACCGGCGCCCTGGCCGGCCACAACGCCGTGCGCCTGGCGCTGGGCCTGGAGCTTTTAGAAATACCCCCCAGTTTGGCCACAGGTGATTACATCTCCTACGTCAACGAACAAGTCAGAAACAACAGGGAAGGGCTGGCGCAGAAGTATACCTTTTCCGGCTCGATTTATTTCCGGCGCATGCAGGAGAAGGGGCTTTACACCACCGACGTGGCCGCCATCAGGGACCGCGTAGAAGAGGCAGGAATGTCTAACATCTTCGGCCGGCGCCTAGTTCCCGGCTCTAGGGCCTTTTAAGGTACCTCCACAGGCGAGGGGCGCTTGCCATGGCCAAGCCTCTGGAAAGGGTTATGGATGCCCTGGATCTGGAAACCTGCCTCGTCTGCGCGAGCGAAGAAGAAGGGCGCCGGCTCATGATCCAGCTGGCCAGAGAGCTGGGTTTCCAGGATGTGGACATCGTGTTTATCCAGTTTCAGGGACCCGGGGTAAGGGTGCGCGCCCGGGCTTACGTGCACCGCTCCGGAAGCGTATACGGGTGGCTTAAGCCGCCTCACGCGGGGGAAGTGGAAGCGTGAAGCCACAGAAAGTCCTGCTCGTTCCCCTGGATCCCGTCCACGATGTGGGCCTGAAAATGATCCGCCGTGCCCTGCAGGAAGCAGGTCACCAGACAGTGCTCCTGCCACCGGATCTGACCGTTGAAGAAGTGGTCCACCAGGTCCTTAAAGAGTCGCCCGATACCGTTCTCGTGAGCAGGACCGTTGGCTACGGGGTGGCCGAAATTTTGGCCCGCCTCGTGGACCTCCTGGACGCCGTGGGGGCCAGGGAGAGGGTACGCCTGGCCGTGGGCGGCATGGCCATCAGGCCGGAGCTGGCAGCCGAGCTAGGGTTTGACGCCGGCTTCGGGCCGGGCACGACGGTGGAGGAAGCAGTGGCCTTTGTGGAAGGAAGGCCGTACCAGAGGGAAGCCGGCCGACAGGAAAAGATAAAGAGGGACCTCACCGCCGGTTATTCCTACGAGTACCGCCACCAGGGCATAAAGGAGAAACTTTCCCTCATTTCAGACATGATCCTGGCCTGGGCGGAAAACAAAACTTCTCCCGGCGTGCAAAGGGCCATTTTAAGGGAAGAGATGTGGGATGTGGAGCGCTGGCGCAACTATGAGCCCGTAACGGAGTTCTTTAACGAGTACGCCGGGCTTTGCGGCGAACCCGTGCGCACCTTTTACTTAAAGGGCATTTTCCCACCCAAAACCAGGAGGTTCACCAGGGAAGAGGTGGCGGCTTTAGAGGATTACGTGCGCCGCACCAGGGAGCGCATGATCGTACCCCGCCTGCAGCACACGAGGGAGAAGCCGCTGGTCTTCAACCAGTACGGCACGGGCTGCCCTTTTATGGATATCGGCCATATAAAAGTCAGCGAGGCCTGGGGAGCAGACGGCGTCATCCACTTCGATCCCTCTTGGGGGGCAAGGGTAGAAGGGCTTTTTGACGGCTTCCTCACCCATGAAGAGGACGGTACGCTTATCACGCCGGCCAACCTCAACCGCATTAAAATGTCCCTTGAACCCGGCACCCTGTGGCAGGTACGGGCCCACCGCGGGCTGAACACGCCGGAAACGGTGGTGCTGGCCGGCAAGCTGGGAGCCGACCTCACCAAGATTAATATATGCTACGGCTCCCTGGGAGGCGGCACGGACCCGGCACGAATGACAATCGACGGCTACTGGGCCATACGCTTTGCCGCCAGGTACAACCTCCCCTTTGACGTGGTGACCAACGAGGAGCTGTGCGGCGTACCGGCCTACAAAGCTTTTGCCGGCATGCTCATCACGGTGGACCTGGCCCTCAGGCTCGGCGGGCGCCCCATCCTGCAGCCACTATTTTGTTACTCTCCCGAAGTCATGGTCGGCGGCCAGATGGAGGATAACTACGTGGAGTATAACGCGGCCAAGATCCTGGCCCTGCGTCAAATCATCGATGCTCCCGTTTGGCCCGGCGCCCCCATTGGCTTCTTAACCCACACCGAGGACAGGGTGCAGTCCTCGGCCACCACCGCCTTCCACGCCTGCGCGGCAGCCATGCTGGATGTTGACGCCATAACCATCGCCTCCTCCGACGAGGCATATTCCGGAGGCCCCATTAGCGCCCCGGCAAAAATTGATACGCTGCGAGCGGTCAGGGAGGGTTTCCGCTTCTTTGGCCGGCTGAAGCTCCCCGTAACCCCCAAAATGGAGCGGTGGAGCGAGGAGATCGTCGCCGGCATAGAAAAAGTGCTGGCCCGGGTGGTGGAAAGGGGCGACTTTGTGGCTGCCCTCTACGAAGGCCTCCTGGGGAGCAGGGAAGACGGCGCTTACCCCGGTAGGAACGGAAGGGGCACGGTCTTTGAAGCATGAAAAAGGTTTCCCTGGGAATCATAGGTACAGCCAAGAATACCGGCAAAACCACCACGGCCATCGCGCTGGTCAACTTCCTTGTCGACACGGGCATATCCCTAGGCCTCACCAGCATCGGCTACGACGGGGAAAGGGTGGATAACGTCACCGGCCTGCCCAAGCCGCGCTTCTTTGCTCCCAGAGGCTTGCTGGTAGCCACAGCTGAGCGATGTTTGCCGGCGAGCAGCGCCCGGCTCACCGTGCTGCATGAGCTAAACGTAGAAACTCCCCTGGGAAGGGTGTTGCTCTGCCGGGTAAGCCGCGAGGGACTGGTGGTACTGGCCGGCCCCAACCAAAAAAGGCACCTGCGGGCGGTAATAGAGCGCCTCTACCGGGAAGGTGCCGGCCTGACCATCATCGATGGGGCCTTAAACCGCATGGCTCCCCTGGCAGAGGCGGACGGTGTGATACTGGCCACCGGAGCTGCCTACTGCCGCGAGGTGGAAAGGGTTGCTAGGCATGCCCACTACTTAAGCGTAATATGCAATTTCCCTCCCAAGGCTCACCTGCCTGCGGGAGCCTCTTTTACCGCAGAGACGGTGGCATGGGACGATGAAGGAAGGGTTGTGGCCCGCACCGGCCCGTCTTTAACGGAACTGGAGCAATTACAGCAATTTTTTGCCTGCGCCGGGAAGGTAAAGTTCTTCTTATGTCCCGGACTTATCTTGAGCCCGTGCCTGTCCGCCATGCTCGAGGCGTTTCCCTCCGGCGTCAATTACATTTTTGCCGACCCCGTAAAACTAATGCTCTGCGGTGACGCGGAGCTGGCCCACAATTTTATTGAAACCGTAGCGGCGCGCGGGGGAAGCGTTGGCTACCTCCGGCCCCTGCCCTTGCTGGCCGTCACCGTCAACCCGTTTTACCCTCAATACCGCGCGGATACCAACGAATACCAACCGGCGTACGTTAACCGTGAGGAACTGCTGGAAAAAGTAGCCGCCCTGGCAAAGGTTCCGGTCTTTGATGTGGTCTACCAGGGGGCGGAAACCCTGGGGCAGGTCGTCTTGGACTTTGTCCGGGCAGAGCATACGGGGGTATAGAAACTTGCTCGCCCTAGTGGCCACCGTGGCAAGTATTGTAGTGGTAAACCTCGTGCTGAGCGGGGATAACGCCCTGGTAATAGCCATGGCCTGCCGGCACCTGCCCCTGGCCCAGCAGAAAAGCGCCGTTTTCTGGGGAACTCTCGGCGCCATCGCCTTGCGCGTAGCGCTGACCGTCTGCGTGGCCTACCTGCTAAAGATTCCTCTCCTCCAGGTAGCTGGCGGCCTGGTGCTCATCTTGATTGCCGTGAAGCTTTTAAAAGATGAACCCCAGGAAACCAGGGATTGTAAAGCAGCCGAATCATTTGGGGAAGCAATCAGAACCATTATCCTGGCCGATGCGGTCATGAGCCTTGACAACGTGCTGGCCGTGGCTGCCGCCGCCCGCAGCAACATTTGGCTGTTGATTTTCGGGCTGGCCTTAAGTATACCCATTGTAATTGCAGGGAGCAGGTTTATCCTCCTCCTAATGCAGAAAGTGCCCTCTCTGGTAAACATTGGAGCAGGCATACTTGGCTGGACGGCGGCAGAAATGATTATGGAAGACAGGCATGTACACAGCTTGCTCCAGGGAGTCCCGGAGCCCGCGGTAAAGCTCTTTCCCCTTGTGCTGGCTGCCCTGCCCATTCTCTTGGGACAGGTGATGGCCAGAAGGCAAGAGGCTGCCAATAAAAACAGGCCGGACAAGCCCCAACGGTGAGGTGTTCCCGTGAGCCGCAATCGGCCTTCACCCTACCTGTTACTTGTCTTAACCACTTTCTTTTGGGGAGCAAATGCTGTGGTGGGTAAGATGCTCGGCTCCCAGGTTACGCCTCTCACCCTAAATGCCCTGCGCTGGGTGGTGGCCACGGGCGTACTCTTCCCGCTGGCCTGGTCCCGGGAGGGCCAACACCTAAAGAAATGGCGGTCCCACTGGCCAACCTTGCTGGCCATGGGGGCCACGGGGGTGCTGGGTTTCAACTCCCTGGTCTACCTGGCAGTGCGGTATACCACCGCCACCAATGCCACCCTGATAAACACCGCGGCACCGTTAATCATTTCCTTCTTCTCCTTCCTTTTAGGCCTGGAAAGGCCAGCAAGGCGGCAGGTGGCGGGAATGCTGCTGGGAACCTGTGGGGTGGTGTGGATTCTCTTCAGGGGGGATCTCCACAAACTCCTCGCGCTGCAACCAAATCTGGGCGATGCGCTGATGGTGGCGGCAATACTCCTCTGGAGCTTTTATTCTCTCGCGGCGCGAAAGGTAATGCACTACCTTCCCAACCTGACGGCCACTGCCGTCAGCTCCCTGCTCGGCACATGCATGCTTGTTCCTGTCTCCCTCTGGGAAGCAGCCCACGCCGGCATAAAGCTAAACGCCCAGGTTATACTGGGCGCCGCCTACCTGGGCATCTTTTGCTCCGTGCTCGCTTTCCTTTGGTGGAATTACGGAATGGCCAGCCTGGGACCGGGCAGGGCAGCCGCATTTCTCTACCTCACGCCCTTTTTCACCGCCATCCTCTCCCGGCTCCTGCTACATGAGGCGCTGGAAAAAAGCCAGGTGGTAGGTGGATTGCTCATTATAGCCGGCGTCTACCTCACGACATCTCCACCTTTAAGGGGGGTGAAAGTCGCCAAATCCGGATGCAGGTGCACTGCAACTTGATGGGAAAGGAGGTTTTGGGTAGCAAAAGGCATAATTGTAAGGTAATTATTCCGAAAATTACTAAAACGGAATGCCCTCTTTAATACACCATCAGGAGGTGCGCTTACGGCATGACACTGTCACACTGGTTGTATGTCCTCGGTGTGCTGGTCGTCGTCCTCACCATGATCATGCGCCGCAACGTGGTCATCCCCTGCATCCTGTTTACCTTCCTCATCGGGTGGGCCTACAAGGGAAGCCTTGTCAAGGCCGTGCAGGTGCTGTTTAATGCCAACCTGGTAGCGGCAAAAGAGCTCTTCGGTATCTTTCTCATCATCAGTTTAATGGTGGCCATGTTAAAGTCCCTCTCCGAAACGGGCGGTGACGAACTGCTGGTTAAACCGCTGAACAACCTGATGGTTTCCCCCTTAATCAGTTACCTCGTGGTTTGTGCCGCCACCCTCGTCATCTCCCTCTTCTTCTGGCCCACTCCCGCCGTGCCGCTGGTGGGTGCGCTGCTCATCCCTGCCGCCATCCGCGCGGGACTCCCGCCAATGCTGGCCGCCATGGCCCTTGCCCTGGCCGGCCAGGGAATGGCCCTGGCCGGAGACGTGGTCATCCAGGGTGCTCCCGGCCTGACAGCCAAATCTGCCGGCATAGCCACCGAGCTGGTCACCTGGAGGGGCGGCCTGCTCACCCTTATCACCGGCACCGTGGCCATTGCCCTCGGTTACTTCTTGAACAGGAAAGAAATCAAGGACTTCCAGCAGAAAAAGTCGGAAGTAGCCTCCACCGCAGACGTTTCCGTAGCGGCCCGGGAAGCCACGGCCAAACAGGCGGACCTGGGCAAGGGCAAGTTCCTGGCCGGCATTCTGGTGCTGGCCATGACCGGGGCCATCATCTCCATGTTTGCCCTCAATATTAAAGGCGGCGACGCTTCGGCCCTAATCGGCGGTGCGGCCATCATGGTAATGGCCATAGCCACCATCGTCACCCACGGGGTCAACAGTCTGGATAAGATTGCCGACCACATTGCCGACGGCCTAGTGTTTGCTTTTAAAGTCATGGGGCCCATTATCCCCATCGCCGGCTTCTTCTTCCTGGGCAACCCCGAGCTGGTGGCGGACATCCTGGGCAAGGGTGCCCCCGGCTTCCTCTTTGACGTGGGCAAGATGATTGCCGATGTCATCCCGCCCACAGGTTTCGTGGCCGCTTTTGGCCTGCTCATCGTCGGCGCCATTACCGGTCTGGACGGCTCCGGCTTTTCCGGCCTGCCCCTGGTGGGTACGCTATCGGGAGCCATGGCTGCAGGCAACCCGGACGTTGCCGCCGTCCTCGGCGCCATCGGGCAGATGGGAGCCATATGGTCTGGCGGCGGCACCCTTGTCGCCTGGAGCTCGCTGGTGGCCGTGGCAGGCATCGTCGGTGTGCCCGTCATGGACCTGGTGAGAAAAAACGCCATCCCCGTAATTGCGGGCCTTATAGCCTCCACCGTTTTTGCCGTGCTCTTTCTGATGTAACGGCCAATTACTTTACGTAAAATCACCGCAGGGGGCCTGACCTCCCGCCGAGGCCAGGCCCCCTGCCGATTTTTCTAATAACTGTTGTCAGATTATAAAATTTAGAAATCGCGCCGCCGGGTTTCACGCAGGAGGAAGACAGAAAAACATTGAATTCTTTTAGAGAAGGGGAATGCGCTGTTTTTCCTGGTACAGGGATACTGTATGCTAGCAAGAAAATTGCTACGCTTTTTGCCGTGGCCGGGCTCAAAAAACTCTAGATTCAAAGGAGTCAGAGAGGCATGGTACAGCAGGATATTGCTTCTTACATCTATCAGATAAGCGGTCAAAACCCCTTTCTCTGCATGCAGTGCGGCACCTGCACGGCCAGCTGCACGGGCAGGGAAGCCATGGACTTTCCACCGCGAACGGTTATGCGCATGCTGCAGATGGGAAACCTCGCCGTGCTGGATTTAAAATCCATCTGGGTTTGCAGCACCTGCCTCATCTGTACCGCACGCTGCCCCCGGGGGATTGACATTGCCAGGCTCATGGAAGCACTGCGGGTCATAAACTTGCGCCGGGGCAGGGAGGTACTGGTGGCGGAGAAGATTCCCCCCGAGCTCCTCCTGAAAGTTCCCCAGATGGCCCTGACCAGCGGCTTCCGCAAGCTAAGCGCGTAAAAGAGGGGGGATGGAGATGAAAATTCCGTATTTTCCCGGCTGCACGCTTCACAGCAGGGCAAAGGGACTGGACAGCTCTACCCGCGCCTCTTTAGCCGCCCTAGGGGTTGAGCTGAACGAGCTACCCCAGTGGACGTGCTGCGGCACCGTTTTCCCCCTGGCCCTGGACAATTACATGGGCATGGTTGCGGCGGCCCGCATTCTCGCCAACTCCTCCCGGGAAGGCGGAGGGAAACTGGCCACTGTCTGCTCCTTTTGCTACCACGTCTTAAAGAGGGTCAACCATGCCATCAAGCACAATGAGGAAGTCAGGCAAAAGCTAAATACCTACCTGGAGGAAAATTATACCGGAGAAGTCCAGGTGCTCCACCCGCTGGAAATTTGCAGGCAGGAAGTCGGCCTAGAGGTCATAAAGGAAAAGGCCGCCAACAGCTTAAAGGGACTGAAGGTGGCCTGCTACTACGGCTGCATGCTTGTTCGACCCGCCGCGGAAATGCAATTTGACGACCCGGAGAATCCCTCCATAATGGAAGAAATCTTCAGCGCGCTGGGTGCGGAGGTGGTGGATTATCCCCATAAAACCGCCTGCTGTGGCTCCTACCAGATCCTGCACGACAGCGGCCTCGTAAAGCAAAAAGCGCAGGAAATACTGGGCTCTGCCGCCAGCAAGGGAGCAGAAGTTATGGTCACCAGTTGCCCCCTCTGCCAATTTAACTTAGATGCCCTAAGGGAAAGCTATCCTGAGCTGCCCAGGATCCCCGTAGTTTACTTTACCCAGCTTCTCGGCATAGCCCTGAGCCTGCCCGAGGAAAGCCTGGGGCTGCAGGAGCACTATGTTGACGCGCGCCCCCTCCTGCTGGGAAGACGGGGCTAACAGGAGTAAACCAAGGAGGAATGAAACATGGCCGAGGAAAAAATGGTCAGCATATACATCATGGGCAAACAGTATAAGGTTCCCTACGGCCTCACCATCATGAAGGCCATGGAATACGCCGGGTACCGCTTTATCCGCGGCTGCGGCTGCCGGGGAGGCTTTTGCGGCGCCTGCGGCACCGTTTACAGGAAACCGGGAGATTTCCGCCTGAAGGTCGGGCTGGCATGTCAAACAATGGTTGAAGACGGCATGCACCTGACGCAGATCCCCTTTTACCCGGCCAACAAAGCCACTTATAACCTGGAAGAGCTAACGCCCACGCTGGGCACGCTCCTAACCCTCTACCCGGAAATGACCCGCTGCCTGGGTTGCAATTCCTGTACCAGGATTTGCCCGCAGGAACTTTCGGTCATGGACTACATGGCCGCCGCGCAACGGGGAGATATTGAAAAGGTGGCCCACATGTCCTTCGAGTGCATCATGTGCGGTCTCTGCGCCTCCCGCTGCCCGGCAGAAATCGTCCAGTACAACGTGGCCCTGCTCTGCCGACGCCTCTATGGCCGCCACATTGCCCCGCGGGCCCAGCACCTGGCCAAGCGGGTGGAGGAAATCAAGGCCGGCAAGTTTGACGAAGAGATTGAAAAACTCATGAAGATGAGCAAGGAAGAGCTTCAAAAGCTTTACAATGCCCGGGATATTGAACCATAACAAGGAAGGTGAATTATAATGTACACCCCCGAAATGTTAGAGGCCATTAAAATAGTGGAACAGACCAGGGAAAGGCGCTTAAAGGAAACTTTCCCGCGGCTCACGCCGGAAGAAAAAGAAAACCTCTTGCGCTCTTTCCACCCCGACTATAACCCCAACGCCTCCCGGCCCGTAAAGGTAGGCCCCAACAAAGGCGACCGGCTCCCCCACGAGCACGTGGATCTGCTGGAAAGCCGCAGCATGCTCGACCCCGACACCTTCTCCCTGGAAAACATTGACTACGATGTGGACGTGCTCATCATTGGCGGGGGAGGTGCCGGCACCGCCGCCGCCCTGGTAGCCCAGGAAGCCGGGGCCAGCGTCTTAATGGTTACCAAGCTCCGCCACGGGGACGCCAACACCATGATGGCCGAGGGCGGCATACAGGCTGCCGATAAGGAAAACGACTCCCCGGCCCTCCACTACCTCGACGTTATGGGCGGCGGCGGCTTCTACAACATCCCCGAGCTGGTGGCGGCCCTGGTAAAGGACGCCCCCCTGTGCATACAGTGGCTGGAAAGCCTGGGGTGCATGTTCAGCAAGTACCCCGACGGCACCATGCAGACCGTCCACGGCGGCGGTACCTGCCGCAAGCGCATGCACTTTGCCCACGACTGCACCGGGGCCGAAATCATGCGCACCCTGCGCGATGAGGCCCGCAACAGGGGAATTCCCGTCATTGAATTTTCGCCAGCCGTGGAGCTCATTATGGACGAATACGGCCAGTGCGCCGGCGCCGTCCTCTACAACCTGGAAACGGAACAGTTCCTCGTGGTGAGGGCCAAGACGGTTATCCTGGCCACCGGAGGCTGCGGGCGCCTCCACATTGCCGGCTTCCCGACCACCAACCACTACGGGGCCACCGCCGACGGCATTGTAATGGCCTACCGGGCGGGAGCAAAGCTGATTTACCTCGATGCCACCCAGTTCCACCCCACGGGCGTGGCTTTCCCGGAGCAAATTGTCGGGCAGCTGGTTACTGAAAAGGTGCGCGGGCTCGGTGCGCAGCTGGTAAATGCCGAAGGCGAGCAGTTCGTCTACCCCCTGGAAACCCGGGACGCGGTGTCCTCAGCCATCATCCGGGAGTGCGTGGAGCGCAAGAAAGGCATCACCACCCCCAGCGGCATGCAAGGGGTCTGGCTGGACTCGCCTATGATAGACATCATTCACGGCAAGGGCACCATTGAAAGGGAGTTGCCGGCCATGGTACGGCAGTTTAAGCGCTTTGGCATCGATATCACCAAGCAGCCCATGCTGGTATACCCGACCCTGCACTACCAGAACGGAGGCATTTTAATTAACGACCGCGCGGAAACCCAGGTACCCAACCTGTATGCCGCCGGAGAAGTTTCGGGAGGCGTGCACGGTCGCAACCGGCTGATGGGCAATTCCCTGCTGGACATCATTGTCTTTGGTCGCCGCGCCGGAAAGAACGCTGCGGAAAAGGCCAAAACCGTAAAACTGGGGCGCCTTACCCTGGACCACGTCAAGCGCTACCACGAGGAGTTAAAGAAAGAGGGCTTGGGCCAGAAGGTCGCTCCTATACTGCTGCCCGACTACCGCGGCAAGGTGCGGTAAGAAGGGAGGGGGCAGGGTGTTTCCTGCCCCCTCCCTTCATTTTCCCTCCAAAAAGCTGTGAACCTGGGCCAGCACCTGCCCGACCTGCGCGTTTAGCATCTGCAGGTGTGATAGCGAAGGCGAAAGCTCCGGGTGAGAGGCTGCCAGCTGGCTAAGCAGCACTCCTGCCTGGTAGGCAGCCTCCTGGGCTTCTTTTACGCGAAAGGAAAGCTGCTGGTTCTGCAGCTTTTGGTTGGGGTGATCAAAAAGAAAATTAAGCCACCCCACCTTTTCTCACGCTCCTCCCGGCTTTTTAATAAAGTATGCGCAAATTTTAAAAAACAAAAAGGCCCGGGAACCAGCGAACCCGGACCCAAACAGCAGCGCGCTTGCCTTTTACGGGTTAGGCACCCTGACAATGGCGCCGGTAGGGCAGGCCCGGTAGCAGCGCCCGCAGCGGGTGCAACTGTCCAGGTTGATATTGTAGTGCACCGTATCGTCAATGTATATACCGCCATCCCGGCATTCTAGCTCGCAAGCGGCACAGGACATGCATAGCTCCTGGTTTATCTGATAGTTAAACTTGTACTTTTTAGGAGCGCTCACCGCCATCACCTTCCCCGTAGCTTTTTTGTAACAGTTTCGCGGGCAACGAAAAAAATCCTCCCGGGCGGTCATAACTTACAGCGATATAAGGGAAAATATGCTTAAAAAGGCCTGCTGCGGGAGGGAACCTACAAATGGAAAAGCAGAGGGTACAAGGAAAAATCCGTCACCGCGGATCCAGAATCCACAAGGGCTACCGCCTCTGGGACATGGGAACAGCCGGGAATGCCAAAAAGGCTAGCCGCATCAAGGGCCCAAGCCGCCCCAGCACCTGAAAGCAGGGAAGCCCCGGCCCAGCATATTCCCCCGAAAACTCCCCGGGACGTTTATGCCCCGGGGTTTTCTCCCGCCTCTTCCCGCCACCCACCATGGCATCAATCTTATCTCGGTGAAACAAAACGGCAGGAGCTTCCAACCCTGCAACCCCTGCCAATGCTGGATTTCCTGGTGGGCCATCCAGGACTCGAACCTGGAACCTGACGATTAAGAGTCGCCTGCTCTACCAGTTGAGCTAATGGCCCACACCTATGGTCGGGATGGGGGGACTTGAACCCCCGTCCTCTTGCTCCCAAGGCAAGCGCGCTGACCAAACTGCGCCACATCCCGCTCTCTTTAAAACTAATTATAGTTCCATTATAATATTTACGTCAAGCTACGGCCAGGAGCACAAAAAACATCCAGCGTTGTTACGCTGGATCGGGGAAGAATCAGGAGCCACCACTTAAAAATATTCCCCATCGACGCTAAGGAAATACCTAAAGCCCGTCCGGGGAGGGAGACAGATATGCTTAAAACGATGGAAAAGATCCTGCTTGCAGGCATTGGGGCACTGTCCCTGGCCTGCGAGAGGGCCAGCAGGGCCGTAAACGACCTGGCAGCCATCGGGCATGCCACCAGGTGGGAGGCGTATAGGCGCTTTGAAGAGCTTTCCGCACGCGGGGAAAAAGAGAAAAAGCACCTGCAGGAATACCTTTTAAAAGATGTTCTGGCAGAGATTGAGGCCATAAAAGAGCGCCTGGCACGCCTGGAAGAGAACCTGCCGCCTTCCGGCCACCAGCAAACAAAAATTTAAACAGTTTGTAATTAAGAAAAGCAGGAATTGCCCCTACCTTCGTAGAAAAATTTTTTATCGAGGTGACCATAATGAAGCTGGCCATCTCTGGTAAGGGCGGTGTCGGTAAAACCACCATTGCCGCTGCACTAATCAAGTCCTTTGCCCGCACGCATCACACCGTTTATGCCGTAGACGCCGATCCCGACGCTTCCCTCGCCGCTGCTTTGGGCATCCCCGAGGAGGTGGCCAGGGGGCTAAAACCCGTCGTGGAAATGAAGGAAATTATAAGGGAAAAAATGGGGGACGGCACTTTTTTTACCCTCAATCCCCGCGTGGATGATGTGCTCGACAACTACTCATACAGGCACCGGAACATTAGGTTTCTGCGCATGGGGGGGATAAAAAGAGGGGGCACGGAGTGCTACTGCCGGGAAAATACCTTCCTGGCGGCCCTGATTTCCTCCCTCCTCCTCGACCGCGACGAGCTGGTGGTCATGGACATGGGCGCCGGCATAGAACATCTCTCGCGGGGCACCGCCCGAGGGGTAGACCTGATGCTCGTGGTGGTAGAGCCAAGCCGCCTGAGCATCAATACGGCTTACCTGGTCACGGAGCTGGCTGCAGACTTGGGCATCCAAAAAGTAAGGGTCGTGGGCAATAAAGTGCGTACGCCAAAAGAAAGGGAATTCATTTTGAACAGCTTTCCCGCGGAAAGGTTACTAGGTATTATCCCCTTTAGCAACCATATTCTGGAGGCTTCACAGGAAAAAGGAGAAGTTCCGGAGGAAGATATTGAAAACGTGCTAGACGAGATAAGGGAAAAAATTGAAAAAGAGGCGGGTGGTGTACCCAGCTAGGGAGGGAGGGTTATTTGCTGGCTACCCTTGTTAATTAAGTAACTAAGTTTTAAAGGAGGTTGATTTAAAGCCATGCCAAGGTTTAGAGATCCAAGCCACACCTGCCGGCCTTCGGATGCCCCAAGGGTGGTTGATCCCAAATCTGTCAAGCGTTCTGTAGACCCCGCAGTCCTGGAAATGATCGACGTGGCCAAGGAAAAAGGGGTCATTACGGCTTTTGACCGTGCGGTAGCCCAGCAGCCCCAGTGCCAGTTCGGCTACCGCGGCATTTGCTGCCATGTATGCATGATGGGGCCCTGCCGGATCAAGGCCGACGAAGGCCCGGCCAGCAAGGGCATCTGCGGCGCCTCCGTGTGGACCATCGTTGCCCGCCGGGTGGGCGTGCAGCTTTTAACCGGTGCGGCTTCCCACAGCGAGCACGCCAGCCACATGGCCCACACCCTCCTGGAGTGCGCCGAGGGCCACGCCCCGGACTACACCATTAAGGATCCCGAGAAGCTGCGCCGCATTGCCAAGCGCATCGGCATTGAAACGGAAGGAAAGGACGACAAAACCCTGGCCAAGGAAGTGGCCGAAGCCGCCCTGGCCGACTACAGCCGCCTCAAGGGTTTTGGCGAGTCCACCTGGGTGAGGACCACAGTTACCCCCGGGCGCCTGGAAAAGTTCCGCAGCCACGATATCATGCCTCACGGGGTCTATAACACCATCTCCAACCTGGTAACCGAGGCACACATTGGTATGGACAACGACCCCGTGAACATCATCTTTAACGCGCTGCGGGTGGCCCTGGCCGACTATACGGGCATGCACATCGGCACCGACTTTTCGGACGTGCTCTTCGGCACCCCGCACCCGGTAGTCAGCGAGGCCAACATGGGCGTCATTGATCCAAGTAAAGTCAACATCGTCCTGCACGGCCACAACCCCATCCTTTCCGATATTATCGTCCAGGCCGCCCGCGAAATGGAAGACGAAGCCAAGGCTGCCGGCGCCGCGGGCATCAATCTCATGGGCATCTGCTGCACGGGCAACGAGGTGCTCATGCGCCACGGCATCCCCCTGGTAACCTCCTTTGCCTCCCAGGAGCTGGCCATCACCACCGGGGCCATTGATGCCATGATCGTGGACGTGCAGTGCATCATGCCCTCCATCCGCACCGTGGCGGAGTGCTTCCATACGGTGATCATCACCACTTCGCCCATCGCCAAGATACCCGGCTCGTACTACCTGGACTACCAGACGACGCGGGCCAAGGAGAACGCCA
Organism: Desulfovirgula thermocuniculi DSM 16036; assembly: GCF_000429345.1. Classification (GTDB taxonomy): domain Bacteria; phylum Bacillota; class Desulfotomaculia; order Desulfotomaculales; family Desulfovirgulaceae; genus Desulfovirgula; species Desulfovirgula thermocuniculi. The sequence continues at coordinate 1,129 of NZ_AUBR01000048.1, read as the reverse complement.
AACAGGCCATCCGCATTGCCATTGAGGCCTTCAAGCGCAGGGACCCTGCCAAGGTCCACATCCCGCAGGTGAAAAACAAGGTAGTGGCCGGGTGGAGCCTGGAAGCGCTCTACGACCTGTTCCGCACCGTAGAGCCCGCAAACCCGGTCAAGGTGCTCGTCGACGCCATCCTAAGCGGCGAGCTGAAGGGCGTCGTCCTGCTGGCGGGCTGCAACAACCTCAAGCGGCTCCAGGATGATACGCACATCACCATTGCCAAGGAAATGATCAAGAACGACGTCTTTACCGTGGCCACCGGCTGCGCCGCCCAGGCCTGCGCCAAGCTCGGCCTGCTGGCTCCCGAAGCCATGGAACTTGCCGGCGAAGGCCTAAAGAAGTTCCTGGCCCGCATCAGCGAAAAGGCCAACCTGAGCACGCCGCTGCCGCCCATCTTCCACATGGGCTCCTGCGTGGACAACACAAGGGCTTCCGACCTCCTCATGGACATGGCCAATGCTATGGGCGTGGACACGCCCAAGGTACCGTTCGTGGCCTCTGCTCCCGAAGCCATGAGCGGCAAGGCCGTGGCCATTGGCTCCTGGTTCGTGGCCATGGGCGTGCCGGTACACGTAGGCAGCATGCCGCCGGTAGAAGGTAGCGACCTCATTTACAGCATCATTACCCAGGTGGCCAGCGACGTCTACGGCGGGTACTTCATCTTTGAAATGGATCCCCAGGTGGCGGCCAAGAAGATTCTCAACGCCCTGGAGTACCGGACCTGGAAGCTGGGCGTGCACCGGAAGGTTGCCGAGGAATACGAAACCGCCCTTTGCCAGAACTATTAATTAGCGAGCCGGAAAGGAGGAAACGGTATGGCCGAAGCCATCAATTTTGACCAGATATTTGAAGGCGCCATAGAGCCGGGCAAGGAGCCCAAGAGGCTTTTCAAAGAGGTATACGAGGGGGCCATTACAGCCGTAAGCTACGCGGAGATCCTGTTGAACCAGGCCATCCGCCGCTACGGCCCGGACCACCCCATTGGCTATCCCGACACCGCCTACTACCTCCCGGTCATCCGCTGCTTGAGCGGCGAGGAGATCAAGACCCTGGCCGACTGCGTGCCGGTCTTAAACCGCGTGCGGGCGCAGTT
>NZ_AUBR01000047.1 GCF_000429345.1 Desulfovirgula thermocuniculi DSM 16036 | reverse complement strand
GGTATGCTCTCTTTTCTGTTAATTATTACCATGATGCTTTTTTTAGACCTGGGGAATGGCCTTAAAAAGACAAAGGATCCCTGAAATAGCTATAATTGCCTTGTTCACCCATTGCCTGCTATGAGTTTTGCAGGTTGCTCTATTATAACGCAAAACCGTAGGCATGGGCGAGGATTTCTACGGTGTGCATGGCTTCCTGGGACATATTTTCCTGCGTTAGCCCGTCGGTCAGCTGCATTTTGCAGGCCGGGCAGCCGGTGGCTACCACTTGCGCCCCGGTTCCCGCAATATCCTTTAGCTTGTGCCCGAGGATGCGGTAGGACAGATGGTAGTGGGAAAGGGAGAAGGAGCCGGCATTGCCGCAGCACCTGGCGGGGTCTTTGAGGGGCGTGTAGCGGGTACCGGGGATGCCGCTAAGCAGCTCCACCGGTTCTTTGACCACTCCCAGGCCGCGCCCCAGGTGGCAGGGCTGGTGGTAGGTCACGGAGAGGTCGAGGCTCCTGAGGTTGCCTTTGTCCAGGGGAAGCCGGTAGAGAAAGCGGGCGATGTCCGTCGTTTTCCGCGCCAGCTCCCGCGCTTTTTTGCCGTAACCGGGCACGTCTTCCAGCAGGCGGGGGTAGAAATGGGCAAAGGACTCGCCGCACGTGCCGCACATGGTGATTACCGCGTCCACGCCCAGGCTGCCGAAGATGTCCACGTGGGATCTGGCCATTTCCCGGGCCATGCCGGTCGCGCCGTTGTATATCGAGGGCGCCCCGCAGCAGTGCTGTTCCCGGGGGATAACCACCTCCACGCGGTTTGCCTGCAGGACGTGCAGGGCGGCATGGCCCACGCGGGGGTAAACGTAGTTGTTCAAACAGCCGGCAAAGAGGGCCACCCGGGCGAGGGGCTTTTCCACGGGGTACTTTTCCTTTGCCCGGTCCAGGAAGCTTGCCGTCGCCAAGGGCGGGACCACCCGGCGCATTTCCAGACCCAGGGGAAAACGCGGTTTCATCTTGAAAGGCGCGAGGCGCCTGAAGGCCAGGCCCTGCAGCCGGGCAAAAGTTTTTAGCCCCGCGCGGAAGAGCTTTGGCTGCGTAAGCGCCGCAAAGGCGGCCCTTTTGGCAAAAGGCAGGCCCAGCTCTGCGGCCAAAGCGGCCCGCGCGGCCAGGATGATGTCGCAGACCTTAACCCCGCTGGGGCACACGGCCGTGCAGGCCAAGCAGGTGAGGCACAGGGCAAAGCGTTCGGCAAGGGCGGGGGCGGCCTTTAGTTCGCCGCCGGCAAGCATTCCGGCCAGGTGGATTTTGCCGCGGGCGACGGCGGGCTCCAGCCGGAGCTCCTTGTAGATGGGACAGGCTGCCTGGCAGTTGCCGCACTTCATGCACTTGATGATTTCTTCCTTTACCGCGGCCATGCCGTTAAGGAGGCTCATTTTTGTTCTTCCTCCTGTGCGAGATCCACCATTTTGCCCGGGTTGAGGATGTTTTCCGGGTCCAGGGCCTTTTTAATCTGCCGCAGCACGTTAACCCCGCTTGCGCCCATTTCCCAGGGCAGAAACCTCATCTTGGCCATGCCGATGCCGTGCTCTCCCGAAAGGGTGCCGCCCAGGGAGAGCGCCACGCGGAAGATCTCCTCCACGGCAGCCCGCACCCGCCGCATCTCGTCCTCGTCGCGGGCATCGGCCAGGATGGTGGGGTGAAGGTTACCGTCGCCGGCGTGGCCAAAGGTACCGATGAGCAAATCGTACTTTTTGCCTATCTCCTCCAGGGCCAAAAGCATTTCCGTAATCTTGCTCCGCGGCACGGTGGCGTCCTCTAAAATGGTGGTGGGCTTGCGCTGGGCAAGGGCGGGCAGGGCGGCCCGCCGGGCGGCCAGCAGGTTTTCCCTTGCGGCCTCGTTTTCCGCCGTTTTAACCCAGCCGTTATTCTTTTTGATGATTTCCCGCACGGTTTCCGCCTCATACTTGACCACCTCCGGGATGCCGTCCACTTCAATGAGCAGCAGGGCGGCCACGTCGGTGGGCAGGCCGATGTGCGCGTAGTTCTCCACCACCTCCACCGTGACCCGGTCCATGATTTCCAGCGTGGCGGGGATGACCTTGCGCTGGATGATTTCCGTCACCGTGTTGCCGGCGTCGGCCAGCCGGGCAAAGCCCGCCAGCATGGTCTCCCGGGCCTGCGGAGCGGGGATGAGGCGCACGGTGATCTCGGTGATGATGCCCAGCGTCCCTTCAGAGCCGGTAAAGAGGCGCACCAGGTCGTAGCCGGTGACGTTTTTCACCGTTTTGCCCCCGCAGCGGATGACCTCACCGCTGGCCAGGACCACTTCCAGCCCCATGACGTAGTGCCTGGTAACCCCGTACTTCAGGCCCCGCAGCCCTCCGGAGCATTCGGCCACGCTGCCCCCCATGGTGGCGGTGGCCACCGTCCCCGGGTCCGGGGGGTAAAGCAGCCCGTAGGGGGCCACGGCATTGTTTAAGTCCTGGATGATAACCCCGGGCTGTACGGTGGCCGTGAGGTTGGCGGGGTCGATCTCCAGGATGCGGTTCATTTTCACCGTGGCCAGCACGATGCCCCCCCGCAGGGGAATGGTGCCCCCGCTGAGGTTGGTGCCCGAACCGCGGGGGTAAATGGGCAGCCGGTACTGGCGGGCTATTTTAACCACCTGCACAACATGGGCGGTGCTTTCCGGGGTAACCACCACGTCCGGCCTTTGCGTCGGCACGTCGGCGGTGGCGTCGTAGGAGTAGCAGAGTAGGTCTGCGGGGTCGGTAATGACGTTATGCGGGCCCAGCGCGCGGCGCAAGTCGGTAAGGGCCTTTTCCAGGGACATAGTGACCCTCCTTTATCTAATGGTTAAGTAATCTGGTGGTTAGACCACTGTGCTATTAAAAAATTCTCCCTGCTAAGGGAGCATTCCTTCCTAAAAAGGAGCGGCCCTGCACTTGAAAATAAAAACAAAAAACCGGCTGCCGCCCCGGTTTTAAAACATATTCACCGCCTCACCGTATTTCTGGCAGAAGCGCAGGGACTCAAAGAGGGCCACGTCCTGCTTGCCGACGTTTTGCCCGATGCGCGCCATGAGGACGTTGGCGGGGTGCTCCAGGATATCGGGGTCGTCGGTGGTGACCTTTTTCAGGCCCACCTTGCCGAAAAGCCTGGTGAGCATCTTCTGGTAGGCCCATATGTCCAGCCCGGTGTTGCGCGTATCCCAGTGCCAGCAAAATTCCATGGTGATGACGATAAAGTTTTCCATCACCGGATACGAAAAGGCCACCTTGAGGAGGTTTTCGGCCACCTTGCAGCCGCGCCACGCCGGCGAGACTTCAATGCCGCCGAGTTCCAGGATGCGGGGGTGTTTCGACCACCGGGTGAAGCTTTCCGGGTGGTGGAAGGTCACGTAGCCGATGATTTCTCCTTCATGGCGGGCAATAAAGACCATAGCGTCGGGCAGGGCGGTTATTTCCATCAGGGCCTGCTTTTGCCGCTCCGGAGGCCGGAAGTTGGTCAACCCTTCATTCATGGCCAGGGGCGCGATCTCCTGCGCCGTTACCGGCCCTTCCAGGACCACCGTTCCCTTGGGGGTCTCCAGCATGACCTCTTTTTTAATCATCGCCCCCACCTCCGGCTTACCATTTAACCGTTAAAAACGACCGTTTAACCCGCAAAAATTACCTTTCAAGCCTATTATAACACTTCCCTTCCCAAGCACAATACAAAGGGGTGAAGTAGCTATATTAAAAATTTTCGCATTTTTGAAGTGAGATGTAAAGGGGAAAGAAGAAGTGAAGGGGTATTTTTTTATTATTCTTGTACCGAGAAAAATTTTTGTGGGCTTAAGGAGGAGTAGCCGGAAAAAGAATAACCTCGCCCCACGATTTGACGAAAGTGCTATTTTGCTTTATAATATTTCCAAAAATCTAATTTAGGGAGTGAAGCTTTATGGGTTTTGAGGTTTATAAACCGCGTGGTGAGCGGTCGGAGAAAGTTCCTATTGTTTCCTTCTCCAAAAGCTCCATTGTCTTGAACAGCGTGGCCAGAGAAAAGCTAGGAACGCAAAACGTTGAGCTGGCCTATGACCGCGACGCAAGGGTTGTACGCATCCGGGCACTTGAAGAGGGAGGCATGCAGATAAAGAAGACGAAGGTTTTCGGTAAGGGCTTCTTTAAGTACTTTAACATCAGCCCGCGCGGTAAGTACGAAGCCAAGTTCAACGAAAACGAAAGGGCACTGTACGTTTACCTGGATGGTGCCAGTAAAGGTTAAGCCCGCAAATTCTTGCGGGTTTTCCTTTCAATAGGTGGTAAAAATGACTTCCGGAGAGCAAAAGAAAGATTTGCTGGAGGTGTTGCGCACCATTTACCGCCTCCAGAAGCAGCACTTTTACCCTTATGAAATTATGCCCCGCCTCATCGAAGCCTTGCATATCGGCGAGGAGGAAGCCGTTTTGCTGGTCAAGGAACTTATCGACCTGGGGTGGCTGTCCACGCGCGGCTTTTTGCCTTCATACTTCCTGCGCCCGGGCTACATATGCCGCTTTCCGGTGATCATTTCCGCCTGCGGGCTGGCCTTACTGAAAAAGGAATCGGCCCCCTAGTTGTCGAAGAAGTCCTTACCTAATATACTTTTTTAAGAAAAGGGGGTGCCGGTAGTGGAGTTCCTGCAGAAACTCGGGGAGACGGCAAAGGGCTTGAGCGACAAGGCCAAGGAGGTGGCCAGGCGCTCGGGCGAGTACCTGGAGGCGACGCGGTTGAAAATGGAGCTCTCGCGCCTGGAAAGGGAGCTGACCAATAACTTCTTAAGCGTGGGGGAGCTTGTTTACCGCCGCTTTAAAGGGGAGGAGGGGCTGGACGCCGAGATCGAGCGGCTTCTTTCCGCCACCAAAAAGGTGGAGGAAGATATGCTCTCCATCCAGGAGCAGATCGACCGCCTCCAGCCCAGGCCCCTGGTCTGTCCCCAGTGCAAGGTAGAGCTGCCCTCCGGGGGGAAGTTCTGCAGCTATTGCGGTATCATGGTGGCCCAGGAGAAGAGGTGAGGCCCCTTGACCTACGAGGAGAAGATCCGCGCCGTAGCCGATCTCCTGCGCGCGCATGACCGCAACTTTGCCCTCACCGGAGCGGGCATCAGCACGGAAAGCGGCATTCCCGATTTCCGCAGCCCGGGCACGGGGCTGTGGACCAAGTACGACCCCACCAAAGTAGCCACCCTCTCCGCCCTGCGCCGCGATCCCGCTTCTTTTTATGACTTCTGTATCCCCCGCTGGACATCCTACACAGGTGCACGCCCAAACGACGCCCACCGCGCCCTGGCCCGCCTCGAGGAGCTGGGCTACCTGGTGGGGGTGATCACCCAGAACATTGACGGGCTGCACCGCCAGGCGGGCTCAAAGCGTGTCTGGGAGATTCACGGCCACCTGCGCACCTGCCACTGCATGAGCTGCGGGGAAACCTACCCCTTCTCCACCCTGGTGGAGCAGTATGAAGGGGGGCAGAACCCTCCCCTGTGCGGGCGCTGCCGGGGGGTGTTGCGCCCCGATGTGGTCCTCTTTGAGGACCAGATGAGCGAGGACTTCTTTAAGGCCCTAAAGGCGCTGTCCGGCTGCCAGGTCATGCTGGTGGTGGGGACCAGCCTGCAGGTGTATCCGGCAGCCGGCCTGCCGGAGCTGGCGCGGCGGGTGGTCATCATCAACCGGGAGCCGACGCCCTGGGACGAGCGGGCCGAGGTGGTCATCCACGAAAGCTGCGGTAAGGTCTTCCGCGACCTGATGGCCGCATTGGGGGAGCCGCTGTAGGGGAGATGGGCGTTAAAATCCTGGGGATTGAAACCTCCTGCGATGAAACCGCGGCGGCGGTGGTCGAAGACGGCGTAAAGATCCTCTCCAGCGTGGTTTCCTCCCAGGTGGACGTCCACCGGAAATTCGGCGGCGTGGTGCCGGAAGTGGCCTCCCGCAGGCACCTGGAGCTGATCAACCCGGTTATCAAGGAGGCCCTGGAGCAGGCGGGGGTGGGCTTTGGTGACCTGCAGGCCGTAGCCGTTACCCAGGGGCCTGGGCTGGTGGGCGCCCTCCTGGTGGGGCTGGCCGCGGCCAAAGCCCTGGCCTTTGCCCTGGGCGTGCCCCTGCTGGCCGTCAACCACCTGGAGGGGCACATTTACGCCAACTTTCTGGTACACCGGGACCTCTCCTTCCCCCTGGTCTGCCTGGTGGTCAGCGGGGGGCACACCGACCTGGTGCTGGTCAGGCGCCACGGGGACTACCGCCTTTTGGGCCGCACCCGCGATGACGCGGCGGGGGAAGCCTTCGACAAGGTGGCCCGCGTGCTGGAGCTGGGCTACCCCGGGGGGCCGGCCCTGGAGCGCCTGGCGCGGGAAGGAAACGAGGAGGCCGTCAACTTTCCGCGGGCCAGCGTGGAGGGCCTGGATTTTTCTTTTAGCGGCCTGAAAACGGCGGTCATCCAGCACCTCCACCGCTGCCAGAGGGCGGGGGAAGAGGTGGCCAGGGCCGACGTGGCGGCGAGCTTTCAGAAAGCGGTGGTGGACGTGCTGGTGGAAAAGACCTTGGAGGCCGCCCGCCGCACCGGGTGCCGGGACATCATCTTGGCCGGCGGGGTGGCGGCCAACGGGCGCCTGCGCGCGGCCATGCAGGAGGGGGCGCGCCGCGAGGGACGGAGGGTCCTTTACCCCCCGGCGGAACTGTGCACCGACAATGCGGCCATGATTGCCTGTGCCGCCTACTACCGGTACCTGCGCGGGGAAGAGGCACCCCTCACCTTAAATGCGCTGCCGGGTCTGCCGCTGGCTCCGGCCTGACGGCGCGAATTTTGGCGGCTGAGTTATCCACAAGAAAAGTTGCCTTTACGGAAGCGGCCCCGGAGGCCCGGCAAGAAAGGGCGAAACCCGCGAGGCCAGGAAAATCAAGCATTGCAGGGCCGAAAGGCGAGGCTGCCTGTACCCTTATTGCAGGCTTTAAGCGTTGCTGATGTGGATTAATGCCTGTGGATAATGTGCATAACTCTGTGAGTATCCCGGCGGGCAAGGGGTCCGGTTGTGGGAAAGTTGGTGGCCCTTTTTGTCTAAGCTTTTGCAAAAAAGTTATATCCTGTCATACGGGCTGCTGCCCGTTGTCGAAATGAGAGATCGCAGTAAAGGGGAGCAGAGAAATGTACTGGAACCAGAAGTATGAGACCATGCCCCGGGAGGAACTGCGGGCCTTGCAGCTGGAGCGCCTCCAGCTGACCGTGGAGCGGGTTTACCGCAACGTGCCCTTTTACCGCCAGCGCTTTACGGAGATGGGCATCAAGCCTTCTTCCATCCGCTCCCTGGAGGACTTGCGGCGCCTGCCCTTCACCACCAAGCAGGACCTGCGGGACAACTACCCCTTCGGCCTGTTTGCCGTGCCCCTGAGCGAGGTGGTGCGCATACACGCTTCTTCGGGGACCACGGGCAAGCCGACCGTGGTGGGCTACACGCAAAACGACATCCGCACCTGGGCGGAGCTCATTGCCCGCTGCCTGGTCTGCGCCGGGGCCACCAAGTTCGACGTGGTGCAAAATGCCTACGGCTACGGCCTCTTTACCGGCGGCCTGGGCCTGCACTTCGGGGCGGAACTGCTGGGGGCCACGGTGGTGCCCGTTTCCGGTGGCAACACCCAGCGCCAGCTCATGCTCATGCAGGACTTCGGCACCACCATCCTGTGCTGCACCCCGTCCTACGCCCTTTACATGGCCGAAGAGGGGCAGAAGATGGGCATCGATTTTAAAAAGCTGCCCTTAAAGGCGGGCATTTTTGGCGCCGAGCCGTGGTCCGAGCGCATGCGCGCGCAGCTGGAGGAAAAGCTGGACCTCATGGCGCTGGACATTTACGGCCTTTCCGAGATCATGGGCCCCGGCGTGGCCATGGAGTGCCGCTACAAACAGGGCATGCACATTTTCGAGGACCACTTCATTCCCGAGATCATCGATCCGGATACCGGTGAAGTGCTGCCGCCGGGAGAAGAGGGGGAACTGGTCATCACCACCATTACCAAGGAAGCCTTCCCTCTTATCCGCTACCGTACGAGAGACGTGACCAGACTGGTGGTAGATCCCTGCCCCTGCGGCAGAACCCACGCGCGCATCACCCGCATTACCGGTCGCACCGACGACATGCTCATCATCCGGGGGGTGAACGTCTTCCCCTCCCAGGTGGAGAGCGTGCTGCTGGAATTTGGGGAAACCGAGCCCCACTACCTGCTGGTCGTAGACCGTAAGGCCAACCTGGACCACCTGGAGATCTGGGTGGAGGTGGCGGAGCACATGTTCAGCGACAAGGTGCGCCAGCTGGAGGACCTGGAAGGGCGCCTGCGGGAGCGCATCCAGAGCGTGCTGGGCATCTCGGCCAAGGTCAAGCTGGTGGAGCCCAACACCATCCCCCGCTTTGAGGGCAAGGCCAAGAGGGTCGTTGACCGGCGGGAAATTTAAGGTAAAAAGGAGGGCTTAGCCTTGAGGGTCAAGCAGATTTCCGTTTTCCTGGAGAACAAGTCGGGGCGTCTGGCCCAGGTGACGCGGGTGCTGGGGGAAAACGGCATCAACATCCGCGCCCTGGCCATTGCCGATACCACCGACTTCGGCATCCTGCGGCTGATCGTCAACGACCCAGAGCTGGCCTACCGCGTGCTGAAGGAGGCCGGCTTTACGGTCAGCGTGACCGACGTCATTGCCGTGGAGGTGGCGGACGAGCCCGGCGGCCTGGCCAGAGTGCTGGCCGTGCTGGCGGAGGCCAACATCAACATTGAGTACCTCTACGCCTTTGTGCAGCGCACCGCCAGTGCCGCCCTGGTGGTCTTCAGGGTGGAGCAGCTGGACGAGGCGGTGGGGGCGCTGCAGGCAAAGGGCGTGCGCATCCTCGCCGGTGAAGAGGTGTATACCTTGTAGAAATTATTACCCACACTGGGGAGAGGAGCCTGCTAATTGTACTTCCCGAAGCAGGTATTGCTTGTTTTGTCCTTCTTGGTTGCCGTGATAGCTGGGCTGACCCCGTTGCTGTTCAGCGTAATGATCATCGGCGTTACGGGGGCGGGTGTTGCCTCCCAGGTCCCCGGGGTGTTTCGTTATGTCCTGTGGTTGAATCTAGCCTTTTGTGGGCTGGCGCTGGCATATGCGGTTGCCTGCCTGTGGCTTTGCCTGCGGCAGGTTGAGCCTCCGGATAATGCGCGCAGTAAAGGGGCCTCCATGTCAAGCGATCCCGACGTGAGCGGGAAATGCCTCACTAACCTGCGTGAGGGGGCAGGTTGCGCACGAGAGGTTGGATTGCCCTGTAGCGGGGATTTACAGGAGCTGGTCCACACCTTAAAAGAGATGTTGGAGGCTCTTAGGCCTCTGATCCTGAGCCTGGCTACCAAGCAGGAAGTGGCTGTTGCCGCGCCGTCCGACACGTTTTGCCCGCTCCGGGGCCCCATAAAGCCCGTTGAAGATAACGGGGAGCAGGAGCTATGGCCGGACTTCCCTAAAGGGCTAAATAAAGTAACATTAAAGCAAATTTTAGCTTACCTGGAGGAGCACAACGAAACGGGGGTTTCTGCCGAGGAAATAGCCACAGGTGTGGGCATTTCCAGGGTCACCGTCAGGCGGTACATGGATTACCTGGAGCAAATTGGTTATGTGAAGGTAGAGCTGAGATACGGCACGGTAGGCCGACCCTTAAAAATATACACGTTGGTTAATTTATTTGGGCCTTGAAGATAAAGAATTCACCGGAAAACCTAAATACCGCGGCGGGTATTCCAGAGCAAACGGGGTGAAGGAAAACTGTCACTCCGCTCTCGAATGCCCTTCGCGGTTTTTTCTTTTTAAAAGAACCTTATGTGTTTTATGTTTTTTATTTAGCTTTTGTTGTCGAAGACGGAAGAATCATTAAAATTTGAGGCGGTAATATCTAAAGCTTTTGAATGTTTGGAGGGGTTTGGGTGGAAGAAAAGGGCCGAAAGTTTGGAAAGTTGCAGGAAATTATCGCCCGTCACGGTGGCCAGGTGTCGCACCTGATAGCCATCCTGCAGGAAGTGCAGCAAGAGTACCGTTACCTGCCCGAAGAGGTGTTGGCCTACATTGCTACGGCTTTAAACATCTCCCCCGCTGTGGTCTATGGCGTGGCCACTTTTTACGCCCAATTTTCTTTGGAACCCAAAGGCAAGTACGTCATCCGGGTTTGTGACGGTACGGCATGTCATGTGAGGGGCGCGGAACCCATTCATTTTGCCCTGCGCAAAGAGTTGGGCCTTTCGGAGGGCCAACGCACCACTGACGACCTGCAGTTTACCGTGGAGACGGTATCCTGCCTGGGGGCTTGTGGACTGGCGCCGGTGGTAACGATTAACGACCAGGAAGTTTACGGACAGATGAGTCCTGAGGGTGTTTTAAAGGTATTGCGTGCCCTAAAGTCAGGGGGAGGTCAGGAAGAACGGAGGGAAGCCCATGCTTAAATCAAGACAGGACTTTCGTGTCCTGGTGGAGCAAACCAAGCAATTACTCAAAAAAGAAAGGTTACGCATTTTGGTCTGTGCCGGTACGGGTTGTGTAGCCAACGGTTCTCTAGGTGTCTATGAGGCCTTTGTGGAAGAGCTTAAAAAGAGGGGATTACCCTACAAGGTAGAGCTAAGGCAGGAAGTGGAGCATCCTGCAGTTGCCGTTAATATAAGCGGCTGTCACGGTTTCTGCCAGATGGGGCCACTGGTACGCTTTGAGCCGGATGGGGTGCTTTATTGCAAAATAAAGAAAGAAGATGTACCCAGAATTGTGGAAGAACACATTTTAAATCACCGGCCGGTTTGGGAATTACTCTACCACCACCCGGTAACTGGCGAAGTGGTAGTACGGCAGGACGATATCCCGTTTTACCAGATCCAAGTGCGTATTGCCCTTGAGCATTGTGGGCGGATTAACCCGGAGAATGCTTACGACTACCTGGCTCATGGCGGCTACCAGGCCCTGGAGAAGGTCCTTTTTGAGATGACCCCCGAAGAAGTCATTAAGGAGATTATGGATTCGGGCCTGCGCGGCCGGGGTGGGGCAGGTTTCCCCACCGGACGCAAGTGGGCCTTTGCCCGCTCGGCCCAGGGGAATAAAAAATACGTTATTTGCAACGGCGACGAGGGGGACCCGGGGGCTTTTATGGATCGCAGCGTAATGGAAGGCGATCCCCACCGGGTGCTGGAAGGAATGATGATTGCCGCTTACGCCATTGGGGCCGACGAAGGCTATATTTACGTGCGGGCGGAATACCCCCTGGCAGTAAAGCGGCTCAAAAAAGCCGTAGCCGATGCCGAAGCTTTAGGCCTTCTGGGCGACAACATTTTGGGCAGCGGCTTTTCCTTCCGCATTCACATTAAAGAAGGCGCCGGCGCTTTTGTCTGCGGCGAGGAAACGGCCCTAATTGCCTCCATTGAGGGCCAGCGGGGCATGCCCCGTCCCCGTCCTCCTTTCCCGGCCCAGAGCGGCCTGTGGGGTTGCCCCACCGTCATCAATAACGTGGAAACCTTGGCCAACGTGGTCCCCATTATTACCCGGGGTGCGGTTTGGTTTAGGCAGTACGGTACACCTACCAGTCCCGGCACCAAGACCTTTGCCCTGGCCGGCCAGGTGGCCCATACCGGCTTGGTGGAAGTGCCCATGGGCATCACCTTGCGGGAAGTGGTTTTTAACATTGGCGGCGGATTGCGGGAAGGCAAGAAGTTTAAGGCCGTGCAGATTGGAGGTCCTTCAGGAGGCTGCCTGACCGAAGAGCACCTGGACCTGCCCCTGGACTTTGACTCCCTACAAAAGGTGGGGGCAATGATTGGGTCCGGCGGCTTGGTGGTTATCGGTCATGACAGCTGCATGGTGGAAGTGGCCAAGTTCTTCATGACCTTTGTGCAGAATGAGTCTTGCGGCAAGTGTGTTCCCTGCCGGGAAGGAACTAAGCGCATGCTGGAGCTGCTTACTAAAATAACCACCGGCAAGGCTACGGAAGAAGACCTAGACTTGCTGGAAGAGCTGGCGCTGGTGGTTAAAGACGGTGCCCTTTGCGGCTTGGGTAAGACTGCCCCCAACCCTGTGCTGACCACCCTGCGCTATTTCCGCCATGAATACGAAGCCCACGTGCGGGAGAAAAAGTGCCCGGCTGGAGTGTGCAAGGCACTGCTCAGTTACTTTATTGACCAGGAAAAGTGCAAGGGCTGCGGTTTGTGTGCCAAGAACTGCCCGGTGGAAGCCATCACTGGTGAAAAGAAACAGCCCCACGTCATTGACCTGGAGAAGTGCATCAAATGTGGTACCTGCATGGAGAAGTGTAAGTTTGGTGCCGTTTACACTGCCTAACACTACTGTGAAAGGGAGTGCCGACGGATATGCCTGGTGGGAAAGTTACCGTGGATGGTCATGTGGTGGAAATAAATGATGCCAGGAATATCCTGGAAGTAGTGCGCCGAGCAGGGGTAAAGCTGCCCACCTTCTGTTACCACTCCGAATTGAGCGTTTACGGTGCCTGCCGCATGTGCATGGTGGAGGTGGAGGGCCGCGGGCTGGTGGCCTCCTGTTCTACCCCACCTGAGGACGGCATGGTTATTCACACCAACACGTCGCGCACCCGCCGGTTACGCCGCATGATCATAGAGCTGCTTTTGGCCAACCACGAACGGGAATGTACTAGCTGTGAACGTAGTGGTAGCTGCAAGTTACAGCAGCTGGCCCGCCAAATGGGCGTTACGAAGGTTCGCTTTGGCCAGCGGGATAAAAAACTGCCAGTGGATGATAGTTCCCCTGCGATAGTAAAAAACCCCAACAAGTGTATCCTTTGCGGTGATTGCGTGCGCATGTGCAAGGAGATCCAGGGGCTGGGCGTTTGGGACTTTGCTTTTCGCGGGTCCAAAACCCAGGTGACCACTGCTTTTAACAAGCCTCTGGCAGAAGTGGCTTGTGTCAACTGCGGCCAGTGCGTGGCCGTCTGTCCCACCGGTGCCCTTACAGTGAAATCCGAGGTGGACAGAGTGTGGGAAGCCATTCAGGATCCGCATAAAGTGGTAGTGGTGCAGGTGGCGCCGGCGGTGCGCGTGGCCATAGGCGAAGAATTTGGCCTTTTGCCTGGCGAAAAGGCTACCGGTCAGTTGGTGGCGGCACTAAAGAAACTGGGCTTTGACCGGGTTTTCGATACCTTATTTGCCGCCGATATGACCACCACGGAAGAAGCCCTGGAGCTTTTGGACCGCCTGGCAAAAGGTGGCAGGCTGCCTCTATTTACCTCATGTTGCCCGGCCTGGGTAAAATACGCCGAGCAGTTTCACGCTGACCTATTGGGCAACCTATCCACCTGCCGGTCTCCTCAGCAAATGTTTGGTTCGCTGGTGAAGAAGTTCTACGCCCGGGAAATCGGTAAGAGTCCAAGGGACGTGGTTTGTGTTTCGGTAATGCCCTGCACGGCCAAGAAATTTGAAGCCAGGCGGCCCGAATTTACTACCGATGGCGTGCCCGATGTGGATTTTGTCCTTACCACCGTGGAACTGGCCCAGATGATTAAAGAGGCGGGAATCGTCTTTAACGAGCTGGAGCCGGAAGTGTTTGATAGCCCCCTGGGCATGGGTTCCGGTGCGGCGGTAATTTACGGGGCGTCGGGCGGGGTAATGGAATCGGTGGTACGTTTTGTCTCGGCCCACTTGACTGGCAGTGACGTCGGGCGGGTGGATTTTTGCCCGGTGCGGGGTATGCAAGGAATTAAAGAGGCAGAACTGGAAATCGGTGGGCAAACCCTTAAGATGGCAGTGGTTCACGGCTTGGCTAACGCGGAAAAGCTCATTGGCCGCATTAAATCGGGGGATGCCTTCTACCACGCCGTGGAAGTGATGGCCTGTCCCGGCGGCTGTCTTGGTGGGGGAGGCCAGCCGTACCCCAATAGCACCGCCGCACGGCTGGGGCGCATGAAGGGCCTGTACGCTTTGGATCGGGCGGAACAGCTGCACCGGCCCCAGGACAACATCTTTGTCAGTCGGGCTTACGAGAAGTGGTTTGGCGGGCCGGCCAACGCCAACACCCACCACTCCCTGCATACCCATTATTACCCGCGGCGGCGCATTAGCGGCAAGCCCGTGGAGGTAACGGAACACCGGGAAGGGCGCCCGGTGGAAGTCTCGGTTTGCGTGGGTACCAACTGCTACCTGAAGGGATCCTACGATATTTTGAACAGGTTTATCGAACTGGCCCGGCAGATGGGCCTGACCGATTACGTGCAGTTGAGAGGAACCTTCTGCCTGGAGTGCTGTGACCGGGGGGTAAGCATTAAAGTTAACGACGAGATCATTACCGGCGTGACCCTTGATAACGCCGAGGAGGTTTTCAAGAACCAAATTAGTGCCAAGGTCCGTCCGCATTTGTTGGTTTAAAAGGCCGGGGGCTTGTGAAAAAAGGACGGGGCAGGAACCCCGTCTTTTTTTGTAGAATAGAGGTGCGAAAGAGCCTGCTAGTTACAGGGGGCAAATTCCTTGGGTGATCAAACGCTTTTCCCCGTTACCACCGTTGCTGAGCGCTGCCGGGACTGTTACCGCTGCATCCGCTCCTGCCCGGTCAAGGCCATTCGCATTGAAGCGCAAAAAGATAAAATCCGCGCCCGCATTGAGGAAAACCTCTGTGTGCTGTGCGGTCGGTGCGTTCTTGCCTGTCCCCAGGGGGCGAAAAAGGTGACTTCGGGTCTGGAGCGGGTCAGGGAGTGGCTTGCCTCCGGTGCGTTTGTAGCTGCCAGCGTGGCTCCTTCCTTTGCGGGAGTTCTTCCCCTTGGGCATTCCCTGGTTCTGCCTGCCATTCTTAAGACTCTGGGTTTTGCCTTAGTACAGGAAACTTCCTGGGGGGCGGAACTGGTCTGCCGGGCCCAAAGGGAAATAGAAGGCCGCCCCCCTTTTATATCCTCCGCCTGTCCGGTAGTGGTGAACCTGGTGGAAAAACATTACCCGGAGTTGATCTCCCACCTCGTCCCGCTGGTATCTCCCATGATTGCCCACGGCCGCTGGATTAAGCACCGCTACCCCCAGGCCAGGGTGGTGTTTATTGGTCCCTGCATTGCCAAAAAGGAAGAGGCTCTGCATTTTCCCGAGGCCATTGATGCCGTGCTGGGGTTTGATGAACTCTGGCAGTGGATAAAGGAAGAGGGAGTTTCTTTCGAACATTTTGCTCCCGCTGAGTTTGATCCTCCTCATCCCCGGCGGGCAACCCTTTTCCCCGTAGAAGGCGGAGCGCTCCACACCTTGTCTTTGGGCACTGACATGCTAGATACACGGGTGGTGGCTATTTCAGGGTTGGTCAACTGTATTGATTTCCTCTCCCAGCTACAACGGGGAAGGATAGAACATCCCCCGCACTTTATAGAACTGTTGGCCTGTAACGGTGGGTGTATCGGTGGCCCCCTCGCGGTGATTGATGAAGATATTTTTGTCCGCCGCCAGCGGGTAATAGAATATTATCAAACCCGGTTACGCTCTGTTGCCAGTCTGGATGTTAGGGAAAACTTTATGCCCCTACCCCCGCTCCAGCGGGCCTTCCGGGACCGGAAGATCCGCCGGCCCGAGCCCCCAGAGGAAGCCATCCGGCAAATCCTGGCACAGACGGGCAAGTACCGCCCGGAGGATGAGTTGAACTGCGGTGCCTGCGGCTACAATTCCTGCCGGGAGAAGGCCGCGGCGGTATACTGGGGTATGGCCGAATTGCAAATGTGCATTCCCTACATGCGCAGGCGAGCAGAATCCATGTCCAACCTGGTAATAAATGCCATGCCTAACGGCTGTATTATTGTCAACCGGCAACTGGAAATCCTGGAGGTTAACCCCGCGGCTCGGGAAATGTTTGGCTGGCAGGGAAAAGAAATAGTAGGTCAAAAGCTGGACTATTTTATTGACGCGACCAACTTCCGCCGCGTGTTGACTACCGGTGAACCTTTAAACGTCCTGCATACGTACGAGGATTACGACCGGATCATCCGGGAAGTGATCTTCCCCCTGGAGAAGGGAGAAGTTGTGGTAGGGATTCTTGTGGATATTACCCATGAAAAGCGCCAGCAAGAAGAGTTGAAGAGAATGAAGTCCCAAACCATTAAGCGGGCGCAGGAAGTTATTAGCAAGCAGATGAAGGTGGCCCAGGAAATTGCTGGCCTTTTGGGGGAAACTACGGCGGAAACCAAGGTTTTGCTCAGCCAGTTGATCCGCCTCATGCAGGAGTAGTGGTGAGAGATAAGGGGGGAGCCGCTTGTTGTTTCCCTCGGGTGAAGTCGGGGGTGCATTGGCGGCGATTATTATGAAAATTTCCCTTGACATAGGAAAGGCCCAATTAAACAAGGTCGGGGAGGAACTCTGCGGGGACAGCATTGAGGTGGTTAAAACCCGGTCTTCCACCATTGTGGTCCTTTCCGACGGCCTGGGCAGCGGGGTAAAGGCACACATCCTTTCCTCCTTGACCACCAAGACTGCTGCCACCATGCTGCGCATGGGTGGGGAAATCGAGGATGTCATTGAAACCATTGCCCACACCCTCCCCACCTGCAAGGTACGCAAGCTGGCCTACAGCACTTTTACCATTTTACAGGTCCAGGACAGCGGCCGGGCCTACCTGGTGGAATATGACAACCCGAGGGCTATTCTTGGTTATGGTCCCCAGTTAAAAGAAATCAGCCGTAGCCAGCGGGTTATTGGTGAAAAAAAGGTCTCGGAGGCTTTTTTTGACCTTGTGGAAGGGGACTGGCTGGTGCTGGTCAGTGACGGGGTAGTGCACGCAGGTATAGGCGGCCTTCTGGACCGGGGCTGGGGCCAAGAAGGGGTGCAGGCCTTTCTCTTAGAAATGGCCGCCAAAAACCGGGAAGCTTCCGTTTGGGCCGGAGAATTAATTGAGCGGTGCCGACAGCTTTATGCCGGGCGACCGGGCGACGATGCCAGCGCGGTGGTGGTCAGGGCGGTTTCGCCGCGAAGGGTGACAGTGTTGATTGGACCTCCTCAAGACAGGTCCACGGATGCCCTGGTAGTGGAAAAACTGGTGCGCTCACCCGGGGTAAAGGTAGTTTGCGGGGGAACTACCGGCAACATCGTGGCGCGTTTGTTGGGCAAAAAGATAGAAGTGGACCTTTCCACCCGGAGCGAACGGGTGCCACCCGTAGGGTTTATTGAGGGTATCGATCTAGTCACTGAGGGTACCTTGACGGTCCTTTATGCCCTGGAACACTTGCGCCAAGAGGTGCCCTTTGAGACTTTACAAAAGGCCAAAGACGGAGCCAGCCGGTTGGCGGCAACCCTGCTCTGGGCCGATGTTATCCATTTTATTGTGGGGCTGGCTGTCAATCCGGCGGGTGAATATAACTACAAGCGCCAGACCATTGAGCAATTAATTGGCTTGCTTAGGAAGAAGGGAAAAGAAGTTACGGCGGAGTACCTTTGACCTGCTTTATTTATATTTTGTTAAACGAATTGTCATACACTTTTGGAGGAATTTTTGTGAGCAAAAGCGAATTAAGAAGGGAAGTTCTAAAAGCACGGTCGCGCCTTTCCCCGCTGGAGGTGGCGCAGAAAAGCGAGCTCATCACCCGGCGCGTGCTCTCGCTGGGAGAGTTCCGCCGCGCGCGCACCATCATGGCTTACGTGGATTTCAGGAACGAGGTGAAGACAGGGGAACTGATCCGCGCCTCCATGGCCATGGGCAAGAGGGTGGCCGTGCCCCTGACCGACTTACAGCACAAGCGCCTCATACCTTCGCTGCTGCAGGACTTTCCGGGGGATCTGGCGCCCGGGGCCTGGGGCATCTTGGAGCCCCGCCCGGGGTCTTTGCGGCCCCTTGAGCCGGAGGAGCTGGACCTGGTGATCGTGCCAGGGGTGGCCTTTGATGAGAAAGGCAACCGCCTGGGCTACGGCGGGGGCTTTTACGACCGCTTCCTGCCCCAAACCAGGCCCGGCACCGTCTGGCTGGCCCTGGCGTTCGAGCTGCAGATCTGCCCGGAAATCAGCCCCGGGCCCCACGACTGCCCGGTGCACCTCATAGTCACCGAGGAGCGGGTCATCTACACGGGGGCAACCCGGGGACCGACCGCGAGTTTTGAACCGGGAGGAGGGATTTCCTTGGGCTGCCAGCACTGTGCGCCTCACGATGAGGAGTCCAAGAGAAAAGCGCTGGAAGGGGTATTTGCCCAGTACCGGGGCACGAAAGGCGCCCTGATCCCTTTGCTGCAGGAGGCACAGGAGATTTACGGCTACCTGCCAAAAGAAGTCATGGAGATGATTGCCGCCGAGCTAAGGATACCTTTAAGCAAAGTTTTCGGGGTGGCCACCTTTTACGCCCAGTTCCATCTCAAGCCGCGGGGGCGCAACATCGTGCGCATCTGCCAGGGTACGGCCTGCCACGTGCGGGGAGCGTCCCGGGTGTTTGAGGCAGTTTCCGCAAAGCTGGGTGTGGGCCGGAACGAAACCACACCGGACCTGCGCTATACCCTGGAAACGGTGGCCTGTCTGGGTGCCTGTGGCCTGGCGCCGGTGATGATGGTCAACGACGATACCCACGGGCGGCTGACCCCCGAGCGGGCAGCCAGCGTGCTGGAGCAGTACGAGTGAAGGAGGGGCAAAGCCATGAAGAGTCTGATGGATCCCTGTTGCGAGAAGTGCTTTCACACCCCGGCCAGCCCCTGCCGGGACTACATCAGGTGCCGGACCCAGGGACCTCTCTGCCACGATGACGAGAGCTGCCGGGCAAAGCACAAGGCCCATTTGGAGGCCATTCACCTCCCGCCTGAGAGCGAAAAAAGGCAGATCCTCATCTGTGCCGGTACCGGGTGTACCTCTTCCGGTTCCCGGAAGCTGGTGGAGGCTTTTGCGGAAGAGCTGGCCAAGCATAACTTGCAGGAGCGGGTGGCGGTAAAGATTACCGGCTGCCACGGCTTCTGCGAGCAGGGCCCCCTGGTCATTGTGGAGCCGCAAAAAGTGTTTTACACCCGCGTGCAGGTGGAGGACGTGCCCGAGATTGTGGAGGGCCACCTGGTTAACGGCCAGGTGGTGGAGCGCCTCCTCTACGTGGACCCCACCACCGGGGAAAGGGCCCTTACCTACGAGACGGTGCCCTTTTACGCCAAGCAAAAGCGCCTGGTGCTGCACAACTGCGGGCACATCAACCCTGAGGATGTGGCCGACTACGTGGCCAGCGGCGGCTACGAGGCCCTTACCAAGGTTCTCTTCGAAATGTCCGGCGAGCAGGTCATTGAGGAAGTGAAGACCTCGGGCCTGAGGGGCCGCGGCGGCGCGGGCTTCCCCACGGGCTTGAAGTGGAGCTTTGTGCGCGCCGCCGAGGGGGACGTGAAGTACGTGGTCTGCAACGCCGACGAGGGCGACCCCGGGGCCTTCATGGACCGCAGCGTGCTGGAAGGCGACCCCCACGCCGTGCTGGAGGGGATGATCATCTGCGGCTACGCCGTGGGGGCCAAAGAAGGCTACATTTACGTGCGGGCGGAGTACCCTTTGGCTATCCACCGTTTGAAGATAGCCATTGCCCAGGCGGAAAAGTACGGCCTTTTGGGTGAAAATATTCTCAATTCCGGCTTTAGCTTCCGCATCAAGATCAAGGCCGGCGCCGGAGCCTTTGTCTGCGGCGAGGAAACCGCCCTCTTAACCTCCATTGAGGGCAACCGCGGCATGCCGCGGCCCAGGCCTCCCTTCCCGGCCCAAAAAGGCCTGTGGGGCAAGCCCACGGTTATCAACAACGTAGAAACCTTTGCCAACGTGCCCCTGAT
Organism: Desulfovirgula thermocuniculi DSM 16036; assembly: GCF_000429345.1. GTDB lineage: Bacteria > Bacillota > Desulfotomaculia > Desulfotomaculales > Desulfovirgulaceae > Desulfovirgula > Desulfovirgula thermocuniculi. The sequence continues at coordinate 5,492 of NZ_AUBR01000047.1, read as the reverse complement.
CATTAAGAACGGCGGCGCCTGGTACGCCTCTATGGGCACGGAAAAGAGCAAGGGCACCAAGATCTTTGCCCTCACCGGCAAGGTCAACAACACCGGCCTGGTGGAGGTGCCCATGGGCATCACCATGCGGGAAGTCATCTTTGGCGTGGGCGGCGGCATCCGGGAAGGCAAGAAGTTCAAGGCCGTGCAGATTGGCGGACCCTCCGGCGGCTGTCTGCCCGAAGAGCAGCTGGACCTGCCCATTGACTACGAGTCCCTTACCTCGGCGGGGGCCATTATGGGCTCCGGCGGCCTCGTGGTCATGGACGAAACCACCTGCATGGTAGACGTGGCCCGCTTCTTCTTGAACTTCACCCAGGCCGAGTCCTGCGGCAAGTGTACTCCCTGCCGCGAGGGCACCAAGCGCATGCTGGAGATTTTGATCCGCATCTGCGAGGGCCGGGGCGAAATGGAGGACCTGGAGACCTTAGAGCGCCTGGCCCGGGTGGTGAAAAACACCTCCCTATGCGGGCTGGGGCAGACTGCCCCCAACCCCGTGCTCTCCACCCTGCGCTACTTCCGCCACGAGTACGAGGCCCACATCCGGGACAAGCGCTGCCCGGCCCGCGTGTGCAGGGCCCTCCTGGTTTACGTTATCAACCAGGAAAAGTGCACCGGCTGCGGGGCCTGCGCTCGCGCCTGCCCGGCGGGGGCCATTACCGGCGAGAAGAAGCAGCCGCATACCATCGACCCGGCCAAGTGTATCAAGTGCGGCAACTGCATGCAGAAATGCAAGTTCGGCGCTGTAGAGCTGGCCTAGCCGGCGCGAGGGGGGATTTTACCGATGCCAAACGTAACCCTAACCATAGACGGGCGGCAGGTCACCGTGCCCGCCGGCACCACCGTGCTGGAGGCGGCCCGAGAGGCGGGGATCTTTATCCCCACCCTCTGCCACGACCCGCTCCTCCCCGGCTGGGGGGCCTGCCGGCTGTGCGTGGTGGAAATACCGGGTATGCGCAACCTGCCCGCCTCCTGCGTCACCCCCGTGGCCGAGGGCATGGTGGTCTACACCGCCTCGGAGGCCGTTATAGAGGCCCGGCGGACCATCATCGATTTGCTTTTGTCCAACCACCCCATGGACTGCCTGACCTGCGAGAAGAACGGCGACTGCCGCCTGCAGGATTATGCCTTTTTGTACGGCGTCAGGCAACCGTCCTTTAAAGGGGAAAAGAAAAATTACCCCCTGGACGATTCCAACCCCTATATTGTGCGGGACTTAAATAAATGCATCCTCTGCGGGCGCTGCGTGCGCACGTGCCAGGCGGTGCCCGAGCGGGCGGTCATCGACTTCGGCTACCGCGGGTTCAACACCAAAGTGGTTACGGCCATGGACACGCCCCTGGGCGACTCAAGCTGCGTTTACTGCGGACGCTGCGTGGCCGTCTGCCCCGTGGGCGCGCTCACCTATAAGCCCCTGGCCGGCAAGGGGCGCACCTGGGAAGTGGAAAAGAGGCCCGTCACCTGCACGTTCTGCGAGAGCGGCTGCGCCTTTGACCTGGTGGTTAAAAACGGCAGGGTCATCGGCGTGATGGCCAAAGAGCCCGGTCCCGGTCGGCCCCTGTGCTTGAAAGGCCGCTTGGGCTTAGAGCTTTTGTACGTGGAGGAGCCGCTTAAGCCCATGCTCAAAAAAGACGGCCAGTTCGTGCCCGTTTCCTGGGCCGAAGCCTTGGGATTAGAGAGCATTTTGGACCGCATGAAGAAAGTGGAAGGAAAGGAGGGACGCTAGGTGGCGGAAGTTACCCTGACCATAGACGGGCGGCAGGTCACCGTCCCCGCAGGATCCACCATCCTAGAGGCGGCGCGGGCCGCCGGGGTATTCATCCCCACCCTGTGCCACGACCCGGAGCTTTCCCTTTGGGGCGGCTGCCGGCTGTGCGTGGTGGAGGTGCCGGGCATGCGCAACCTGCCGGCAGCCTGCGTCACTCCCGCCGCCGAGGGCATGGTAGTCTATACCGCCTCGCCGGCGGTAATTGAGGCCCGCAAGACCATCCTGCAGCTGCTGCTGGCCAACCACCCCATGGACTGCCTCACCTGCGGTAGGAACGGCGACTGCCGTCTCCAGGACTACGCCTACATGTATGGCGTGCGGCAGGCCGGCTTTGCCGGCGAGCGCCACCAGTACCCCCTGGAGGAAGACAACCCCTTTATCGTGCGGGACCTCAATAAATGCATCCTCTGCGGCAAATGCGTGCGGGCCTGTGCCGAAATACAGGGGAATTATGTGGTGGACTTTGCCTACCGGGGCTTTAACACCAAGATTGCCCCGGCCATGGACACCACCCTGGCCGGCTCAAACTGCGTTTTCTGCGGCAACTGCGTGGCCGTCTGCCCCGTGGGCGCCCTGCAAGAAAAGCACCTGCGCTCTGCGGTCCGCACCTGGGAAGTGAAAAAGGTGCGAACCGTCTGCCCCTACTGCGGCACCGGTTGCACCATAGAGCTAAACGTCAAGGACGGGCGGGTGGTGGGGGTAACCTCCACGGACGGCGAGGTTAACGGCCGGGCCCTCTGCGCCAAGGGCCGTTTTGGCTACGGCTTCATCCACCACCCCGAGCGGCTGACCAGGCCCCTCATTAAGAAAAACGGCGTCTTTGAGGAGGCCACCTGGGAAGAGGCCGTTAGCCTGGTGGCGGAAAAGCTCGCGGCGGTAAAAAGGGAGTACGGTCCCGATGCCGTTGGGGTGCTGGCCTCCGCCCGCTGCACCAACGAGGAAAACTACCTTTTAAGCAAGTTTGCCCGGGCAGTGCTGGGCACCAACAACATCGACCACTGCGCCCGCCTCTGACACGCGCCGACGGTCGCCGGTCTGGCGGCAGCATTTGGCAGCGGCGCGATGACCAACCCCATTAGCGATATTGAGGGCGCGGACTTCATCCTGGCCATCGGCACCAATACCACCGAAACTCACCCCATTATCGGGCTGAAAGTGAAAAAGGCCGTGAGGCACGGGGCCACCCTGGTGGTGGTGGACCCGCGGGAAACGGAGGTAGCCCGGCTGGCCCACCGCCACCTGCGGCTGCGCCCGGGCACGGACATTGCCCTTTTAAACGCCCTGGCCCACGTGATCATCGAGGAGGGGCTCTACAACCGGGAGTTCGTGGAGAGCCGCACCGAGGGCTTTGAGGACCTTAAAGAGGTGGTGGCGCGCTACACGCCGGAGTACGCCGCGGAGATCACCGGCATTGACGCGGCGACCATCCGGGAGGTGGCCCGGGGCTACGCCAAAGCGCAAAACGCCACCATCCTCTACACCATGGGGGTCACCCAACACATCTGCGGCACCCATAACGTCTTTGCCATTGCCAACCTGGCCATGCTCTGCGGGCACATCGGTAAGCCTTACAGCGGCGTCAATCCCTTGCGGGGCCAGAACAACGTCCAGGGGGCCTGCGACATGGGGGCGCTGCCCAACGTCCTCACCGGCTACCAGAGCGTGGTCTCCGAAGAGGTGCGCCGCAAGTTTGCCGTCGCCTGGGGCGTGGAGGCCCTGCCCGAAAAGCCGGGCCTTACCGTGGGCGAGATGATTGAGGCCGCCGGGCGGGGCGAAATCAGGGCCATGTACATTATGGGCGAAAACCCGGTGCTCTCCGACCCCGATGCCGAGCACGTCGTGCACGCCCTGGAAAAGTTGGACTTCCTGGTGGTGCAGGACATCTTCCTCACCGAGACGGCCCGGCTGGCCGACGTGGTGCTGCCGGCGGCCAGCTTTGCCGAAAAGGACGGCACCTTCACCAACACCGAGCGCCGCGTGCAGCGGGTACGCAAGGCCATAGAGCCCGTGGGGCAGGCCAAGCCCGACTGGGAGATCATCTGCCTGGTGGCTACGGCCATGGGGTACCCCATGAGCTACGGCTCGCCGGCGGAGATCATGGCGGAAATCGCCCGCCTCACGCCCTCCTACGGCGGCATCTCCTACGAGCGCCTGGAAAAGGGTAGCCTGGTGTGGCCCTGTCCCGCTCCCGATCACCCGGGAACGCCCCGGCTGCACGTGGAGAAATTTGCCCGCGGCCTGGGCAAGTTCCACCCGGTGGAGTACGTGCCGCCGCACGAGCAGCCGGACGCGGAGTACCCGCTGGTGCTCAACACCGGGCGCCGCCTGCACCACTACCACACGGGAACCATGACCATGCGCACCGGTGCCCTAGAAAAGCACTACAACCAGGAGTACCTGGAGATCAACCCTGCCGACGCCGCGAGGCTGGGCATTGCCGACGGCGAGCGGGTGCGGGTGGTATCCCGCCGCGGCCAGGTGGAGGTGACGGCCCGCGTGACGGAAGTGGTGCCGCCGGGCATGGTCTTTACCTCCTTCCACTTCCCGGAGGTGGCCATCAACAAGCTCACCAACCCGGTAAGGGACCCGGTGGCCAAGATCCCCGAGCTGAAAGTGTGCGCGGTGAGGGTGGAAAAGATCGCATAGCGGTCAGTCTCGCTGCCAGGAGGACCCGGTTCCTGATTTAGGCCGGGTCCTTATTATTGCGACTGCTGGCGTGGCCCGGACCAAAACAGTGTGCCTATAACTGTTATGTTATAAGCGCTATTATTAGCAGATATTTCCCTGACTGCTCCTTTTCGTGGTAAGTTTTATTGAAGACGAAAAGGGGGATGGTAGCAAGTGGAAGTTGAAATTCTTCGGCGAAGGGTTCTTTTTCATGGTAGCGTACAAGGACTCATTTTAGCCATAGTGGTAGGATCCCTTGCTCATAATGTTGCTTCATTACCCCTTTTCTCTGTATCTGGACCAATGATAATCGCGATTTTAATTGGTATGGGCTGGCGTTTGGTTATGGGGATCCCTAAGAATGCTAATGTGGGAATAAATATTGCTAGTAAAAGGCTTTTACGTTATGGTATTGTGCTGATGGGTGTTCGGTTAAACCTCGATGCTATAGCTGGTACAGGTTTCAAAGTTATGCTTATGGATATGGCAATTATCTTGACGGCTATTGCTATTATTTGCTTCCTAGGACGTTTGTTTGCTGTAGAGGAACGATTAGCATTATTAACAGCGGTAGGAACTGGTATTTGTGGGGCTGCTGCTGTAGCTGCCGTTGCGCCAACGGTTAAGGCCAATCAGGACGAGACAGTTGTAGCAATAGCCAGCGTGGCCGTCTTGGGAACTGTTGGTAGTGTTTCATATATTATCCTGCAGCCCTTTTTAGGACTTGAGGCAAGCAGTTATGGTGTTTTTGCAGGTGCAACCCTACATGAAATAGCCCATGTTATAGCCGCGACTCAATCGGTAGGGAGCTCTGCTGTAGACATGGCCATTTTAACCAAACTTGGACGGGTGGCCCTGTTGGTGCCTGTTACCTTCTTGATCGGCCTGTACTTTAATCTAAGAAGTGAGAAAAAGGGATCAATTGAGACTGTCGCAAAACCCCCTGAAGCTCAAAACTGGCAGACTGACCTGAGCGTTTAATTCGTGAGGAAGTTTATCCTTATTTGGCAAGGAATCT
>NZ_AUBR01000046.1 GCF_000429345.1 Desulfovirgula thermocuniculi DSM 16036 | reverse complement strand
AAAGGCCAAGGTGATGATCCGGGTCAGCCGGGGAATGCTGGCTAACCTGCGGTTGATCAGCCGCCATCCCACGACGGGATGCCCCCCAATTTATTGGGGGGAGGATGTCACTCTTGCTTTTCTTCGTCACCATTTGTTATAATTAAGTTGCGAGTTAAATAAATTAATAGTTGCGGGCAACGGCGCCCGCCGGCTGTGAGAAAAGGGGCAAAGAGGCCTTAAGAGCAATCTGACGATGGGTTGCTCTTAAGGCCTTTTAGCTTTTTTACCCGGAGCGGAGTTGGGAGGTGTGAAGGCGAAGAGGCGGGCAGGAAAGGTTGGGAGCCCAAGCGCCATTTTAACCCGAAAAGGCCAGCAGCTAAATCCATAATCTAGGGGGGTTTTAGCCTTTATGTACGCGTCGGCAAAGGAACTCCTGGAGGATGCCCGGGAAAAGGGGATCAAGCTCCTGGACCTGAAATTCATCGACCTTCCCGGCATCTGGCAGCACTTCACCGTTCCCCTTTCTGAGGTGGACGAGAAGGCCCTGGAAGAAGGCCTGGGCTTTGACGGCTCGAGCATTCGCGGCTTTAAATCCATTCACGAAAGCGACATGATCCTCATCCCGGATGTGACAACCGCCTTCATAGATCCTTTCTGCAATGTACCCACTTTGAGCGTTATCTGCAACGTCTACGATCCCGTGACCCGCACCAATTACGAGCGCGACCCGCGGTATGTAGCCCAGAAAGCGGAGGAATACCTCAGGTCCACCGGCATTGCCGACATAAGCTACTGGGGGCCCGAGGCCGAGTTCTTCATCTTTGACGATGTGCGCTTTGATCAGAACCAGCACTACGGGTTTTATTTTGTAGATTCCAGGGAGGGTTTCTGGAACTCCGGTAGGGAGGAGAAACCCAATCTGGGCTACAAGCCCCGCTACAAAGAGGGCTACTTCCCCGTACCGCCGACGGACAGCCTGCAGAATCTCCGCAGCGAGATGGTCTTGACCATGCAGAGCTGCGGCATTGAGGTGGAATGCCATCACCACGAGGTGGCCACCGCCGGGCAGGCGGAAATAGACATGAAGTTTGCCCCCCTGACGAAGATGGCCGATCAGCTCATGCTGTTTAAGTACATCGTCAAGAATACCGCCTATAAGCACGGCAAAACGGTAACCTTCATGCCCAAGCCCATTTTCCAGGATAACGGTTCCGGGATGCACGTGCACCAGAGCCTCTGGAAAAGCGGCCAGCCCCTCTTCTTTGACGAAAAGGGCTACGCCCAGCTGAGCGAGACGGCCCTGTACTACATCGGCGGCCTGCTCAAGCACGGTCCGGCTTTAGCCGCTTTTTGCAGCCCTACCACAAATTCTTATAAGCGCCTGGTCCCGGGCTACGAGGCGCCGGTCTACCTGGCTTATTCCCAGCGCAACCGCAGCGCAGCCGTGCGCATCCCCATGTACTCGAGGAACCCCAAGAGCAAGCGCATCGAGTACCGTCCCCCGGATCCTTCCTGCAACCCCTATCTTGCCTTTGCGGCCATGCTCATGGCCGGGTTAGACGGCATCCAGAACAAGATCCATCCCGGCGAGCCCCTGGACAAGGACATCTATGAGCTCTCGCCGGAGGAGATCGGCGCCATCCGCTCCCTGCCCGGTTCCCTGGAGGAAGCCTTAAGGGCCCTGGAAGAGGATCACGAATTTTTATTGAAAGGAAACGTCTTTACCGAAGACCTAATTAAAACCTGGATTGAATATAAAAGGATCAGGGAAGTGGATGCCGTCAGGATGCGTCCGCACCCTTACGAATTTATCCTCTACTTCGACATCTAAATGTGCATTGTGTTGCGGGTTGGTTTTGCGTATAATGCCCTCATAGCGGACTCGTGCCCCGTGAGGGCAGTTTCTGTCTTTATGAAATTTTGCCAGGGGTGCATGAGCCCATGACCGAGGCGAGGATAGTGCTGGTCGACGGCGACCAGTCCAGCAGGAAGAGTTTAAAGGGTATGCTGACCAAGCTGGGCTACTGGGTGGTGGGCGAGGCGGCGGACGGGCTCGGCGGCATCAGGGTGGTGCGGGCCAGGCAGCCGGATCTGGTAATTGCCGACGCTTCCGTGCTGGGGGCCGGTGGTTTTGAGCTGGCGGAGGTGCTGCGGGAGGATAAGCTGGCACCGCTCGTTATGGTGGCCGAGTCCCATGCCCAGGGGCTGTTGGAGAAGGCCAGGCGAGCGAGGGCTTCTTCTCTGCTGCTCAAGCCCGTGGATGAGCAGGCCCTTTACTGGGCCGTGGAGCTGGCCATTATTAATTACCAGGAAATTATCCAGTTGGAAAACCAGATCAAGGAACTCAAGGAGAAGCTGGAGACGCGCAAGCTGGTGGAACGCGCCAAAGGTATTTTGATGGAGACGCTGGGCATAAGTGAGGCCGAGGCCTACCGGCGCATGCAAAAGCAGAGCATGGACAAAAGGGTTTCCATGCGGCAGATTGCCGAGGCCATCATCCTGGCCCATAATCTAAAAAGCTGAGTGTTTTTTTCTCTGGGGGTAAAAATTTTGTCAGAAGGGCATTTCTTTTTGAGATGCTTATTGCTATACTATTAGTTAGCTTTTTAAATAAGGCTTGTGCAAAGAAGGGAGATTGGAAGCGTGGCCCAACTAACCAGTAACGACGTAAGGCAGCTGGTAAAGGAGCTGGGCGTCAAGTTTATCCGCCTGCAGTTTACAGACATTTTCGGCATCCTGAAAAACGTGGCCATCCCTGTGGAACAGCTGGACAAGGCGCTGGACGGCGAGCTCATGTTCGACGGCTCTTCTATTGAAGGGTTCGTGCGCATCGAAGAGTCGGACATGTACCTGCGCCCCGACCCCAGCACCTTTGTGGTTTTCCCCTGGCGCCCGCGTGACGGCGGTGTGGCCCGGCTCATCTGTGACGTGTATAACCCTGACGGCACCCCGTTTGAAGGCGACCCGCGCTATGTTTTAAAGAGGGCGCTGGCGGAGGCCAGGGAGATGGGCTTTACCATGCATGTGGGGCCGGAGCTGGAGTTCTTCCTCTTCCACGTGGACAGTGAAGGCCGCCCCACCACCAACACCCACGACCGGGCCGGGTACTTCGACCTCACCCCGGTGGACCTGGGAGAGGATGCCCGGCGGGACATGGTGCTCACCCTGGAGCAGATGGGCTTTGAAATAGAGGCCTCCCACCACGAGGTGGCCCCCGGGCAGCACGAGATCGACTTTAAGCACTCCGATGCCCTGGACTGCGCCGACAAGATCATGACCTTCAAGTTCGTGGTGCGCACCATCGCGCAGCGGCACGGTTTGCACGCCTCCTTCATGCCCAAGCCTATTTTCGGCATCAACGGCAGTGGCATGCATACCAACATGTCCCTTTTCCGCGGAGAGGAAAATGCCTTTTACGATCCATCTTCGCCGGACGGGCTGAGCGATACCTGCCGCTACTTTATCGGGGGCTTAATGAAGCACATCAGGGCCATTGCCGCCATAACCAACCCCACGGTTAACTCGTATAAGCGGCTGGTAGCTGGTTACGAAGCTCCGGTGTACATTGCCTGGTCCTTCCGCAACCGCAGCCCCTTGATCCGCATCCCGGCTAAGCGGGGTCTCTCTACGCGCATCGAGCTGCGCAGCCCGGACCCATCCTGCAACCCTTACCTGGCCCTGGCGGTATGCTTAAAAGCCGGGCTAGACGGTATCAAGAACAAGATCGCGCCGCCCCCTCCCTGTGACCGCAACATTTACGAGATGAGCCCCAAGGAGCGGGAGGAACTGGGCATCGGCTGCCTGCCTGAAAACCTTAAAGAAGCTCTTGACGAGTTGGAGCGGGACGAGCTCATCAAGGAAGCCCTTGGCCCACATGTCTACGCCCGCTTCATGGAGGCCAAGCGCATCGAATGGGACCGTTACCGCACTCAGGTACATCCCTGGGAGCTGGAAGAATACCTGACCAAATACTAGGCGGATTACCGGCGGAGGCAGTCCAACGACAAGTTAGCCCATGCGCAGGTCATGGCGCGTTGGGGGCCTGCCGTGGGCCTTTTAATTTTGCCTTTCCGAGAAAGGGAGTGAGGGAGATGCCGCGCGTTGTGGCAAGACCGGAGGTTTGCATGGGCTGCCACCTCTGCGAGATCTGGTGTGCGGTGGCCCACTCAAGGAGCAAGGACATCCTCAAGGCCTTTCTTTACGAGCCGGCCAGGCCCCTGCCACGCCTGGTGGTGGAAGAGGACCTGCCGGTGACCCTGCCCGTGCCCTGCCGCCACTGCGAGGAGCCGCCCTGCGCGGAGGCCTGTATCAGCGGCGCCCTGTACCGTGACCCCGCAAGCGGCAGGGTGGAGCACGACGCTTCCCGGTGCGTGGGCTGCTATAGCTGTGTCATGGCCTGCCCGTACGGCGCGCTGGTCATAGACGAAGCAAACCGCCGGGTGGTCAAGTGCGACCTGTGCAAGGATGTTGACGAGCCCGCCTGCGTGAGCCACTGCCCCAACAAGGCCCTGCTCTACCAGGCCTAACCCGGCGGCAGCCGAGAAGGAGGAGTGCAGCGGTTATGGAAAGGTACGATTTCTTGATCATCGGCAACTCGGTGGGGGCCGTGGGCTGCATTGAAGCCCTGCGTACCCTGGAGAAGGAAAAAACCGTGGCCGTGGTGGGGGAGGAGCCCTACCACGTTTATTCCCGGGCCCTTCTCCCTTATTACCTGGACCGGGAAATCCCCCTGGAAAAGATGTACTACCGCCCGGCGGATTTCTACCGGCGGATGGGGGTTACGGCCATTTTGGGCCGGCGGGCCACGGGCTTGGATACCCGGCGCAAGGTCGTTTACTTAGACGACGGGCGGGCCCTGGGCTACGACAAGCTCCTTTTAGCCACCGGCGGGCGCCCCATCGTGCCGCCGGTCGCGGGCCTGGACCTGGCCAAGGAAAACGTCTGCACCTTCCTCACCCTGCAGGACGCGCAGCGCCTGGCGCGCTTCCTCGGCAGCGCGCGGCGCGCGGTGGTCCTGGGCGGCGGCATCATCGGCCTGATGACCGCCGAGGCGCTGTGCAAAAAGGGCCTTTCCGTCAGCGTGGTGGAGCTGGCCCCGCGGGTGCTGGCCCCGGTGGTGGACGAGGTTACCTCGCGGATGGTGGAAGAGGCTTTTAGCAGGGCCGGGGTGACCGTGTACACCGGCACCACCATCGGTGAGGTGCGCGGGGAAGGAAGGGCGGAGGAAGCGGTTTTAACCAGCGGCGTCACGCTCCCCTGCGACCTTTTGGTGGTGGCGGTGGGCGTGGTGCCGCGCGTAGAGCTGGCCAAGGAGGCAGGCCTGGCCGTTAACCGGGGCATCCTGGTCAACGAAAGGATGGAGACCTCGGCCCCAGACGTATACGCCTGCGGCGACTGCGCGGAGGTGTACGATTTTCTTCTAGACGGGCGGCGCGTGCTGCCCCTGTGGCCCAACGCCTACGCCGGCGGGCGGGTGGCCGCCTTTAACATGGCGGGCGTGCCGCGGGTGTACGACCGGGCCACGGCCATGAATTCCATGCACTTCTTTGACTTAAACATCATTACCGCCGGGCTGAACGCAGGCGAGAAGGAGGGCTTTGAGGTAGCCAGCCGCCTTGACCCGGCGGCCTGCCGCTACCGGCGGCTGGTTTTGAAGGACGGGCGCCTGTACGGCTTCATCCTGGTTAACGAGATTGCCAGGGCCGGCATTCTCTTAAACCTCATGAAAGAGGGGGTCGAGGTGGCTCCCTTTGTCGATAAGCTCCTCAAGGACGGCTTTGGCTACGCCTGCCTTCCGGAAGACCTGCGCGGAAAGCTCTTGGTGAGGGAGAGGATGGGATGAGGATGCTCGTAGCCGGAAAGAGGACCAGCGAGCGCTACCTGCCGGAAAAGGACATGCAGGCCTGCGGCCTGTTCGGCGTGATGAACGTGGCCGGGGAGAGGTTTGGCGGGGAGATGGCCATTTCCGCCATGGTCAACATGAAGTGCCGCGGCAACGGCCTGGGCGGGGGCTTTGCCGTGTACGGCCTTTACCCGGAGTATAAAGATTACTACGCCCTGCACATCATGTTTGAGCGCTCCTGTCCCCAGGCCAAGGAACAGGTGGATGAATTTCTCACCGCCCACTTTCACGTGGTTTACGACGAGGAGATCCCCACCGACATGCGGGCCAACGTGGTCAACCCGCCCCTGGTGTGGCGGTACTTCGTGGCGCCCCGCCACCAGGAAGAAGAGGGCTTGGCCGCCGACGAGTTTGTGGTGGAGAAGGTAATGTTCATCAACACCCAGGTTGAAGGGGCTTACGTCTTCTCCTCCGGCAAGAACATGGGCGTTTTCAAGGGCGTGGGCTTCCCGGAGGAAATAGCGGAGTTCTTCATGCTGGACAGGCTCTACAAGGGCTACATCTGGACGGCGCACAGCCGCTTCCCCACCAATACCCCGGGATGGTGGGGCGGGGCGCACCCTTTTAGCATCCTGGACTGGACGGTGGTGCACAACGGGGAAATCTCTTCCTACGGCACCAACCGCCGCTACCTGGAGATGTTCGGCTACTACTGCACCCTCTATACCGATACGGAGGTCATGGCCTACGCCGTGGATCTCCTCATGCGCCGCCAGGGGCTGCCCATTGAGGTGGTGGCCAAGATTTTTGCGCCTCCCATGTGGGACCTCATAGCGCACATGGACGAAGACCGCCGGCGGCTCTACAGCACCCTGCGCATGGTTTACGCCCCCCTGCTCATCAACGGGCCCTTTACGGTAATTGTGGCCCACCACAACGAGATGTTCGGGCTCACCGACCGCATCCGCCTGCGGCCCATCACCGCTGCGGCGGCGGGGGACTACGTGTTCCTCTCCTCCGAGGAGGGGGCCATCAGGGCGGTGGCGCCGCCGCTGGACCTGGTCTGGACCCCGCCGGGAGGCGAGCCGGTGGTGGCCAGGTTGCACAGCCGCGACCACCTGGCCAGCCTGGCCCGCGCAGTTTAAGCAACGGAGCGAGGTGAGAAGGAGATGTACTCTTATCTGCTGCCGGAATTTCTGGTGGAGCGCCGCGGCGACCGCTGCATCAAGTGCCGGGTCTGCGAGCGGCAGTGCCCCAACGGGGTGCACCGCTACGACGTGGAGCTGGACATGATGTTCAGCCAGGAAAGGGAGTGCGTCGGCTGCCAGCGCTGCGCGGTTTTCTGCCCCACCGGGGCCCTATGCGTGCAGCCCCACCCTGCGTCCTACCGGCCCAATGCCAGCTGGACCAGGGAAAAGATGCAGGACCTGAAAAAGCAGGCCGAGACGGGCGGGGTAATCCTTACCGGTAGCGGTAACGACAAGCCCTACCGCATCTACTGGGACCACCTGGTTTTAAACGCCTCCCAGGTAACCAACCCCTCCATTGACCCCCTGCGGGAGCCCATGGAGCTGCGCACCTTCCTGGGGCGCAAGCCCGATAACCTGCAGGTGGAAATAAAGGGCGACAGGGTGGACATTACCTCGGAGCTCCACCCCAACGTGCTCGTGGAGACACCCATCCTGTTTTCGGCCATGTCCTATGGGGCTATCAGCTACCAGGCTTTCCTCTCCCTGGCCATGGCGGCAAAGAAGTACGGTACTTTGTTCAACACCGGTGAAGGCGGCCTGCCCCGGGAGATGAGGAAGGAGTTTGGCGCCAACGCCGTCGTGCAGTGCGCTAGCGGTCGCTTCGGTGTAGACCCGGAGTATCTCAACTGCGCGGCGGTGATCGAGATTAAAATCGGCCAGGGGGCCAAGCCGGGCATCGGAGGGCACCTGCCGGGGGAAAAGGTTTCGGCCAATATAGCTCTTACCCGCATGATCCCCGAGGGGACCGATGCCCTCTCCCCGGCGCCGCAGCACGACATTTACTCCATCGAAGACCTCTCCATGCTCATTTACGCCTTAAAAGAAGCCACCAATTACGAAAAACCCGTTTCGGTAAAGATTGCCGCCGTGCACAACGTGGCTGCCATTGCCTCCGGGATGGTGCGGGCCGGGGCCGATATCATTGCCATTGACGGGCTCCGGGGCGGCACGGGAGCGGCGCCCAAGATCATCCGCGACAACGTAGGTATACCCATTGAGCTGGCCCTAGCGGCGGTGGACCAGCGGCTGCGGGAGGAGGGCATCAGGCACAAGTGCTCCATCATTGCCGCCGGCGGCATCCGCTGCAGCGCGGACGTGGTCAAGGCCATAGCCCTGGGGGCGGATGCAGTTTACATCGGCTCCGCGGCACTGGTGGCCATGGGCTGCACCCTCTGCCAGAAGTGCTACACCGGCAAGTGCGCCTGGGGCATTTGCACCCAGGACCCCTACCTCTCCCGCCGCTTGAACCCCGAGATTGCCAGCGAGCGGCTCTACAACCTCCTGAAGGGGTGGAGCAACGAGATCAAGGAGATGCTGGGCGGCATGGGCATCAACGCCATTGAAAGCCTGAGGGGCAACCGCGACCACCTGCGGGGAGTGGGCCTGGAGGAGTGGGAGCTGAACGTGCTGGGAGTAAAGGGTGCGGGGGAGTGAAGAGAGCATGGCGGTAAAGTGCGCAAGGCGCGGATTGCGGGATATGTTTTTAGGCGACGTGCGCCCGCTAGCGCAAATAAGATCCCACCTGCAGCTAAACGGCTGGGAAGCGGAGATTGACGCCCGGGGGCTGGTGCACAAGGAGCTCAACGATCTCATCCGCGAAGCCGCCCTGGGCGGGGCAAGGAAGATCGTCCTTTATAACGTCAGCGGTCAGCGCTACATCGGCACGCGCCTTTTCCTGCCGCAAAAGGTAGAGATACACGTGCACTCCGTTCCCGGCAACGACCTGGGGGCCTTCCTGGCCGGCCATCGCATCATCGTGCACGGCAATGCCCAGGACGGGGTGGGCAACACCATGGACGACGGCGAGATCATCGTGCACGGGCGGGCCGGGGACATCGTGGCCATGTCCATGCGGGGCGGCAAGATCTTCATCCGGGACAGCGTGGGCTACAGGGCGGCCATCCACATGAAGGAGTACACCGGCAAGGTGCCGGTGCTGGTCATAGGCGGCACGGCCCAGGATTTCTTTGGCGAGTACATGGCCGGGGGCATCGTCATCATGTTGGGGCTGAACTTAAAGCCCGGGGAGCGCCACCACGCCCACTACATCGGCACGGGCATGCACGGCGGGGTGATTTACCTGCGCGGCGAGGTGGCGCCGTACCAGCTGGGCAAAGAGGTGGGCATCCTCGAGCCGAACGAAGAGGACCAAAAGGTGCTGGAAAAGTACGTGGGCGAGTTTGCCGCCCACTTCGGCCTGGAGGCAGGGGAAATCCTAAAGGACCGCTTTATAAAGCTCCTGCCCGTTTCCAAGCGGCCCTACGGGCGCATCTACGCCTATTAAACAAAACTTTTGCCGGCGGGCCGGTAACAGAGTGCCGGCCCGCATTTTTTCAGGGTGAAAAACACGCGGCAAAGCTTTACTTCTTACTTATAAAGGGTTTTGTGATATAGTAAAAAAGTGAGGTGAGATAAGTGCGGGCCGTTATCAGGGTGGGCGGCCTTTCATGGCCTGCCGTCATCTACGATACCCCTACGGGAAGGGCGGTGTGGTCTTCCCTGCCCCTAAAAGGCTATGCCAGGCGCTGGGGTGAAGAGATATACTTTGCCGTGCCCGTGGAGGTGGACCTGGAGCCGGGAGCTTCCGAGGTGGTTTCCCGGGGGGACCTGGGCTACTGGCCGCCGGGGAAGGCCCTGTGCATCTTTTTCGGTCCCACGCCGCTGAGCCGTGGGGAGGAGATCCGGGCGGCCAGCGCGGTAAACATCTTTGGCCGCGTGGAGGGAGATCTATCCGGGCTGCGGGAAGTTAAAGAGGGCGCGGAAGTATTGGTCGAGGCGCAGGATTGAGCACGGGGGGTTTTGCGGATAAGGTGCTTGCCGTTTCCACCAGCTGGGTTTCCGCAGAGGTTCAATCAGCCCGCGGGATCGTGGATGCCGTGCTCTCTTTAGGGGCCACGGCGGTGGAGCTGGACTACCGCCTCGGGGCGCAAACTTACCGCGACCTGCGCGGGCTGCTCAAAAAGGCCGGCCTTAGCGTGGTCAGCGTGCACAACTTCTTCCCCGTCCCGGACCTGGCCAGGGAGCCGGGCGGGGACGCCTTTTTGTTTACCTCAGAGGATGAGCGAGAGCGGGAGCTGGCCCTGCGCTATACCCGGAAAACTCTAGAGCACGCCGCCGACCTGGAGGCCCGGGCGGTGGTGCTGCACCTGGGGGAGGTGCCCGTGCGCCACCTGGTGGACCGCCTCTACGAGCTTTACGAGCGCGGGGAGCTGGGCGGTGCGGAGGGCAAGCGCGCCGGGGAAGTGCTGGTAAGGAAGCGCGCCAGGCTTGCTCCCCGCTGCCTGGACCGCGTGCTCCTGGCCCTGGACCGCCTCCTGCCCCTGGCGGAAAGGCTGGGCCTGGTATTGGGCATCGAAAACCGCTACCACTACCACCAGATTCCCTCCCCGGAAGAAATCGGGATCATCCTACGGGAATTCCGCGGGGCGCCCGTGGGCTACTGGCATGATACGGGGCACGCCCACCACTGGGAGGTCATGGGTTGGGCCAGCCAGCGGGATTTTTTGGAGGCTTATAAAGAAAATTTGGTGGGGCTGCACCTCCACGATGCTAGGGGCCGCGAGGACCACCTGGCCCCGGGAACGGGAGAGGTGGACTTCGCTCAGGTGGCCGCCTATTTAAAGGAGGGCCTCCTGCGGGTGGTCGAGGTGCACCCGAAGGCCGCTCTTCCCTCCCTTCGAGAAGGGCTTGCCCTGCTGCAGGGCCTGGGATTTTAAGTTTTGGCAGGCTCCAGGCAGGAAATGGCCCTTTTGTAGCGAACACCTATGGGGAAAAGGGGAGGGAAGCAGCCATGAAGCACACGCTGGCGGTCCTGGTGCTCAACAAGCCCGGCGTGCTGGCCCGTATTTCGGGGCTCTTGAGCCGCAGGGTGTTTAACATTGAGAGCATTGCGGCCGGCTACACGGAGGAGCCGGACATTACCCGCATCACCCTGGTGGTAAAAGGG
Source organism: Desulfovirgula thermocuniculi DSM 16036 (assembly GCF_000429345.1). Classification (GTDB taxonomy): domain Bacteria; phylum Bacillota; class Desulfotomaculia; order Desulfotomaculales; family Desulfovirgulaceae; genus Desulfovirgula; species Desulfovirgula thermocuniculi. The sequence continues at coordinate 15,505 of NZ_AUBR01000046.1, read as the reverse complement.
GACGACCAGGAGCTAGATCAGGTCATCAAGCAGCTTTCTAAACTCATCGACGTAATTAAAATCCAGGAGCTGCACAGCAGCGAATCCATTGAGCGCGAGCTGGCCCTGATCAAGGTGCGCGTTGACCCCTCCCGCCGCTCCGACATCGTCAACATCGCGCAGGTTTTCCGGGCCAACATCGTAGATGTGAACCGGGAAACCATGGTGGTAGAGCTAACGGGCGACGAGGAGAAAATCGAGGCCCTGTGCACGGTCCTGGAGGATTACGGCATTGTGGAGATCGTGCGCACGGGGAAAATTGCCATTGCCCGAGGACCGGGCGCCACCAAATTTTATCAGGAACAGTAATATTTTTGCGGGCCGGGATTTACTATAAAACAATAGCAGGGCAGGGAAGGATGTAAAGAAGTGGTGGAGGAAAAAGGCAAGGGGATAGAAGTGTTCCTGGAGGAAATGAAAAAGGGCTACCTGGAAATGGCGGAGATAAACCTGGAGCTGGTGGAGGAGCTCTTTGCCCTGGAAGAAGAGGTGGCCAAGCGGCACGACTTGACGGAGGTAACATAAAACCATGCAGGTGCGACGGGGCGATGTTTTCTACGCCGACTTGAGCCCGGTGGTGGGCTCCGAGCAGGGGGGCATCAGGCCGGTTCTCATCCTGCAAAACGACATCGGCAACCAGTTCAGCCCCACGACCATCGTGGCCGCCATTACCTCCCGCATCAGCAAGGCCAAGCTTCCCACCCACGTGGAAATGCCCGCCCGACCGGGCGGCCTGGAAAAGGACTCGGTGATTCTTCTGGAGCAAATCCGCACCATTGACAAGAGCCGCCTGCGCGAAAAGGTCACTTCCCTGGACCAGGAAACAATGGAAAAAGTGAACCGCGCCGTAGAGATAAGCCTGGGTTTGGTGGACATTGGCGAGCAGCACCGCTGTGGCACCATCTAGCCGGTGGTGCCTTTTTAGTTGGCCACACGGGAGGGCAGAGCCGTGCGCCCGTTAATTGGCATTACCTGCGCCTGGGAGGAGGAGCGGGAGAGGTTTTACCTGAGCGACGCCTACGTGCGGGCGGTGGAAGCAGCCGGGGGCCTGCCGGTGCCCGTGCCCTGCACCGGCGCGGCTGGGGCTGCGCCCTGGCTGGAGGTTTTGGACGGCCTGATTTTGTCCGGCGGCGGCGACGTGGACCCCTTTTACTTCGGCGAGGAACCCCTGCTGGGGTGCGGCGAGGTGGACCCCCGGCGGGACGCCTTTGAGCTGGAGCTGGTCCGGGGGGCGCTGTGCCGGCGCCTGCCCCTCCTGGGCATCTGCCGGGGCCTGCAAGTGGTCAACATTGCCGCCGGGGGAGACATTTACCAGGACATCTACCGGCAGGTGCCGGGCTGCCTGAAGCACCGCCAGGACGCTCCCCGCTGGGCGGCCACGCACGGGGTGGAAATAAAAGCGGGAACGCGCCTGGCCCGCCTCCTCGGCGCCGGGAACTTGCGGGTGAACAGCTTTCACCACCAGGCGGTGCGCCGGGTGGCGCCGGGCCTGGTCGTCGCGGCCTGCGCCCCCGACGGCCTCATCGAGGCCCTGGAAGGCGCGGGGCCGGGCTTTGTGCTGGGGGTGCAGTGGCATCCCGAAGCCATGTGGGAAAAGGACCGCCGCTTCCTGGCGCTGTTTGCGGCCCTGGTGGAAGCAGGGCGCCGTTACCGACTTGCCAGAACATAACTTTTTTACAAAAAGTTAATAGAAATTTTGCCGCTTGGAGAAGGAATAATTGCTTTTATGTCGAAAGGAAGAGTGTGTGTGAGCGAAGGTAATTTCTGGGGGAGCAGGTGATTGAGTTTGCAGCAGTTAGACGTACTGGTGGTTGACGACCAGCCGGGCGTACGCCAGTTACTGGACATTGTCATTAGCCAGGCGGGGCACCGCGTGCATACGGCGCAAAACGGCCTGGAGGCCCTGGAGAAGGTGCGCACCGTCAGGCCGCAGGTGGTTTTCATGGACGTGCGCATGCCTTTAATGGACGGGCTGGAGGCCCTGCGGCGCATCAGGAGGATTGCCCCGGAAACCAGGGTGGTCATCATGACGGCCTACATTTCCGAGCATACCGTCAAGCAGGCTTTAGAAGAAGGGGCCGTCTGCTGCATGGTCAAGCCATTTGACATAAGGGAAGTAGTGGCCTTGATGGACGACCTGGCGCACCAGCATTACCAAAAGTCCTTGTTATTGAAGGGCTGTGTGGTTTAAAATAATACGTAGGGAGTAAAACCGCATAGCGCTGTGTCGCGCGCCCATGGGGGTGCCCGGGGGAGCCGGGCTGAGAAAAGCACCGTTACGTGCTTTACCCTTGGAACCTGATCTGGGTAATGCCAGCGTAGGGAAATGGGTAGGTTGTCGGCTCGCTACACCTGTACCCATCTCCTTCACGGCGGATGGGTATTTTTTATGGGGTGAAAGGGTTATGGAAAACGTTTACCGTATCCTGGACGCCAACTTCAACCGGGCCCGCGAGGGCCTGCGCGTGGTGGAAGAGGTGGCCCGCTTTGTGCTGAGTGATGCCGCGCTGGCCTTCCGGGTGCGGGAGCTTCGCCACCGCCTGAGCCGCTGCCAGGAAGCTTTCCCCGCAAAGGGCGCCGCCCTGGTGGCGGCCAGGGACGTGGAGGGGGACGTGGGCTCCGGGGCCCTGCCCTCTCACGGCCCGCTGACTCTCGGGGAGCTGGCGACGGCAAATTTTAAGAGGGTGCAGGAGGCATTGCGGGTGCTGGAGGAATACGCCCGCCTCTGCCGGGTGACGGCGCCCTTTCAGGAGATGCGCTTTTTGGCTTACGCCCTGGAGCAGGAGATAATGGGTCGGCTGGCCGGCCTGGAGGAGGCCTGCCGGCCTGCCCCGGCCTCCAGGCAGGCCGACTACACCCTTTACGTCATCACGGGCGATAAGTTCAGCCGGGGAAGGTCCATCCTGGAGGTGGCCAGGGAGGCCATTTCCGGCGGGGCCACGGTGCTGCAGCTGCGGGAAAAGGAGTTTCCCGCCCGCCGGCTGGTGGAGGTAGGCCGCCAGCTGCGGGAGCTTACACGTGAGGCAGGGGTGACCTTCATTGTCAACGACCGGGTGGACGTGGCCCTGGCCGTGGACGCCGACGGCGTGCACCTAGGCCAGGATGACCTGCCCGTGGAAGAGGCGCGGCGCATTCTCGGCCCCGGGAAAATTATCGGCGTGTCCACCCACAGCGTGGAGCAGGCCCTGGAGGCCCAGCGCCGGGGAGCCGACTACCTTGGCGTGGGGCCCATTTACGAAACCTGGACTAAGGAAGACGCCGAAGCTCCGGTGGGCCCGGATATCTTGCGCCGGCTGGCCCCTCTGGTGCACATACCCATGGTGGCCATTGGCGGGATCAAGGCCCACAACGCAGCCGAGGTGGTGGCCGCGGGGGCGGACGGCGTCGCGGTAATCACGGCTGTGGTGGCCGCCGAGGACGTGGCCGGCGCCGCCCGCGAGCTCCGGCGGGTAATTGCAGAAGCAAGGAGGAAGAGGCCATGACCCAGTTACTGGCAGCAAGGGCAGGAGAAATCACCCCGGCCATGCGCCGGGTGGCGGAGAAGGAGAAAGTTCCTGTGGAGGAAGTGTTAAGGAAAGTGGCCGAGGGCCGGGTGGTCATCCCGGCCAATAAAAATCACGCCAACCTCGACCCCTGCGGCATCGGCGAGGGGCTGCGCACCAAGGTAAACGCCAACCTGGGCACTTCTCCGGCGGCGTGCGACATGGAGCTGGAGCTGGCCAAGCTGCGGGCGGCCCTGGAGGCCGGGGCCGACGCGGTGATGGACCTCTCCACCGGCGGCGACTTAGACGACATCCGCCGGGCCGTGCTGGGCGCTTCTCCCGTGCCGGTGGGCACCGTTCCCGTCTACCAGGCGGCAGTGGAGGCCCGGGAGAGGCGGGGCAGCATTGTGGCCATGACGCCCGACGATCTCTTCGGCGTCATCGAGAAGCACGCCGCCGACGGGGTGGACTTCATCACCGTCCACTGCGGGGTAACCCTGGAGGTGGTGGGCCGCCTGCAGAGAGAGGGGCGGGTCACCGACATCGTCAGCCGCGGCGGGGCGCTCCTGGCCGGGTGGATGCTGCACAACGGGAAGGAAAACCCCCTCTACGAGCAGTTCGACCGCCTCCTGGAAATTTGCCTGCGTTATGATGTGGTCTTAAGCCTGGGGGACGGCCTGCGCCCGGGCTGCATAGCCGACGCCACTGACCGGGCCCAGATCCAGGAACTCATCGTCCTGGGCGAGCTGGTGGACCGGGCGCGGGCAGCCGGGGTACAGGCCATGGTGGAAGGGCCGGGGCACGTGCCCCTGGACCAGGTGGCGGCCAACGTGCAGGTGCAGAAATCGCTTTGCCGCGGGGCGCCCTTTTACGTGCTGGGGCCGCTGGTCACCGATGTGGCTCCCGGCTACGACCACATCACGGCGGCCATCGGCGGTGCCGTGGCGGCCATGGCCGGGGCCGACTTCCTGTGCTACGTCACCCCGGCGGAGCACCTGGGCCTGCCCACCGTGGAGGACGTGCGGGAGGGCGTCATAGCCGCCCGCATAGCCGCCCATGCCGCCGACCTGGCCAAAGGCGTCCCGGGGGCCCGCGAGTGGGACCTGGCCATGTCCCGGGCGCGCAAGGCCCTGGACTGGGAGGCCCAGATCCGGTTGGCCATAGACCCCGCAAAGGCCGCCCGCTACCGCCGGGAGCGCAACCCCGCCGGGACCAAGGCCTGCTCCATGTGCGGGGAATACTGCGCCATGGACGTGGTGGCCCGCTACCTGGGGCGGGAGAAAGGAGAAAAATGCTGAGAAGGGGCGGTTTCCCGTGCGCCTTAGCGAGATAGGGGAGTTCGGGCTCATCGCGCGCGTCGCGCAGGGCCTCCTCACGCATCCCGGGGAGGTAGTGGCCGGCGCGGGGGACGATGCGGCGGTCCTCCGCCTGCCCGGCCCCCACTGGCTGCTCTTTACCACCGACATGCTGGTGGAGGGGGTGCACTTTTCCCTGGCATGGGCCACTTACGAGCAGGTGGGCTATAAGACCGTGGCCGTAAACGCCAGCGACATTGCCGCCATGGGAGGGTGGCCCACGCACGGGGTAATTTCCCTGGGCCTCCCTCCCCGCGTTTCTGTGGAGGAGGTGGAGGCGCTCTACCACGGCTTGCGGCGCGCCGCCGCGGAGTACCGCCTCAATATCGTGGGAGGGGACACGGTGGCCAGCCCGGAGCGGCTGGTGATCAACTTTGCCCTTCTGGGGCTCGTGGAGGCGGGCCTGGCGGTCCTGCGCGGTGGCGCCCGGGTGGGGGACCTGATCTGCGTTACCGGCACCCTGGGCAACTCGGCAGCCGGGCTCTACCTCTGCCAAAATCCCGGGCTGGCCCCTGACGGGGAGACGGCGGCCTTCCTTTACCGGGCGCACCTGGAGCCCAGGGCCAAGCTTGCCGCCGGGCGCCTGCTGGCCTCCGCGGGGGCCACGGCCATGGAGGACGTCAGCGACGGGCTGGCGCGGGAGCTGCACAACATCTGCCGGGCCAGCGGCGTGGGCTGCCTGGTAAGGGCTAAAGACGTTCCCTTGAGCTCCCAGGCCAGGGAGCTGGCCCGCCTGGCCGGCTGCGACCCGCTGGAATGGGCCCTCTCCGGCGGCGAGGACTACGAGCTGGTCTTCACCCTGCCCGAGGACCTGTTTGAGCAGGCAAAGGAGGAGCTTGCGGCCATCGGCGAGAGCTGCACCTGCATCGGGGAAATCATACCCCCGCAGGAAGGCCTGCTTTTGGAGCTGCCGGACGGCAAGCGCGTGCCCCTGGCCCTGCAGGGGTACGATCATTTTGCATAACAGGGGTATAATTATTCTCGAAGGTGAGTGCCCCGATGGAATTTACCTGGTTGAGCCTGTGCAGCGAGGAGACGGAAAATTTCGGCCGCCTTTTGGGCGGCCTGCTGCGCCCCGGGGACGTGGTGTGCCTTTACGGGGAGTTGGGGGCGGGGAAGACCGTGCTGGCCAAGGGGATTGCCCGGGGGCTGGGGGTTACGGAGGCGGTGACCAGCCCCACCTTTACCCTGATTAACGAGTATGCCGGCAGGCTGCCCTTTTTCCACATGGACGCGTACCGCCTGTCCGGGCCCCGGGAAATGTACGACCTCGGCTGCGAGGAGTATTTTTACGGGGAAGGGGTAACCGTCGTCGAGTGGCCGGAGCGCGTGGAGGAGGTTTTGCCCGCGGAGAGGTTGAATATCTACCTAAAGGTGAGGCCGGAAGAGCCCGGGCAAAGGGAGCTGTGCCTCGTTCCCCGGGGAAGGCGTTACGAAGAACTGCTGGGGGAGCTGAAAGAGCTTGTTCGTGCTGGGCATTGAGGCGGCCACCCAGGTGGCCGCGGTGGCAGTGGTGTGTGGGGAAAGGCTGGTGGCCGAAAGGCTGGTGAACAACCAGCGCACCCACTCGGCCAACCTCCTGCCCATGCTCAAGGGGGTTATGGAGGACGCCCAGGTGGGCCACCGCGACCTGGGGGGCATTGCCGTGTCCGCCGGGCCGGGCTCCTTTACGGGTCTGCGCATCGGCATGGCCACGGCCAAGACCCTGGCCCAGGCCTGGGGGCTGCCCGTGGTAGGGGTGGGCACCCTGGAGGCCCTGGCCTATGCCCTCTGGGGCCGGGAGGGGCTGATCTGCCCGGTGCTGCACGCCAAAAGGGGCGAGGTTTACGCCGCCCTGTACAGGACGGCAAAGGAAGGGCTGCTCCTTGTGGAAGGCCCCATGGCCCTTTCGCCGCCGGACCTCGCCCAAAAACTTTTGGAGGCCGGGCTGCCGGTGACCGTAACCGGGGACGGTGCCCTGATGCACCGGGAGCTCTTGCAAGGCCGCCTGAAGGACCGCATTTCCTTTGCCCCGGAGAGCCTCATGTGGCCCCGGGCGGCTCACGTGGCCGCGCTGGGCTACCGCCGCCTCATGCAAAATAAGGGCTGCAATCCCCTAGAGCTGCTGCCCGACTACGTGCGGCCTTCCGAGGCGGAAATCAAGTGGCTGCAAAAGCAGGGGCTAAAGCGGTGTGAAACCTTATGGAAGTGAGCTTTGCGGAGATGACCTGCGACCACCTGGACGAAGTGCTGGCCATCGAGCAGGCCTCTTTTCCCACGCCCTGGTCCAGGTACGCCTTTACCTACGAGTTGCTGGAGAACGAGTTTGCCCACTACATCGTGGCCCTGGCAGGAGGCAGGGTGGTGGGCTACGCCGGCATGTGGATTGTTTTAGACGAGGCCCACGTGACCAACGTAGCCGTGCACCCGGAATTCCGCCGGCGCTGCATCGGCCGGCGGCTCATGCAGGAGCTCATGCGGCGCGCCGCACTCCTGGGCGCCAGGCGCATGACCCTGGAGGTGCGCACTTCCAACCGCGCCGCACGGCGTCTGTATGCCGCCCTGGGGTTTGTGGAGCGGGGCCGCCGGCGGGGGTATTACACGGACACGAACGAAGACGCGGTGGTCATGTGGAAGGATTCGCTTGGAGACGTGTAGAAAGGCAGGTGGGCGGGCGGTGCGGGGTCGTGCGCGGCTGTGGGTGAGGCTGGCCGGCCTTGCCCTGGTGGCTGCCGGATTGCTGGCCGGCCTCCCCGCGCCCTGGAGCTTGGGGATGCTGGTGGCAGGGGCGGGCCTTTTCCTGCTGGCCGGGGGAGGGTGAGGCAGGTGCTAAGGAGGGGCCGGTGGGCCCCGCCGGGAGCATTTCACCGCGGCCCGGGGGTTTTTTCGTCCACCACGGCAAAAGTGTAACCCCGGGCCCGGAGGCTTTCGATGATTTTGGGCAGGGCCAGGATGAGGTTTTTCCTGGTTTCGATGTAGCGGGCCAGCGCGGAGTTGGGCGGTGCTTCCAGGGTGTGCAGGTCTGCCCCATCGTGGAGGAGGATGACGGGCACCGCGTTTGTCTTTTCCACCCGCATCACGCCCTCCATAACCGTGCGGTAAATATGCTCCGCGCTTGCCCCGTGGGGGTTGGCATCGTCGCCCGTAACGTTCCAGCCAACTGAATGATAACCCAGTTGTTTGAGCTGCTGCTTAAGTGCCGGGGAAAGGTTGCCGGGGCCGCCGGGAGCACGGAAAATTTTTACCGGCCTGCCGGTGAACTCCTGCAGGAGATCCCCGCAGAGGCGGAGGTCCTGCACGAAGGCGTCGGGCGAGCGGTAAATTTTTTTGTAGTCGTGGGAGTAGGTGTGGTTGCCCAGGGCGTGTCCCTCGACTATGATCCGCTGCACAACATCTCTGTTTTGGGGAATGTTTACGCCCACGACCATAAAGGTGGCTTTCACCTGATAACGGGCGAGGATGTCCAGCACCCGGGGGGTAAAGTGCCTGCTGGGGCCGTCGTCAAAGGTCAGGTAAACCACCTTTTTTGCTTCGGGATGGTACGCGGCACCGGATACAGCTGCTTCTTCCCCGGCCTCGGCGGGCGGGAGGAAGGCGCCGGGGGACGGCTTTTCTTCCCGGAAGTTGACCTCAATACCTCTGTTTGGGCTGCGCTCGGGCCAGATGCAGCCGGAGAGGATGAGCAACAATAGGCAGCAGAAAAGCAGCTTGGGGCGCACGAGAGGACTTCCTTGAAAAAGAGCTGGTAACATTACTATACTATAACTTGCTGTCGATTTGTGGCGCAACGGAAAAATTTTATTGACAACGGGTAGCGCGTATGTTACAATGGAAAAAAATTTAATAGCCTCTTGGGAACGGGTGATCCTGCGGGGAGCAGGAGAGAGGGAAGTCAGTGAAAGTCTGACGCGGGGCCGCCACTGTGAATGGGGAGCCCGCCACAGGGAGCCACTGGCAGGCCGGCCGGGAAGGCGTGGTGGGGCGATGATCCATGAGCCAGGAAACCTGCCCGTTCCGTGCCGCACTGTCCCTACGGGCCACGGGGAGGTGGGAAGGAAGTCCCCTGTCACGTTTCGTAGCGGACGGGGGCTTTTTCGTTTAAACCCGGTAGACAGGTTAACCTGTTGGCCACAAAGGAAATTTTACCGGGAGGTTTTCTTGCCGTGCGCCGCAAATTATGGGCCTTCATTAGTATTTTAGCCCTCATGCTTTTCCTTTCCCCCTCCCATGCCTGGGCCATGCACATCATGGAGGGCTTTTTACCCCTCAAGTGGAGTCTTTTCTGGTTTGTGCTGGTGCTGCCCTTTTTGGCCGCGGGCCTGCGCTCCATCGGCAGGAACGTGCGCTCCAGGCCGGAAATTAAAATGCTCTTGGGTCTGGCCGGCGCCTTTGCCTTTGTGCTCTCGGCCCTGAAGATCCCCTCGGTCACCGGCAGTTGCTCCCACCCCACCGGTGTGGGCCTGGGTGCCATGCTCTTCGGCCCTGCGGCCATGAGCGTGCTGGGGTGCATCGTGCTGCTCTTCCAGGCCCTCCTGCTGGCCCACGGCGGGCTGACCACCCTGGGCGCCAACACCTTTTCCATGGCCGTGGTGGGCCCGCTGGTAGCCTACGGCATCTTCCGGGCGGGCGCGCGCCTGCGCCTGCCCCGCAGCGCGGTGGTTTTTGCCGCCGCCTTTCTCGGCGACCTCATGACCTACGTCACCACTTCCCTGCAGCTGGCCCTGGCCTTTCCTGCCCCTGAAGGCGGGGTCTGGGCTTCCATGGTCAAATTCATGGGCATTTTTGCCGTCACCCAGCTGCCGCTGGCGGCCAGCGAGGGCATACTCACCCTCCTGGTCTTTAACTTCCTGGCCGCGCACAGCCGCCAAGAGCTGGAAGACCTCAAAGTGCTCTCCCGGGAGGTGTGAGCTTTGGTGAGGGGCAGCCTGGTGAAAAATCTGGCCCTGCTCTTCCTGGTGGTGCTGCTTGCCGTTTTGCCCCTTTTCATCCACAGGGATGCGGAGTTCGCCGGGGCCGACAGCCGGGCGGAGGAGGCCATTTTGGAGCTGGCTCCGGACTACCAGCCGTGGTTTAAGAGCATCTGGGAGCCGCCCAGCGGGGAAGTGGAGTCGCTGCTCTTTGCCCTGCAGGCCGCCCTGGGGGCCGGCCTGATCGGCTATTATATCGGGCTCGTGCGGGGGCAAAGAAAAGGTGCTTAAAATAGACCGCTTTGCCTACACCAACGCCCTGCGCCGCGTGCACCCGGGAGAAAAGATGGCCTTTGCCTGCCTATGCGTGGTTGCCTGCCTCGCCTCCGCCGGTCCCCTGGCGCCCTTACTGGTGCTGGCACTCATGTCGGGGGCCGTGCTCCTGGGGGCGCGGGTGCCTGCCCGCGTGTACGGCAAGCTCATGCTCATTCCCTGCGGCTTTGTCCTGGCCGGGGCGGCCACCGTGGCCTTTAACCTGGGGGGCGGGGGGGGAAGTTTCTGCCCTCCGCTTTAGCGTCCTGGGTCTGGCCGTCGGCACCAGCTACGCCGACCTCTACCGCGCCGGGCTCATCCTGGTCAAGTCCCTGGGGGCGACCTCCTGCCTTTACTTTCTGGCCCTCACCACGCCGGTAATAGAGGTGGCCTGCTTCCTGCGCAAGGCGAGGCTGCCGGCGCTGTGGGTGGAGTTGTTCTGCCTCACCTACCGCTTCATCTTTGTGATCATGGAGACGGCGGAAAAGATTTACCTTTCCCAGTCCGCCCGCTGGGGGTACGCCAGCCTGCAAAACTCCTACCGTTCGCTGGGCCAGCTGGTATCGGTCCTCCTGGTGAGGTCTCTCTACCGCTCCCGGGCCCTTTACACCGCCCTCCTGGCGCGGGGGTATGACGGGGAGTTACAGGTGCTGGAGGAGCGCTTTGAGGTTTCCGGAAAAAACTGGGCCTTCATCACGGGTACGGGGGCAGTCCTGCTCTTTCTGGCCCTGGCCGGACGGGGGTGGCCGTTTTGAAGTACATCCTGGAGGCCAGGGACGTCTACTTTACCTACCCCGACGGCACCCCCGCCTTGAAGGGCGCTTCCCTGGCCGTGGAAGAAGGGAAGAGGGTGGCCCTCCTGGGCCCCAACGGGGCCGGCAAGACCACCCTCTTCCTTCACTTTAACGGCATCCTCCGCCCGCAGAAGGGCAAGGTGTTCTACGCCGGGCAGGAGCTGCGCTACGACCGCCGCTTTTTAAAGCAGTTGCGCCGGGAAGTGGGCATAGTCTTCCAGGACCCCGACTCCCAGCTCTTTTCGGCCAGCGTATTCCAGGAGGTTTCCTTCGGGCCCATGAACCTGGGCCTGCCCAGGGAGGAGGTGGTTCGGCTGGTAGAGGAGGCCATGGAGGCCACGGAGATAAGCGCCCTCAGGGACAAGCCCACCCACCTCCTGAGCTACGGCCAGAAGAAAAGGGTCTGCCTGGCAGGGGTACTGGCCATGAAGCCCCGCGTGCTCATCTGCGATGAGCCCACGGCAGGGCTCGACCCGAAGTACGCCCGCCAGATCATGGATCTTTTCGACCGCCTGCACAGGAAGGGCACCACCGTTATCCTGGCCACCCACGACGTGGACCTGGCCTACGCCTGGGCGGACTACGCCTACTTCATGGACGGCGGGAGGGTAGTGGGGGAGGGGCTGCCGCAGGATGTTTTCCGCGACGCCCGGCTCCTGGAAAGCTGCAGCCTCGCCCGCCCCTGGCTGGTGGAATTCTACGAGCTCTGCCGCCATATGGGCTGGCTGGGAGAAGATTTGCTGCCGCCCCGCAGCATGGAGGACCTTTACCGGCTCGCCGGCGGGGAGGGCGGCAGGCATTTTTTCAAGGGGGCGGGGCAAAATAAATGCGGGTGAGGGAAATGCACATAAACGACAAGCGCAAGGTAGGCATCGTCGGCGCGGGCGCGGTGGGCTCCGCGGCGGCCTATGCCCTCATGATCAGCGGCCTGATCACGGAAATGGTGCTGGTGGACATAAACCGGGAGCGGGCCGAAGGGGAAGCCATGGACCTGGCCCACGGCGTTTCCTTCATCAAGCCCATCCGCATATATGCGGGCGACTACGAGGACTGCCGCGATGCGGATATTGTCATTTTCAGCGCCGGGGTGAACCAGAGGCCCGGGGAAACCCGCCTGGAGCTGCTGCAGCGCAATTACGCCGTGTTAAAGGACGTCCTCTCCAGGCTTCCCCTCCGGGAAAACGACGCCATCTTCCTGGTGGTGACCAATCCGGTGGACGTGCTCACCTACGCCGCCCTGCGCCTGACCGGACTGCCCCCCAACAGGGTCATCGGCTCCGGCACGGTCCTGGACAGCTCCCGCTTCCGTTATCTCTTAAGCCGCCACTGCCAGGTGGAGCCCCGCAACATCCACGCCTACGTGGTGGGGGAGCACGGGGACACGGAGGTGCCTCTGTGGAGCCTGGCCAATATAGCCGGCATGCCGGTGCTGAATTTCTGCTGCTGGCAGGGCCTACCCTGTATCGACCGGGAGGAGATCACCCGCCGGGTGCGGGAGGCGGCCTACGAGGTTATCGCCCGCAAGGGCTACACTTCCTTTGCCATCGGCCTGGCCGTCCGGCGCATCTGCGAAAGCATCTTCCGGGATGAAAACTCCATCCTCACCGTATCCGGCCTCGTTGACGGCCAATACGGCGTCAGGGACGTGTGCTTCAGCCTGCCCTCCATCGTCAACCGGCAGGGAAGGGTCCGGGTGCTGGCTCCGCCCATCGATCCCGCCGAGGAGGAGGCGCTGCGCCACTCCGCCCGGGTGCTCAGGTCGGTGATCGAGGAACTCGATCTCCCCGTGTAAGGGGCGGGTGCGGTACCTTTATGGCGGCAGGAGAGGAAAGTGCGCTAAGGAAGCTATAAGGGCGCGCCCCCAAAGGCCCTTTCGCTCCCCATGCTCTTTTGAGCGCGGCGCTTACGTGCTGGCTGCCCTGCGGTGCCGGCAGGAGGGGCAGTCAGTTACGTTTCTTCCCACCCGTAACTTACGGCTACCCACGCCCCCACTGCTCTTGCTTTTTGGGGAGGCTGCTGGTATAATTAAAGTTGCCGTGTAATATATGCGCCTGTAGCTCAACGGATAGAGCGCCGGCCTCCGGAGCCGGGACTTTGTGCAGGTTCGATTCCTGCCAGGCGCACCAGAAAGAGCCCGCAGGCCCGGAAAAATCAGGGGCTTGCGGGCTTTATAGTTTTTTGCAACGGGACGGCTGGGGGCTCCCCCTGGTACCTAACCAACAGGATTTATTGGTACCGGCGGTGAAAGCATTTTTCCGGTGGCCAGTGTTTAAAAAAGGTGGTGGATGTGGGATGCAACCCGCCATTTGCGGCTTGTCCAGGACTGAGAAAGGCATACCGTGTCCTGAATGCGGTCGGCGTGGCCTGCGGGTTAAACAGGTAACCGTAGCCAGTTTGGTGAAAGAGGAGAAGCTGGATCTAGTGGCAGGGGAAGGATTCCATTTGTGCGTTTCCCTGGAATGCGGCGTTGCTTATTTCAATGATGCCGTGACGATACGTGAAGATGAACTTAAAGTACCAGTATGGTTTAAAAACCATTCTGCCCCGGTACCGGTTTGTTACTGTACCAGCGTGACGGACCAGGAGATTTTGGAGCACATCATGCGGGGGTGCTGCTCATCCCTGGAGGATATTTAGAAACATACCGGGGCCGGCACGGGAAAGCAATGCCTAACGAAAAATCCAACCGGCGGGTGATGCAAAGAAGCGGTGCAATCGGTGATTGCACAGGGGTTAAAAGTTAGGTGCCGGTATTCTTAATTTGCCTTCAAACTGCGGGTTACGAGGCCGGCAAGCAGGGCCTTGTAGACGACAAGGAAAGGTAATGCCTGATAGAGAATGCGGGTTGATTTCTTTTGGGGCCGGAGCTATAAAATGTTATAAAGTCCGGGAATTGTGCGGGAGGCGGGCGGCAGGAAATGCTCGACAAGGAGCGGCGGGCGCTCGTGGGGGAACACCTGTGGGTGGCGGAGGCTGCTGCGCGCGCGGTATCACCTCACCCCGGCCCGGCACCGGAGGGCGAGGACCTGCTGGGGGAGGCATTTCTGGCGCTGTGTGAGGCGGCGCTGAGTTGGGAGCCGTCCAAGGGAAGTTTCTCCGCCTACGCCTGGGAGAAGGTGCGCAGGGCGGTACAGGACACCTGGAGGAGGGAGGCGCAGCAGTCCCTGCGGAGCGCCGCCCTGGCAGATGTCACGTGGGCCGGGGCCGATCCGGTCGGCGCCCCGGAGCGGGACGAACTGTTGGCCGCTTTAATGCTGCTTCCCCCTAGCTGGCAGGCCGTGATGAACCTCTGCTTTTTTAGGGGCCTCGGGACGGACGAGGCGGCGAGGCTCCTGGGCCTCTCCCCTGCGCGGGTTTCCCGCATAAAAAGAAAGGCGCTGGCAAGGTTGAGGGCAACTTTGCTGGATTGACGGAAGGCGCCGCGTGCGGTTTCATTTACAGGCGGTGCCGCTGTTAGGGCCGGTGATGCTTTGGTAAATGCTCTCGCGGCGGGAAAGCCCGCGAGCAGGAAAGTGGGGCCGAAAGGCGAAATTTTAAATGCGGTTACTTCGGGAAGGGACCGCCTTTTTCTTTTGCCCTGCGGCGGGAGAGAAAAAAGGCGCCCGCAGGGTGAGGAGCCCTGCGGGCCGGGCGGATTCAAGCTCTCGGTTACTTGTACTCGTGGGTGCCGAGCTTTACGGGGACGCCGAACCTGGCTTCCAGGGCCTTGGCCAGGTCCTCGATTTGGGCGTAGGGGCACCCCGGCCTGGCGTCCACCATGCAGGTGCTGAGGTAAATGGCATCGGGCTTTACTTCTGAGAGCTTCATGGCCATGCCGGTATTGGGGCCGATGGTGCGACCGGGGCATTCACAGCGCACGAAGGCTATCACCTGCGAGGGGGCGCTGAACTTGCCCTCACCCAGGGCCGCCGCTTTGAGGCAGCGCCACTCTCCCGGACAACCGTACCCCGCGTCCATGTACGCGCCGCAGCCGATGATAAAAACTTTCTCCATCTTCCCGCCTGGCACCTCCTGGGGAAATTTTACCTGATCCCTTCGACGACCTTACGGGTTTCCCTCCCGACTGCTTGGGTGAATTTAAAAATTTTAACCTTATTTTTTAAGGAGGGTTATTTTTGCCGCGGCAACTTTTAGGCCCGAAGCCTCCGGTGAAGTGGGCCGGCGGCAAGGGTCAGCTCCTCCCGCAGCTTGCCCCTCTCTTTCCCGCCGGAAATTACGACCTGTACGTGGAACCCTTTGCCGGCGGGGCGGCGGTCTTTTTTCACCTGCTGCCCGAAAGGGCGGTGCTGATTGACAAGAACGAGGAGTTGAGACCGTCGCAAAACTGAGGGAAAACAGCAAGTTATAACACTTTAACCAAGTATAATTAACAATATATGGCAATCAGGCTTTTATGGAAGAGCTTACCACAGCAAATCGCCACCTTTAGTACCAATATAAAGTAACCAAGTCCTTGAAAAAGGCAGAGAAACTCCTTATTCCTAGGCTGCCGCGGTTTTGACTGCCCGCTTGGCAGCAATTGCCAGGTACACCCATCGCTTGAAGTTTACCGCCAGGGCAGTGAAAATGGCCTGAAGCCTAGTCTTTACCAGCCCCCAGTAGCGGGCGCGTCGTAACCCGTGCCAGCGAGCCAGCTC
>NZ_AUBR01000045.1 GCF_000429345.1 Desulfovirgula thermocuniculi DSM 16036 | reverse complement strand
TAGGAGCGGTAAGCGGAGAGCGCTTTGAGCATGGCGCACTGGAGCGTGCCCCGGTTGAGGTCGAACAGCTCACATGCCTGCCGGTAGGTTTGGCGGTTTAAATGTGCGCGGCTGGTGGTGTTCAGGGCTTCGGCCTGCTCCAGGAACCAGGAGCACGCCCGGCGGTAGGTTTCCAGCATGCGGGTCATCTTTTCCAGCTTGCCTTTGTTGGGAGGCAGGAGCTTTATTTTGAGGGTTACCGTCTGCATTCAACATCTCCTCCGGCCTGCTTAAATGTAGCACGACCGGAGAGAAAAACCAAGCCGCCATTCATCCCCCGATTAAAAACCGGGGGCATCTGGCGGGGCTTTTGTAAAAAAGGGCGGTGGTTTGCGGTGGGCATTACCTACATTGAAGGCACAGAAAGCTACCTCATTCTCCCCCAGGGGGAGGCCCATACGCCGGTCATCCTGGGGGAGCCCGGGGACGAGGCACTCTTAGGGGTGGTTACGCTGGAAATCCTCGGGCTGGTGCTGAATCCCTTTAACCGCACCCTGCAGCCCATGAGGGCCATTCTCTAGAAGGGGGCGCTGCCTCCCTTTTTGTGTTTGGGCAAACTTGTTTTAGTTATGGCGAGAGAAGAATAATTATCTTGTGAGAAAAAAGCGCGGGGAGGGCTGCCCATGTCAAAGAAGAGGGTGGCGGTGATTTTCGGCGGGCGCTCGGGCGAGCACCGGGTTTCCCTTTTTTCCGCGGCCTCCGTCATGGAGGCCCTGGACAGGGAGAAGTACGAGGTCATCCCGGTGGCCATAACCCAGGAGGGCAGGTGGTTTTTGGGCCTGGAGCCCCAAAAGTTGCTGGCAGGAGAGCCGCCGGAGGCCGCGGGCCGGCCCGTGGTGCTGGTGGCCGACCCCACGTGCGGGGGCTTGGCGCCCCTTAAGGAAGGGTGTGTCGATGCCGGGGAGCTGGTGGCGGTAGATGTGGCCTTTCCGGTGCTGCACGGCACCTTCGGCGAGGACGGCACCGTGCAGGGGCTCTTGGAGCTGGCCGGCATCCCCTACGTTGGCTCGGGGGTGCTGGCCTCCGCGGCGGGCATGGACAAGGTAATGATGAAAACCGTTTTTGCCCAGCACGGCCTGCCCCACGCCCGCTTTGTCAGTTTCTTGCGCCGGGAGTGGGAGAGGGATCGCGAGACGGTGCTGCGGGAGGCGGAGAGCCTGGGCTACCCCCTCTTTGTGAAGCCGGCCAACCTGGGCTCCAGCGTGGGAGTTTCCAAGGCGCGGGACCGCCGGGAGCTGGCCGAAGCCATAGAGCTGGCCGCTGCCTACGACCGCAAGATCGTCGTGGAGGAGTTTGTGGATGCCCGGGAGGTAGAGGTGAGCGTGCTGGGCAACGACGACCCCGTGGCCTCCCTGCCGGGCGAGGTAATTCCCCTTAACGAGTTTTACGATTACGAGGCCAAGTATACCGAGGGCAGGTCCCGCCTGGTCATACCGGTGGACCTCCCGGAGGATACCACCGGGAAGCTGCGGGAGTACGCCGTCAGGGCCTTTAAGGCCCTCGACTGTGCCGGCATGGCCCGGGTGGACTTCTTCCTGCGCAAGAAAGACGGCGCGGTGCTGATCAACGAGATCAACACCATTCCGGGATTTACGCGATTTTCCATGTACCCCAAGCTCTGGGAGGCCAGCGGCATTCCCTACCCCGAGCTTCTGGACCGCCTCATTGAGCTGGCCCTGGAGAGGCACGCGGAGAAAATGAAGAACCGCACCGCCTACCACCCATAAACGGGAGGTCTTGGTCCGGCCTGATGGGCGATAAGAGGTACCGCACTTATGCCGCCGCGCAGGTGCTGGCGCGTTTTCTTTTGCGGGCCCTGCCGCGCGCGGGCCGCGAGCTTGCGCGGTGGCGGGAAATGGCCGCGCGCTGCCCCGACCCGGTGCTGCGGCAGATGGCCCTGGCCAGCATTGCCGCCAAGAAGTTTCACTGCCAGGGGGGAAGCGTCTTTGCCGTGCGGGCAGGTCGCTTCGAGCGCGAGGTGGCCAGGGCCATTGTAGCCCTGCAGACCATCAGCGACTACCTGGATAACCTCTGCGACCGGGCCGGTGTGCAGGACGGGGAAAGTTTTGCCCTGCTCCACCGGGCTTTCCTGGACGCCCTGTGCCCCGGCGCACCGCCGGGGGACTACTACGCCCTTTACCCCTACCGCGGGGACGGCGGTTACCTGGGGGCGCTGGTGCGCGCCTGCCAGGAGGCGCTGGCCTGCCTGCCCGGCTACGGCGCGCTGCAGGAGAAGGCCCTCTCCCTGGCCCGCCTGTACTGCAGCCTGCAGGTCAGAAAGCACCTCCCCTGGCCGCAGAGGGTGAAAAGCCTCGTGGAGTGGCTGGAGCCCCTCTTGCGGCGCCTGGCCGCCGGGCTTTACTGGTGGGAGCTGGCGGCGGCCACCGGCTCTACCCTGGGCATTTTTGCCCTCTTCTCCCTGGCCGCGCGGGGCGGCAGCCCCGCGGAGGCGGAGCAGGTGCTGGCGGGATACTTCCCCTGGATCTGTGGGCTGCACATCCTGCTGGATTACTTCATCGACCAGCAGGAGGATGCGGCGGGAGGGGATCTCAACTTTGTGGCCTACTACCGGGACGGCCACGAGGCCGCCGCGCGGCTGCGGCACTTTGCCTGCCGCTCGCTGGAACTGGCCGCCCGGCTGCCCGATGCCGCTTTCCACCAGACGGTAGTGGCCGGGCTCCTGGCCATGTACCTTTCCGATCCCAAGGCCCAAGGCCAGGAGCCGAGCGGCGCCAGGGAAGAGCTTCTGGCCAGCGGCGGGCCCTACGCCGGCTTCCTCTACCGCCTCTGCCGGGGCCTGCGGCGCGCGGGGGTGGTTTAAGCCTCCTCGCCCTCTCCTTTGATGACCGCCAGGGGTTTGAGCCTGACCACGGGCAGGGTGAGGCCGGCGTCCACCAGGGTGCCCACCACCTCGTCGATGTCCTTGTAGGCCAGGGGGGCCTCGTCAAAGAGGGCGCGCAGGTTTTTGGCCCGCAGCAGCACCCCCTTGAGGGACTCGCGGAACTCCTCCATGCTCACCGTGGAGCGGGCTTTCTTGCGCGACATGGTGCGCCCGGCGCCGTGGTTGACGGAGTTAAACGTTTCGGCGATGTTTCCCGTACCCAGCACCACATAGGAAGCCGTGCCCATGCTGCCGGGTATGATGGCCGGGTGGCCAATGTGGCGGTAGCGCTCGGGGTTATCCCGGTGCCCGGCAGGCAGCGCCCTGGTGGCTCCCTTGCGGTGCACCAGCAGGGTCCTGCCGCGGTGCTCCTCCACCTTGGCAATGTTATGGGCCACGTCGTACACCAGCTCCAGGCCTATTTCCTCCAGGGGCTTTTTGAGCACCTCCATGAAGGCTTCCCGCACCAGGAAGGTGATGAGCTGGCGGTTGGCAAAGGCAAAGTTGGCGGCGCAGGCCATGGCGGCCAGGTAGTCCCGCCCCTCCGGGGAGTCGATGGGCGCGGCGGCCAGCCCCCGCGAGGGAATGCGCAGGCCGTACTTTGCGGCGGCCTGGTTCATGCGCGCCGAGTAATCGGTGCAGATCTGGTGCCCGAAGCCGCGGCTGCCGGTGTGGATGAGCACGGCCAGGTTTCCCTCTTCCAGGCCCATGACGGCTGCCGCTCCGGGGTGGTAGACCCTCTCCACCACCTCTATTTCAATGAAATGGTTGCCCCCGCCGATGGTGGCCAGCTGGTCGGCCCTTTCCCTGGCCTGGCGGCTGACCGCCTTTAGGCTCGCCCCGGGTATGGCGCCGCCGGCCTCAATGCTTTTCTCGTCCTCCGGGAGGCCGTAGCCGCGGCGGATGAAGTAGGCGGCGCCCCCTGCCGTGACCGCCTCCAGGTCGGCCTGGCGGAACTCGCGGTAGGCGCTGGATTTGCCCACCCCCGAGGGCACCCTCTTCTCTATAGCGGCCAGGATCTTTTCCAGCACCTGCGGGTCGAGGGAGGCGGCCTTTATGCGGGTGCTTAATAAGCGCACCCCGCAGTTTATGTCCATGCCCACCGCCCCCGCCGAAACCACCCCCTTCTCCAGGTCGGTGGCCATGACGCCCCCTATGGGCAGGCCGAAGCCCGTGTGGATGTCCGGCATGCCGATGACCGGGGAAACCACCCCGGGCAGGCAGGCGGCGTCCACCAGCTGCTTTAAGGCCTCGCCCTCTTCAAACTGCGCTTTCAGCCTGGGGCTTAAAAAGACCACTACCTCCGCCTGCATCTCCCCGAAGGGCCTGAGGCGGTAGCGGTTCTTGCCAAACGGCTCCAGCTTCTCGAGGAGCACGGATTTCCCCTCCTTTCAGGCCGTCTGGGCCGCGCGGCGGGCCAGCGCGGCTACGGTGAGCTCTTTCAGTTCCCCGTCCTCGTAGAGGAGCACCCTGCTTTCGTCGTGGAGCAGGTGGCCGTGGCGGCGGAAGTCGGGCTTTTCTTTTAAAATGCCCAGCAGCCAGAGCAGGTACCCGCGCACGTGGGGGTCGGGGTCGTCTAAGTAGGGGAGGAGGAGCGGCAGGTGGGGGCGCACGAAGTCGGGGCAGGCCTGGGCCATGCGCCCGGCCGCCCAGATGACGCCGGCGCGCAACATGCGCTCCTCTGCGTGGTGGATGATGATGGAGGCGTAGTCGCCGTAGAGGTCCGGGCGGCGGTAGACGATCTCGCCCATGGCCTGCGGGGCGGCCCAGCCTATGCCCCCGGACTCGTCGTTGATGGTCCAGAGCAGCTGGCGCAGGACCAGCCGCCCGGCGGCGGGGTCCGTTTCGGCCAGCCTGGCGCAGGCCACGCCTATGGCTTCCACCGCCCGCCAGCAGAGGAGCGTGCCGGGCTCGTTTAAGAGCCGCCGCAGGAAGCGCAGGTGGCTCCGCTTCTGTGCCACCAGCTCGGCTATCTCCCCGTACCTGCGCTCGCCGAGCAGGGCCTTAATGACCTCCCTGGTTTCCTTTTCCCGCATGTTTTAACCACCTTCCGCTCCCGGTAAGATTATAGCAGGAAAGGAGAACGCACCGCATGCCCTTAACGCTTTTCTTTATCGTTTCCGGGTCCGCCCTGCTTTCCCTCTTGGTTGCCCTCCAGGTAAAGTACGTACCGCCGGAGGTGGGCGCCGTGGCCAGGTACAACCTGCTCGTGCTGCCCCTCATCTACCTGGCCAACGTTTCCCTGGGCGCCGGTTTTACCCGCGCCCACGGGGCGGTAAAGAACCTCCCCCTCCTGGCGGCCGGGCAGTCCTTTGCCTACTACCTGTTCCTCCTCCTCTTTGCCGTTTTCCTCCTGGGAGACAGGGTTTCCCTCCCCCGCGTCCTGGCGGGCTTTTCCCTCATGGCGGCGGGGATATACCTCTTGCGGAGCTAGGGCGCAGCCACCCGGCCTTTTCCAGGGCGGTGAGGAGCTTTTCCCTCACGTCGGGAGTGACTGCGGCCAGGAGCTTCACCAGGCGGCGCATGGCCTCCCGCCCGGTGTGCCCCCTGGCCGGACAGGCGTCTTCCAGTACGGGCAGGCCTTCCTCCCGGGCCAGGGAGGCCAGGGTGGCGGCGCGCAGGTAAATGAGGGGGCGGATGACGGCCAGCCCGGCGTCCTCGTAGCGCGTTACCGGCAGGAAGGTGGCCAGGCGACCGGTGTAGAGCCAGTTCATGAGGAAGGTTTCCAGCAGGTCGTCCGAGTGGTGGGCCAGGGCGAGCTTAGTGCAGCCCAGGAGGCGGGCCATATTTACCAGGGCGCCGCGGCGCAGGTGCGCGCAGAGGGCGCAAGGGTTTTCCCGGGAGCGATGCTCAAAGACAATGGCGCCGATGGCCGTTCTTTCCACATAAAAGGGGATGCCTTTTTCGCGGCAGAAATCAACCAGGGGGGAGAGATCCGGGGACCAGCCTGCGTCGATGTGTACGGCACAGAAATCATAGGGGTAGGGAAGTTGCCTTTGCAGCAGCCAGAGGATGTACAAAAGGGCAATGCTGTCCTTGCCACCGGATACGGCGGCGGCAATGCGGTCGCCCGGCTCAATCATGCCGTAGCGCGAGACGGCTTTTTTTACTTTGGAAAGAAACCGGCGGTCATATCCCTTCATTTTTCACCAGGATTTTCATTCTTATTTTCATCTTTAAATGAGACGGCGCGCGGGGAAGGGATTTTAGTTAAACTGTCGAAGTACCTTTTTGGGGGTGAGTGGAAAATGCAGGCGGAAGAAAAAAACAGGCGGTACGTGCTGGTGGTGGCCGCCATGGCTGCCTTTTTAACTCCCTTCATCGGCAGCTCCGTAAACCTGGCCGTGCCGGCCATCGGCAGGGAGTTTCACCTGGAGGCGGTGATGCTCAACTGGGTGGTGACCGCCTTCCTCTTGACTTCGGCGGCTTTTCTTTTGCCCTTTGGCCGGGCGGCGGACCTCTACGGGCGCAAAAAGGTCTTTTTGGCCGGGCTGGTGGTTTTCAGCCTCTCCTCCCTGTGCAGCGCCCTGGCTCCCTCGGGCAAAGTGCTGCTGCTCTTCAGGGCCCTGCACGGCATCGGCGGGTCCATGATCTTCAGTACGGGCATGGCCATTTTAACCAGCGTTTTTCCCCCGCAAGAGCGCGGCAAGGCCCTGGGCATAAACGTGGCGGCGGTCTACACCGGCCTTTCCCTGGGCCCGGTGCTGGGCGGGTTTCTGACCCACTACCTGGGGTGGCGCTCCATTTTCTTGCTCGCCTTCGTGATGGGCGCGGCGGCGGCCCTGCTCACGGCCACACGGGTGAAGCAAGAGTGGGTCGGCGCGGCGGGGGAGGACTACGACCTGCCGGGGGCCGTTTTCTATACCTTGAGCATGGCCCTTTTGATGTACGGCTTTTCCTCCCTGAAGACCGACGCCTACGGTTGGTGGTTCTTCACCGTGGGTCTCTTGCTGCTGGCCCTCTTTATCTGGCAGGAGTTGCGCTACCGCCACCCGCTTTTAAACCTCGTGCTCTTTAAAAACCCCGTTTTTGCCTTTTCCAACCTGGCCGCCCTCATCCACTACAGCGCCACCTTCGGGGCGGGGTTTTTGCTTTCCCTTTACCTGCAGGTGGTTAAGGGGATGGACGCCCAGGTGGCGGGGTTCATCCTCCTGGCTCAGCCCGTACTGATGGCCCTGCTCTCGCCGCTGGCCGGCAGGCTCTCCGACCGCCTTGAGCCCCGGCTGCTGGCCTCGGCGGGGATGTTTTTGAGCGCCTTGAGCCTCTTTCTGTTCTCCACGGTGGGCGCGGACACGCCCCTGGAGTTGCTGGTGGGGGGCCTGGCGGTGGCCGGCGTCGGTTTTGCGTTCTTCTCCTCCCCCAACACCAATGCCGTCATGAGCGCGGTGGAAAGGCGCTACTACGGCGTGGCCTCGGCTACCGTCAGCACCATGCGCCTGGTCGGCCAGGCCTTCAGCATGGCCATGATCACCTTCTTTTTCGGCCTTTACCTAAAGGGCCTGGCCCTGACCCCGACCGTTGCCCCCCTCCTCTTGAAGAGCATGAGGCTTTCCTTTGGCGTGTTTGCCTTTTTATGCCTCCTGGGAGTGGCGGCCTCCATGGCCCGGGGCCGGGTGAGGGAAACGGGCGCCTAGGCGATTAGTCAAAGAGGTCTTCAAAAATTTCCAGGAACTTGTGCTTCTTTTTGTGCTTGTAGTGGTGGGGCGGGTGGGCCTGGGGGTGGTGGTACGGCTGGTGCCCGATGTAGTGCTCTTCGTAGGTGTGATGGAACTCGCGGGCGAGGGAGATAACTTTCTCCAGCTCGCCGCCGTCAAGCCAGACGCCGCGACAGCGCGGACAAAGGTCCAGCAGCACGCCGTAGCGCGGCGTTTCCCTTAGCGGTGTGCGGCAAACGGGGCACTCTTTGACCAACTGCACAAAACCCTCCTTAAAAAGAGATGTATTAGAAGGCCCTTCTGGCCCAGTTGCCCAGGCGCCGGAAGGCCTCTATTTTTTCCTGCCTGCCCAGGCGCGCCTCTGAAAGGGCCTTCTCCAGAAAGGCAATGGAGCGGTCGTAGGTCTGCCGGTCCACCGGGTAGGGGTGGCCGTCCTTGCCCCCGTGGGCAAAGCTGAAGCGGGCGGGGTCCCGGTAGCTGGGGGGCGTGCCGTAGACCAGCTCGGAAAGGAGCGACAGCGCCCGCAGGGCCTTGGCGCCCACCCCTTCGGTGGCCAGCAGGGCGGCAAAATCCTCCGGTTGGCGCTCGTAGCTCTTGAGCAGCACCCGGTGCAGGCCGATGGGGGATATGTCCTCCAGCATTAATTTGTGCCTGGCGGGTAGGGAAAGGTTTTTTTCCTTCAGGTTGGCCAGCTCCCGGATTATTTTTTCCGGTTTTTCGCGGGCCAGCATGCCGATTACGCGGCGCGCCGGCTCACTCTCCCCGGCCACCAGGTTGAGGGCCTCGCCCCGGTGGTCGCAGCACACGGCGGCGTGGGGCTCGCAGACGAAGTCCTTTAGCGTAAGGCTCAGCCAGTGGTAGCGGCGGGCCCGGCGGGTGGCCTCGTTCATGCCCTGCTGCACCACCGCCCAGTGCCCGGAAGAGGTAAAGAAAAAGGTGTGGTGGTAGAGCTGGTAGCCGTCCTGCACGGCGGCGCTGTCCACCTTGGCGGCCATGCGGCTGGCCTGCACCAGCTCCTCCGGGTTTCTGGCCAGCGGGTACTTCTCCCCCGTGTACAGGATCTCGGCGGGGGTCTGGCGGGAGGTTTTTCCCTTACCGCCGGCGGCAAAAAGGCCCAGGTAGGGGCCGCGCTCGCGCAGGGCCTCCTTCAGGGCGCCGCAGACGGTGGTGGTGAGGCCGGAGGAATGCCAGTCAAACCCCAGCGCACAGCCCAGGGCCTGGAACCAGTAGGGGTCGGCCAGCCTGGCCAGCACAAATTCCGGCCCGGCATCATAAACCATGGCCTCCAGGATCGCCCCGCCCATTCTCACCATGCGCCCGAACAACCACGGCGGGCATTTGCCGCCGTGCAGCGGCAGATCTGCTGTGCCGGTGCGCAAAATAGCCCACCACCCGCTATTTCTTTTTCGCCCCCGCCGGAGATTTTCCCTTCATGCAGGCGTTTTTACAGGCCGGCCTTTTTTAATCACCCACCGCGCCAGGTTAACGCCGAAGTGGTAGGCCAGGTAGCGGTAGTCCCGGGCCTCGTAGATGACCAGGTCGGCCTGCTTTCCTTTCTCAATGCTGCCCACCAGGTGGGCGCGGCCGACGGCGTGGGCGGCATTGATGGTGGCCGCGGCCAGCGCCTCTTCGGGCGTGAGCCTGAGGTAGAGGCAGGCGAGGTTGACGACCAGCTGCATGTTTTCGCAGGGGCAGGAGCCGGGGTTGGCGTCGGTGGCCAAGGCTACGGCAACGCCTGCTTCAATCATTTCCCGCGCCGGCGCGTATTTTTCGCGCAGGTAAAAAGAAGTGCCGGGCAGGAGGACGGCCATGACGCCGCTTTGCGCGAGAGCCTGCATGCCCTCCGGCGAAACGTGCAGGAGGTGGTCTGCCGACACCGCCCCCAGTTCTGCCGCCAGCCGGGCGCCGCCGGTTTCGCTTAGCTCCTCGGCGTGGATTTTCAGCTTAAGCCCCAGTTCCCTTGCGCGGGTGAGGATGCGGCGGGATTCCTCCACGGAAAAAACCCCTTCCTCGCAGAAGACGTCGCAGAAAAGGGCCAGCTTTTCTGCGGCCACCCGCGGGAGCATTTCTTCTATTACCAGCTCCACGTATTCGCTTTGGCGCCCGCGGTACTCCGGCGGTACGGCGTGGGCTCCCAGGAAGGTAGGGATGAGGTCCAGCGGGCCCTCGCGGGCCAGGGCGTTGATGAGGCGCAGGTGGCGCAGCTCTTCTTCCACGCTGAGGCCGTAGCCGGACTTGGCTTCCGCCGTGGTGGTGCCGTGGTGGAGCATGGTTTGCAGCCTGGCGCGGGTTTGGGCGAGCAACTCCTGGTCGCTGGCCGCGCGGCAGTGCCGCACGGTGGTGTTTATCCCCCCGCCGCGGCGCAGGATTTCCAGGTAGCTGACGCCGGCCAGCTTGAGGGCAAACTCTTCCTCGCGCGATCCCGCGTAGAGGACGTGGGTATGCGGGTCCACCCAGCCCGGCAGCACCACCCCTCCCCGGGCGTCTATGGCCAGGCCCTCGCGCTCCAGCCGCACGTCCTGCTTGACCTCGCTTTCCGGACCGACGGCCACTATACGGCCCTGGCTGACGGCTACGGCGGCGTTCTTTATCAACCCTGTATCGGCCAGCTCCGGGCCGCGCTTCGGGCGGTGAGAAAAGCCGGCCATGGTCAGCACCTGGCCGGCGTTGTATATCAGGAGGTCGGCTTGCATGAAGGCAGTCACTCCTTGTGGAGGCGGAATTCCAGCACCTGGCGGGCCGGATCAAAGTTTTCCAGCTGGAGGTAGTATGCCGCTGCCGCCAGCAGGGCTTCTGCCGGCACGAGGCCGACAATCTCGGTGCCGGTCACGCTTACCCCGTAGCGGGCCGCTTCCCGCCGCACCAGCTCCAGCACCCTGTGCACGGGCGTGCGCCCCGGGTCGAGCAGGTTCATGGAAACCTGAGCCTGGTGGCGCGCGGAGAGGTAGATGCCGATGGCCCGCACGTTGGTCAGCCCGCCGTCTTTTTCGCGCACGGCTTCGGCTATGCGCTGGGCCACGGTAACGTCGGGCGTGTTGAGATTCACGTTGTAGGCGATGAGGAAAGGCCGGGCGCCCACGCAGGTGGCGCCGGCGGTGGGATGAAGGCGCGGCGGCCCGAAGTCTGGGTGACGCTCCGGCCTGGCTATTTCGCTTTTAAGGCCCTCGTACTGCCCACGGCGGATGTTGGGGAGGCTTTTCCTTTCCGGCCTGCGGGCTGCCTCGCCGTAGAGGTACACCGGGATGCCCAGCTCTTCCGCAATGCGCCGGCCGAGTCTTGCCGCCAGCTCCACGCACTCGGCCATAGTCACATTTTTGACGGGCACGAAAGGTATTACGTCGGTGGCCCCTATGCGTGGGTGGCTTCCCCGGTGCTCTTCCATATTGATGAGCCGGGCGGCGGCGGCGCAGCCGGCAAAGGCGGCTTCCAGGCACGCGGCGGGCTCACCCACAAAGGTGACCACGGAGCGGTTGTGGTCGGCGTCTGCTTCCACATCCAGCACCGCCACCCCCGGCACGCTTTGAATGGCCCGCACAATTTCGTTGATCACCTCGGGGCGCCGTCCCTCGCTGAAGTTGGGGACGCATTCCACGATTTTTACCACCGTGACCACCTGCGCTTAAAGCATGGGTATTTTAATCCCGTGCTTTTTGGCAAAGGCGATGGCCTCTTCATAGCCGGCATCGGCGTGCCGCACAATGCCCATGCCCGGGTCTGTGGTCAGCACGCGCTGCAGGCGCTCGTCGGCTTCCGCGCTGCCGTCGGCTACGATGACCATGCCGGCGTGTATGGAGTAGCCCATACCCACCCCGCCGCCGTGATGCACGGAGACCCAGGAGGCACCGCCGACGGCGTTGATGAGGGCGTTGAGGATCGGCCAGTCGGCAATGGCGTCGCTGCCGTCCTTCATTCCCTCGGTTTCCCGGTAGGGTGAGGCGACGGAACCGCAGTCCAGGTGGTCGCGGCCAAAGACGACCGGTGCCTTCAGCTCGCCCCTGCGCACCATTTCGTTGATGATGCGCCCGAAGCGGGCCCGCTCCCCGTAGCCCAGCCAGCAGATCCGCGCCGGCAGGCCTTGGAACTGTATTTTTTCCCGGGCCATGGTGATCCACCGCCGCAGGCCCTGGTGGTGGCCGAACTCGCGCAGGACCACCTCATCGGTCTTGTAGATGTCCTCCGGGTCGCCGGAAAGGGCCACCCAGCGGAAGGGCCCGCGGCCCTCGCAGAACATAGGCCGGATGTACGCGGGGACAAAGCCGGGGAAGGCAAAGGCATCTTTAACCCCCCCCTTGTAGGCCTGGGCGCGGATATTGTTACCGTAGTCAAAGACCACCGCGCCGCGGCGCATGAATTCCAGCATGGCCTCCACGTGCACGGCTATGGAGCGTAAGGCCATCTCCTTGTACTTTTCCGGGTCCTCGCGCCGCAGCTTCAATGCTTCCGCATACGGGAGGCCGTGGGGCACGTAGCCGTTTAGGGTGTCGTGGGCCGAAGTCTGGTCGGTGACCACGTCCGGGATGATGCCCCGCTCCAGCAGGGCGGGGAAGATCTCGGCGGCGTTGGCCACCAGCCCGATGGAGAGCGGCCGCCTTTCTTTTTTGGCCTCCAGTGCCCAGGCCAGCGCTTCATCCAGGTTATCGGTCATGAGGTCGCAGTATTTCTGCCTTATGCGGCGCTCAATGCGCTGCCTGTCCACCTCCACGCAAAGGCAGACGCCTTCGTTCATGGTCACGGCCAGGGGCTGGGCGCCGCCCATGCCGCCCATGCCTCCCGTCAGCACTAGGCGTCCGGCCAACGTGCCGCCAAAGTGCCGGCGGGCCACTTCCGCCAGGGTTTCATAGGTGCCCTGGATAATGCCCTGGGAACCGATGTAGATCCAGCTGCCGGCGGTCATCTGGCCGAACATGATGAGGCCCTTTTTCTCCAGGTCCCAGAAGTGTTCCCAGGTGGCCCAGTGAGGGACGAGGAGGGAGTTGGCGATAAGCACCCGCGGCGCGTCGGGGTGGGTCTTGAACACGCCCACGGGCTTGCCGGACTGCACCAGGAGCGTTTCGTCGTTCTCCAGCTCCTTTAAGGTGCGCACGATGGCGTGGTAGCACTCCCAGTTGCGGGCAGCCTTTCCCGTACCCCCGTAGACAATCAGGTTGGCCGGATCCTCGGCCACTTCGGGGTCCAGGTTGTTCATGAGCATACGCATGGCCGCTTCCTGCACCCAGCCCTTGCAGGTGAGCTGGTTGCCCCTGGGAGCACGGATTACTTCAGGCACTGGTATCAGCTCCTTTCCAGGATTTGGTTTTTGAATTGTTTGGGCGGGACGCCCGTGAGGTTTTTAAACACCTTGCTGAAGTAGTTGGGGTCGTGATACCCCACCCGGTGGGCAATCTCGGCCACGCTCATGGTGGTGGTCAGCAGGAGTTGTTTGGCTTTTTCAATGCGCAGGTGGCTCAGGTAGTCGATAAACTTCTGGCCCACCTCTTTTTTGAAGAGATAACTAAAGTAGCAGGAACTCAGCCCCACGCTGCTGGCCACGTCGTGCAGGGATATGGGGTGCGCGTAATGCCGGTTGATATATTCCAGGGCGCGCTTGACGACCTGGGACCTCATTCCCGTGAGGCGCGCTGCGGCCTGTGCGGCCAGTTCCCGCGCGGCGCTCATGATTACCCGGCGCATTTCCGCAGCGGAGGTGGCCGCAGAAATTTGCTGCAGGTACTTTAGCCCGCTGGCCATGGCTCCCGTGTCCAGGCCGTTTTCGCTGGCGGCGCGCCACATGGCCAGCATCAGCTCCACGGTCCAGGCTTTGAGGTTGTAGGGTGAGTGGGGCCCGGTGTTTGGGGCATCATCCGGCATCATCTCTCCCAGCAGGCGGGCCGCTCCTTCACCGTCCCCCAGGCGGATGCGCTCCAGGAGGCGGGAGTGGATTTCCGGCGTGAGGTCGGTGGGCCAGTAACGGGGGGTGACGTTGGCGATGTGCACCACCACTCCCTGCTGGTTGGGCGGCCGGTAGCGCAGGGCTTCCCGCGCTTCCTGGTAGGAAAGGTTGATCTGGCGGACGTCGCGGTAGGCCCTGCCTATGCCTACGGATACCGGTGCCGGGAGGGAAAAGTGCGCGCAGACTTCCTCGCGCAGGCTGCTGCCCTGCTCCACGGCCCTGGCCACCAGCGCCTCCTCATCCCCGGCATGTTCCAGGGGCAGCAGCACGGCAACCCCTTCGTCCCCCACCGGCGCCGCCAGGCCGGCAGGGAGGTGGCGGCAGGCTGCCTCCACCGCCTCCCACAGTTTTTGTTTTAGGCCCTGCTTAAAGAAGTGGCTTTTGCCTGCCGTAACGGCGGCAAGGTTGTCGATCTGTACCAGGAGGGCGTGGTTGGGGAGCGGCCCTATGGACAAGGCTTTCTTGCGCTCCATGATTTCCTTTATGCTGGTCAGGTTGCCGAAAATAAGGGCATAGGTGAATTCCCTTTTCAGGCTGCTGAGGACGTCCGGGCCCATAAACATCACCCCGTGCAGCCGGTCAGTCCAGGGGCCGGCGGAAGTTTGCCCCGGCCACTTTGCGGGCCAACTCGTAGCCGGCGTCGGCGTACCGGATGATGCCCAGCCCGGGGTCGTTGGTCAGCACCCGCTCCAGGCGCCATGCCGCCTCACTGCTGCCGTCGGCAATGACGGTCATGCCGGAATGGATGGAGTAACCGATGCCCACCCCGGCGCCGTGGAAAACCCCGGCCAGGGTAGCGCCGGATATGCTGTTGAGGAGGGCGTTGAGGACCGGCCAGTCGGCAACGGCGTCGCTGCCGTCAAGCATTCCCTCCGTCTCCCGTACCGGCGAGGCGGCGGCGCCGGCATCCAGGTGGTCACGGGTGATGGCTACCGGGGCGACCAGCTCGCCCCGCCGCACCATCTCGTTAATCAGCAGGCCGAGGTGGCAGCGCTCCCGGTAGTTCAGCCAGCAGACCCGTGCGGGCAGGCCCTGAAAGGGCACCCGGTCCTGCACGGCCCTGATCCATTGTACGAGGCGCGGCTGGTCGGCAAACTCGCGCAAGACGACCTCGTCGATGCGGTAGATGTCCTCAGGTTCCCCGGAAAGGGCCACCCAGCGGAAGGGTCCCCGGCCCTCGCAAAAAAAGGGGCGGATGGCGGCGGGCACGAAGCCCGGTATCTCAAAGGCCCTCTCGACTCCCAGGCGGAAGGCCTGCTGGCGGATGTTGTTGCCGTACTCAAAGACGACGGCTCCACGCTCCCTGAAGGCCAGCATGGCCTTTAAGTGCCTGACGATGGAGCGCTGCGAGAGTTCAAGGTAGGTGCCCGGGTCCTCCGCGCGGAGCTTTTCCGCCTCCGCCGGGGAAAGACCTGCGGGGATGTAGCCGCCCAGCAGGTCGTGGGCAGGCGTCTGGTCGGTGACGATGTCCGGCTGCCAGCCCCTGGAGACCAGTTCGGGATAGATATCTGCCGCGTTTCCCAGGAGGGCAATGGAGCGGGGTTGCTTCATTTCCATGGCTTCCTGCACCAGCTCCAAAGCGGTGTCGGTGTCGGTAACCATGAGATCGCAGTACGAGTTCAGCAGCTGCCGCTCAATGGCTTTCCGGTCTACCTCCACCACCAGAGCCACGCCGCCGTTCATGGTCACGGCCAGGGGCTGGGCGCCGCCCAGGTTGCCCAGGCCGGAGGTCAGCACCACCCGCCCGGCCAGCGACCCGCCGAAGTGCTGCCGTGCAATGGCGGCAAAGGTCTCAAAGGTACCCTGCAAGATACCCTGGGTGCCGATGAAGGCCCAGGCCGCCGCGGTGGACTGCCCGAACATGGTCAGGCCGGCTGCTTCCAGTTGCCGGAAATGATCCCAGTTGGCCCAGGCCGGGACGATCAGGGCGCAGGCCATCAGTACCCGGGGGCTCCAGGGAAAGGTGCGGAAGACGGCCACCGGTTTGCCGGACTGCACCAGGAGCGTTTCATCGTTGCCCAGCTCCCGCAGGGCCTCAATAATGGCCTCCAGGCAGGCGTGGTTGCGGGCCGCCTTGCCGCCGCCGCCGTAGACGATCAACTCCTGCGGCTTTAAGGCCACTTCGGGATCCAGGCAGTTAAGCAGAAGCCTTAAAATTCCTTCCTGCTGCCACCCGCGGCAGGTCAGTTCCCTGCCCCGGGGCGCGCGCCATATCTTTTGCACCCCGTTCCCACCTTTCCCCATTTGCCTTTAACCTCCGAGGTAGGCCTTTTTGACCATTTCGTTGGCGGAAAGCTCCGCTGCCGGGCCGGAGAGTACAATTCTCCCTGTTTCTAGGACGTAGCCCCTGTGGGCCGCCCGCAGGGCCAGGCGGGCGTTTTGCTCTACCAGGAGAACGGTAACGCCCTCCCTGTTTAATTCCCGCAGGACCTTGAAGCTGCGGTTAACCAGGAGCGGCATGAGGCCCATGGAGACCTCGTCTACCAGCAAAAGCTCCGGCTCCAGGACCAGCGCGCGGGCAATGGCCAGCATCTGCTGCTCGCCGCCGCTTAAAGTCTTGCTCAGCTGGTGGCGCCGCTCGGCCAGGCGGGGAAAGATGGTGAAAATGCGCTCGCAAGATCTCTTAAAAGAAGCTGCCCGGCGCCACGCGCCAATGCGCAGGTTTTCTTCCACCGTAAGGTCCGGGAAAACGCGCCGGCCCTCGGGTACGTAGCCGATGCCCAGCTCCGCCCGGTACCAGGGGGGCCTGGCGGTGATGTCCTCACCGCGGAAAACGATCCTGCCCTGAAAGGGTCGCAAGAGGCCCATGATGGCCTTCATGAGGGTGGTTTTCCCGGCCCCGTTGGCACCGATAACCGTTACGAATTCTCCTTTTTCGACGGCAAGGGATACGTCAAAAAGTACCTGGGAGCGGCCGTATGACACGGCGAGATTTTCTACTCTTAGCATGCCAGCTCATCCTCTTCCCGGCCCAGGTAAGCTTCAATGACCTGGGGATCGTTTTGCACCTGTGCGGGCGTCCCCTCGGCAATCTTGCGCCCGTAGTTCAGCACCACCATACGGTCACAGAGCCTGGTGGCCACGGCCATGTTGTGCTCCACCAGCACAATGGTGAGGCCGGTGCGGCGGAGCCTGTCGACCAGGGCGACAAACTCTTCAATGGCTGGCTGGCTTAAACCGGCGCACGGCTCGTCGAGCATGAGGAGGACGGGCTTTAGGGCCAGGGCGCGGGCAATCTCCAGGTTCCTCATGTGTCCCATGCTCAGGCTGCCGGCTTTGAGGTGTCCCTTGTCCTCCAGGTTGACCAGTTGCAGGTACCGGCGGGCTTCCTCCAGCATGGGCCGCGCGTGGCTCCTGCCCAGGGAGCCCAGGAGGTGCCGGAAGTTGTGCCGGCCCATGGCTGAGAGCACGTTTTCCAGCACGGTCAGGTCTTTAAATATTTTGGTAATCTGGAAGGTGCGGGCAATTCCCAGGTGGGCAATGGCGTGGGCCGGTAAGCCCTGGATTTCCCTCCCCTCGAGCAATATTTTCCCGGCGGTGGGTGCCAGGGTGCCGCAGATGAGGTTGAAGAGGGTGGTTTTGCCCGCCCCGTTGGGGCCGATGAGCCCCAGGACTTCCCCCCGGTAGACGGCCAGATCGACGCCGTCTAGTGCCTTTAAGCCGCCGAAGTATTTTTTTAGGCCTTTCACCTCCAGGAGCACGCGGCGTTCAGCCACGGTTTCCACCTCCCGGTGCGACACGGCCTGCGGGGCCGGGGCGCCGCCTCTCCAGCAGGTTCGCCAGGGGGCTGTTTTCGCCCAGCAGCCCTTGGGGCAAAAAGCGCATCATGAGGACCAGAAGGCCGCCGTACACCAGCATGCGGTAGTCGGCCACAAAGCGGAAGATTTCCGGCGCCAGGGTGAGGATGGCCGCGCCCAGCAGCGGGCCGCTTATGGTGCCCAGGCCGCCCAGAACCGCCATGGCCATGATGCTCACGGACACGGGGAAGGAAAAGTCCGTGGACATGATGAAGCCCATGAAGTGGGCGTAGACGCTGCCGGCCAGGCCGGCTATAAAGGTGCCTATGGTAAAGGCAAAGACTTTGAAGCGGTTGACGTTGTACCCCAGGGAAGCGGTGGCCTGCTCGTCATTGCGGATGCCGCCCAGGGCCAGGCCGAGCCAGGAGAAGCGCACCCGCAGGCACAGCAGGTAAACCAGGATGTTTAAAACAAGCAGCAGGATCAGGAAGCCGCCGGTATCCAGCCGCCGGCCGAATACGGTTGCCGGCGGCACGACCAGCCCCAGGGAAGCGCCGAAAAAGGGGACGTACTGGAAAACGGCCACCAGCACGAAGTTTATGCCGATGGTGGTGACGGCCAGGAAATCTTCCCTTACCCGCACGCTGATTAAGCCCAGCAGCATGCCCGTTAGGCCGGCCACTAATCCCGCTGCCGGGAGGGCCAGCCAGAAGCCAGCCTTGGCCTTGGCAACCAGGAGGGCGGAGGTGTAGGCGCCAATGCCAAAGAAGGCGGCGTGGCCCAGGTTTGGCTGGCCGGCAAAACCGGTGATGATGTTTAAGCTCATGGCCAGGAGCATGAAAATGCCTGCGTTTACGGCCACTACTTGCTCGTACATAAGCCTTCTCCCTCTTTATGCAACGTCGTTAATTGGCCTGCCGGCGCCCCAGGAGGCCCTGCGGGCGCCAGAGGAGGATGAGGATGAGGATGACGAAAGCGAGGGCGTCACGCGGCAGGAAGAAGCCGATGTAGCCGCCGATCAGCGTTTCGGCCAGGCCGATGATCATGGCCGCCAGCACGGTGCCCAGGGGATTCCCCAGCCCGCCCAGCACGATAACGGCCAGCATTTTGTATGCGGGCACATCTCCCATGGTCGGGAAGACGTACTTGTACATGATGCCCACCATAATGCCCGCCGCGGCGGCAAACCCGTAGCCGAGCAGGAAGTTTAAGGCAATCACGCGGTTGGTGTTTATCCCCATGGCCTGGGTGGTTTCCAGATCCTGTGCGGTTGCCCTCCAGGCCAGGCCGATGGCCGAGTGGTTGAGCAGGAGGTAGAGGAAGGCCAGCAGGGCGGCGGTAACGAGGAGGACGATCACCCAGGAGCCGTAAACGGTCAGGTTGATCCTTTCCAGGTAGATATTGGGCAGGACGCCGCCCGCATGGAAATTTTGAATCTGCGGGCCGGCCACAAGGCGCAGCAGGTCCTGCGTGCAGATGAACAGGCCGATGCTGGCAATCAGCGAAACCAGGGGCGGCTTTTCCATTAAGGGGGCAAAGAGGTATCTCTGCACCGCGAGCCCCAGGAGGGCCGTCAGCACCACGCCGGCGGCAAAGGAAAGCAGGAGGTTGCCCGTGGCGGAGTAAACAAAAAAGGCGATGTAGGCGCCGGTGGCGTAGGCGGCGGCGTTGGAAATATCCAGGATGCGCAGGATGCCGTAGACCAGCGTGGCGCCCAGGGCTGTCAGGGCGTAAACGCTGCCCACCACAATACCGTTTACCACTTGCTGTAAGAACACGGCCCGCCCTCCTCACCAAAATTAAAAGGACGTGATTGCGGGCACCCGGCTGTTAACGGGTGCCCGCCTTGGGCAATGAGCTTAGCTTTCCGGCGGCGTGATGATTGCCGGGTCGGTGATTTCGGCAAAGTACCGGAAATTACCTTTTTCCACTTTTTGCACCTGCACGGGCTTCATGACTTCGCCCAGCTTGTTGTAGCCCTTGATGGTTCCCGTTACGGCTTCAAAGTCCTTTATCTTGTACAGGCCTTCCTTGATCTTTTCCGGCTCAGGGCCCTGCTGCTTCATTACCGCGGCCAGCACCATAAAGGCGTCGTAGGTGGAAGCGGCTACCATGTCCGGGGCGTGCCCGTACTGCTGGGTGTACTCCTTAATGAAGTCCTGTGTGACCTTGCTGCTGGAATCCCGGTTGAGGTTGGTGGTAATGATCAGCCCTTCCGCGGCTTCCCCGGCCACCTTCAGGAACTGGGTTGTGGAATCCACGCCCTCGGTGCCCAGGAGCTGCGCCTCCAGCTTCAGATCCTTTGCCTGGCGCACGATCTGGGCGCCCTCACCGGCGTAGGCGGGGATGTAGACCAGGTCGGGTTTCAGCTGCTTGATTTTGGTGAGGACGGGGGTAAACTCCTTTTCGCCCATGGCAAAGGAGTCGTTGGAAACCACCTGCGCGCCGTTGGCGGTGACGTACTCCTGGAACGACTTGGCCAGGGTATTGCCGAAATCGTTATCCACGTGCAGTATGGAGATCTTCTTTGCCTTCAGCAGGTTAACGGCCACGTAGCCCCCGGCCTTGCCCTGGATGGTGCCCACGAAGGACTGGCGGAAGATGTAGTCCCCGGCCTTGGTGATCTCAGGGTGGATGGCGTAGGCGCTGATCATGGGGATCTTGGCGTTTTGGAAAATGGGGGCTGCCGCCCGCGTGGGGCCGCTGTAAGAGCCGGAGACGACGGCCACCACCTTATCTTTGGTGGTGAGCTTCTGGGCGATGTTAACCGCCTGCTTCGGGTCGAGGTTGTCGTCGTAGTCCACCAGCTCTACCTGGCGCCCGTTGATGCCTCCCGCTTCATTAATCTTCTTTACCGCCAGCTTGGCCGCCTGCATGGCGCTCTGCCCGTCGGCTGCCGCCGGTCCGGTGATGGGGGCAAAAAAGCCGATTTTAACCGGTTCCTTGCTCTGGGTGCCGCCCTGGGTGCCGCCCCCGCACCCTGCCACCACGGCAGCTACCAGCAGGAGGGCCAGCGCCGGCAAGAGCCACTTTCTCATTCCCTATCGCTCCCCCCGTTAGCTAGTGGATTAATTTGGGCCCGCATCGACCGTCTTCTTTTCCTGCTGCCTGCCCACCCCCTTTCTCCGGCTTGCCCCATAGAAATCATCCCACATCACCCGCGCCGCTTCCTAGAGGAATGTTTTTCTTTGGGCCAGGAAAAATTTTTGGCCAAATAAAAAAGGCGGCCTGCCAGCCGCCTTTCGGCTCGACCCGTTACTCCGTTTTCCAGTGGATGCACTGGGCGGGGCACATATCGATGGCCTCTTGAATCTCGTCCTCGCTGGCCCCGTAGGGGTTGACCACCACGGCAAAGCCCATTTCCTCGTTCATGGCAAACACGTCGGGACAGGTTTCGGCGCAGGACCCGCAGGCCATACACTCTTCCGTGTCGATGTAAGGAATTCTGGCCAAGGCTACATACCTCCTTAAAGGGGCAGGATGAGCGGCCTTTGCCGCCACACGTATTATATCACCGCCGGCCTGCCGCAAGACAGGGGGGCGAAAAAATTTTGGTTGTATTTTGTATTCAGGGTGCAGGAAAAATGCCCGGAACGTAGAAGTGATAACATAAATTGCTTATACCGGGGCACAAATAGCCCCTTTAAGCCAAAAAATGTGGCAGAAAAGGTGGGTTGGGTATGCACGAATTTCGCCGCCCCATCAGGGCCAGGGAGGAAATTGTCAACCCCGCGCCAGAAGTGCTGAGGGCGCTGGCCTCCCACGAGGAGAAGACCACCGTGTACGGCAGTGCCAGCTATATAACCAAGGTGCGCAACCGCAGCGCCAGGTTTACCTATATCGTGGAGGACGGGGTGCGCCTGGGGGTGGACCAGCAGGGCATTTCCCGCCAGCGGGCGCTGGAGGTGGTGGAACAAGTCGGCAGGTACTTGGAAGAAAAGGCGATCATCCGCCTGGACAGGCAGATGGGCAACCATCCCAACTTCCGCCTGCACTGCCGGCTGTACATTACCGCCGAGTACGCCCGCATACCCCTGCAGTGGCACAAGATGCTCTTCGACCCGGAGGACCCGGAGGGCGAGCCCGACCTGGTGAGCGTCTACGTGCCCGAGTGGCCGGAGCGCCTCATCTTCTGCCACCCGGAAGCCGGCGTGACCTACATCCTGGGTACCGATTATTTCGGGGAGTGCAAGAAGTCGTTTTTGCGCATGGCCATGTACGTGGTGAAGAAGCGCGGCTGGCTGGGGCTGCACGCCGGGAGCAAGGTGCTGCGGGTGCGGGATGCCGGTGGGCGCATCAAAGAGGTGGGCTTCATTTTGTTTGGCCTTTCCGGCACGGGCAAAACCACCCTCACCATGCACGACCACGGGCTGTGCGGCGAGGAGGGGGTCATCATCCGCCAGGACGACGTGGTGATGATGGACCCCACCGGGTATTGCTACGGTACGGAAAACGGCTTTTACATTAAAACCGAAGGGCTGGACGAGTCGCAGGTGGTCCTTTACCGGGCGGCCACCTCACCGGGGGCCGTTTTTGAAAACGTCAAGGTTGACGGCGACGGACGCATTCTCTTTGACGACTACGAGCTAACCACCAACGGGCGGGGGGTGATCCTGCGCCGCGACGTGCCGGGCACCGACGACCGCATCGACCTCGACAAGGCCCACCGCCTCATTTTCATCACCCGGCGGGACACCATTATACCGCCGGTGGCCAAGCTCACGGCAGAGCAGGCGGCGGCCTATTTCATGCTCGGGGAGTCCATAGAGACTTCGGCGGGCGACCCCACCCGGGCCGGGCAGTCCAAGCGGGAAGTGGGCACCAACCCGTTCATCATCGGCCCGGAGGAAGAAGAGGGCAACCGCCTGCTGGAAATCCTGCGCGCCAATCCGGATATGGAGGCCTACCTCCTGAACACCGGCAGCGTGGGGGCAAGGCCGGGCTTCCCGGGCAAGAAAA
Organism: Desulfovirgula thermocuniculi DSM 16036; assembly: GCF_000429345.1. Classification (GTDB taxonomy): domain Bacteria; phylum Bacillota; class Desulfotomaculia; order Desulfotomaculales; family Desulfovirgulaceae; genus Desulfovirgula; species Desulfovirgula thermocuniculi. The sequence goes on along the minus strand of NZ_AUBR01000045.1, from coordinate 6,268 downwards.
TTACCGTGGGCGTGTCCACCCACATCCTGCGGGAAATTGCCCGCGACAGCATCATCTGGAAGGTAGATGAGGACTGGGGCTACCAGGTGGCCGCCGCCATCCCGGGCCTTGATTTGTCCCCCTACGACCCGGCATCTTACTACAGCCCTGCGGAATACAGGCGGCTGGTGGAAGAACTGCGGGAGGAAAGGAGGCGCTGGCTGGCGAAATACCCCGGGTTAAAGGCGGAAATCGTGGCCGCCGTCCTGTAGGGGGGTGGGGCGTATTAGCAGGTCCCAGATCTACTTTGTGGCGGCCCTGTGCCTGGCTCTGCTGGTGGCCGTGTTTGCCGTGCAGAACCCGGAGCCGGTGGGGATAAACTTTCTGGCCTGGCGCATAGAAGGGATTTCCAAGGTGCTGATCATTTTGCTTTCCACCGCCGCCGGGGCGCTGGCGGTGCTGTTCTTGGGGGTGTGGTGGCAGCTCAGGCGCTACCTTTACGTGAGGCGCCTGGAGGCGGAGGTGCAAAAATTAAGGGCCGAGCTGGCTGCCGCCAGGAATAAGGAAGCGGGCGGCGGCCCGCCCGCCTGATACCGGCGCGGGCTCCTGCCCGCTCACTTTGCCAGCGTCTCGCGCATGTACGCGGCGACCGCGAGGGCGGCTGCCCCCATGATGGCCCCGTGAGTAAAGGCCACGGGGGTAAACCCGTGCTGCTGCAAGAGTGCCGTGCCCACAGGGGGGCCCAGGACCAGGCCCAGGGAGTAAACGGTATTGGTGAGGCCGAAGGCGGTGCCGTAGGGGCTATCACGCGGCGCCGCCTCCTCTTTTATGCCGGGATTGCCGGACAAAAGCTTTTCCGCGGAGTCCGCCAGGAGGGGCAGGAGCGGCGTGGAGCAGGTGCCCACGGCAAATCCCAAAAGGGCCATCACGGAGGCCTCCGCGGCTGGCGTCTTGGCCAGGGCCAGCCAGGGCAGGAGGGCCGCTTCGGCCAGGAGGCCGGCAAAAATCAAGGGCTTCCTGCCCAGGCGGTCGGCCAGCGCTCCCACCAGGGGCTGGCAGAGGGAGTAGGTGACGCTGAAAAGGCCGAAAAAGAGCCCCACCCTGGCGCTGTCCAGGTCAAAGCTTTCGTGCAGGTGCAGGGGCAGGGTGGGCTCAAGCATGCCGTAGCCGAAGCTGCCGGCCAGGGTGATGGCGGTGGCCAGGAGGATGTTGGGGCCGGCCAGGAGTCCCGCCCAGGAAAAGCGGCCTCTGGGCCGTGACGGCCTGTTTTTCGGCCACGAGCCGCACCAGAGGAGGAGGGTGAGGAGGAGGCCGAGGACCGCGGTTAGCAAGAAGGGACTGGCGTAGCCTGCCCACTGGTAGAGCGCGCCGCCCACCGGAGGTCCCAGGATGGTGCCCAGGCCGGTGCTGGCCATTGCCACCCCCATTTTTTGCCCCCGCACCTGGGGAGGGTAGAGGATGGCCACCAGAGCCAGGCCCGCCGACCAGGTGGCGGCGGCGGCCACCCCCTGCACGAAGCGGCTGGCGGCCAGTATCCACGCCGAGCGCGAAAAGGCAAAGGCGATGGTGGCCAGGGTGAGACCCAGCGCGCCGCCGACCATGACCGGCCGGTAGCCGAAGCGGTCGCAGGCCATGCCGGACGGCACGCCGGCCAGCAGGAGGCCGGCGGAGTAGGCGGCAAAAATAAAGCCCAGCCAGATGGTGGAGATGCCCAGGGTGGTGGCGTAGTGGGGAATGACCGGCACAATGATGCCGTAAAGGAGCGTATCCAGGAACACGGCCAGGTTGACGAGGAAGAAGGCATAGCTTTTGTGTTTTTCTTCCATCATGGCTCCTATTATAAGCCCCGGGAAGCCTTTCTGTAAAGGGAAAGGCCCTTTGCTGTGCCGCGGCTGACTGGTAATATTAAGGTAAAGGCGGCAGGTGGCGGCAGGGGTGAACTGCAGTGCGCCTGTGTATAGTGGATGACGGGACCCTCACCGCGCGGGCGCTGGTGGAGAGGCTGCCGGTGCTCCTGGCCGGCTTGCCGGTGGAAATAGACGTTCTGCACTCCGGGGCCGGGGCAGGGGCACCGGCGGGGGAAGTGGAAGGGATAAGGGAATTTTACGGTTCCCCGCGGGAGCTGACCTCCGGGCTGCACGGCGTGGACATCCTGGTGGTGCATAAGGCCCCCGTGAGCAGGGAAGTTATAGCCGCCGCCGGGCGGCTGCGCCTGATTGCCTGCGCCCGCGCCCACCCGGTAAACGTGGACGTGGCGGCAGCCGCCGCCCGCGGCATCCCGGTGGTCCACGCCCCCGGCAGGGCGGCGGCCTCCACCGCCGACCTCACCTTGGCCTTGATCCTGTGCCTGGCCCGCAACCTGGGGGAAGCGCGCGACCTGGTGAAGAGCGCCGGAGCCGCCGCCTGGAGCTACGAGTGCCGCAGTGCGCTGGAGGGGCTTGAGCTGGCCGGCACGACCCTGGGCATTATCGGCTTCGGGCGGGTGGGCCGCCTGGTGGCGGAGCGGGCAAAGGCCTTCGGCATGACCGTCATCGCGCACAGCCCCCGCGTGGGGGAGGGCGAGATCCGCGCCGCGGGTGCCGAGCCCGTTTCCCTGGAAGAGCTTTTGGCCCGCGCCGACTTTGTGAGCCTGCACACCCGCCCCGGCACGGGGAAAGGCGCCCTGATCGGCGAAGCCCAGCTGTCGCTGATGAAGAGGACGGCCTGCCTGGTCAACACCGCCCGGGGGGACCTGGTAGATGAGGGGGCCCTTTACCGGGTCCTGAAAGAGGGGAGAATCCGGGGGGCGGCCCTGGACGTCTTAAAGGAAGAGCCTCCACCCCCGGATCACCCCTTCTTTTCCCTGCCCAACGTGATCCTCACCCCCCACCTGGGGGGCAAGACTACCGCCGTGCCCCGGAGGGCGGCAGAGGCCGTGGCGGGGGAAATTGCCAACTTTCTCTCCGGCAGGCCGCTTGTGCACGTGTTTTCACCACCGGCGGAAGAGCAGGTAGGAGTAGACGACGGTTGAGAGGACCGCCGCGCCCAGGGCCACCATGGTGACGGTAAAGCCTGCCGGAGAGGGCAGGAGGGAAGCGGCCATGACCGCCAGGCCGGCCAGCACGAAGACCGGGCCGGAGAAGCGGTGCGTGCGCCGCCACACTTCTTCGTCCGCCAGCGTCCAGGGGGTTCTGATGCCAAAGAAATAGTTGGGCCGCACCTGGGGCAGGTAATTGCCGATAACCACAAACAGCGCGCCGGTAAGCAGGGGAACAATGCGGGGCACAAGGTCCGCGGGGCCTCCCAGGCCGACGGCCAGGATGAGGCCGTGCAGCGCGGCCAGGAAGACCAGGAGCCCCATCCTGACGGCCCGGTAGGCGCCCGCAAAGCGACGGTAGCTCTCCCGCCGCGGGTCCGCAAAGGGCAGCAGGAGCATGGCCAGGTAGATACCTGCGGCCAAAAGGGGCAGGGCAAAGGCTCCGCCGAAGCGGGAGAAGTAATTGTCCACCTCGCCTTTCAGGTTCCAGTGCGCCGGCACCATTTCGGGGAGGTGCGCATAAGCTGCCGCGCCGGCCACGAACATGGCCAGGAGCAGCGCCAGGGCCGGCCACTCGCTGCCCGGCGTCACCGGCTGAAGGTCGCGCTTGCCGCTCACGGGGATTTTGCACCCCCTTTCCTTTCCCGGGCGGTGACGGAGTGCAGGATCTCCAGCAGCCAGCCGGTTAGTTGCTGGAAAACCGTCATGTTCAGCGAGTAAATGACGTGCTGCCCCCTCTTTTCCTCCAGCACCAGCCCCGCTTCTTTTAAAATGTGCAAGTGGTGGGAAATGGTGGGGCGGGAGAGGGTAAAGGAGCGGGCTATTTCGCCCGCCGTCATGTCTCCCCGGGCCAGGAGGCGCAGGATCTCCCGCCGCGTCTCGTCCCCCAGGGCTTTAAAGACGGCACCGATGGACATGGGATCACCCGGCAAGGCCATATTTTGATGATTTTAAACTTGGAGAAATTCTAACCCATGAAAGACGCAAAGTCAAGGGAAAACATTTTTATAAGCATCAAAAGGCACCGCAGGAGGTGCGGTGCCTTTGCCCCAAGGATATTTTATGCTGCGCCTGTACCCCGGTGGTCGCTCACCAGGTCGTCCAGGGTTTTAAAGGTGTACCCCTGGGCTTTGGCGTCCCTGATGATCCTGTCCAGGGCCTCGGCATTGTCCCGGGAGACGGCGTGCAGGAGGATGACTGCCCCGTTGTGCAGGTTGTCCATGACCGTCTGGTAGGCTTCCTGGGGCCCGCCGGGCATGGGCACCCAGTCCACCATGGCCAGGCTCCAGAAGATGTTGTAGTAGCCCAGGTCCCTGGTTACCGCCAGGGTGCGCTCGCTGTACTCGCCCTTGGGCGGGCGGAGGTAGCGCATCTTCTGGCCGGTGAGCCCGTAGAAGAGGTCCTCCACTTCGCGGAGTTCCTTTTTAATTTCCTCGTTGCTGAGGTCCGGGAGGCTGGGGTGGTTCATGGTGTGGTTGCCCACAATGTGGCCCTCGGCGACCATTCTCTTCACCAACTCGGGCTGGGTCTTTACGTAGTGCCCGGTGACAAAAAAGGCGGCCTTGACGCCGTTGGCCTTTAAAACGTCCAGTATCTTGGGCGTGAAGCCGTTTTCGTAGCCCTCGTCAAAGGTGAGGTAGAGCACCTTTTCCGCGGGGGAGCCCACCCAGTAGGCATCGTAGCGGGAGAGGAGCGCGCGGATGTTCCCGGGCACCTCGGGCTGCTGGTGATTGCTGTTGCGCTTGATGCCCCACCCGTAGCGCGTGTTGGAGAGGGAGTGGGTAGTAGGCGGGGAGGGGGAAGAGGGCTGCTCGCGCGGGGCGTTTGCAAAACCGCCGTTTGGCGGCTGGGCAGGGCTGTTCTGCGCGGGCGGACGGGCGGTTTGGGTTAGGGAAGCCGCCGAGCCCGCGTCACCGCCCTGGGGGGCCAGTTTGTGGGCGAAATAGCCTCCCAGGGCCAGGGCGACGACGGCAAAGATGCCCGCCGCCAGGTACCTTTTCCAGTCCTTTTTCTTTTTAGGCAATGGTTTTCCTCCTTTCCGCAAAAGCCGGCGACTCCGATTTTAGCTTGCATGAAAAAAAAGCGGTTTATTCCCGGCGTTCTTTTGCCTGCTACCAGGAATTCGACACCTTTTGCGCTTTTTCCTGTCCCGGCATTTCCGCCGGCAATTTTAACGGTTTTCCTGCAGTATTGACAGCGGGATTTTTTTTTGCTAAGATTAAAATTGCTTCGCGCCGGCGTAGCTCAACGGTAGAGCAGCTGATTTGTAATCAGCAGGTTGCGGGTTCGAGTCCCGCTGTCGGCTCCAGTTGTGGAGGGGTACCCAAGTGGCCAAAGGGAGCAGACTGTAAATCTGCCGGCTGAAGCCTTCGCAGGTTCGAATCCTGCCCCCTCCACCACAAACCCTTCAAAAGAGGGGTTTGATAAACAAGGGGATGTATGCTATAATTAATATAGCGACGCGGGGTGGAGCAGTCGGTAGCTCGTCGGGCTCATAACCCGAAGGTCGTAGGTTCAAATCCTACCCCCGCAACCATGCCACTATAGCTCAGTGGGTAGAGCGCGTCCTTGGTAAGGACGAGGTCACCGGTTCAATCCCGGTTAGTGGCTCCAGCTCTGACCGGCCGCCGGCCTTTACAGGCGGCGGCCGGTGCATCTCGTGGCGGCGTAGCTCAGCTGGTTAGAGCAAGCGGTTCATACCCGCTGTGTCCGGGGTTCGAGTCCCTGCGCCGCTACCATTTTTTTATGCGGTCGCCGGTCTAAAGAGCCGGCGACTTTGGTCTTTAAGGAGGATTTTTCTTTTTTGTAGCGAATTCACTGTCTTGTATTGCTGCATGAGTCGCTCCCGGTGCGGAAATAATTTATAAGTGTGCAAAAATGTGGTGGCAAGGAGGAGAAGGTGATTTATGGCCAAGGCGAAATTTGAGCGGACGAAGCCGCACGTGAACGTAGGGACGATAGGGCACGTGGACCATGGGAAGACGACGCTTACGGCGGCGATCACGCTGGTGTTGTCGAAGGTGGGGAAGGCGACGTACAAGAAATACGAGGAGATAGACAACGCGCCGGAGGAGAGGGAGCGGGGGATCACGATAAACACGGCGCACGTGGAGTACGAGACGGAGGCGCGGCACTATGCGCACGTGGACTGTCCGGGGCACGCGGACTATGTGAAGAACATGATTACGGGTGCGGCGCAGATGGACGGGGCGATACTGGTGGTTTCGGCGGCGGACGGGCCGATGCCGCAGACGCGGGAGCACATATTGTTGG
>NZ_AUBR01000044.1 GCF_000429345.1 Desulfovirgula thermocuniculi DSM 16036 | reverse complement strand
TTATGGCCAAGGCGAAATTTGAGCGGACGAAGCCGCACGTGAACGTAGGGACGATAGGGCACGTGGACCATGGGAAGACGACGCTTACGGCGGCGATCACGCTGGTGTTGTCGAAGGTGGGGAAGGCGACGTACAAGAAGTACGAGGAGATAGACAACGCGCCGGAGGAGAGGGAGCGGGGGATCACGATAAACACGGCGCACGTGGAGTACGAGACGGAGGCGCGGCACTATGCGCACGTGGACTGTCCGGGGCACGCGGACTATGTGAAGAACATGATTACGGGTGCGGCGCAGATGGACGGGGCGATACTGGTGGTTTCGGCGGCGGACGGGCCGATGCCGCAGACGCGGGAGCACATATTGTTGGCGCGGCAGGTAGGGGTGCCGTACATTGTGGTCTTTTTGAACAAGGCGGACATGGTGGACGATCCGGAGTTATTGGAACTGGTGGAGATGGAAGTACGGGAATTGCTGTCCACGTATGAGTTTCCTGGGGATGACGTACCGGTGGTGGTAGGTTCGGCGCTGAAGGCTTTAGAGTGTGGGTGTGGGAGCCGGGAGTGCGAGCACTGCAAGTGCATTTGGGAGTTAATGGACGCGGTGGACAACTACATTCCGACGCCGCAGCGGGAGATAGACAAGCCGTTTTTGATGCCCATAGAGGACGTGTTTAGCATAACGGGTCGGGGGACGGTGGTGACGGGTCGTGTAGAGCGCGGCACGGTGAAGGTAGGGGACGAAGTAGAGATAGTGGGTTTACGGGACAAGCCGATGAAGACGGTAGTGACCGGGGTAGAGATGTTCCGGAAGGTATTGGACCGTGGGGAAGCCGGGGACAACATAGGTTGTTTGCTGCGGGGGATAGAGAGGAAGGAAGTGGAGCGGGGGCAGGTGTTGGCGAAGCCTGGGAGCATCAAGCCGCACACGCATTTTCGGGCGGAGGTATACGTATTGACGAAGGAGGAGGGTGGGAGGCACACGCCGTTTTTCAGCGGGTATCGACCGCAGTTTTATTTCCGGACGACGGACGTGACGGGGACGATATACCTGCCGGAGGGCGTGGAGATGGTGATGCCTGGGGACAACGTGCAGCTGGAGATCAAGCTGATCACGCCCATAGCCATAGAGGAGGGGTTGCGGTTTGCCATCCGGGAGGGTGGCCGGACGGTGGGTGCCGGGGTGGTCACCTCCATCATCGAGTAAGCGGGCCGTGAGAAGTGGGGCGGGATATCTCCCACCCCCACTTCTCAATTTGCGTTTACGAAATGAACCCCTTTGAGGGCGGAGAGGAGGCGGACCTTTGAAAAAGCAAAAAATTCGCATCCGTCTTAAGGCCTACGACCACCACATCCTGGACCAGTCGGCCCAGAAGATTGTGGAGACGGCCCGGCGTACGGGTGCGCAGGTGGCGGGGCCCATCCCCCTGCCCACGGAAAGAAGCGTTTACACCATCCTGCGCTCTCCCCACAAGGACAAGGACTCGCGGGAGCAGTTTGAGATCCGCACCCACAAGCGCCTGATCGACATCCTGGAGCCCACCCCCAAGACGGTGGATGCCCTCATGAGGCTGGACCTGCCGGCAGGGGTGGACATTGAGATTAAACTCTAGAGGAGTTTTTATGAGGAGGTGTGGGCGGCATGCCCAAGGGCATCCTCGGCCGCAAGGTCGGCATGACCCAGATCTTTACGGAAGCCGGGGAAGCCGTGCCCGTAACGGTAATCGAGGCAGGGCCCTGTGTGGTCGTGCAGAAAAAGACCCCCGAGCGGGACGGCTACAGCGCCATACAGCTGGGCTTCGGGGCCGTCTCCGAAAAGCGGGTCAACAAGCCCCTAAAGGGGCACTTTGCCAGGGCCGGCGTGAGGCCCGTGCGTTTCCTGCGCGAGATCCGCGTGGATAACGTTGAGGAGTACCAGGTGGGGCAGGAGATCCGGGCGGACATCTTTTCCGTGGGGGAAAAGGTGGACGTGACGGGTACCTCCAAGGGCCACGGGTTTGCCGGCGGCATCAAGCGCCACGGCTTCCAGCGCGGCCCTATGGCCCACGGCTCCAAATACCACCGGCGCCCCGGTTCCCTGGGGGCCAAGGGCCCGGCCCGCGTTTTTAAAGGCAGGAAGCTGCCCGGGCATTACGGCGTGGAGCGGGTCACGGTACAGAACCTGGAAGTGATGCGCGTCGACCCGGAGCGCAACCTGCTGGCGGTGAAGGGTTCCGTTCCCGGTCCTCGTGGGGGCCTCCTGCTCATCAGGGAGGCCGTCAAGGCCAACAGGTAAGGCGTGGAAAGCAAAGGGGGAAAGAGCATGCTTACCGTTCCGGTATACAATACCAACGGGGACCAGGTGGGGGAGATAGAGCTGCGGGAGGACGTGTTCGGCGTTCCCCCGCACATACACGTGCTGCACGAAGCGGTGGTCTGGCAGCTGGCCCGCCGCCGGCGGGGTACCCACGACACGAAGACCCGCGGCGAGGTGCGCGGCGGCGGGCGCAAGCCCTGGCGCCAGAAGGGCACGGGAAGAGCGCGCCACGGCAGCATCCGCTCTCCCATCTGGCGCAAGGGCGGCATCGTGTTTGGCCCCCATCCCCGGGATTACAGCTACCGCTTGCCCAAGAAGGTCCGGCGTTTGGCCATGAGGTCGGCCCTTTCCGCAAAGGTGCGGGACGGCAAGCTGGTGGTGCTGGATGAGCTGAAGCTGGAGCAGCCCCGCACCAAGGAGATGATCCGCATCCTGGGTAACCTCAAGGTGAACGAGAAGGCGCTGGTGGTCACCGCGCAGCCGGAAGAAAACGTCTTCAAGTCGGCCCGCAACATTCCCGGCGTCAAGCCCACCGTGGCCGACAGCCTCAACGTTTACGACCTCCTGGCCCACCCCACGCTGGTCATTACCAAGGAGGCGGTGGCCAGGGTGCAGGAGGTGTTTGCCCCGTGAAGGACCCGCGGGACATTATCCTGCGCCCGGTGATCACGGAAAAGAGCATGGCCCTCATGGAGGAGAACAAGTACACCTTTATCGTCGACCCCCGGGCCAACAAGACGGAGATAAAGAAGGCCGTAGAGGCGCTTTTTAAAGTGAAGGTAGAAAAGGTCAACACCATGCGCGTTAAAGGCAAGACCAAGCGCGTGCGCAACATCGTGGGGAAAGAGCCGGACTACAAGAAGGCCATTGTCAAGCTGAAAAAAGGCGACCGGATCGAGCTGTTTGAAGGAGTATAGCGGGCAAAAGGCAGTTTAGTAGTTTTTAGGGAGGGAAACCCGGTGGGTATCAGGAAATACAAGCCCACGTCGCCGGGGCGCCGCTTTGTTACCGTCTCCACCTTTGAGGAGGTCACCAAGGAGAAGCCGGAAAAGTCCCTGGTGGTGCCGCTTAAAAAACATGCCGGGCGCAACAACCAGGGGCGGATCACCGTGCGGCACCGGGGCGGCGGCCACAAGCGCATGTACCGCATCATCGACTTCAAGCGGGACAAGGACGGCATTCCGGCCAAGGTGGTAAGCATTGAGTACGACCCCAACCGCTCGGCCCGCATTGCCCTCCTGCAGTACGCCGACGGGGAGAAGCGCTACATCCTGGCCCCGCTGGGTCTGGAGGTGGGCATGACGGTGGAGTCCGGCCCCCAGGCCGACATTAAGGTGGGCAACGCCCTGCCCTTAAGGAACATCCCGGTGGGCACGCTGGTGCACAACATCGAGCTCTACCCGGGTGCCGGCGGCCAGGTGGTGCGCTCGGCGGGCGCGGCCGCCCAGGTGATGGGCAAGGAAGGCAAGTACGCCGTCGTCCGCATGCCTTCCGGCGAGATGCGCCTGTTTCTTTTGGACTGCAAGGCTACCGTGGGACAGGTGGGCAACGTGGAGCACGAGAACATTACCATCGGCAAGGCCGGGCGGGCCCGCTGGATGGGCATCAGGCCGACCGTGCGGGGTTCGGCCATGAACCCGGTGGACCACCCCCACGGCGGCGGCGAGGGGCGGCACCCCATTGGGCGCCACCCGGTTACTCCATGGGGCAAGCCGGCCCTCGGCGTGAAGACCCGCAAGAAGAAGCCCAGCGACCGGTTGATCCTCAAGCGCAGGGGCTAGCGGTGAAAGGAGGTAGGCGCTGGCTTTATGGGACGTTCCTTAAAAAAGGGGCCTTACTGTGACCCCAAGCTGTTAAAGAAAATCGAGGAAATGAATGCCAAGGGGGAGAAGCGGGTGATTAAGACCTGGTCCCGCCGCTCCACCATCCTTCCCCAGATGATCGGCCACACCATAGCCGTTTACGACGGGCGCAAGCACGTGCCCATCTACATCACCGAGGAGATGGTGGGGCACAAGCTGGGCGAGTTTGCGCCCACCCGCATCTTCCGCGGTCACGGCGCCCACACGGAAAGATCCACGGCGCTAAAGTAAGGGGGTTTGGGGCATGGAAGCCAGGGCAGTAGCCAGGTACGTGCGCATTTCGCCGCAGAAGGTGCGCCAGGTAGTCAACCTCATCCGGGGAAAGGATGTAAAGGAGGCGCTGGCCATCCTGCGGTTTACCCCCAAGAGGGCCGCCCTGCCGGTGGCCAAGGTGATCAAGTCCGCGGTGGCCAACGCGGAGCACAACTACGACATGAATCCCGACCGGCTCTACATTGCCCAGGCCTACGTGGACCAGGGGCCGACCTGGAAGCGGTGGCGGCCCCGGGCTTACGGGCGGGCGGACATAAGACGGCGGCGCACCAGCCACATTACCATTGTGGTCAAAGAAAGGGAATAGACGGGAAAGGAGGGGAAACGTGGGACAAAAAGTCCATCCCAAGGGGCTCCGCCTGGGCATCATTAAAGACTGGGACGCCAAGTGGTTTGCCGATAAAAGGAACTTTGCCAACCTTCTCATCGAGGACGTCAAGATCCGCCGCTACATCAAGGAGAAGCTTTACGCCGCGGGCATTTCCCGCATTGTCATTGAACGGGCGGCCAACCGCGTGCGGGTGACCATCCATACGGCCAAGCCGGGGATTGTCATCGGGCGCGGCGGGGCGGAGGTGGAGAACCTGCGCAAAGAGCTGGAGAAGATGACCGGCAAGCAGGTCCACCTCAGCATCGTGGAGATCAAGGTGCCGGAGCTGGACGCCCAGCTGGTGGCCGAGAACATTGCCGCCCAGCTGGAAAAGCGGGTGGCTTTCCGCCGCGCCATGAAGCAGGCCGTGGCCCGCGCCATGCGCATGGGCGCCAAGGGCATTAAGGTCTGCGTGGGCGGGCGGCTGGCCGGGGCGGAAATTGCCCGCACCGAGTGGTACAGCGAGGGCAAGGTGCCCCTGCACACCCTGCGGGCGGACATAGATTACGGCTTTGCGGAGGCCGATACCACCTACGGCAAGATCGGGGTTAAAGTTTGGATTTACAAAGGGGAAGTTCTGCCGGAGCCCAAGGAGCAAAAGGCTGCTGCCGGCCAGGGAGGAGAGTAAAGCCTATGCTCATGCCCAAAAGAGTGAAGTACCGCAAGCAGCACCGGGTGCGCAACTTGAGCGGCCGCGCTAAAAGGGGGACCGAGGTTCACTTCGGGGAGTACGGGCTGCAGGCCCTGGAGCCGGCCTGGATCACCAGCCGCCAGATTGAAGCGGCCCGGGTGGCCATAACCCGGCACATCCGCCGCGGCGGGAAGGTGTGGATCAGGATTTTCCCCGACGTGCCGGTGACGGCCAAGCCGGCGGAAACCCGCATGGGCAGCGGTAAGGGTTCCCCCGAATACTGGGTAGCCATTGTCAAACCCGGGCGCATCCTCTTTGAAGTGGCCGGCGTGGACGAGGAAGTGGCCCACGAAGCTCTGCGCCTGGCCTCGCACAAGTTGCCCATTAAAACCAGGGTCGTCAAGCGCGGGGAGTGATGGAAAGTGAAAGCCAGGGACTTAAGGCAGCTCTCCGACGAGGAGTTGCTGAAAAAACTTCACGACTCCAAAGAGGAACTGTTCAAGCTGCGTTTTCAGCTGGCCACCAACCAGCTGGATAACCCCATGAAGATCCGGGAAGTGCGCCGCAACATCGCCCGCCTCAAGACCATTCTCCGGGAGCGGGAACTGGGGATTGAGCGGCGGGCCAACTAAAAGGGGGAGTTTTTACGGTGCAAACGCGTGGACAGCGCAAAGTCCTCGTTGGCCGCGTGGTCAGCGATAAGATGGATAAGACGGTGGTGGTGGCCGTAGAGAGGCTGGTCCGCCACCCGCTGTACCAGAAGGTGGTGCGCAGGACCAAAAAATTCAAGGCCCACGACGAGCACAACGAGTGCCGCGTGGGCGACAAGGTGCGCATTATGGAAACGCGTCCGCTCTCCAAGGAAAAGCGCTGGCGCGTGGTGGAGATCCTCGAGCGGGCCAGAGGAGTGGAAGCAGAAGGGGGGGTGGCGGTAGATGATTCAGGTGCAATCGATACTTAACGTGGCCGACAACACCGGCGCCCGCCGCCTGATGTGCATCCGCGTTCTCGGAGGCAGCAACCGCCGCTACGCCAGCCTGGGCGACGAGATCATCTGCTCCGTAAAGGAGGCCGTGCCCGGCGGGGTGGTGAAGAAGGGCGATGTGGTGCGGGCGGTGGTGGTGCGCACCAAGAAGGAGGTGCGCCGCCCGGACGGCTCCTACATCAAGTTTGACGAGAACGCCGCCGTGATCATTAAGGACGACAAGAGCCCGCGGGGCACGCGGATTTTCGGCCCGGTGGCCCGGGAGCTGCGGGAAAAGGACTTCATGAAGATCATCTCCCTGGCGCCGGAGGTTGTCTAGCAGGAGATCTGGAGGTAGAGCGAGATGCCCAAGCTGCATGTGAAAAAGGGCGATACGGTGCTGGTCCTGGCCGGTAAGTACAAGGGGAAGAAGGGCAAGGTGCTGGCGGCTTTCCCCAAAAAGCAGCGGGTGCTGGTGGAGGGCGTGAACATCGTCAAGCGCCACACCAGGCCCACGCCGCGCCTGCCCCAGGGAGGCATCATTGAAAAGGAAGCGCCCATCCACGTCTCCAACGTCATGCTCGTGTGCACGAAGTGCGATAAGCCCACCCGCGTGGCCAAGAAATTCCTGGAGGACGGGCGCAAGGTGAGGGTCTGCAAGAAGTGCGGAGAAGAAATAGGCTAAAAAGGTAGGTGATCGCCGTGCCGCCGAGGTTAAAGGAGAAGTATCAGAAAGAAGTAGTCAAAGCCATGATGGAAAAGTTCGGCTACAAGAACGTCATGGAAGTCCCCCGCCTGGAAAAGGTGGTTATCAATATGGGGGTCGGGGAGGCCACCCAGAACCCCAAGGCCATTGAGGCGGCTGCTAACGACCTGGCCCTCATTGCCGGCCAGAAACCGGTGATAACCAAGGCCAGGAAATCCATTGCCGCCTTTAGGGTACGCAAGGGCATGTCCATTGGTTGCAAGGTGACCCTGCGCGGGGACCGCATGTACGAGTTCTGCGACAAGCTCTTTAACGTGGCCCTGCCCCGGGTGCGCGACTTCCGCGGCGTCTCGCCCCATTCCTTTGACGGGCGCGGCAACTACAGCCTGGGCATCCGGGAGCAGCTCATCTTCCCCGAAATCGACTACGACAAGATCGATAAGGTAAGGGGCATGGACATCATTTTTGTGACCACGGCCAAGACCGACGAGGAGGCGCGGGAGCTCCTGCGCCTGCTGGGCATGCCCTTCAGGGCGGCCTAACAACATCCGGTTTTTAAGGAGGGGAGAAGGTGGCCCGAAAGGCTTTAATATACAAGGCCATGCGCGAGCCGAAGTTTAAGGTGCGCAAGTACAACCGGTGCAAGCTCTGCGGGCGCCCCCGGGCGTACATGCGCCAGTTTGGCGTCTGCCGCCTTTGCTTCCGGATGCTTGCCCACCGCGGCGAGATCCCCGGCCTTCGCAAGGCCAGCTGGTAAAGAGGAAGGGGGTAGAGCTCTGTGGTCATGACGGATCCCATTGCGGACTTCCTAACCCGTATTAGAAACGCCAATATGGTCTACCACGAAACGGTGGAAGCCCCTGCGTCCAAGATGAAGAAGGCCATCGCGGAGATCCTCAAGGAGGAGGGCCTCATCAAGGACTACGAGATCATCGACGACGGCAAGCAGGGCATCATCCGCATTTACTTAAAGTACGGCCCCAACAAGGAGCGGGTGATCACCGGCTTGAAGCGCATTTCCCGCCCGGGCCTGCGGGTTTACGCCCGCAAGGATTCCATCCCCAAGGTGCTGGGGGGCCTGGGCATTGCCATACTGTCCACCTCCAAGGGCATTATGACCGATAAGAAGGCCCGCAAGCTGGGGATTGGCGGCGAAGTGATATGTTACGTGTGGTAGGGGGGATGGCCTTTGTCCAGGATAGGCAAGAAGCCCGTTGAGCTGCCCCAGGGCGTGCAGGTGCAGATTGAGGGGAACACCGTGCGCGTTAAAGGGCCCAAGGGGGAGCTTGCGCGGGAGTTTCACCAGGACATGCGCATACGCCTTGACGAGCAGGGGCGCCTGGTGGTGGAGCGCCCTTCCGACGACCGCTTCCACAAGTCCCTCCACGGCCTCACCCGCACCCTGCTGGCCAACATGGTGGAGGGGGTAACCAAGGGGTTTTCCAAGACCTTAGAGCTGGTCGGGGTGGGCTACCGCGCCGCCAAGCAGGGCAACAAGCTGGTGCTCACGGTGGGTTACTCCCACCCGGTGGAGATAGAGCCGCCGCCGGGGCTGGAAATTGAAGTGCCGGCCCCCAACAAGATCGTGGTCAAGGGGCTGGACAAGGAAAAGGTCGGCGCCCTGGCCGCATACATCCGCGCCGTGCGCGAGCCGGAGCCGTACAAGGGCAAGGGGATCAGGTACGAGGGAGAAGTCATCCGGCGCAAGGCCGGCAAGGCCGGCAAGACCGGCGGCAAGGGCAAGAGGTAGGAGGTAGGGTAACTTGATCAAGAAGCCAAGCCGCAACGAGCTGCGCAAAAAGAGACACCTGCGGGTGCGCAAGAAGGTCTTCGGCACCGCCGAACGGCCACGCCTAAACGTCTTCCGCAGCCTAAAGCACATCTACGCGCAGATCATTGACGACGAGCGGGGCGTGACCCTGGTCAGCGCCTCCACCCTCTCCCCCGAGCTGCGGGGTCAGTTGAAGACGGGGGGCAACGTGGAGGCGGCGGCGGCGGTGGGCCGGCTGGTGGCCCAGAAGGCCCTGGAGCGCGGCATCAAGAAAGTGGTCTTCGACCGGGGAGGCTACCTCTACCACGGGCGGGTCAAGGCCCTGGCCGAGGCGGCCCGGGAAGCAGGCCTGGAATTTTAGGGCAAGGGAGGGAAACGGGTGTCCAGGATAGAGGCCAGGTCCAGGATAGAAGCCGGCAAGGTGGAGCTGTCGGAAAAGGTGGTTTCGGTTAAGCGTGTGGCCAAGGTGGTCAAGGGCGGCCGACGCTTTAACTTTTCCGCCGTGGTGGTGGTGGGCGACGGCCGCGGTCGCGTGGGAGCCGGGCACGGCAAGGCCGGCGAGGTGCCCGACGCCATCCGCAAGGCCATCGAGGACGCCAAGAAGAATATGATCCAGGTCCCCCTGCGCGGCACCACCATCCCCCACGAAATCATCGGCGAGTTCGGGGCCAGCAAGGTCATCCTGAAGCCGGCGGTGCCGGGCACGGGCATCATTGCCGGGGGCGCGGTGCGGGCCGTAGTGGAGCTGGCGGGGATAAAGGACGTGCTCACCAAGTCCCTGGGCTCCAACAACCCCAATAACGTGGTGCGCGCCACCATTGCGGCCTTGAAGGCCCTTAAAACTCCCGAGGAAGTGGCCCGCCTGCGGGGCAAGACGGTGGAGGAAATTCTGGGTTAGGCATACTAGTGGATGGATAGAGGAGGTCCGCCATGGCAAAGCTAAAAATTACCTTGGTGAGAAGCCTTATCGGGCGCCCGCAGGACCAGCGCGCCGTGGTGAGGTCGCTGGGCCTGCGCAAACTGTACAGCTCGGTGACCCACGAGGATACGCCGTCCATCCGGGGCATGATCAACAAGGTTTCTCACCTGGTGAAAGTCGAGCGGCTGGAGGTGTAAACATGCTGGGACTGCACCACCTGCGCCCCAACCCCGGTGCCAGGACCGAGCCTACCCGCAAGGGGCAGGGCATCGGTTCCGGGCTGGGCAAGACCGCCGGGCGGGGGCATAAGGGGCAAAAGGCGCGTTCGGGCGGCGGGGTGAGGCCGGGATTTGAGGGAGGCCAGATGCCCCTCTACCGCCGCATACCCAAGCGGGGCTTTAATAACGAGCGCTTCAAGAAGGAAATCGTGGCCGTTAATGTGGAGGCCTTGAACCGCTTTGAGAGCGGTACCGTAGTGACGCCGGAGCTTCTTCTGGAGGCCAGGGTAATTAGAAAAATCGGCGACGGGGTGAAGATCCTGGGCGACGGGCAGCTGGAGAAGGCGTTGACCGTGCGGGCTCACGCTTTCAGCAAGTCGGCAAGGGAAAAGATTGAGGCTGCCGGCGGCAGGGCCGAGGTGATTTAAATGTTTGACTCCTTGCGCCTTTTAAAGAGCGCCGCCAAGGCGGAGGACCTACGCAAAAAGATCCTCTTTACCCTGGCCATGCTTTTTGTTTTCCGCATCGGCGCGCACATCCCGGTGCCGGGGGTAAACACCAGGGTCTTTGCTGAGCTGATCAACACGGGGGTGCTCTTCGGCTTCTTTGACGTCATTTCCGGCGGCGCCTTTAAGAACTTCTCCATCTTTGCCATGAGCATCACCCCCTACATCAACGCCTCCATCATCATGCAACTGCTCACGGTGGTCATCCCCAGGCTGGAGCAGCTAGCCAAGGAAGGGGAAGAGGGCCGCAAAAAGATCGTCCAGTACACCCGCTACCTCACCGTGGTGCTGGCCTTCATCCAGGCCATCGGCCTCTCCGTGGCCCTGCGCAACCAGCACGTCCTGCTGAGCCCGACCGTCGGCCACTACCTCCTGGTGGCCCTAACGCTGACCGCCGGCACGGCCTTTTTGATGTGGATCGGCGAGCAGATTACGGAAAAGGGCATCGGTAACGGCATCTCCCTGCTCATCTTTGCCGGTATCGTCTCCCGCATCCCGGCGGGCTTTGCGCGGGTCATCGAGTACCTGAAGGCGGGGACCATCAACGTATTTAACGTGTTGCTCCTGCTGGTCATCGGGGCGGTGGTCATTGCGGCCATCGTGGCCGTTAACGAGGGACAGCGGCGCATTCCCGTGCAGTACGCCAAGCGGGTGGTGGGGCGCCGGGTGTACGGGGGCCAGAGCACCCACCTGCCCCTGCGCGTAAACCAGGCGGGGGTCATCCCGGTAATCTTTGCCTCCTCCATCATGATGTTCCCGGAGCAGATCGCCCGCTGGTTCAGCAACACCTGGTTCGGCCACTGGTACGTGACCTATTTTGCCTGGGGCACGGCCTTTCACACCATTATCTACGCCCTTTTGGTCATCGGCTTTACCTTCTTTTACACGGCGGTGATCATGAACCCGCTGGACATTGCCGAGAACATTAAAAAGTACGGCGGCTTCATCCCGGGCATCAGGCCGGGCCGCCCCACGGCGGAGTACATCGGCAAGGTGATGTCCCGGGTGACCATGGGTGGTGCCGTGTTCCTGGCCCTCATTGCCATTCTGCCCAACTTCGTGCTCCTGGCCACCCGCATCCCCAACATATATTTCGGCGGCACGGCGCTGCTCATCGTGGTGGGGGTGGCCCTGGATACCATGAAGCAGCTGGAGTCCCACATGCTCATGCGCAGTTACCAGGGCTTCATCAAGTGAAGAGGTGGTACCCCTGATCACCATCAAGTCCCAGAGGGAACTGCGCTACATGCGCGATGCCGGGCGCATCGTGGCCGGAGTGCTGCAGGAGCTGGCCAAGGCCATCAAGCCGGGGGTAACCACCGGCGAGCTCAACCGTCTGGCCGAGGACTTCATCCTGGCCCGCGGGGCGCGGCCCGCCTTTAAGGGGCTGTACGGGTTTCCGGCCAGCATCTGCACCTCGGTCAACGAGCAGGTGGTGCACGGCATCCCCGGCCCCAGGGAGCTTTTAAACGGGGATATCGTGAGCATTGACGTGGGCGTGGAATTGAACGGCTACTTCGGGGACGGCGCGGCCACCTTTCCGGTGGGCGAGATTTCCCCCGAAGCCAGAAAGCTCTTAGCGGTGACGGAGCAGTCTCTCTACGAAGGCATACGTTTCGCTCGTCAGGGCAACCGCCTTTCCGACATCTCGCACGCTATTCAGAGCTACGTGGAAAAGCACGGCTTTTCGGTGGTCCGGGACTACGTGGGCCACGGGATTGGCCGGAGCATGCACGAGGAGCCGCAGGTGCCCAATTTCGGCCGGCCGGGCCGCGGCCCCCGCCTGCGGGCGGGCATGACGCTGGCCATTGAGCCGATGGTCAACGCGGGTACCCACGAGGTGTGTGTTTTGGAGGATAACTGGACGGTGGTGACCAGGGACGCCAGGCTCTCGGCCCATTTCGAGCACACCGTGGCCATTACCGATGGTGAGCCGGAGATCCTCACCAGGCCTTAGCTGGAGGTGATCCCGGTGCCCGATTACTTTCATCCCGGGCGGCTGGTGAGCTCCACTGCCGGAAGGGACCGTGGCAAATTTTACCTCATACTGCAGCGGGTCAGCGAGACCAGGGTTCACTTAGTTAACGGGGCGGAACGGAAGGTGGGCGCCCCGAAGCTGAAAAACATCAAGCACCTGAAGGTGTACCCCCTGGTGGCCAGGGAAATTGCCGAGAAGGTGGCCAGCGGCCAGCGGGTTACCGACCTCGAGGTGCGCCGGGCCCTGCAGGAGCTACTGGCCCGCTACGAGGACGGCGGGCAGTCTTGCTCCGGAAAGGCGCCGTGCGAAGGGGACCCGGCTCGGCAAGATTGCCCGCCGGTGGCGGGCGATCTCGCCCCGGAAGAGCACCGTGCAAAGGAAACTCCGGCTCAAAAAAATTGCTCCTCGAAGGAAGAAAGCGTGCCGGGCGGTTAAAAAGCCAAGAGGAAAGGAGGTTGGCTCATGGCAATGCCCAAGCAGGATGTGGTGGAGGTTGAAGGCCGGGTGGTGGAATCGCTGCCCAACGCCATGTTCCGCGTAGAGCTGGCCAACGGGCATAAGGTGCTGGCCCACGTCTCGGGCAAGATACGCATGAACTTCATCCGCATACTGCCCGGGGACAGGGTGCTGGTGGAGCTGTCCCCGTACGACCTGACCCGGGGCCGCATCGTCTACCGCTTCAAGTAGCAGGCAATTTAACGGGAGGTAAGTCATCCATGAAAGTGCGCCCTTCGGTAAAACCCATCTGCGAAAAGTGCAAGGTGATCCGCCGCCACGGCAAGGTGCTGATCATCTGCGAGAACCCCAAGCACAAGCAAAGACAAGGTTAACGGAGGTGTGGCAAGGCGCATGGCACGCATTGCAGGGGTTGACCTCCCCCGGGACAAGAGGGTGGAGATAGCCCTCACCTATATTTACGGGATCGGCCGCTCCACGTCCAAGAAAATCCTGGCCAAGACGGGGGTTAATCCCGATACCCGGGTGCGCGACCTTACGGAAGATGAGGTCAACCGTTTAAAAGATGAAATTGAGAAGAACTACAAGGTGGAGGGCGACCTCCGCCGGGAAGTGGCCATGAACATCAAGCGCTTGATTGACATCGGCTGCTACCGCGGACTGCGCCACCGCCGGGGCCTGCCGGTGAGGGGCCAGCGGACACGCACCAATGCCCGCACGCGCAAGGGCCCGCGCAAGACGGTGGGCGTGAAGCGGAGCAAAAAGTAGAAAGGGGTAAGAGCCGGCTATGGCCAGGAGAGCACGCACCAAAAAGCGGGAACGCAAGAACATCGAGCACGGGATAGCCCACATCCACTCCACCTTCAACAACACCATTGTGACCATTACCGACACCAAGGGCAACTGCATCTGCTGGGCCAGCGGCGGCACGGTGGGCTTTAAGGGGACGCGCAAGAGCACCCCTTATGCGGCCCAGCTGGCTGCCGAGGCGGCGGCCAGGGAGGCCCTGGAGCACGGCATGAAGACGGTGGAGGTGCGGGTCAAGGGGCCCGGGGCGGGCCGGGAAGCGGCCATCCGTTCCCTGCAGGCAGCGGGGCTGGAAGTGAGCCTGATCAAGGACGTCACACCCGTTCCCCACAACGGGTGCCGTCCGCCAAAACGCCGCAGAGTTTAAGGAGGTATCGAGATTCTAAATGGCTAGGTACACAGGTCCGGTATGCCGTTTGTGCCGCCGCGAAGGCATTAAGCTCTATTTAAAGGGCGATCGCTGCTATACCAAGAAGTGCGCCATTGAGAGGCGGCCCTACCCGCCGGGCATGCACGGCCAGGCGCGCAAGAAAACCACCGAGTACGGGCTGCAGCTGCGGGAAAAGCAAAAGGCCCGGCGCATTTACGGGGTGCTGGAGAGGCAGTTCCGCAACTACTTTGCCAAGGCGGAGCGCCAGCCGGGCATTACCGGGGAAAACCTTTTGCGTCTCTTGGAGCGCCGCCTGGACAACGTCGTCTACCGCCTGGGGCTGGCCTCTTCCCGCCGGGAGGCGCGGCAGCTGGTCACCCACGGCCACTTCACGGTTAACGGGCGGAAAGTCAACATCCCATCCTACCTGGTGAAGGTGGGGGATGTTATTGCCCTGCGCGAGAAGAGCAAGGAGTCGCCGCGCATCCAGGAATTGATGGAGCGCGCGCGGGAAAAGACGCCTCCTGCCTGGCTGGAGTACGATGCCGACCAGGCCCAGGGGCGCGTGCTGGCCTTCCCCACCAGAGACCAGATCGACACCCCGGTCCAGGAACACCTTATTGTGGAGCTCTACTCCAAGTAGGGTGCCCCGGGGCTCTTGCTGGCCGGAACTGGTTTTTGAGGGGGGTGCCTCGATGTTGGAAATTGAGAAGCCCAGGATTGAATGCGTGGAAGCCAGTCCCGACAACACCTACGCCAAGTTTGTGGTCGAGCCCCTGGAAAGAGGCTACGGGATTACCCTGGGGAATTCCCTGCGGCGCGTCCTGCTCTCCTCCCTGCCCGGGGCTGCGGTTACCTCGGTAAAAATCGACGGTGTGCTGCATGAATTTTCCACCATTCCCGGGGTGCGGGAGGACGTTACCGAGATCATCCTCAACCTGAAAGGCCTCTGCCTGAAGCTGCATACCGACGAGGAAAAAGTGCTGCGCATTGAGGCCACCGGGGAGAGGGAGGTAAAGGCCGGGGACATTATTCACGACCAGGATGTGGAGATTTTAAATCCCGACCTGCATATTGCCACCCTGGCCGATAACGGGCGCCTCTTCATGGAAATGACCGTGGCCAAGGGGCGCGGCTACGTGCCAGCGGAGAGGAACAAGAAGGGCGACCATGTTATCGGCGTGATCCCGGTGGACTCCGTATTTACTCCGGTGCGTAAAGTGAATTACACGGTGGAAAACACCCGCGTGGGCCAGCGCACGGACTACGACAAGCTGACCCTGGAAGTGTGGACCAACGGCAGCATCCGCCCCGATGAGGCCGTGAGCCTTTCGGCCAAGATCCTGAGCGAGCACTTGCGGCTGTTCATCGGCCTCACGGAGTCAGTGAAAGACGTGGAGATCATGGTGGAAAAAGAGGAAGAGGTCAAGAACAAGATCCTGGAGATGCCCATTGAAGAGCTGGACCTCTCCGTGCGCTCGTACAACTGCCTGAAGCGGGCCGGGATAAACACGGTGGAAGAACTCCTCCAGCGCACCGAGGAGGATATGATGAAGGTGCGCAACCTGGGCAAGAAATCGCTGGAAGAAGTCATCAGCAAGCTGAGCAAGCTGGGGCTGTCTTTGCGTAAGAGCAGCGAGGAGTAAAGGGGGGATGTGCCGATGTCTTACCGCAAACTCGGGCGGGATACCGGGCACCGCCGGGCCATGCTCCGCAACCTGGTGACCTCTCTTCTGCGGGAAAACCGCATTCAGACCACGGAGTCGCGGGCCAAAGAGGTCAGGAGCATTGCCGACAAGATGATCACCCTGGCCAAGCGGGGCGACCTGGCCGCCCGCCGCCAGGCCCTGGCCTACATTTACGACGAGCAGGTGGTGCGCAAGCTCTTTAACGAGATCGGTCCCCGCTACGCCGACCGCCAAGGCGGCTACACGCGCATTATCCGGGTGGGCTACCGCCGGGGGGACGCCGCCCCTATGGTGATCCTGGAGCTTGTGTGAAGCGCAGATTTCCCTGCGCGGCGTTTCCTTTGTTTTTAACCCCGGCACTTCCCGGGAAAGGGCCGCCCTGCGAGATATCAGCGGCGAAATATACCGGGGGGAATTCCTGGCCATCATCGGCCCTAACGGTGCGGGCAAGTCCACCCTGGCCCGCCACTTAAACGCCCTGCTTCTCCCCACGCGGGGGGAGGTGCTGGTGGAGGGCCTGTCGACCGCCGATCCCGCCAACTGGTGGGAGATCCGCCGCCGGGTGGGAATGGTGTTGCAGAACCCCGACGAGCAGTTGGTGGCGCCGGTGGTGGAGGAGGACGTGGCTTTCGGCCCGGAAAACCTGGGCCTTGCGCCGGCAGAAATCCGCCGGCGGGTGGACTGGGCCCTGGAGGTCACGGGGCTGGCGGAACTGCGCTTGCGCCCGCCCCACCTGCTTTCCGGGGGGCAGAAGCAGAGGGCGGCTTTGGCCGGCGTGCTGGCCATGAAGCCCTCCTGCCTGGTGCTGGACGAGCCTACGGCCATGCTGGACCCGGCGGGAAAGGAGGAAGTCCTGCAGGCCGTCCTGCGCCTGCACCGGGAAGAGGGGCTGACGGTGGTGCTCATCACCCACCACATGGAGGAGGCCGCCCTGGCCGACCGCATCTGGGTCCTCCACGGGGGGCGACTGGCCCTGGCGGGAAACCCGCAGGAGATTTTTGCGCGGCGGGAGGCCCTGCGGGAGATGGGCCTGGGCCTGCCTGGGCCGGCAGAGCTGGCCTGGCGGCTGCGCTCGCGCGGCTGGACCCTGCCTGAAGGGATTGTGAGCTTTGAGGAGCTGGTGGCCGGGCTGAAGAAAGTCCTTTCTTAAGAAGGAGCGCCGCCTGTGATCCTGGTGGAAGACCTCACCTACTGGTACGCTCCCGGTACTCCCCTGGCCGTGAAGGCGCTGGATGGGGTTTCTTTTTCCCTGGCCGAGGGGAAGTTTATGGTGCTGGCGGGGGGCACGGGCTCGGGCAAAACCACCCTGGCCCAGCACTTAAACGGGCTGCTGTTGCCCTCCTCCGGCAGGGTGCAGGTAGGCGGGCGGGACACGCGGGAAGAGGCCTTCCGCCGCCAGCTGTGGCGGACGGTGGGCCTGCTGTGGCAGTACCCGGAAAGGCAGTTTTTCGAGGAAACGGTTTACCGGGAAGTGGCCTTTGCCCTGCGTAACCTGGGCGCCGACGAGGAGTACATAAGAGAGCGGGTCGCGTGGGCCCTGAGGGCGGTGGGGCTAAATCCCGCGGAGGTTCTCGACCTCTCCCCTTTTGCTTTGAGCGGGGGGATGCGGCGCCGGGTGGCCCTGGCCAGCGTGCTGGTTTACCGGCCGCGGGTGCTGGTCTTAGACGAGCCCACCGCCGGCCTGGACCCGGCTTCCCGGGAGCATATCCTGGGCCTGCTCAAAAAATTGCAGGAGGAAGAGGGGCACACCGTGATCCTCATCACCCACCGCATGGAGGAGGCCGCCCGGCTGGCCGACTGGGTGGTGGTGCTCAGCCGGGGCAGGGTGTGCCTGCAGGGCACGCCCCGGGAGGTTTTCCAAAACCCCGCCGCCCTTAAAGAAGCGGGCCTGCACCTGCCCTTTCCCTGCCGCCTGATGCACCGCCTGCGAGAGGAAGGCCTGGCGGCCGGCACCGCGGTGCTCACCCTGGAAGAGGCGGAAGCAGAGCTGGAGAGGTTGCGTACCCGTGGCCGGCAGCATTAACTTCGGGCAGTTCGTGCCCGGTACTTCTTTCCTGCACCGCCTGGACCCCCGCACGAAAATATTCTGCTGCGCCGGCCTGGTGCTAGCCTCCCTCCTGGCCGACCGCCCCGCGGGGTTTGCCCTCGTGAGCCTTGTGCTGCTCCTCGCGCTACGCCTGGGGCAGGTGGGCTGGCGGCTGTTACTTTCCTTCTTGCGCCCCTTTGCCCTCATCCTGCTCCTTTCTTTTGTGCTGCAGGCTTTTTTGACTCCGGGGGAAAAGTGGCTGGCCGTAGGGCCGTTGGCCCTGACCAGAGAGGGTCTCTACCTGGGGGGGACCGTGCTGTGGCGCCTCCTGCACATCGCGGCCTTCGGCTCCCTGCTTACCCTGACCACTTCCCCGGTGAGGCTGACCGCGGGGTTGGAGAGCATCTTGAAGCCGCTGGCGCGCCTCGGGGTGCCCGTGTGTGATGTGGCCACCATGATTACCCTTGCCCTACGCTTTGTGCCCACCTTGCTGGAGGAGGCGCAGGAGATCGTCAGGGCCCAGCAGTGCCGCGGCGCGGTTTTCGGCAGGGGAGGCCCGGTTACCCGCCTGCGCTCCCTTGTCTCCGTGCTGGTGCCCCTCTTTGCGGGCGCCTTTCGCCGCGCCGAGGACCTGGCCACGGCCATGGAAATTCGCTGCTACCGCGGGGGGGCCAACCGTACCCGTATGCGCGAGCTTCGCTATGCGGCGCGGGACGGGGCGGCCCTTGCCTGCACGCTGGCGGTGCTGGGAGCCATTTTGTGCTGGCGCTGGTGGTACTGACCGTGCGCAACATAAAGCTAACCATAGCCTATGACGGGACCAATTACCACGGATTTCAGGAGCAGAGGGGCACGGGGCTGCCCACCGTGCAGGAAGTGCTGGAGGGGTGCCTTTTGGCGCTGACCGGGCGGGCGGTGCGGGTAACCGGGGCCAGCCGCACGGATGCCGGGGTGCACGCCCGCGGCCAGGTGGTGAACTTTGACGCCGCCGGATGGAGCATTCCCGTGGAGAGGATACCCCTGGCCTTAAACGGCCTCCTGCCGGAGGACATTGCCGTGTTGGCCGCCGAGGAAGTGCCGCCGCATTTCCACGCCCGCTTTTCCGCCCGGGCCAAGGTCTACCGCTACACCATCTACAACAGCCGCATACCTTCGCCCTTCTGGCGCCTGTACAGCTACTTTGTCCCCCGGCCCCTGGACGTGGCGGCCATGCAGGAGGCCGGCAGTTACCTGGTGGGACGCCACGACTTTGCCTCCTTTCAGGCCGCCGGCGCGGCCACAAAGCAAACCGTGCGCACTCTTTTCCAGGTGGAGGTGGCGAGGGAGAACGAGCTGGTGCACCTGTTATTCCGCGGCGACGGCTTTCTCTACCACATGGTGCGCATCATGGTGGGCACGCTCATTGAGGTGGGCCTGGGCAAGCGGGAGCCCCGCGAGGTGCTTGACATCCTGGCCGCGCGGGATCGCCGGGCCGCCGGCCCCACCGCTCCTCCGCACGGCCTCTGCCTCGAGCGGGTGGAGTACGACCTTGACAGTGCCGGGCCCCGGATTTAAAATACATTTGTGTGGTAGCGAGCCCCACTACATGAGCCCCCGCACGCGCATGACGAGGAGGTTCTTTTGATGAGCAAGACCTATATGGCCAAGCCCGGTGAAGTGCCGAGCAAGTGGTACGTTATAGATGCCGCCAACAAGCCCCTGGGGCGGGTGGCCGCCGAGGCCGCGCGCATCCTGCGGGGCAAGCATAAACCCCAGTTTACCCCCCATGTGGACACCGGCGACCACGTGATCATCGTTAACGCCGAAAAGGTCATCCTGACGGGGAAGAAGCTGTATAAGAAAAAGTACATCCGCCACTCCCGCTACCCCGGCGGCCTGAAGGTGATGGGGTACGATGAGCTGCTGTCACGGCGGCCCGAGCTGGCCCTGGAAAAGGCCGTGGTGGGCATGCTCCCCCACAACCGCTTGGGCGCCAAGATGGCCAGGAAGCTGCGTGTCTACCGCGGACCCGAGCACCCTCACCAGGCCCAGAAGCCGGAAATGTGGCCATTTTAGCCGGGGAAGGAGGTAAGGGACATGGCCAAGGTACAGTTTTACGGAACTGGGCGGCGCAAGGAGGCCGTGGCGCGGGTGTATCTGGTGCCCGGGGACGGGAAGATCATGGTCAACGACAAGCGCATGGAGGAGTATTTTAACCGCAAGACCCTGGAGGTGCAGGTCCGCCAACCCCTCCAGCTTACGGGCACGGAAGGCCGCTTCGACGTCATCGCCAAGGTCAGCGGCGGCGGTATCAGCGGCCAGGCGGGAGCGGTCAGGCTGGGCATTGCCCGGGCTCTGGTGCAGGCCGACCCTAACCTGCGCCCGGTGCTGAAAAAAGCCGGCTTCCTCACGCGGGACCCCCGCATGAAGGAGAGGAGGAAGTACGGCCTCAAGAAGGCCCGCCGCGCTCCCCAGTGGACCAAGCGCTAGGGCAGGGACGCACCTAAAAAAGAAAGGGGCAGGTTCCCGAGCGTTTGGAGGAGGAACCCGCCCTTTTTTTAGTTTCCGGGTGCTTCTAAAGGGCGTTCTTTTGGGTGCCGAATTAAGCTTTAGGCGTCTTTAAAATTGTACAAATTAAACGGGGGAGGTGATGTTTGTGATGATGTGGTACGGCGGTACCGCCGGAATAGGCATGATGATGTTCCTGATGGTAATTTTCTACGTGGTCATTTTAATCATGGCCTGGAAGTTCGTTAAGGCCCACGAATCGCTGGCCGAATCACTGAAAATAATTGCCCAGCATTTAAAGAAAGAGCCGTGAAAGGCTCTTTCTCATTTTGAGGCACCGCCTAACGCCTGCGCCGCTGCCGGCGCGAAAAAAAGGCGGAAAGCAGGATGGCCGTACCTACGCCCAGGGCCATGCCGGTGTTATCGTCCAACTTCAGGAGCACCGCCCACAGGTAATACACCCCCACAGATACGGCCACGGTCAGCATCATGGGGAAGAAAGTCCTGCTCACGGCCCCTTTTATCACCCGCACATTGCTCTTACTGCCATATTTTCACCGCCACGGTGATGCTCACGGCCAGCGCGGCCAGGGCAATCCCTACCGTGGCCCAAAAGATGCTCTTCAATTCCTGGCGAAAGGTATTTATTTCTTGCCGGAAGGCAATAATTTCCTGGCGGAGCTTACTTTCGGTGCCCTGGATTTCCTGGCGCAGGCCGGCCTCCATTTCCTTCATTTCCCGGCGCAGTCCGGCCTCCATGTTTTTCATTTCCTGGCGCAGGCCGGCCTCCATTTCCTTCATTTCCCGGCGCAGTCCAGCCTCCGTGTTTTTCATTTCCTGGCGCAGGCTGGTCTCTACAGCCTGGATTTCCTGCCGCAGGCCGGCCTCTATCTCCTTCATCTCCTGCCGCAACTTAGCTTCGACTCCGGAGATTTCCTTGCGGAGTTCCCTGATTTCGGCCCTGAGGTCGCGGATCTCGTTTTGCACCCAGCTGCCCAGGAAAAAAATCTGGCTTTCGCGGCGGAATTCCGCCTCCTCCGTGCCGGCTGCAGCTTCTTTTCTGGCTTCTTCCATGGCGCACACCTGCCCCTCAAGTCAAGCATACCAGCACGGAGGAGCGCTGGCAATAAGGAGTTGCTCCTGAGGTGTCCCTAGCTTTTTACCAGGCGTGACTTAGCTCCCGCTCGCTCCATGAGCTTCGCGGGCCAAACTAACGCTCAATTTTCAGGCTCCGGCGGGGTCCCCGGCTCATTCGGCTTCCTTGCCTCACGAGCCGGCCTCGGCCATCCAAGGCCTCGGCCCCGCCTCCGCCCTCAATTTCGCTAAGTTTGGCTTTCCGCTCAGCTCAAGCGACGAGCAATTTTGCCAAGTTAAATTTTCCGTTATACGATACACTTTTCGGGGCAAAATTGCTCGTCGTCGCTCGCTTTCGAGCTAAATCACGCTCTTAAAACTGGGGATAACTCAGGGAGTTGCTCAGGGCTCTTGCACAACCTGGCGGTAAATTTTGCGGTGGGGATCGTCCGCCTCTTTACCCTGCAAATTAATCACGCTTAAGATCTCCCGCGCCTTTTCCACCTCTATTCCCGCGCGCTGCAAAAGCGCAGAAATTTCCTCTGCGGACCAGCCTAGCTCCCGGGCTGCCGGACCCACAAGGCACGCGGCCACGACCGTCAGGGGCTCCGCCTTTGCGGCCAGGGCCAGCTCTTCCGCCTTGGCGGCCATTTCCCGCAGGCGGCCAAAGAGCTTTTGGTGACCCCGGCCCAATTTTTTGTGCACCTCCACTTCCAGCCTGCTCCTGATGATCTGGGGCTGGGCTTTAATGTCTTTGGCCGCTTCGCCCAGGCACTTCTCGGCGTAAGTGCACCAGGCCGCGCAGCCGGGGTCAAACCTGGGGTTGGTGACCAGCTGCTTGCAGTGGTGGCAGCGCAGCACGATGTCGTCTTTCCAGAACTCGATGGCCTGGCCGCAGTGGGGGCAAGGATGCTCAAAAATGTCCTCGGGCTTCCAGAAGGTGCGGTCCTGGCCGGGGCATTTCCAGAGGGTCATCTTAAAACCGCCTCCCCGGTGGTTGATCTTGCGTATATGTTAACACTCTTTGGCCATAAAAAGTGTGAGGGCGGTCACACTAATGGTGTGGGGAAAAATTTCGCCGCAAGGGTGGGATTGCCGGATGAAGGTAGCCGTACAGGACAACCTTAAAGAGCTTAAAGAGTATCTGGCGGCGCAGGGCATTGAGGTGGTCAGCCCATCCCACGCCCAGGGTGCCGCGGCCATGGTGGTTACGGGGGATATCGACGAAAAAGAGGAGGGACAAATCCTCGCTCCGGCCACCGCGCCCCTCGTCACCACCTACGTGCCGGTGGTCAACGCCGCCGGCAGAACGCCGCAAGAGGTACTGCAGCGCATCCGGGAGATTGCCGGCGGCAGCTAGCGGCCGGCTTCCCGCGCCACGGCCTGCCGAACAACGGCAGGCCCCAATTTTTTTAGGCGGCGGGGAGGAGGAAGTTAGGGGTGGCACAAGGAATTACTTTAACTGCTGGCCTCCTTCAGGCCGGCAGGGCATTTGCCGGGAGGGGAAATGGCCGTGCGCCGGCCTCAGGAAGTGCTCATCCGGGAAGTAGGTCCCCGGGACGGGCTGCAGGGCATCCCCCGCGTGATACCCACCGCGCAGAAAATTGCCTTCGTTGAAAAGCTGCTGCTCGCGGGCATCAAGGCCGTGGAGGTCACTTCCTTTGTTTCTCCCCGTGCCGTGCCCCAGATGGCCGATGCGGAAGAGGTGGTGGCGGGGGTGCGGCATTTGCCGGGCGGCCTGGCGCAGAAAGCGACGCTTAGCGCCCTGGCGGGAAATTTGCGGGGTGTGGAGCGGGCGCTGGCCGCCGGCGTCGACGAGGTGGTCATGGTGGTTTCGGCCACCGCGGAGCACAACCGGGCCAACACGGGCATGGAGGTGGAGCAGTCCCTGTCCCAGCTGCGGGAGGCCGTTGCCCTGGCCCGGGGCACGCCGCTGGTGGTGCGGGGGGCGGTGGCCGTGGCCTTTGGCTGCCCCTACCGCGGGGAGGTGGGTCTTGCGGAGGTGGCGCGGGTGGTGGAGGCCATGCTGGAGGCCGGGGTGCGGGAGGTCACCCTGGCCGATACCGCCGGCCTGGCCGGCCCGCGGCAGGTTTACGGGCTGCTCGAAAAGCTTATGCGCCTCTTTCCGGAGGCCCCCTTTGCCCTGCACCTGCACGGCGCCCGCGAGGTGACCCTGGCCAACCTGGTGGAAGGCCTCCGGGCGGGAGTCGGGGTGGTGGAAAGCGCCACCGGTGGCCTCGGGGGTTGCCCCTTCATACCCGCGGCCCCGGGTAACGTGGCCACGGAAGAGGTGGCGGAGTTGCTGGCGCGGCTGGGCATAAAAACGGGGGTGGATGCGGGGAAGCTCCGGGAGTGCGCGGCCTGGTTGCGGGGGGTTGTCGGCGGTCCAAACGGAACCCCGTAGGGCGGTGCCCTCTCGGTGGCCCGGCCCTTGTGCCCGGTGTGGTAGGCCGTGTTCTCAGGCGAAAAACCGGATGTGAGGGGGATGGTGGGCGTGTATAAGGTGATCAGGGCCAAGGAGATGACCCAGGAACAGATTACCCATTCCTTTTGCACCTGGTGCAAGTATCGCCGCTACGTGCTGGGTCACACTTACTGGGGCTGCGCCCTGGAAGGCATGGAAGAGGAAAAGCTGGCCAAGCTTTGCCCCTACCGGCTGGCGGTGGCCAGGGAAGAGGCCGCGGAAAGCAAAGGGCCCGGCCATCACTAGTGGCCGGGTCCACGGTTTGCTTACGCCACGCGGAAAGTGCCGGTGGCCGTATTTAGCTGCTCCGCCCGCCTGGCCAGCTCCTGGGCCAGCTGGGAGGCCTGGTGGGCGGCGTTTTCAATGTCGCGGGCGGCATTGCTCAGCTCCTGGCTGCTCCGGCTGAACTGTTCGTTGATCTGGGCCATGTCGCGGGTGGTGCGCAGCACCGCGGCGACCTGCTCTAAGATGCGGCGCAGGCCCTCGCCGGTGTCCTTTACCAGCTGCGCCCCCTCCTGCACGGCCCGGCTGGATTCCTCCACCGCCGCCACCGCGCGGCGGGTGTCCTCCTGCATGGCGCGCACTAGCTGGTCGATTTCCCGCGTGGCCCGCGCGCTCTCCTCGGCCAGCTTGCGCACTTCCTCGGCCACCACGGCAAAGCCGCGCCCGTGCTCGCCGGCCCTGGCGGCCTCGATGGCCGCATTTAAGGCCAGAAGGTTGGTCTGGTCGGCAATGCCGGCAATGGCCCCGGTGATGGTGCCGATTTGCGCCGCGCGCTGCGCCAGGGCGGCCATCAGCGCGCCGCTCTGCTGGGCGAGGCGGGCCGTCTCGTTAATCTTCCCCGTGGCCGCCTCCAGGGCCCTCAAC
The DNA here is from genome assembly GCF_000429345.1 of Desulfovirgula thermocuniculi DSM 16036. GTDB lineage: Bacteria > Bacillota > Desulfotomaculia > Desulfotomaculales > Desulfovirgulaceae > Desulfovirgula > Desulfovirgula thermocuniculi. The sequence continues at coordinate 4,636 of NZ_AUBR01000044.1, read as the reverse complement.
CCTTCCGCCGCGGCGGCCTCCACCTGGCCGGAAGTGCCGGCCAGGCGCTCGCTGTTGGCCGCGGCTTCCTGGGCGCCGGCGGAGATTTCCGCGGCGGTGGCGGCCATGTTTTGCGTGGCCGCATTCACTTCTTGCGTGCTGGCGGCCAGCTCCTGGCTCTGGGCGGCCAGCTCGTTGGCCGTTTCGGTCACCCGCCCCACCAGCTCCCGCAGCTGGTGGATCATGCCGTTGAAGACGCGGGCCAGCTCTCCTATCTCGTCGCCGCGCCCGACCTCCACCGTGCGCGTGAGGTCGCCGGCGGCGGCGGCGGAGGCGGCGGCGGCCAGCGCGGCGGCGGCGCGCGCCACGCGGTTGGCCAGCCAGAGGGAGAGGGCCGCCCCCACCAAAAGGCCCGCAGCGGTAAGGGAGAGGGCCAGGAGGCGCGCCGGCCTGACCCTGGCCAGCACGCGCTCCTGCAGGGCCAGCATCTCGTTGCCCCGCTTGATCTGGTAGTTCCTGACGGCCTTAAACATCTCTTCCGCCAGGTCCTTGCCCTGCCCCTGGGCCGCCTGCAGGGCTGAATCGCGCCTGCCCGCCCGGGCGGGCAGCATGACCTGCTCCCGCACAAACTCGTCGTAGCGCCTGCTGGCCTCCATCATCTGGCGCACCAGCACGCGGTTTTCCTCCCGTCGCGTGATGCTTAAAAGGTGCTCCAGGGTTTTGGCCTGCTCGGCGGTAGTGGCCTCCCACTGCTCGTAATAGTTGGGAGTGCCGTAAAGCAGGTAGCCGCGGGCGTAGTTGGACTTCTGGTAGGCCAGCTCGTTGACTTTGGAGGCTATCTGGGCGCGCTCAAAGACCGTCTGCAGCTCCACGAGATCGGCCAGGCTCTGGTCTACCAGATAGACCACCAGGCCGCAGACCAGCACGGCAAGGAGGGCGGCCACGGCAAAGCCGCTTAGAAATTGCCCCCGCAGGCCCTTAAAAAAGCGCATTCTTTTCCCCTCCTTAAGGTAAAAGCGTTTTGCAGCGCCCCTTCCTTTATTGCCCGTACGAAGCGCCGCGCTATTTCCGGGTCGAACTGTGTCCCCGCCCCGCGCTCCAGCTCGCCCAGGACCTCCGGCAGGGCGAGGGCGCGCCGGTAGGGGCGGTCCACGGTCATGGCGTCAAAGGCGTCGGCCACGCTGGTGATGCGGGCCAGAAGGGGGATCTTCTCTCCCCTTAGCCCCGCCGGGTAGCCGCTGCCGTCGTAGCGCTCGTGGTGGTGGAGGACCACCTCGATGATTGGCCGCGGCAGGAAAAAGGGCGACAGCACTCCCACCCCGTGCTGGGGGTGCTTTTTAATTTCCTCCCACTCCGCCGGGGAGAGAGGCCCGGCCTTGGTGAGGATTTCCGGCGGCACGCACACCTTGCCGATGTCGTGCAGCACCGCGCCCACGCGCAGGTCCCGCGCCTCGCCCGGGGAGAGGGACAGCTCCCGGGCGATGATCTGCACGTAGCGGGTCACCCGCTCGGCGTGGTTGTAGGTGTAGTGATCCCGCATGTGCAAAAAGAGCAAATTGGTGCGCACGGCCACCAGGAGGGCCTCCCGCTGCCCCTCGCCCACGGTGTTTTTCAGCTCCACCAGGGCGCTGTGGTAGAGCTCGGTGCGGTTCCTGGTGCCCAGCTTGGCGGCATAGAGGGCCTCGTCGGCGGCCTTTATCAGGCTGGCCGCCGAGTCCACCCCCGCGCAGGAGAGGTCCGCCACGCCGATGGAGGCGGTCAAGTGTCCCCCGGGCAGCACCTCCCTCCCCGCAAAGGGATAAGCGGCAATTTCCTTACGCAGCCGCTCGGCAATCTGGTAGGCGCTCACGCCGTCGGTGTCCGGCAGCACCACGGCAAACTCGTCTCCCCCGTAGCGGGCCACCAGGTCCTGGGAGCGCAGGTTCCTTTCCAGCAGGCGGGCAAAATCCACCAGGAGCCTGTCCCCGGCGGGGTGCCCCAGGGTGTCGTTGTAAACCTTAAAGTAGTCCAGGTCGAGCATTAAAAAGGCCAGGGAGCGCCCTTCCCTTAAGGCCGCCTTCACCCTCTCCTCCAGGCACTCCATGAGCGCGCGGTGGTTTAAGAGGCCGGTGAGGCTGTCGCGCCGCGCCTGCTCCTGCAGGAGGGCCTTTTCCTCCTCGGCCTTTTTCCACGCCAGGTACTGGGCGGTGACGTCCCGCAGCACGGCCATGCCTCCCCGCAGGCGGCCCCGGGCGTCCCGCAGGAGGATGACGTCCACGCTAAAGCACTTGGGGCAACCGTCGGCGGTCTGCCAGAGGACTTCTCTACCCTTCACCTCCTCCCCCCTCCTCATGCGCCGGGCCAGGAGCGCCCCGGTGGGCCCTGCCGCCGTCAGGGGAAGCCCGCGGAGGTCTTCGGGCGGCCTGCCCGCCAGCGCGGCAAAGACCGGGTTGACCAGGGCAATGCGCCCCTTGGAATCCCCCACCAGCACGGCGTTGCGCGTGGACCTCACCACCAGGCGGCTGATCTCCCCCTGGTGCAGGGCCTGCATCCAGAGGAACCCCGCCACGGCCAGGGCCAGGCAAAAGGCCGCCCCGCTGGTGGTCACGGCCAGGGCAAAGAGGTGCCGGTTGAGTCCTTTAAGCTGGGAAATTTCCTCTCCCAGCCGGCGGCGCTGGAAGGCGTCGTTTTGCGCGGCCAGCTCCCTGACCTCCCCTGCCAGGGTGGAGCGGCTTTGCGGGGGAAGGGAGAGGTATTGTTCCACCGCCCCGGCCAGCCGGCGGGAGAGGTCCTGGCCCTGGGGCGTGCGGGTGAGCTCCGCCAGGCGGCGGGCGGCAAGGCGCAACTCCTCTTCCGCCTCGGCGGTGGGGGTCCCCTGGAAGGCCAGCTCCACGAGCCGCCCGCTTAAGCGGAGCTTTTCCAGGCGCTCGTAGAAAGTGTTTTCGCTCTGGCGGAAGGCAAGCAGAAAGAAAGCGGCCTGGAAAACCCACGCGGCCAGCATGGCTAAAAGGGCGCCGGCCACCAGCGCCGCCGGGGCACGCTCCCTGACACCCATATGCTCCCTCCTTTCGACGAAGTACACGCAAACTTTGTGCTTGTTATATCATGTACTATGTTTAGGTTAGTTTGGCAACACTGTTTGGGGGCATTTTTCCTCTGACCTGCCTGCCCACAGGAGCCATTTTGTCTTTTTGCGTCACCTTGTTATAAATTTCACGAATTATAATAGGCAACTCCCGGCACTACCTACCAGAATACGTGGATCCCCGCGTAGTTGCCGCCGTGCTGGGAAAAGAGCTGGGGACGAGCTGGGTGCCCTCTCCTGGGTACTGCACCCTCTGGGTAACCGGACAAGGAATACTGCCACCAGCTGGGTATGGGCAAGCCCCTGGGGATGGGTGCGGTTAAGCTGGAGTCCACCACCTTGTACGTTATCGATCGCCCCACGCGCTACTCCTCCCTTTTTGAGGGGGAGAACTGGCAGACCGGCTTAACTGGGGCGCCGCGCCCGCTTTTCCATCACCAAACCTTAAAAGGGCTAACCGGTGCTTTTGAAAAGCACGTGCTGGAGTTTCTTGGCTTAGGCGACAGGTGCCGCCACCTTTACGAACTCAAGCGGGTGGCCATGCTCTTGAAAATGATGGAGTGGCCGGGCTACCCGTCGGTGTCCTGTGAAGGGCTTTTCCTGGCAAGGGAAAAGCGTCCTAAACACGCGATACATGGAGGTAGACGAATTTAAAGAGCGCCCGGTGCTGCCGGACCCCTCTGCCTTTGGTAGCTTGTCGGGAAATGTGGAGCCTTGAACGGGGTGAGGCTCATGGCTCACAAAGGGATGATTGTTACCGTAGGCGTGGGCAGCGGAATCGAACACGCCATTGTTACCTCCGTACGCAACGCCAATCCCCACAATCTCATTTTTCTGGTAACCGGGGGGAGCCGCGGGACTTTGGAGCGGATCTGCCGGGAGGCGCAGTCAAGGGGAGTGCTCTTGCTTCCCTATGAGGAAGAAGAAATCAGGGATGAGAGCGACGCCGAAGCGGCCTATGAAGCTGCGGTGAAGGCTGGCTGTAAAAGGCAGAAGCCCGGAGGCAATCACCGTTGATTATACCTACGGCAGCAAGCCCATGTCCGCCGGTGCCCTGTACGCTGCCGTAACGGAAAATTGTGGGAGCATAGTTTATGTTGCGGGGGAGCGCGACGAGAACGGGCGGGTTATTTCGGGTACAGATAGGGACTTTACAAAAGCCCCGCCAGAATGCCCCCGATTTTTAATCGGGGGATGAATGGCGGCTTGGTTTTTCTCTCCGGCCGTGCTAAAATTTAAGCATGCCGGAGGAGATGTTAAATGCAGACGGTAACCCTCAAAATAAAGCTTCTACCTCCCAACAAGGGCAAGCTGGAGAAGATGACCCGCATGCTGGACACCTACCGCCGGGCGTGCTCCTGGTTCCTGGAGCAGGCCGAGGTTTTTGACACTACCAGCCGGGCACATTTAAACCGTGAAACCTACCGGCAGGCATGTGAGTTGTTCGACCTCAACCGGGGCACGCTCCAGTGCGCCATGCTCAAAGCGCTCTCCGCTTACCGCTCCTATCTTTCCCGCAAGCAAAGGGGCAAAAAGGCCAGCCTGCCCAAATTTGAGAAAACGGTTCCGGTAATGGTGCGGCAGGACTGCTAC
>NZ_AUBR01000043.1 GCF_000429345.1 Desulfovirgula thermocuniculi DSM 16036 | reverse complement strand
AGACACCACCTGATATTAAGTTATATCAGGTGGTGTCTTTTAGCAATAGGTTTGTTTGTTATTTGCTAATGCCAAGAGAACTGTTTTTAGCTCCCGCGCTTCGTGGTAGTTCTCCGGTGTTACTGGTACGAGGACACTGGTCCTGCACCACAGCTCGCCGTTTACGACCTTTTCGGCCAGCATTTTAACCACCGCACCCGCAGGCAGGGTGTGCAGGCATATGCCTTCAGCGTCCGGTTGCTCGTAAACCGCTGCTGCCGAAGATACCAGCCGGTAGCGCGCGGGCGCCCCTGTATCAAAGCGTAAACCGGGGTTGCGTATCTCTATGTAGGCATGAGTACAAGTGCCGCTGTTAACGTGAAACTCAGCATCGGCATCTAGAAAGTAGTAAACGCCCTCGGGCAGGCCAGAAGGAATGCGTATCTGCCATATAGCTTCTTTGCAGGAAGCGTAGTTTTTGACCAACCCGATTTGCGAGTGAAAGAGACCCAGGGCAGGGGCTCTATTGCTTTCCCCACAAAATTTTTGGCACTCACTGCTCACAAGGCGGACGAAAATTTGGCCGCCCGCCTCCACCCTTAGCTGCGAGGCAACTACGTAATTGCTGCCATACCAGAATATTTCAGCAGCGCCCTGCCGGAGCAAATCAGTAAACTTGACTGCACTACTTCTGCCGGCAATGTCGTTTCCAATAAAACGGACCTCCAGGTTGTTTAACAACTCCTTAACTCCACTTTCCCCTTTTGGTTTGAGGTAAAATCTAAATATATCGGCATTGTAACCGTCGACAATCTTTGCGGCCAGTTCCGCCGCTACCGATTCCGTCCCGGCACCTTCCGGGTAAACAATAATCCCCTCCCACCCTGCCGCCTGTAGACCGGCAAGGCCTATTATCACTTCCGCACCCCGGTCACCTGGCGTTGGTGGTCGGCGAAAATATACCGTAAGTTCGGCAGCCTCAGCCTTTTGTTCGTTTTCGCTGCCGAAGCAAATCATATTGACGCTGATTTTCTCAGCGGCCGATAAAGAATGGTGCCGTCTACCGCTTTGCGCCAGTCCCACCTCGAATTGGCACCCGCCTGCCAGCACGGCCATGATCATGAGAATCAAAGGAAAGAAAACTCTTGCACCGGCATAATCAAGCTTTGCCCCTCTTTTTTTCACCCAAATTTTGTTCCACCTCCATTGGCATCGACCGTTCTCCTTATGCAAAGCACCTTTCGACACCTTACGGCCCGGTGCCGATGCCGGCTATGCGCCAACCACCCAAGGGAGGCTCTTTTTTAAGTGTAAAGAAAAGGGTGTGCCTACCGCTGTCCATGGTGATAAGCTTTTTAAACTGCAGGTCCACTTCTACCGCAAAGTTCCTGGTTTCCGGATCACGCTCTCCGGAAAAGACGTTCATTTCCTTAACGCTCAATACCGTAGCCCGCCGGACGTTTCCAATGCCGTCCGGGGAAGCCTCTTCGTAAGAGCCGTTGTACAACCAGTTGTTATCCATGTTCGCAAAGAGATAGCCAGTAAGGGATTCCCTGGTCAGGCAGGCATAGGCCAGGCTGTGGTCGCCCCTGTTCACGGCATCGTAGTAGACCCTGATTACTTCTTCCAGGGACAGGGTGGCCAGCTTACGCTCGCGCTCGTCTCCCGGGTCGGCAAAGCCCGCGGCCCACTGCGCAAACGTTTTTCCGGTGACTTCTTCCAGGCGCCGCCCCTTCAGGGAGCAGGCAAACCCGTAGTGGCGCCCGGCATCCAGCCAGGAGCCGATTATGCGGCCCCCGCTCTTCACCACCACCGCCCGCCCTGCCCAGCGGCGGGGACCCATGAATTCCGGAAGGGGCTCGGCAACTTTATAAAGGCTCACTTCCACCTCTTGCCCGAGATAGGGGGACAAGTCCAGGCCGACGTCCCTGCTCAGTTCGTTGTTATACGCCCAGTAAAGCACCACGGGAAATTCGCCCGCGCGGTGAAGAAGCCTTTCGGGAAGCTTAACCGTCCCGCTGTTGATTTTCGCCAGGGCCGTCCACCCGTGCTGCTTTAAGAATGCCGCATTGGGCTCTTCGAGGGCCCCGGAAATTTGCCGGTATCCGGCGAGGCTGAAGAGCAGGCCGTTGAAGGCCGGGGGAACCTGCACCCAGCCGTCGTCAAGTTCGATGTAGCCCCGCGCATCGGGGTCCCAGGCACGGCAGAGGTAGGGATAGCGCCTGGTCTCCCCTGCCGCCTCCCCCCTTTTTACGAAAAAAGAGAGGTAATGCCTTTCCGGCGGGGGCTCGGGGGGCGCGGCGGGGATTGCTTCTTCTTCGAGCAGGCGCAGGAAAAAGGCCGCTACGGCCGGGTCGTCGATTCTCACCAGTGTTCGCACGTGGGGGTACTCCCACACCGTCAGGCCTGCTATGTTCCGCCGATCCTCGCGGTAGGAAAACTCCTCCCGGGGAGGAGCGCTGCATCCGGACAAAAAAATTAATAAGAGGAGAGCTACCGCAAACCAGCCGACTGCCTTTACTCCCATCTTCTCCTCACCCTCATCTATCCTTAATTATGCCCGGCTATCGAGAACCGAGAAAAAGCAAGACCAGGAGCCCGAGGTTTGCCAGCAGCAGCCCCGCAACAAAAACCCACGGGATAAAAACCCACGGTCGATTGGTTGCCCCCAGCATGAGCGCAAGGGCCGCACCTACCGGCAGCAGGGGCAGCAGCCATGCGGAGGGGCCAAAACGCGGTGTGCAGCCGAGGTACCAGGCAAACGGAGCGTAGAGCGCGGCGGCAAAAAGCAGCCAGAGCGGCCTTCTCATTAGCACACCCGCCACGGCAAGGGCGCAAGAAGCGGCCACGGTGTGCCAGCCGATTAATAAGGCGGCCAGCAGGTTTGGGAGCACCTTCAGTATGCGCTCTATTAATCGTTCCATTAAGCAACATCCTTAATCTTTATCTTTAAATATGGTAGGGGTTTTTACGGTGTTGGGGGAGAACCCGCCGTCACCGGGTCCACCAGCACAGGCGGCCTTTTTAACTCCTGCGTTTTTAGCGGGCCCCTTGACGCCACCACTTCCCAGCCAAACCCGCCTTGCTCCAGCTCGGCCCGGTATGAGCCGTTTTCCCGGTGCTCCCGCAGGAGCGGTTCGCCCTTTGGTGCCACGGTAAATTCCCAATCCTCGTACCAGAACCCGCTGGGTGTGGGCCCCCGGCGGCTGAGCACCCGCTCTTTATGAGCGACTTTTTCTTCATACAGCAAAGTGCCGGCTCTCACCGCAGAACCGCTAAAATCGGCAAAGTACAGCCGCACCGTTATGTGGTAAGCACCCCGCTGTGCGCCGCGAAAGTCTCTTAGAGGAGGGGGCGCGATGGCCAAAGAGTCGTTGGTAAGGTACATAACCTCGTATTTGATCAGGACTTTTGCGGGGTTCCAGGTGCAAGGGTCGGTCCAGTGCTGCTCGGCTATGTGGCGGCGGAGCGCCGTCACCGCCCCGAGTGCCGCGTAGTCGTCGGGGGCCACGGGACCGGCAAGGGCCCGGTGCCTATAAAGGTTGAGTACAAAAGAGGCACTGCCGCCGGTAACGGTGGCGGTCCCGGATGCTTCATCCCACTCCACTACCGCCCCCAGAGCTTCTGCCACCGCCCGTAAGGAAACCATGAGGCGTCCGCTTTCTATCCTTGGCGTCACGTCAAAGGAAAGCGGCTCTCCGTTGACAACCACCTTCACCGGGCTTCCCGCCGCGGCCTTAGCCGCAAGGCCAGCCATTATGACGATAAAAACAAGGAACAGAACTTTTTTCATTACCTGTGCCTCCTTCCTGCCCGGTAAGGCGGGTGCTATGATATGCCAAAGGCTACCTCCTGCAACTGCCATTCTTTACCCTCATACCTCGCCTCAAATTCCACCATTACGGCGCCGAGATTGCCGCGCCAGGCTTCAGCCCAGAGTATTGCGCATCACCAAGCGGCAATGGCATATCTCACGTGCACCGTGGCCGTTATTTCAATCTGCCCGGGCAATACAGGCGTGGACTCGGACGGAAGTGCCCTCGCATCACGGTAAACTGGAGGCACCGGCCAATAGACATCCACCGAGGCGCTTTGAAGCGCACCAAGCTTTACCCCCAGCGCCCGGGCCAGTGCTTCTGCCTTGCGTCGGGCGTCCTGCGCGGCCAGGGCCAGGGCTTCCAGCCCCGGCGCGGTAGTGTCGCCGGGCATGAGGCGCAGGCTCTGCACCTGGTTTGCCCCGGAGGCCAGAGCCACATCAATAACCTTACCGGCCATGTCTACGGGCTTCACCTTCACCACCAGGCTGTTAACGGCCCGGTAGGCCACTATCTGGGACGGCTCTTCCTTTGCCGGCGCCTCATTATATTCCGGATGCACGCTAAGCCCCCCGGTGTGCATGTCGGCATCATCTAAACCAAGCTCTTTGAGTTTTTGTATCACCGCCTGCATGCGCCTGCCGTTTTCCGCCTGGGCCTCTGCCGCCGTGGTCCCCTGAGTTACCACGCCCACGGTGACTTCCGCCATATCCGGCACGACATAGACCCTGCCGGTGCCGATGACCGCTATACCTCCGGCATCCGGCTCCGCCGCCCATACCGGCAAGGCAAAACAAAAAAGCACTATTAGAGAAACAAAGCACCCAACAATCCTGTTAGCTTTGGTGTGCATCTAACATTACCTCCCGCAAATTTTCCTTTTGCGTTATTTACCCGGGAGCACGGGCATTTCCCCGGCCTCTCTGGCTTCGGGCGGCAGCTCAATCTTGACCTGTTCCCCGTAGGCGTAATCCTCCATCCGCATGTGCATCTCGATGAGCTCATACGGCATCGCCTCGCCCTGGAAGCGGTCGGCAAAAGTTATCACCGTCCTCAACTCGCTGCCGCAGGACAGGTAATCGTCCGCCTTGATGTAGTCCCTGCCCCAGTAGGATATGGACCTGATTAATTTCCCGGCTTCGTTCAGGGAGCGCTCAAACTGCGGCCCGCCCAGCGTGCCGCGCAGTGATTCGGGCACGGCCAGCTTTAGAAAGGCAGCCAGGTCATCAATCCGCCCGTAATATCCTACCTCAAACACTTTGCGGCCCTCTTTTTCCGCGGTCCCCAAGAGCTGGTAGTGGAAGTAGGGTTTCAATTCCTCCGGTATCCTGCCACCGCTCGACCTGATTGCCTCCAGTCTCTCTTTCATCAAAGTTTCTAAATCCGGTGCAGCGTTCTCCGGCAGGCGCACCCATTCCGCTCCGCCCGTGGCCGGGTTGGCCATCTTCATGTACATTTTCCCGTTAACCAGGTACTGTTCTACCTCCATCTCCGGCAGCCGCCCGCCCTCTGCGGCAGGACCTCCGGCAGCTGTAAACCGCCAACGGGTGACCTGGTGCACGGTTGCGGGCAGAAGCAGTTCCGTGGTCATTTCCCCCGCGGCGCTCAAAGCGGGCACCTGACCGGCCATCCCGGCGCGGGGCTGCATGACCATGTCAATATGTGCCTTGACACGCATGGCCTTGACGTCGGCATGCGCCCGTCCGCTTTTTTCCACGATGTCCACCGCCTGCGGGTCGCTGCCGAACACGCGGGCCAGGAAGTCGGCCGCTTCCCCAACGGTAAGCGTACCTTCCGGATTGGACCGGGCGGAAATCAACCCCTGGTTGACCAGCCAGTTGTACAGCGAACTGCCCCAGTGGTCGGACTTTAAAGGACCGGCTTCAGGCTGGCCCGCGGTGCCGTACAAACCTAAGGCGCGGGCCACCATGACTGCGGCTTCCGCGCCGCTCACGGGCTGGCCGGGCCGCAGGGTGCCGTCGGGATAACCGGCCATAATTCCCTTCTCTTTAAGTGTGGCCAGGGCGGGGGCAAACCAGCTCAGCGGGTCCACATCCGTTCCCAGGTCAACCTGAGCGCTCGCTGCCGGCAGCCCGGCTGCCTTGACCAGCATGGCTCCGAAGGCGCCACGGGTAACCGGCCCATTTGTGTCGGGAGCTTCCGGAAAGACGCCCAATAGCTCTTCCCTATCCGGCGGTTGAGCGAAAGCCAGGGAAACGCCGGCAAAAGCCACTAAAAGGAGGACCAGTACGGGAAAGATAAACCTGCGCATATGATTTCTACCTTCCTTCACCGGAAAACTTAGGTTAATTGAACCATCTCTCAGAGAAAACGTCAAGTAAAACCCTGTCGAACATTGTCACCAGCGGAGTCTATATGTTCTGCCGGGGCCGGACGCCCTACAGCCATGGCCAATTTCTTCCAGCTGATCCCTTCACCTTCTCTTTTGTACGGCCTGAAGTACGCGCATAATCTTGAGGTTTTCTTGATAACTCGAGTTTTAGGAGTTATAATACTTAACGTGTTAAACTATTAAAAGTTTTAAATTTTAAAGGGGGCCAAAACTCGGTGCTGGAAATACTTACCGTCAAAAAAAGAAGGTACCTTTTGGTGGCGCTCGTGATTACCATGTTTACCTCCGCAATTAACCAGACGGTGGTAGCCACGGCCATGCCCCACATTGTAGCCGAACTGGGCGGGCTCGATCTTTACAGCTGGCCAGCCACCGCCTTTCTCCTGGCCTCCACCGTGGTGATCCCGCTAACCGGCAAGTTTTCAGACATATGGGGACGCCGGCCTTTCTTCCTGGGCGGGGTCCTCCTCTTTCTCCTCGGCTCCTGGGCCTCAGGCATGTCCCATACCATGGGCTGGCTGATTGGAGCGAGGGCCGTGCAGGGCCTCGGCGGCGGCATGCTCATGGCCATGAACACAATTACCATCGGCGAACTCTTTCCCCCTGCACAAAGGGGGCGCTGGCAGGGAATCATGATGAGCATTTTTGCCCTTGCCACCCTCTGCGGCCCGACTTTAGGCGGCTGGATTACCGATCATTTAAGCTGGCGGTGGGTTTTTTACGTCAGCGCTCCCTTTGGGCTAATTGCCCTGGGGCTGCTCACTTATGCCCTGCCTGCCTACAGAAAACCGGTTAAATCCGTGTACAATTACGGCAGCCCCCTGCTCTTAACCATCGCACTGCTCGGCCTGCTGCTGGCCCTAACTTTTGCCCAGCAGGACTTGGGCTGGACCACCCGGCGCGTTCTAACTGGCTTTGGAGTAGCCGCAGTCGCAGGGGGTTTATTCGTTCTGGCCGATCGGCAATCACCCGAGCCGTTACTGTCGGCCCGGCTGTGGAAGAATACCGTTTTTGTCGTCTCTACACTTATTTTGTTTCTCGTCACCCTCAGCATGTTTGCCGTAACTTTGTACTTGCCCATGTACCTACAGGTGGTGACCGGGATCACCGCTACCCACTCCGGCACCCTTCTGACGCCGCTTATGCTTTCACTGGTGGTGGGGGCAATCGCCAGCGGCCAGCTCATTTCCCGCCTGCGCCGATACAAAGTGTGTGCCGTCCTGGGCTTAGCGGTAGCCACCGGCGGCATGTTCTACTTGGGCCGGTTGCCGGCCGACGCTACACATGCCATGGTGATTACAGGGATGATCATCACCGGCACCGGTATGGGGGTGGCCATGCCCACATTTACCGTAGCCGTACAAAACACGGTGCGGCGCACGGAGTTGGGCGTGGTTACCGCAGTTTCCCAGCTCTTCCGGAGCATCGGAGGGGTCTTCGGCAGCGCCCTTATTGGCAATCTTGTCATCGGCGACCTGCGCAGCCGCCTGGCTTCTTTTCTGCCTCCGGGAGCCGCCTCAACGGCTGATCCCGGCCGGGCGCTTACCGGCCTGCTGCAGGCCCCCGGCGATCCGCGCGTGGTGATGTTCAAATACGCCTTTTCTCAAAGTATAACCCACGGCTTTTTCGTCGGTGCCCTGTTACTCACGGTAGGCCTCGTAGTCTCCATTTGCCTTCCCGACCGGGAGCTCAAAGCCCGCTGGGAGGAACAGCCGCAAACTGACTAACATCACCCTACCTCGTGACAAAAATCTTGCAGGTCATTCCGCTCAGGCGGTACTTCTTTAACTTGTTGTAAAGAGTGGAGAGGGATATATTCAACGCTTCCGCAGCCTTAACCTTTCCCGAGCCACTGGTTCCGTACTTGGCCAGCGCCTTTGCAATTAGCAACCGCTCCATCGTTTCATGGCACTATTTCTCTACTTTAGTTCCCAACCCTGTTCCCAACCGTAACTGACATTGGTTATGTAGGGGCTAAAATGTTTTCCGGTCAACACTTCTTCGTCAGTCGTGATCACAACCCTTTCGAGAACGTTTTCCAGCTCTCTCACATTGCCGGGCCAATCGTAACTAAAAAGCAGCTCTTCCGCGCCTGGTTATGCCCTTGACTTTTTTGCCCAATTTCCGGTTGAGCTTGGCGATAAAGTTGCCTACCAGCACAGGTAGGTCCTCCTTGCGCAGCCTGAGAGGAGATATGGTAATCTTCACCACGCCGAGGCGGTAATAAAAATTTACCCTGGCGAACCAGTTCTTTCAGGTCGCGGTTTGTGGCGGCAATTACCCTTACGTCTACTTTTACAGTGCGGTTACCGCCAATTCTTTCAAATTCCGTATCCTGCAATACCCGCAGGAGATCGGCCAGCTGGATGCAGCGGCGCAGCTCATTACTGCTTCCCAGGATGTCCCTAAAGGTATACTATCCCCCGTGCACCGGCCACCTCAATGGCTTCCTGCACCGAGTTTAAAATTGCCTCCAGTTCACCCTTGATGCGGCGGGCCTCGAGGAGCTTTTCCCTCTCCGCAAGTAAGGCCTGCACCAGCTGCAGCGCCGGCCCTTCGATGACGGCTACATGAGGAGGCATAGCATCCCTCCCTCTGCATAAATTTTCGCCTGCGGTAAAAAGGGGGCCTGGCCAGCACTTCCAACCGACCAGGCCCCCGGGGCTTTAAGCCAGCGTCTATTTCCTGCGGCCCACCGGCAAGACTTCCTGCTTACACACAGTGTTGAGGATGCCGGCGGCAGAGGCGTACCAGGCAGCCAGGGCCGTTATAATGCCCAGGTAACCGCCCCATACGTACGCGGTATGGCTGCCTGCAGCGCCAATGTCCAGGAGAATAAAGGTGACGATGAGCAGGGTGAAGATCGCGGCCAGGGCCTTATTGGTGGCAAAGCTGCCTATTCACATGTAAAAGGTAAAGATGGTCCATGCCACCAGGAACATCAGCACCCCCTCGGGGGGCACGGTAAAGACTTTTTAGGAGGCTCAGCAACTCCATGATGCCAAAGGCCACCCAGAAGCCACCGTAAGAGGAGAGGGCGGTGGCTCCAAAAACGTTGTTCTTCTTAAACTCCCACATGCCCGCCAGTATCTGCACGGTGCCGCCGTAGACGAGGGCCAGGGCAATGACCACGCCCAGCGACTGCTTCGACACTATCCCCGCGTTTATGAGGCTGAGGCAAAAAGTGGTGAGGGCAAAGCAGGCCAGCCCCAGCGATCCCGGATCGGCAATTGCCTCTTTGATTTCAAATTTTCTCCTCCGCCATGACCTGCCCTCCCCTTTTTTCTAAAAAGCTTACCGGACCTCTTTACTCTTGCGGGGAAAAGGGCGCCAATTTTCAGCTCGTGGCCTGCATCTTTTTAATAGCCTCGCGGATTTCGTCCACGGAGGCCTCTTCTTCGATGGTGGAGAGGTCGCCCAGCTCTTTTTTCAGCCAGAGGGCCTTCATCACGCGGCGCATGATTTTGCCGCTGCGGGTCTTGGGCAGGGTGTTGACAAACTCGATGTCGCGAATGACCACAATGGGCCCCATGGTGTTCCTCACATGGGCAATTAATTCCTTCTTCAGCTCCTCGCTCGGCCGGTAGCCCTGTTTCAGCACCACGAAGGCGCAGGCCACTTCGCCTCTAAGCTCGTCCGGCACGCCGGAAACGCCTGCCTCCACCACCGCGGGGTGGGAGATGAGGGCGTTTTCCACCTCGATGGTGCCTATGCGGTGGGCGGCAATTTTAATGACCTCGTCGGAGCGCCCGGCAAACCAGATGTAGCCGTCCTCGTCCCAGGAAGCGGCATCGCCACAGCAGTACTTGCCCTGCGTACCGGGGTAACGCTCCCAGTATTGGTATTTGTAGCCTTCGGGGTCGCCCCAGAGGGTGGAGGTGAGCCCCGGGAAGGGACGGGTTATGACCACGATCCCCTTCTGCCCGGGCGGCACGGGCTTGCCGTCTTTCTCGTCGACAATCTCGGCCACCACGCCCGGAACGGGAATGCCCGCCGAACCCGGCTTAATGGGGATCATGCCCAGCCCGTAGGGGTTGGCGAAGATGGGGCCAGAGGTTTCCGTCTGCCACATGTGGTCGATAACCGGGATGCGGTTTTCAAAGACCTCTTCCTGCAGCCAGCTCCACGCCGCAGGGTTTAAAACCTCCCCGGCGCAGAAGACACGCTCCACCGAGGTGAGGTCGTGCTTTTTGGCCTGCTCCGTGCCCAGGCGCATGAGGCCCCTCACGCCGGTGGGGGAAAGCCACATGGCGGTCACGCGGTTGCGGGCGGCAATTTCCCACCACATGTCAGGCCGCGGGTAGTCGGGCGTGCCCTCATAGAGAATGGAGGTGGCTCCCGCCAGGAGGGGGCCGTAGACGTTGTAGCTGTGGCCGACAATCCACCCGATGTCGGAGGTGCAAAACCACACGTCGGTTTCCTTGAGGCCGTAAATCCACTTGGCCATGGAGTACACGTAAATCTGGTAGCCGCCGTGCTTTTGGACGGTGACCTTGGGCTTGGCCGTGGTGCCGGAAGTGGGAAGCAGGAAGAGCACCTCGTTGGACTCCACGGGGACGACGTCGGAACTCTGCCCCTGCGCCAGAGCCAGGAAATCTTCCCAGAAGATGTCCCGCCCCTCCTTCATGGGGGGAGCTTTTTCCCTGTTCTTCCGCAGCACCACCACCTTCTCCACCAGGCCTTCGGGACACTTGGAGAGGGCCTCGTCAATTACGGGCTTTAAAGGAACCGGCTTGCCCCGCCTGGAGCCTTCGTCCTGGGTAAAGATGTACCTGGCGCCGGTGACCTGCAGGCGGTCGGCCACGGCCATGGCCGAGAAGCCGGCAAAGATAACCACGTGGATGGCCCCAATGCGCGCGCAGGCCAGCATGACCGCCACAGACTCAATGCCCATGGGCATGTACACGGCCACGCGGTCGCCCTTTTGCACCCCCATGCCCCGCAGGGCGGCGGCATACCGCTTCACCAGCGAGAGAAGCTGGCCATAAGTGATTACCCTTACCTCGCCCGTTTCGCCCGACTCGGCAATTAACGCCGCCTTTCCGGCCAGCCCTCTTTTCACCTTGTAGTCCAGGCAGTTGTAGCAGATATTGGTGAGGCCGCCGGAAAACCACTCAAAGGTGGGGTAGTCCCAGGTAAACACCTTGTCCCACTTTTTAAACCAGTAAATGTCCGGGGAGGCTTTTTGCGCCGCTTCCTCCCAGAAACCCTCCGGGTCGCGGGCGGCCCAGTCCATAAAAGCCTTCACCTGCGGGGGAATAACCCCCGTTCCTCTCCCTTTCTCTCTCGCTTCCATAATTCCCGTACCCTCCTTTTGCCGGTTTCAATTATGCTTCCTAACGCTTATGCTTTTATTGAAATAGTATTGTGACTGTTTTCGCATTGTAAATGACTTTCCGGTCAAATGCTTTATTGCCTTACCGAATGGTAATATTTTAGGTACGAAAGGTTAAACAGGAAACATAAGCGGTTTATACCTCAAGGAGATAAAAATCAACCTCTAACGGACAAAAAAAGGCACCGAGTGGTTTTCCGTCCCATGAACCAATAAATATAGCGACCGAGAAGTAAGACCGGTCGCCAGCTGTAGGTGGCCGACATAAGAAGTCCCGGAGGTGGCGGAGGCGTAGAGTTGGGATGTGGCCATATGGCAGGGCACTTATACAAAACGCCTCTTACGCATCAGGCAAACCCAGGCCCGGGGAGGGTTTGGGCGGTTAGATCCAAAATGGCCTGAAACGAGCGAAAGGATTTCAAAGTAGGGCTCTACAGAGTTAACAATATCTCTGGCAGTTCGCTGTGGTGGACCTGGACCATCACGTTGTTCATCAGCATTGCCAATAATACTCAGCCAAAGACCATCTTTTTCTAAATGGTCAGCGACATTTTTAGCGAAGATCTTCCGTTCTTCATCCGAATTTAATAAGTGAAAACAACCTCTATCAAACGCAAAGCCAAATGGCGCTCCTCCAATTTTGTTTTTAAGGAAATCGGTCACAATAAAGGTACACTTGACATTAGCTTTTGAAGCTTTCTCTATAGCCTTCTGTATGGCAATTTCCGAAGTATCAATGCCCACCACATCGAAGTTGTTTTGGGCAAGCCATATGGAGTTATCACCAGTTCCGCACCCAATATCCAGTGCTTTACAGGGTCTTATGGCCATCGTAGTCACAGTTTGAATAAGGTTAAAATCGGGTTTGCCAATATCCCAAGGAGTATCGCCTGTTTCATACCTCTTTTTATAATGTTTCTCTATCGTCATCTTGTTTTTCCCTCCTTGTTCATGCCCTGAGTGGAACTCCTATGCCTAGTTCTTAAAACTCATAGGAGTAGTACACGGCGATGCCCTTTTTCTTTGCGTATTCTTCCACCTCGGGGGAGGTGGTCATGTGAGTAACCAGCACAGGGAAAACCTCCGGAAAGACACCTCTTAGCTTGCCCAGCTTACGCCTGAGGAAGCGGTCCACATCGTCTTGGGAGAGCTGGGTTTTGCTTTCCCCGACGACCTTTACCCTGCGCCCACCCAAGGTACCGTCGCCCAGTATGTTTACCTCCAGGTAATCGCCGTTGCCCAGGAGCACATGGGCCCTCTTCAGGCGGCCTTCTACCACCAAACCGTAGTCCTGTTGCAAAAGGGCGGGCAGGGCTTTGTAAGCCTCATTTTCCAGGGTGTACCCCACAGTCATGGCCAAACCGCCCAGCTGGCGTCTGGTCTCGGCGTGCTCGGCGGCAAGCTTTTGCAGCTCTTCTTCCGTGCGCTTCTGCGCCTCGGCCAGCTCTTGCAGGGCGCGCTCGAGGCCGCCCACGCGTTCCTCCGTGCGTTTCTGGGCCTCGGCCAGCTCCTCCAGGCGTTGCTCGGTGCGCTTTTGTGCTTCGGCAAGCTCCTCGATGCGCTGTTCGGTGCGCTTTTGCGCTTCGGCCAGCTCTTTGACCACCTGCTTTAGCTCGGCAAAATCGCCGGCCTTTACCAGCTCATTGGCCAGGTCCACCAGCTCCAAGAGCACCTGGGCCTGTTTTTCGGGGAAGACCTCTTGGAGCTTTTTTTTAATTTCCGGCAGGGCAGCCACGTTCTGGCACCCTTAAGCAAACTTGTTTGCTTAAGAGTATACCACAGAAAAGCATAAAAGTGCGATAGTAGTACCGCTTTTTTACAGGGCGAAAAGCCGCCTGCTGCAAGGCTTTCCGCCTCTGGGGAAAAGCAAGCGTGTATCTAGTTTTTGGTCCTCTCCCGCCCCAACCGGGCCTCGTACACCCTGGGTGGCAGGGGGATGTCGAGGGCCTCGAAAATGCCGCATACAGCTGCGGTAGGTGAAGTGGTGACCAGCATACTTTCCCTGCCGGCTCAGGCGCTCTTCAGCAGACGTCGCAAACGTCGATGCCGAAGCACTGCCAGAGTAGCTTCTTGTAACAATCTCTTTCCTTAAGCTTTCCGGATGGCTTGGTAAAGGTTGATTTTGTAGGAGTTTTTTTACAAATATTTGGTCATTAGCCACTCCGCAATTTTGTTCTTGCCAGCCGGCCAGTGAACCTTTCCAAAACATCAACCATCCGGCGGGCAATTGCTCCCTGTTTTTCCTTTCTCTGGCTCCTGCCTGCCAATAAGTTAACAGGCCTGTAAATATGGTGCCAACAATAATTAACTTTGGGAAGTAACTCAGCCCCCTTTAACTTTGCCCCTGAAACCACACATCGAGAAAAGAAGACAGGCCTGGTACCAGGTTACGGAACCTTATGCGCGCGTAGCGCAGGAAATACTGGGGAACAAGGAGTTGTTTCTCTCCGGGAGCAAGCACGTAAGGGAGCTCTTCAAAGGAGTTCCAGGTAGCACCGTCCGGGCTCATCTCTAGCTGAACCATTACCGGGTGGGACCCTTTGTTATGAACAAAAAAAGAAAAGGTACGCAGGCGCGATACGTCGGCGGTGGTGCTGAAGCCGTCCTCATCACGCGTAATCAGGTAGCGGTCCAGAAAGCTCCGGTACACCGGCAGGGTACACCCGGTCCCGCCCTGTGGGGGCGATAATTCTCTCTTGAAAAAGAAAACGGCAAGGATGCCGAACGTTCCCAGTAAGCATGTGAGGAAGGCCCCCGCCAAACCACAGGCTAGCACCGCCCGGTACAGGTCCTCCTCACCGTTTTTTCCCCGGTTTTCTCCGGCCATAAATCCCTACCTCCAGGCTTGTTCTCGCCAGTAAAACGGCCCGCGCCCCGGCAAAGGGCGCGGTTCCTATTCTTCTTAGCTTTGTGCCTGGAAGTAAATGTTTAAAGTTACCGTGCTGGCTGCGTCCACGGCAGCGTAGAAGACCCTGGCGTAGCGCAGGAAGATGGACGATACCAGGGCGGTTAGTTCGCCGTCATTTAACGTGACCACGCTGCCCTCATCCATCCAGTTTGTCCCATCTGGGCTGATCTGCAACTTAACGGTGGCCGGGGCAATGGTTGTGGAAGCATTGACCACCGCAAAGCTCCAGGTTCTGTAACCCAGCACGTCGCGGGCAGTGCTCGGCAGGCCGGTAGTATTATTGGTAGCCACCTGTTCGGATATGTCGGCAGTGACCAGATTGGTTAAAACAGCCAGGCCCGTACTGGTGATCAGCAAACCGCCAGAGGGCGGTGTGATGGCCAGGCCCGTCGCCGGCGCCGTCACCAAAAGCCCGTTTGCCGGCGCCGTTACCGCCAGGCCCGTGCTGGTGATTAACAGGCCGTCCGCCGGGGGCGTAATGCTCAACCCTGCCGCCGTCACCAAAAGCCCGCTTGCCGGTGCTGTCACCGCCAAACCCGTGCTCGTGATCAGCAGGCCGTCCGCGGGCGGTGTGATGGCCAGGCCCGTCGCCGGCGCCGTCACTAAAAGCCCGTTTGCCGGCGCCGTTACCGCCAAACCCGTGCTGGTAATGCCCAGGTTGCCGATGGCATCGGTGTTGAGGGCTACATTCTGGTTGCCGAAAATCTTAATCCGCGCTTTATCGGGATTATCCTGGAAAATCTTAAAGTTTGGCATCTTTTGACCCCCACGTTCTGGAATTTATTGCGTTTTATAACAGACTATTCCTACACCAAGTGGAAGGTTACAGTCATCGTGCATATACTGGCCAAAAAAGCAAATAACAGGCAGGGGAACTTTATGGCCCCCAGGATCAGCCTTTGTATGATTGTAAAAAACGAGGAGAAAAACCTCCGCCGCTGCTTGGGCAGCGCAATCGGAGCCGTGGACGAAATCATCGTCGTAGATACCGGTTCCACAGATAACACCGTAAGGGTCGCCACAGAGTTCGGCGCGCAGGTATACTTTTTCCCCTGGAACGGTAACTTCAGCGATGCTCGCAACGCCTCCCTGGAGCGGGCCACCGGGGAATGGATACTGGTACTGGATGCCGACGAGGAGCTAACCGCAGAGGGCCGGGAGGTACTGCGCCGGGTCGTGCAGGAGGGTTGTGCGGATGGTGTGGAGGGCTACTTTGTGAAAATCATCAACTACCTGGGTGAGGAAGGCTGGGTAGAAACATGTCCGGACCTGGTCTTTCGCCTTTTCAAAAACCGCAGCGACTACCGCTTCCGCGGCGCCGTCCACGAGCAAATTGCAGATGTCATCCTGGAGAAAAACCCTAGGGCCAGGTATAAGGTGGCGGAAAGTCTCACCATTCTCCACTACGGCTACCTGGAGGAAAAAGTTCAAGAAAAGGATAAGAAAAACCGCAACCTGTCCATCATCCGGCAGGAAGTGGAGCAGAACCCGAAAAACCGCCTGCTGCGCTACCACTATGGTGTGGAGCTTTTCCGAATTGGAAGACATGAGGAAGCGGCGGCGGAACTGCTCCGGGCAGCAGAAGGTGCAGACCCCGGAGCCGTTTACCTGCCCAAGCTCTACCGCT
This sequence comes from Desulfovirgula thermocuniculi DSM 16036, assembly GCF_000429345.1. Classification (GTDB taxonomy): domain Bacteria; phylum Bacillota; class Desulfotomaculia; order Desulfotomaculales; family Desulfovirgulaceae; genus Desulfovirgula; species Desulfovirgula thermocuniculi. Next base: position 13,907 of record NZ_AUBR01000043.1, on the reverse strand, counting down.
ATCTTGCCCTGGCCTATCAAGCTGCCGGGCGTTACCCGGAGGCTCTCCAGGCAATCCAAAAGGGCATCGATCTCTTCCCCGATTATGCGGATCTGTACTACTACGGCGGTCTTGTCTGCCTGCAAACAAAGCGCTATGCGCGCGCCTACGAGCTTTTTAACCGCGCCCTTTCCCTGCCCGAGCCCCCCGTCTATTACGCTCCTTTTGCCGGAACGCGGGGTTTCCGCAGTTACTTTCACCTGGGGCAGCTAGCAGAGGCCTTTTTAAACGAAGAGGAGGCCATGCGCTATTACATCCTGAGCCTGCGGGATAATCCGTCTTTCACGCCCGCCCTGGAAAGCATTGCCCGCTTGCTCCGCCCCCAGGAGGATCCCGCCTATGCAAAGAGGTGTTTGGAAACCCTCTGTGATTTCTGCACCCCCGAGGCCAACCTCCTTATCGGCCAGATCCTCTTCCGGCTGGGCGCCTTTCGCCTGGCCCTGGAATACCTGGAAAAGGGAACAAAGGGGCAGCAGGTCAAACCGGAGGTCCTCCTCTGGAAGGCTATCTGCCTCATGCAGCAGGAGCGCTTCCTTGAAGCCCTGCGCCTCCTGGACGGCTTTGGCCCTGGCCACCGCCTGTACGCGCTGGCCCAGCTGAACAAGCTCCTGTGTTTTTGGTTCCAGGGAAACCGGCGCAAGGTCCGCCCCCTTGTCCGGGAGTTGCTTGCATTAGGCCTTTCTTCCCAAACTAGCGCTGTGATCAGGATTCTGGATGGCTCGCTGCACAGGCGCAAGGGGCCGCCTGTTTTTCTCGAAGAGGAGGGGATGTCCCTGCTATTGGAAATCATCATGCGCGCCCTGGACCTGGGCCGGCACGAAAGGGTGGAGGCTCTCCTGGAATGCCTCGCGGAAGAATGCCGCAGGAAATGCGCCCGCCCACTCGGCCGGCTGTTCCTCCGGTACGGGTGCCTGAACCATGCCGAGCGCTACCTTGCACTGGACCTCGAGGTAAGCGGAGAGAGCGCCGAGACCTTTTTCCTGCTGGGCGAAGTAAAAGAAGCCCGGGGCGAATACCTTGAGGCCCAGGGTTTTTACCGGCGGGCCTCGCTCCTAGAACCCGGGGAGCCGAAACATTACATCAAGCTCATGAGGTGCTATGAAAACCTGCGGAAGGGGATTCTACAAAGCATCCCGGAAGGGTATCTCGCAGCCCTTGACGCGCAGGGAAATCACGGCTAAAAAGGTGAACCAGCATGAAACCCACCATCACTCTGGCCATGATCGTCCGCAACGAAGAGGATAACCTGCCCGGCTGCCTGGAAAGTGCCCGGCACTGGGTAGATGAAATAGTCATTGTGGATACCGGCTCCGGCGACCGTACCCCGGAAATCGCCCGCCGCTACACCGCAAAAGTCTACACCTGCCCCTGGCGGGATGATTTCAGTGCCGCCCGCAACTTCGCCCTGGAGCAGGCTACCGGTAGCTGGATCCTATGCCTGGATGCCGACGAGCGTCTGGATGCCACCGGCGGGGACCTGCGGTCCCTGATTAAAAAGCATCCCCACCGTGAGGCTTTTCTCCTTCCTTTGCACAACCCCATACCGGAAATTCCCGGGAGCTATACCCGCTTTCCGGTTTTACGCCTTTTCCGTAACAAACCCGCGTACCGCTTTAGGGGGAAAATCCACGAGCAGGTAACCGTTCACTCTCCCGGTGCAGTTGGCCTTGCTCCGGCACCGGTAATCTGGCACAGGCCACTCTCCGTGCGGGAGCGCCGCCGCAAGCGGGGTCGCAACATTGCCCTCCTGCAAAGGGCGCTGGCCAAAGATCCCCTCAACCCCTTTTTGCTTTACTACCTTGGTGTGGAGTGGCTGGGGCTGGGCAAGCCCGGGTACGCCCTGCCATGCCTTGAGCGGGCCTACCGTGAAATCTCAGACGAGCACATTCTCTTCCGGGCGCCGGCAGTGCGCTACCTGGTGGCCGCCTTGAGGGGCTTGGGGAGGCTGGACGAGGCCATCTGCCTTTGCCTTAAAGAAGCCCTGCGGTACTCCGATTACACGGATCTCTTTTTTGACGGGGGAGTCGTCCTGGAAGAAAAAGGTGAATACGAGGTGGCCGTGAGGTGGTTTGAGGAGGCCGTAAACTGCGGCCAGCCGCCCTCCCACTTTGTGCACACTTGCGGGACGGATGGCTTTTTGTCCCTGTACCACCTAGGCCATTGCCTGGAGAAACTGGGCCGGCTCGAAGAGGCCGAGAAATTCTATGCCCGGGCATTGGCAGCCAACCCGGATTACCTACCGCCCCTGTACCACCTCTTCCTGCTCCTGCTTACCACAAGGGGAGCAAGGGCCGCTTACGATTACTTTAAACTTGCCGGCCATCTCCACCAACCCCGCCAGGCAACAGTATTGGCCGACCTTTTCTTTGAAGCCGGCTACTCCGGGCTTGCTCGGGCCTGCCTTAAAGAGGGCCCAGCAGCAGTCTCGGGCGAAAGTACCCGCCAGCTGGTTAAATTCTCCCTTTACTCCGGCCACACAGAGGAGGCCCTCACCCTTGCCGAGAGCCTTTTAAGCGAGAAACACGACCCGGATTTGGCCGTCGGGGAAATTTTAGGGTTGGTCGTGCAGGGCGATTACGGGCGGGCCAGGGAAAAAGCCCTTCGTCTCTGGCAGTACCGCCATGAGCGTAGCCGCGCCCTGGCCATGCTGGGGCTCATCACGCACCTAAAGGGCGGCAGGAAAACCTACCAGCCGGAAGACGCCCGCCGGCCCGAGGTCATAAAAGCACTGCTGGGCATCCTGGAGAACTGCCTGTGTCATGCACCACATGCGGGAAAATGGGGCCTAAATACGGAGGGGTGGTCACGGCTGGTAAAAGGGATAACAGGCTACCTGGCGTACTTCTCTCCTGAGGGAGCCGCTGCCCTTTGCGGCTACCTGGAGGAAAAGGCGGCGTCGGTGCGAATCTGGATGGAGCGCAGGTACGGGCCGGCCAGGGAGCTAGTTCCGTAAAACTCCGGGAATAAACGGCGCAGGGGGTGTCTCGGTTGCCTTCTATCCCTAAGATCCTCATTGCCAGTCCGGTTCGGCAAAAACCGGCCATTCTTGCCGAATTCCTCCGATCCCTGGAACAGCTAGAAACCACCGGCCTCCAGGTGGACTTCGCCTTCATAGACGACAACGACCATAAAGAGGCCTGTGACCTTCTCCAACGATTTGCCGCCGGCAAAAAAAACGTGATCATCCTCTCCGGAGGAGGCCCCTACCTCCCCTATTCCTGTGACGAAACCACGCACCGCTGGCGGGAGGAACTTATCTGGAGGGTGGCCGGCTTCAAAAATCGCTTTCTGGAAATGGCCAAGGAGGGGAACTACGATTACCTTTTCCTGGTAGACTCCGACCTGGTGCTGCACCCCAAAACTCTGGTTCACCTGGTAAGCCTGGGGAAGGACATCGTGGCGGAAGTCTTCTGGACCAGGTGGGAGCCCACCCTGGAGCCCATGCCCCAGGTGTGGTTAGGCGACCAGTACCGCCTTTATCACCTGGAGAGGGGAGAACTTGTCGACGAAAAAGAGGCAATCCGGCGCCAGAGGGAATTCCTGGACACACTACGAAAACCTGGTACCTATAAAGTGGGCGGCCTCGGTGCCTGCACCCTGATCAGCAGAGAAGCCCTCCTGCGAGGAGTTTCCTTTAGCGAGATATACAACCTTAGCCTGATCGGGGAGGACCGCCACTTCTGTATCCGGGCAGCCGCTCTGGGGCTGGAACTGTATGCCGATACCCACTACCCTCCCTACCACATCTACCGGGAATCGGACCTGGCAGGCCTCAAAGAATATAAGGAGCGCGTTTTTTCTCTTATACCAGGGGACGGTAAAAAAATAAAAGGGCGCGCCAGCACAATTACCCTGGCCATGCTCGTCAGGAATGAGGCCGGGAGGTACCTGGAAAGGGTGCTCCGCCATGCCGCTCGCTACATCGACCGGGCAGTGATTCTTGACGACGCCAGCGAGGACAGTACCCCGGAGGTCTGCCGGCGGGTCCTGGAGGGAATTCCCCTCACCCTCGTATCAAACCGCGAGCCCTCCTTCCACAACGAGGTAACCCTGCGCAGGCAACTCTGGGAGCTGGCCGTATCCACCCGTCCTGATTGGATTTTAATCCTCGATGCCGACGAGATATTTGAGGAGCGGGCTGTAGGCGAACTGCGCCGCCTGGCCGCCGACCCGGAGGTGGAGGTTTACTACTTTCGCCTTTTCGACATGTGGGACGAAGAGCATTACCGCGAGGATGCCTGGTGGAGGGCCCACCACTTTTACCGGCCTTTTATGGTTCGCTATGTCCCCGGTTTCCCTTACCGCTGGCTGGAAACTCCCCAGCACTGCGGGCGCTTTCCCTGCAATATTACCGAGTTAAAGGGGGCAACCAGCAGCCTCCGCATTAAACACCTGGGCTGGATGAAACCGGAAGACCGGCTGGCGAAGTATTATCGCTATAAAAAACTCGACCCTCAGGCCAGGTACGGGGTAAGGGAACAGTATCTCTCCATCCTGGACCCCAAACCCCGGCTAATTCTCTGGAAGGAAGAGGAAGAACCATCTTCGTAACCGCTACTTTAGGCTATTTAGGATGTTAAAGCGGAAGTAGCTGCAGAGCCCCAATTCCCTATAGCCACACCAACTAGAATAAGGTAAGTATTCCAGGGCACTTAGGAGAGTCTTCGGCGGTACCCTCTCATCGGCAACCGGTTATTGGTGACCTGAGCAACTGTCTGGCTTCTTTTCTGCCTCCAGGAGCCGCCTCAACAATTGATCCCGACAGGGCGCTAACCGGCCTGTTGCAGGCGCCCGGCGATCCGCGCGCGGTGATGATCAATGTTCAAGCAAGCCTTCATTCAAAGCATAATACCCGGCTTTTTTGCCGGCGCCCTGCTCCTCACCGCAGGCCTCGCCGCCTCCATCTGCCTTCCCGAACAAGAACTCAAAGCCTGCTGGGAGGAACAGCCACACCTTGTGGCAAAAAATTTGCAGTGGATTCTTGTGGGGGTGATGCGAGGGTGACTTCTCCATTTGACCTTTTTCTTAGACCCCGCTCTGTGGCTTTAATCGGCGTTACCACCCGTACGGGTGCCGAAGCGTTTAACATCCTTGAACGTATGATTGCCGAAGGCTACACAGGGCGGCTCTATCCCGTCAACCCCAGGGGAGGCGAGCTGCTGGGCGTACCGGTTTACCGCTCGGTTAGCGAAATTCCCGAAACACCGGACCTGGCAGTTATCTCCACCCCGCGCACGGCAGTTCCAACAGTAGTGAAAGAATGCCTCGGCAAAGGAATAAAAGCGCTCATCGTTATTACACAGGGCTTTGCCGACGCCGACGAAAAGGGCCGCCAAATGCAGAGAGAAATTCTCGATGCGTTAGAGGGTACAGGTGCACGCCTTATAGGTCCCAACACTATAGGGGTGGCCAATTTTTACGAAGGGCGGTTCTCCACTTCCTTTATCGACTTTTGGTGCCCCAAAGCCGATACGGCGGTGATTTGCCAGTCGGGCATCTTTTTGGTAGGGGCGGCCGACTTCACAGGCGGCCTGGGGCTGGGCATAGACATAGGCAATGCCGCGGACCTTCACTTTGCCGAGGTCCTGGAATACATGGGCCGGGACCCGCGGGTAAAGGTGCTTGCGCTGCACATGGAGGGCCTGAAAGACGGGCGGCGATTTATGAAAGCCGCCAGGCGGGTAAGCCGCCTGAAACCCGTTCTCTGCCTGAAAACCGGGCGCAGCGAGGCTGGCGCGCGTGCGGCCACCACGCACACCGGATCCCTTGCCGGAGAAGACCGGGTGTACGAGGCGGCCTTCAGGCAGTGCGGGATCATTCGCCTGCGCGACGCAGAAGAAATGAGCTACTTTACCAAGACCTTTCTCACCTATCCTTTTATGCGCGGCAGGCGCTTGGCCGTGGTGACCATTAGCGGCGGTGCGGGCATCATGGCTGCCGATGCCGCCAACGCCGCCGGCCTGGATATGGCTTCATTTGACCCGCAAACTTACACCAGGCTGGCCAACATCTTCCCCGAATGGATGGAGGTCCATAACCCCCTCGATATATGGCCGGCGGCGATGACGCGAGGCTACAGGGAAGTAGCGAAAATCGCCCTGGAAGCGGTGCTTAGTGACCCCCATGTGGACGCCGTTCTTTTCATCACCCCGGCCTACCAGGACCTCGCCGAAACACCCCACCTGGATGTTACCGATATCGTCAACCACCTAGCGGCCAGCCACCCGGATAAGCCCTTGGCCCTGTGGGTCATTGGCAGCTACCGCCGGGAATTTGCCGCCAAAGCGGAGAGAGAAAACCGGGTGGTAGTTTACCCGTCCCCGGAAAAAGCTGCATCTTCCCTCGCAGCACTATACCGCTACCACCAGGAAATTAAAAACAGCCCCTCCCTTCCTGCGCCGGAATTTGCCGACGCAGAAGAAGAGACCATCGAGGCCCTGCTCGGCAGGGCCGGAGAAGAAGCCTCCGGTATCTTAAACGAGGAAGCCCTGGACATTTTAAAAGCGTGCGGTATACCTGTCCTGCCCTACCGCCGCGCCTCCAGCCCCGAGGAGGCAGTGAGGGCGGCACGGGAATTGGGTTACCCGGTAGCGGTAAAAATTTCTAGTCCCCACATCACCCATAAAACGGACGTCGGCGGTGTAAAGCTGGGGTTAACGGACGACAGGAGCGTAGAGGAGGCTTTTCACCATGTGGTTAATGCAGCGCTCGCGTGCAAGCCGGAAGCAAAGGTCTCCGGGGTGATCGTGCAGCCCTACCGCCCCGGGGGTGCGGAGGTGCTCCTGGGCTGCCGGCAGGACCCGGTATTTGGTCCCGTGGTGGTTTTCGGCCTGGGGGGCATTTATGCGGAGCTATTCCAGGACGTTTCCTTTGGCATAGCCCCCTTGAGCCGCGAGGAAGCGCTGGCTATGCTGAAGGAAACAAAAGCCTATCGGCTCCTGCAGGGCTTCCGGGGCCAGCCGCCGGCCAATATGGAAGCGCTCCTGGACTGCCTCCTGCGCTTGGGGTGGCTTGCCGACCGCTGGCCGCAGATAAAGGAGATGGATATTAACCCCCTGCTGGTGAGCGCTACAGGAGTGGTGGCCGTGGATGCGCGCATGATCGTCCAAAGGTAGGTTAGTCAAGCAAGGGCTAACTTAAGTGGATTCGCTTTACATAGGTGACCTCTTCGATTTTGTGCGTAGCGCCGTAAAGACCGCTGTCCCCAACGCCCCCAACGGGGAGATGCACATCCCCGTACAGGGGGCTTTCGTTTATGATAATTCGCCCTGCACGCAGTTGCCGCGCAATCTCCAGGGCCGCCTCAGTAGGGCCGAAAACGGCCGCTCCCAGGCCGTAAGAGGTGTCGTTGGCCAACCGCACTGCCTCCTCCGGGGTGTCAAACACCACCAGGGAACGTACCGGGGCAAAGCTTTCTTCCCGCCACAAAAGGGGTCTGGAGTTGCCGTGCAGCAAAACTTCTTTGGGAAACTCCACTAAAGTCGGGTAAAAGAAAGGCCCCTCTACCCTGCCTCCGACCAGCACCTTCCCGCCTTCCTCCTCTGCCGCGCGCAAGCCTTTTAAGGCCAGTTCCAGCGCCTCACGGCGCGCCAGGGGCCCGATGTCGGTTTCCGGGTCCGCCGGGTCGCCCACCTTGAGCCTGCCGATGGCTTCCACCAGCCTGCTGCGGAAGTCCCCGGCAACTTCTCTGGCCACAATAAACCTTTTGGCGGAAATGCAGAGCTGGCCGGCATTTCCGTAACCGCCCAGGACCGCCGCCTCCACCGCTTTTTCCAGGTCGGCGCCCTCCAAAACAATAAAGGGGTCGTTCCCGGCCAGCTCCGGCACAAACTTGGTCATCTTTCCGGCTATCACCGGCAGCCCGGACTCCACGTGCCTGGTTCCGGCCAGGTAACGACCCATCTTTACGACGGCGTCCTTACCCACAGAGCTGTTGGAGTAGGTGATGAAAACGTCCACCAGTGGGTTTTCCACGAATTCGGCGGCCGCCTTTTCCCCCGGGCAGGTGGAGAACTGCACAGCATCCGGCGGGCAGCCCTCTTCCCTCACCAGTTCCACCAGCCTTCTCGTCGGCCCCGGCGTTAAGGCAGAGGGCTTTTGAATGACCGCATTGCCCGCCCCCAGGGCCGAAAAAGCGGTGTAGAAAGGCACTACGAGAGGAGTATTGCGCGGGGTAATCACGGCTACCACCCCGTAAGGTTCTCGCATGAGAATGTTTTTTCCCTGGGCGGCGGGAATTTCCCGCGGGGCTATCAGGTCCAGGATCTGGTCGAAGTGCCTGGCAAGGCTTACCGTGCGCTCCACTTCCCACTGCGCAAACTTGCGTGGCTGGCCGGCCTGTTTGATCAGCAGCTCCGCAAAATATTCCCTCTCCTGAGCAATGCGCTCCCCGACCCGGCGCACGAGATCCTTGCGCCACGCGAGGGAAGTCTGGCGAATACTCTCTTTGGCTAGGTAAGCTCTCTCGATTTTTTCCCGCAGGTCCTCCCTGGTATCCAGCGGCAGCCGCTCCACCACTGCTCCGGTATACTTGTCCGTTACTTCTAAAATCTCTAGAGCCATAATATCCGCACCCCCTGGCAAAGCGTGGCCTTGTGCTTTCCTTTGAGCAGGACATGGCGCTTACGCCACCACCGCACAATTTTCTGGGCGGAAAGATACTTTCATTTCCTCAGCGGGAAGGCCATTTTTCTCCCAGAAAAATAAACCCAAACAGTGACCAGCACAATAACAGCGATAATGGAAAAACCGCCTGCCCGCAATACAAATGGCACTCCAGCTTTGGCCGCAATTGCCCCCGCAGGAAATGCCCCCAGCGGGTTCAAACCCATGTGCAGCATGGTATATATGCTCACTACCCTGCCGCGAACTTGTGGAGCCGCAGTGGTTTGCAAGAGGGTATTTGTTGTGGCCATAGCCATGGTTTGACTGCTGCCCGTAAGTATTAAAATGAGGCAAGCAAGGTAAAACACTTTTGTCCAACCAAGACAGATCAGTGTCAGGGCAAAAAATACTGACGAGACTATTACCAGCCACTCCAACCGCATCAGAGAACCGATACTTGTCAAAATAAGCGAGCCGGCAATTGTTCCCATACCTGGGGCTGCCATTAACAGCCCCAGTTCCTGCGGTCCCACCCGCAAAACATCTTTAGCAAAGGCAGGCATCATTTGTACGTACGGCCGACCCAAAAAACTTATGGAGGAAATGAGCAACAGGGAAGCTATCATAGAGCGGTTACGCCGCAATTCGGTAATACCCTCACATATATCCCTCCAAAGCCCGTGGCTTTGCCGCCTCCCTCCCTTCCCTCCTGTTATCTTCATGGAGTATAGAGCACCAATTACTGCTGTAAAACTCAGCCCGTTAAGAAAGAAGCAACCCGGCGCACCAATAGTCGCAAGGATATATCCTCCAACAGAAGGACCGAGCACGGCTGCCCCGTTAAAGGCTATGGAGTTAAGGGCAATAGCATTTAGCAGGTCTTCGCGTCCGACCAGATCCGAAATCATGGCCTGGCGAGTCGGCTGGTCAAAAGACATCACCGCGCTGTTTGCAAAGCTAACCAGCAAGATATGCCACACTTTGATAACGTGAAGCTCGGCAAGTATTCCCAACAAGAAGGCAAGGCACATGGAGGCCGTTTGTGTTACATATAGAAGCTGTTTCTTGTTAAATCGATCCGCAGCCACGCCTCCAAAAGGAGAAAAAATAAATCGCGGTATCGCTTGCATGAGACCGGCCAGACCCAAGTAAAAGGCCGAGCCGCTGATTTCATAAATCAGCCAGCTCTGGGCCACCATTTGCATCCAGGTACCGGCATTTGATACTAACATGCCTGCCCATAGGAGCCTGTAGTCCCTGTATTTAAAGGAGCGCAAAGCTGTAGCCATCCTGTCGTCTCCTTCTGATGCCTCATGCAGTTGTTGCCATAAGCGTGTCAACCCCAAAGGCTTTTCCAGGAGGGCAAAGGGCCGCTGTCTCTCACCTTGGCGGTTCCATCAGCTCGGCAAGCACGTCCAAAATGTCAATGGTCCTCACTATACCAATTACCCTTTTGTTTTCGTCGAGAACGGGGACATGATTTACCTGACTGGAGAGGATAACTCTGGCCACTTCGGGAAGGGGGGTGTCCTGTTCAACGAATACCTCCCGCACAGGCCGCATTATTTTCCCAACCCTGACATCTTTTAAGCGCTCTTTTTCGAGCCGGATGAAAAAGGTACCCCAGCTGTCAGCCGTTTCAAGGTCCTCGTCAAGGCCATAAATGCTCAAGGCGTTTAGGAGGGTGCGTGTGGTAAGAAACCCCACCAGATTTCCTTCCTCATCCATTACAGCAAGGGAGCGATACCCGGAAGACAGGGAACTGCGCAGCACTTTTATGGCGTGCCTCAGGTTATCGTGAATGCTAACGGATGCGTAGCGCCCAATGGGCACCATAATATCTTTAGCTCTTCTTTCCGGCATGAAGCATTCCCCTTCCCAGGAGTAATTTTTTGCACCTGACAGGCTCAGCTCCCCAGAAACTCGTCGATGACATCTAGAAGGTCAATGGAGCGAACAATCCCCACGACTCTATGCTCTTTATCGAGCACCGGAATGTGGTTAACCCTATTCAAAAGAATGACCCTGGCCACCTCCGTAAGCGAGGTGTCTTCATGAACAAAAATTTTTTCTACCGGCCTCATGACGTCCCTAACCTTTGCCCCGGCAATTTTTTCGATCTTGTTCTTAAGGAAAAGGCGTGCCCAGAAACTTACCGAGGGTAAATGCCGGCCGCCCTGCAAGCTCTCTTTGTAAGCCAGGGCCTCCAGGGACTTCAAGATCGAGCGCACGGTAAGGAAGCCGGTGAGGTTTCCGTACTCGTCTAACACCGCCAGTGTACGGTGGCCTGCACTCCCGGTGTAAAGAGCCCTGTGCAGGTGAAGCAAGGCCGTCTTCAACGTATCGTTTTCCTTTACGGTGGCATACGCGTGGATGGGAACCATTATGTCTTTTGCGGTTCGGAGGTTCATTTTGCCTCCAGCACCCCCTTTTGCCGTCTTCGGAATAAATTTTGCAAGAAAACCCGCCCTTGCCAAAGTAGACCGCGTTACTATATAAGTTAAAATAAGCTCCGCGGTCTTTCCAGAGGATCGCCCTCGAGCTGAAGAAAAAGCGCGCCAAGCACCGCATTTAAAAGGCGAATTTTTCACAATCTACATTTCCCATAAGTTCCACGTCCTTGTTCGGGCACGCGGCAGCGGCAAGAGCTCTCTCGCCATCTGGCGTTTGAGATCCCGGGAGGTGTTCCCCGTGGTTTTCTTTAAGAAGAGCTTCAGTAACCAAATTATGGTTTTAACCGTTGTGCTTTTGCTTTTGCCAATTGCCATAACTTTTTATATGCTTCACGTTATCCGCAGTACGGAACAAAGCATGTTGGAAACCCACAAAAAGAACCTTACAAAGGCGGTGACCTTTTTAGACAACAGCTTCCCTTCTACCTTCGATGAAATACTCAAAAAACATCATGCAGAAGATTTAACCAGAAGAGAGAAGGTGATCCTTTTAAACCGGGAGCTAAAGCCCATTATCGACCAGGCCAAAAGAAATTACCCCGGCGTGGAACTAGGATTTTATTCCCTCTCCCTGGATGTAATTTTGGACGGCGACGAGCAAAGTTATGGAGAGAACTTTTCCAAAAGGCGGAAAGAAGCCTTTGATGAAACCATTACTAAAAACAAACCGGTAGTACAGGTTTTTGGCCTTACCCAGGGGGGGCAGATAGAAGTTTACCAGCCCCTGATCCGTAACGGCGAAGTAATCGGTTCGGTATGGGGGACGGAAAATCTCTCCACCATCTACCGCCGCATGAACCAGATAGAAGTTGATGCCTACGGTGTGATAATATTGGGGGGGTTGCTTGGCCTAGGAGGCGCTTTTACCCTCATTGCCCGACTTGTTACCACTGTAAATCAAGTAAAAGCCGGTGTGCAAAAATTAGAAAAAGACCTCACCTACGTTTTACCGCCGGCCCCTGGCGAAATAGGTGAGATCACTCAGGCCATCAACCATTTGGCGACCAAATTAATTAACGCGCAAAACTATAATGAAATAATCCTTGCCAGTATTGACGACGGCATTTTGGCCGTGGACCTAGCCGGAAATATAATCAGCCTAAACTCTTCGGCTATGCGCATCCTGGGCTTGGAAAACAGCTGTTTGGGAAAGAACATTGTGGATGTTTTCCCCACCGACTCGCCTTTTTGCCGCTTCCTGCAAGATGCCCTAAAGATGCAAGAATTGGTAAAGGATAAGGAGCTAATCTACCCCTCCAGCAACGGAAAAACGTTACACCTGCTGGTGAGCACAAATCTAATGGTCAACATACGGCAGGAAATCGTGGGTGCGGTGCTCACCTGCCGCGACATTACGGAACGCACCCTGCTAGAAGAGCAGGTACGCCGGCAGGAAAGGCTGGCTGCTCTGGGCAAGCTTGTGGCCGGTGTGGCCCATGAAATCCGCAATCCTCTTACTTCTATCAGCGGGTACATTCAATACTGGCTCAAGGACCATCTTCCAACGCCCAAATCGCTGCAAATTGTCCATAAAGAGATAAGCCGCGTTAACACCATTGTTGATAAATTATTGCAGTTTTCTCGCCCCGCCACAGCAATTTTTGGTAGCCACGACCTTAACCAACTGGTAAGAAGGACATTACAATCCTTTAAGGATGCCCATGATTGCGCTGTGGAAATAGAAGAGGACCTGGCCACCGGCCTCCCACCGGCTTACATGGATCCTGGCCAGATCGAGCAGGTTTTGTTAAACATCCTCTACAACGCTTCCCAGGCCACCTCCAATAGGGGTAAAATTAGGGTGTCCACCGCTTATGAGCCTCAAAAAGGCATGTTGGTGGTTTCGGTAGCCGACAATGGCCCTGGCATTCCGGAGGAGGTCATGCCCCACCTTTTTGAACCCTTCTTCACCACCAAGCCAAAGGGCACCGGGCTGGGATTGGCCATTGCCTACGAAATCATGCAGGCCCACGGGGGAGACATCCAAGTGGAGAGCAAAGTAGGCCAAGGGACAACGTGCCACATTTACCTGCCTTTCGTCAACCAAAATGCCGAAGCAAAGGAGGGTCAGGGGGATGCCCACAATTCTTGTGGTAGATGACGAGGAGAGCGTATGCGAGTTTTTAAGAGAAGTTTGCGAAGATGCCGGCTACAAGGTCCAGGTGGCTCTCGATGGAAAAGAAGCGCTAGCTTCGTTTAAAAAGGACCCGCCGGACACTGTCTTGCTTGACATCCGTATGCCGGAGTTAGACGGGATGCAGGTTATGGACCTTATCCACGAGTTAAACCCGCATGTACCTGTAATTCTCATGACCGCCTTTGGAACCACAGAAATGGCCATTGAGGCCATGAAAAAAGGAGCATTTGACTGAGACTGTCGCAAAACCCCCTGAAGCTCAAAACTGGCAGACTGACCTGAGCGTTTAATTCGTGAGGAAGTTTATCCTTATTTGGCAAGGAATCTCATACTTTTGTCGAACATTTCCCTCCAAAGGCCTTTTTGGGGGGTTGGACTCATGTACCGCCGCGATAGAGAACTACAGCTGGACTTTTACCACCCGGACATTGCCTGCCCGCATCTCTTCCCGGAAGGCAACTTTTACCGCGTGCTCAAGGAAAAGCTGGACCGCTGGGTAGGTGAGCTGGATTTCCAGCCGCTTTACTGCCCCGACAACGGCCGCCCGGCCGCCTCTCCCCGCGCCTTGTGCAAGGCCCTGGTGCTCCAGCACCTGTTCAACCTCTCGGACCGTCAACTGGAAGAAGCCTGCCGCTATGACCTGCGGTTTAAGTATGTGCTGGGCCTGCCCCTGG
>NZ_KE386891.1:25116-31417 GCF_000429345.1 Desulfovirgula thermocuniculi DSM 16036 | reverse complement strand
CCTGCGGGAGGAGGCCGCGGCCTTGGGGGTTCCGTTTGAGGCGGTAATCGCCTCCCCGCCGCCCGGAAGGGACTTCTGGTACTGGTACCTGCGCGGGTACGCTTTCTCTCCCGAGGCCTGGGCGCGGATGCGGTTTAGATGGTGCAGGGACAGATTCAAGGCGAGGCCCGTGGTGGCTACCCTGCGGAAGCTCGGCGGCCCGGCCCTGTTGCTGGGCGTCCGCGTTGGAGAATCGCGGGGGCGGGCAGAGGCCCTGGCCGCGGGAGGGCAAAAGGGAGTCTGGTACCCGGTAGCCGGGTGGGACGCAGCGGCGGTCTGGGAGTACCTTTTCCGCCGGGCGCCCGGCGTCGCCAGGGAACTGGCCCTGCTGTACGGCCACCCAGAGGCCCGGACAGGGTGCTGGGTGTGTCCGGCGCGGCCCGCCGGGGAATAGTTGCAACGTTTGGCTTGCCTGCCCGGGTGGGAGTGGCTAGGGGAGTTGGCCCGCCTGCGGGAGCGGGTGCTGACGGCCCGGGGCCTAGGGGAGAGGCGGGCCGTGTACCAAGGGTGGGAGGAGTTGGCGGGGCGGCGCGCGGTAACACACTACCCTTCGGACCCTTCCGGTTCTGCTCGCGGCGGTCCAAGGGGTTTTCCCTGCCCCGCTCCTTGACAACGTTTCAACCAGTGATATAATGTTATCAGAGACATCAAAGTGGGAGGCGTTACCGTGGCCGAAACGAAACAGTTCCTCGTGCGGCTCACGGAGGAACAGGCTACCGCCGTCGACCTGGTGGCCAAGTACCGCGGGGAGACCAGGGCGGAGGCCCTGCTGGCGGCGTTCAGGCTGCTGGCAAAAGAAACCTTCGCGGAGGAGATCGAGTCCGGGGCCGACTTCCCCCTCCAGAAATTGCCGGTAGAGGTCAGGCTCAGTGACGTGCTCCGTGTTTTGGGAGTGAGGTAAAAGATGTGCCAGCTACTGGGGTTCTGTGCCGAGAAGCCCGTGTCGTTCGCCAGGGTGTTCCGCGAGTTCCGGAAGGGGGCCGCCTCCAACCCGCACGCGTGGGGCATCGCCCTCTGGCGGGGGGACGGGCGCGGTCCGCTGGTGGTGCGCGAGCCGCGGTCCGCCGGCGAGAGCCCCCTGGCGGCGCTCCTGGCTGCCAACCCCGTCCCCGGAACGGTGCTCGTGGCCCACATCCGCTACGGCACCACGGGCGGCAGGGACTCCCTGACGACCGTGACCAACGCCCACCCGTTCGTGGCCCGCGTGGGCGATAGGGACTGGGCGTTCGCCCACAACGGCTCCGTGCCGGGGCTGGCGGGCACCGTGTGGCACCAGCCGCACGGCACGACCGATTCGGAGAGGGCGTTCTCCTTCCTGGTGGGGGAACTCCTGCACGCCGGGCCCGCGGCCGGGGGAGGGGGGTTCGGCGCCGTGGCCAGGGCGGCCCGGGAGGCCGCCCGGAGGGGCAAGTTCAACTTCCTGCTTTCCGACGGCAAGACCCTGTACTTCTTCTCCAACAGGGCCGGTACCCTGTACTACCGCGAGGCACGGTGCGGGGGCAGGGTGCCCGCCGTGGTGGTGGCCACCAGGCCCCTCGGCGGCGCGCGGTGGAGGCCGTGCGAGCCCGGCGTGCTGTACGCGGCCGCCAGCGGGGCGGTCGTCGCCGCCGAGGCGGTAGAACTACTGGCCGGGCAAGGTGCCGCCCAGCGCGGGGAGCGGCCGACTGACAGTTCCTACCGCAAGTCCTATGTTTGCTGGGGGGTCGGTTGGCGTGCGGGCCTACAGGCACCGGTTCAGGCGCATTGACCGCCGGGTGGTGGCCGCCACGAGGGAGTTGATCGCCGCCAGGCCGTGGCGCGGCAACCCCGGGCGGGGCGGCCCGGCGGAGCGGGAGGCCGCCAAGGGGGCCTTCCTGGAGTGGCTGGGGCTGGCCAGCGCGGTGTACGGCATCCGGACCCCCAACCTCGCCGTGGGCGGCACCCGCACGGCGGGCTTCTACGTACCGGACACCAACCTGATCGTGTTGCCGAAGTTCTCGGTGTTCACGCTACTCCACGAGTTCCGGCACGCATGGCAGTGCCAGAAGGGAATCAAGGTCGGCGACGAGGAGGACGCGCGGGGCTGGTCGGTCAGCCTGGTCTACCTGGCGGACCCGCGCTTCTACTGGAACGCCGTGAGAAAGGGACTGGTGTTCTATGCATGACGGGAGGCACCTAGTTTTCGTGTACGGCACGCTGATGCGTGGGCGGGGGAACCACCGCTTCCTGGCGGGGGCGCGCTTCCTCGGGGCCGCCCGCGCGGAGGGGCTGGCGCTGTACGACGTCACGCCCTGGTACCCGGGGGCGGTGCGTGAGGAGGGTGGCTGCGTCCTCGGCGAACTCTACGAGGTGGACGGGCCGACGCTGGCCTTGCTCGACCGCCTCGAGGGCAACGGCTCGCTGTACCTGCGGGAGAGGGTGGCAGTGACGCTAGACAACGGGGAGGGGCGGACGGCGTGGGCATACCTCTGGCTGGGGAGGGTGGACCCGGCGAAGAGGGTGCCGCCCGAGTGCCAACCCTGGGGGGCCGGACGGGGGGCGGCGGCGGGCGCGTAGCCGTTCCAAGGGGCGGCGGGACCCCCGGGGGTCCCGCCGCCCTTTTTTTTGGGGGTGGCGTGCTGTGGCCGGACTGGAGTTAAGGCCGTTCGACCCGCGGGAGGGGGGACGCAAGGGGGCCAGGAGGCCCCCGGACGTCGAGGCCGCCCTCGACCTGCTCAGGGCCTGCGAGAGGATCCTTCCTCTCCTCCTCGATCCCTCCGTCAGTGTGCGGGAGAGGGAGGCCCTGCTGGTGCCGGCCCGGCGGCTGTACCTCTACCTCAAGGCACTTTTCGAAGGGGGGAGTTGAGGTGCCCAAGCGCAGGAGCGTGACAGCGTTCCGCCCCGCCCCCGGCGGCGGGTCCGGAGGGGGAGGAGGGGGAGGCGCCGTTGCCGCCGCGGGTGCCGCGGCGCGGGCCTCCCCGCAGTCGTTCGTCCCGAGCACTTACGAAGTGGAGGTCCACTCCGCCGCGAGGGGCCGTACGGAACCCACGCGCGTGACCTTCGTCTCGCCCTCGGAGGCCGAGGTCGCCTCGGCCTCCGGCGCCGTGTACAGGGTGGAGGTGGGGGAGGGCGGCAGGATGACCTGCACCTGCCCGGACTACCGGTTCCGCAGGAGCAGGACCGGTGGGGAGTGCCGCCACATCGGGGCGTACCGCTCGGCGCTCGCGGGCAGGAGGATGGTGGAAGAAGCGGCCCCCCGGGCGGCGGTCCTCCCCTCGGGGCGGCGGGCGTTCGACGCCTCGCGGGCCGCGGGGGAGGCGGCAGAGCGCAGGCGGGAGGCCGCCGCGGCGGCGGAGGCCGCCAGGCCGCCCGCCCGCGAGCACGAGGTGTCCTTGGCCGACGAGGCGGCCTTCCGGGAACTGCTCGAGCGGGCCGCCCGCGGCGACTTGCCCTACGAGTACGAAAATGTGCTGGACGGCTCCGACAACACCTTCGGCGTGGAGATAGAGTTCGAGGGCGGCGACCGCGAGGCGATCGCCAGGGAGCTCTACGAGCGGGGCTACATCCCCGAGCCTCGGCAGGTGCGCTACCACGCACCCAGGCGGCCCGGGATGTGGTCCTTCGAGACCGACGCATCGGTGGCATCGGGCGGGGAACTCGTGTCCCCCGTGTTCAGGGACACCCCCGAGGCGTGGCGCCAGATAGAGGAGATCTGCGAGATAGTGCGCAGGCACGGCGGGAGGGCCACGGCGCGTTGCGGCGCGCACGTGCACATCGGCAACCTGCCGCTCGACCACGACCCGGCGCTGTGGGAGAGGCTGGCCGCCCTCAACAGGGCTTACGAGGACGTCATCTACAGGATGGCCGCGGGCGGGGAGAGCGGCGGGCGGCACCGCGGCACCCGCTACGCGGTGCCGCTCAGCAGGATATCCGGCGGGCCGCAACAGGCGGGGCACTACGGCGCGGTCAACGCCCGCCCGCACACGGTGGAGTTCCGCTACTTCAACGGCACGCTCGATCCGCGGCAGATACAGGCCAACGTGAGGATCGCCCACGCCATGGTCAGGGCGGCGGCCGACCCGTCCGTGGGGATCCCGGCGGAACAGCGGGCCTTGGGCACGACAAGGGGCAACAGGGGGGAAGCGCGCCACTCTACCGTGCGCCGCTTCCTCGACACCATATTCACCCGCGCGCGGGACAAGCTCTCGGCCCTGTGGCTCTACGCCACGAGCAGGTGGCAGCCAGCGACGACCTGACGCACTTGCAGGCTTTTGGGTGGAAGGGACGGTGGTACGCTTGGAGTTCCGCAGGCTAGACCCCAACGACGCTAAGGCGAAACCCTCGATGCCCTTCCTGGTGGAGTTCGACGGTGGCGCTGCCCTCGGGGAGGCCGACAGCCCGGCGGGCTTGGTCGCCCTGCTCGTCGGGCCGGAGTACGCCGACGCGGAGGACGAGGAGGTGGCCTGGCACCTCAGGGTGGAGTACGCCGAGAGCCAAGCCCTTTGGCTGCACGCCCTGACGGGCCGCCCGGTGGTGGTCGCGGACGGCTCCCTGCCCGGGCCGGTCTTCGCGGCGGGGGACCCCGGCGCGCCCCCCGCGGCGGAGATCAGGGTGGACGGCGACTGGGCGCTCGTGGCCAGCCTGCACAACGCGGGGGCCATCGCCCTGCGGGAGGGGGAGGACGTGGCGGCGTTCCGCGGGGGCGGCGCCGCGCCGCGGGCCTGCCGCGAGTGCGGCTACTTCCGGGGGGGATGGTGCAGGCAGTTCGACCTGCCGGTGGGCCCGGATGCGGCCGACTGCCTGGACGGGATCGCCCTGCCCGCAGGGGTCCTCGCCGCGAGGAGGGGCAGGACCTACATGGGGGTGGGGAGGATCGCGGTCCCGCCGGAGCGACTGAAGGGCGGCCCGCGCGGGGGTGGCCGGGCGTGAACCTAGTCTGCGGCAACTGCGGGCGCTGCCCCGCGGGCTGGCGGGGGCTGTGCTCCGGCTGCCCCGGCTGCCGCAGGCCCCTCTTGGGCTGCGTGCCGGAGGCCCGCCGCTGCGGCAGGTGCCCCTATGTCTGCCCGGACAGGCCGGGCCTCGCGGCGTACGTCAATTCCCATCTGGGCGGCACGCTGGAACTGGAACCCGTGGCGGTGCGGCGCGCCGCCAGGCTCCCCGCGCACCTGCCCCTCGTGGCGACGAGGTTGCACGAGCGGCCTCCGGAGGGCCTCTCCCCCTGGTACGCCCTGCACGCGGGCAAGGTCTCCGGGGGCCTGTGGCGCTCGGGGGGTTTCAGGCGGGCGTACAACCTCCCGGAGGGCGCGGGGTTGGCCCTCAGTCTCTATGTAGACGATGCCTCCTTGGAGCGGTTCTGGCAGCGGCGCCGGGAAAGGTACGGGGTCATCGCCGCGGAGTTCGACGTCGCTTTCGCCCCGAACTTCAGCGTGTACGAGGACGCCCCCAGAATGGAGCACCTCCTCAACATGCGGAGGAGTAACATAGTGGCCGCGGAGATGACCCGGCTGGGCATCGCGGTGGTGCCGGACGTCTCCTGGTACTGCAAGGAGGACCTCGACCGCTGGGCGGCGCTCGCGGGGGAGTCGCGGGTCCCCGCCGTGGCCTTCTCGTTCCAGACGGTGGGCAGGGAGAACAAGGGGAGCGGGGCGTGGAGGGCCTACCTCGCCGGACTGCGCTACCTCTGCGGCAGGTTGCCCGCCGGGGTGCGGGTGGTGGTCGTGGGGGCGAACTCCGCGGAAAAGATCTCCGCCGTGCTGGGGGCCGTCGGGGGCAGGGACGTGTCCTTCCTGGACACGCTGTCGTTCTACGCCGCGCGCAAGGGCGGCGTCGTCACGGCGTCAGGCAGGGAGCGGGCGCCGGAAGGTACGTCGAGGGATGCCGCCTTCTTCGCCTCCGTGCGGGCCTTCCGCGCCAGGCTGGCAGCGGCAGGGGCGGATTAACCGGGTGGGTGGTATCGACCCTCCCGGTTTCCTTTTTTTAAGGGGGTGGTCAGAGATGCCGCGCGTGAAGCTGAAGGGGCAGGAACCCGTGAGGTTCAGGCCATACTTTATGGACCCGCCGCCGCGGCCGGGGGCACCCAAGTTGACGGTATCCACCCGTGCCCCCGCCATCCCGGTATCGCAACGGGAGGACGACGGCGGCGGGGGCACGCCCGCGCGGGAGCAGGGGTACGCCGGGGACGGCCTGGAGGCCGTGCGGGGCTCGCTCGTGTTCCGCGCCCCCGTGGCGTCAGATTCCGACCCAGCAAAAGTAGCTGGCTCGGTAGCCAAGGCCCTGGCGGGCGGTTGCGGGAAGGTCGAACTGT
>NZ_KE386891.1:2127-24861 GCF_000429345.1 Desulfovirgula thermocuniculi DSM 16036 | reverse complement strand
GCGGCTGGGGCGTGCCCGTGGCCTTCGACGCCAAGGAGGTTGCCAGGGGCGACAGGTGGCCGCTGTCGAGGCTCGAGCCGCACCAGTACGAGTACCTGCGGGACTGCCACCGCACGGGGTGCGCGGCCTTCGTGCTAATCGCTTTCTGGGAGCCGGGGCGGTTCTTCGCGTTGCCCTTCCCCGAACTGGAGCGGCGGTGGGAGACGTGGAGGGCGGGGGCCGGCCCGGCGTCCGTGAGGGCGGGCGAGCCGGGGCTGGTCGAGGTGCGGTTCCCGGACTACTTGGGCTTCATCCTGTCGGGGGAGGAGCGCATTAATGAACTCTTTTTTGGGGATTGCAAAGGAGGTGTCGAGAGATGCCGCGCGTGAAGCTGAAGGGGCAGGAGCCCGTGAGGTTCAGGCCGTACTTCATGGACCCGCCGCCGCGGTCGGGGCCGCCCAGGCTGCTGGCGGCCGCGCCCGCCGCCCCGGGGACGCGCCCGGGGGACGGCCCCGGCGGGGGCGCGCCCGCGCGGGGGGCGGGGTGCGGCGGGGACTTCCTGGAGGCCGTGCGGGGCTCGCTCGTGTTCCGCGCCCCCGTGGCGTCGGACTCCGACCCCGCGAAGGTGGCCGGGTCGGTGGCCAAGGCGCTGGCAAGCGGGTGCGGCAGGGTCGAGGTGCTCGCCACGGGCGAGGCCGCCCTCGCCAGGCTACTCCTGGCCCTGGGGATAGCGCAGAGGTTCGTGAGGGAGAACGGCGGCGAGGCCCGCTTCGAGTTCGAGAGGGTCGACCTGTCGCGCCCGTCCGTCACCGTGCTGGTGTCGCAGGAGCGGCGGCCCGGCCAAGTCACCCAGGGCGCGCAGTAGGGCGGGGGAAGGTCCGGATACCTTGAGCGGCAGGGAACGCCGGGGCTACCTCCAGCCCTCGCTTTTCGGGGAACTTCCTGGTTGGGATCAGCCCCGTGAGCCGGAACCGGGCGCGCCTGCGACGCCGTTACCCCTCCCCGGGACGGAGGGCCTCCGGCCCGAGTTCCGCCTGGTGGATCCGGACGAGATACAGGCCGACCCCTTCCAGCCGAGGCGCTCCTTCCCACGCGGAGAGTTGCTGGGGCTCGCGGCCAGCATCGGCAGGGTGGGTCTGATAGAGCCCCTAGTGGTGGAGGAGAACCCCGGGCCGGGGAAAAAGTACGTCGTGGTGGCCGGGGAGCGGCGCCACAGGGCCTTCCTGCTGGGCCGCTCGCTGTGGCCGGACAACCCCCACTTCCGGGAGGTGCGCTGCCTGGTGTACCCGCCCCTGCCCGCGGGAGTGAGGGCGGCGTTCCAGCTGGAGGAGAACCTGCGGCGCGCCGGCCTCGACCCCTACGAGGTGGCGGCAGGACTCTACCGCGCCAGGCAGGCCCTCAGGCGGCCCGCCTGGGAAGACGTGCTGGCACTGCTCGGGATTTCCCCGGGAAAGGGGGTCATGAAGTGGCTGCGCTGACGCCGGCCTGCGGCTGCGACGGCTGCCGGTTCTACAACCTCTGCGGCGGGTGCCACCCGGAGTGCAACCACGCCTGCTGCGCCCGGCCGTGCTCCTCCTGCGCGGTGCGGTGCCGCCGCCGGGACGACGCCGAATCCTGGGTCAGGGATGCCGGCGGCACGCTGGACCTCTCGCTCCCGTTTGGCATCTCCTGGCCGCCCGTGCCGGACGACCTGCCCCCCGTGATCCCGGAGGTGGACGGCTACCGCATGGGGGAGTACGACGCCGCGGCTGGCTGGCCCGCCTACGCCGTCGGGGCGTCCCGCGTCTTTTCCGCCGGGGGAACGGGCCTGCGCCCGAGGTGGCGGGGCTGCCCGGCCGCCGAAGTGCTGGGGCTGCCGCCGGGCAGGAAGGTGGTGCTGCACGTGTTCGGCCCCGACGAGCTCATAGAGCGCCTCTGGACGGAGCAGTTCCGCTCCCGGGTGTGGGAGCAGGTAGCGGGGGCGGGCTTCGCCCTGGTCCTGGGGCCGAACTACAGCGTCTACGGCGAGCACCCGCGCTTCGAGCACCTCCTCAACATGCGGAGAAGCCTCCTCGCGGCTGCCCGGCTGGCCTCCCTGGGCGTGCCTGCCGCGCCCAACGTGTACTGGTGGACGGAAGGCGACCTGGAGCGGTGGTGCGGCTGCATAGAGGAGCTGGGCATCCCGGCGGTGGCGGTGAACGCCCAGACCTACCAGTCGGAGAGGGACTGGGCCTTCCTGCTGTCCGGGCTGGAGCGCATGGGCAGAAAGCTGGGGGAGAGGGTGCTCTTCTTCGTGAACGGCGTCACCCGCCCGGCCAGGGTCGCGGCGGTCCGGAAAGCGCTGCCGCGCGTGGTCTTCGTGAGCAGGGCGGTGCAGGCCCGCGCCTAGCACGGGAGGGATCTACTCGCGGGCGGAGTCCCCGGCGGCCGCGCCCCCGACCTCTTCCGGCGGAACCTGGAAGAATTTTTGGATTTCTTGCGGAAAGAGTCTTGACATGTAGTGCATTAGTGCTATAATGAAAGCAAGAATACACTACATGAGAGGGGAATGTCTTTGAAGACGAGGGAGAAGGTCAAGGCCGTGCAGGTGCGGCTGAGCGAGGAGGAGTGGCGGTTCCTGCGCCGCCTGGCGGTCGATGCGGACACCACCGTCTCGGAGATAATCCGGAAGTACATCGCCTACCTGCGGCGCGGGGGCAGGCCCGTTGGCTTCGAGGAAGAAGAGGAGATGGAAAGAAGGTAGGGGAAGGTGCGGGTTCTGAGCGTCGACTTCCACACCCACCCGCTGGCGGACCGGTACTACTGCAGCTTCACGTCGCCCCGGGTGCCTACGGCGCGAGACGCGGAGGACATCGCGGGGTTCCTGGCCGCGGCGGCGGAGAGGGGCATAGACGCGGTTGCGGTCACCGACCACGACTGCGCCGGTTCGGGCTGGTTTGCCAGGCGCGTGGCCGAGGAGGCCGGGCTGCCCATGCTGGTGATCCCTGGGGTCGAGGTCACCACGGTCGTCGGCGGCTGGCGCGTGCACGTCCTGGCCTACAACCTCAAAGAGGATCTGCCGCCGAACACCCTGACCCCGTGGGAGGCGGTGGAGGAAATCCACGCCCAGGGGGGTGTGGCGGTGCTGGCCCACCCGGGGCGGGACGGTGTGCTCGCACCGTACGTGCTCTCCATGTGCCTGCGGGCCGGGCTGGACGGGATAGAGGTCCGCAACCGCGTTAACGGCGACTTCGACGCCTCACGCTGGCTGAACGAGGCCTCCGAGTGGTGCGGGCGGTTCGTCCTCCAGACCGCGGGCAGCGACTGGCACTGGACGGGCTCTTCCCTCCTCTCGCCCGGCGGCTTCTCGGCGGAGGTGCCGGTGGAGTGGCTGGTCGGGAAGGGTCTCGTCACCCCGGAGGAGGCCGAGAGGGCCCTTTCCAGGCGGGCGGAAAGGCAAAAAAGAATGCGGAAAACGCGCCGGGCGCCGCGGCGGCAGGCGGCCGAGAAGCGCTCTCCGGAGCCGCAGCGGCCGCGGCTGTGGCTCGGCGAAGACTTTCTGGCCGGAAGGTGGTGCTGGTACTGATGCCCAAATGCTACATCACGAAGGCAGAGCGCGACGAGATCCTCTACCTGGCCGACCAGATCCTGTCGCCCCTGACCCCGCGCTTGAAGACGTTCGTGCACGCCGAGAAGTGCTATGGAAACAAGTGCAAGAGGCAGTGCGCCGAACCGAGGGTGTTCGTGGGCATCCAGATCCAGGGCTGCATTCCCCTGGACGCGCTGGGCAAGCTCAGCGGGGAGTCGGTTGCCGCGGAGGTGGAAAAGACGCTGGCGGGGCTGTTCAAGGCGGGAGAGACCGCCCCGGCGGAAGGGAAGGCGGGTACCGGGAGATGATTGGGTTGGTCGACAGGGTCCGGGGCGGCCTCTACGGCCTGGCCGCGGGGGACGCACTGGGTGCTACTGTGGAGTTCATGGGCCGGGACGAGATCCGCCGGAAGTACGGGGTCCTGCGGGACATCGTGGGCGGCGGCTGGCTGAACCTCCGGCCGGGGGAGTGGACGGACGACACGGAGATGGCCCTGGCCGTGGCCGAGGGGATCCTGGCGGATCCGGAAGAACCCGTCCCGCACATCGGGGAAGCCTTCCTCCGCTGGCGGGCCACGGACCCGCCGGACATCGGCGGCACGGTCCGCGCGGCCTTCCAGGCCTACGACCGCCTAGGGAACTGGCACCGGGCGGCGGAGGCGGTCCACGCCCGGACCGGGATGACCGCCGGGAACGGGGCGCTCATGCGGACGCTCCCGCTGGCCTTCGCCTACCCCGGCCCGGTGGAGCTCTACGTGCGGTGCATGGAGGTGGCCCGCATGACGCACTGGGACCCGGAGGCGGGGCTAACGTGCTTTTTGTACTGCAGGGCGGCGCAGCACGTTGTCTTGGGCGCGGGGCTGGTCGATGCGTTGGACCGCGCCGTGGAGGAAATGCTGGAGGTAGCCCCGGCAGGAAAGATGAGCAGGGCGGCCGCGGCGCTCGCGGGGAAGCTCGAGGGCGTGATGGCCTGGCCGGAGGATCGCCTGCGGCCCACCGGGTACACGGTGGACACCCTGGCGTGCGCGCTGTGGTGCGCGGCCAATGCCGAGAGCTTCGAGGAGGCGGTGGTCAGGGCGGTCAACCTGGGCGGGGACGCCGACACCGTGGGGGCGGTCACCGGCGGCCTGGCCGGCGTGATGCACGGCTACGGGGCTATCCCCGCGCGGTGGGTGGACAAGTTCAACAGGGCCCAGCGGGAGAGGCTTGACGCCGCGGCGGAAGGCCTCGCCCGGCTGGCGGAAAAGATCTTTGTCTGACGGAAAGGAAAGGGAAGATGAAACTTTCGTTGTTTACCACCGCAGATTTGACGCCTGAAGCCGCCCGGGAAGACACTGAAAAATTTCTCACTGCGTGGGACGTAGCTGTCCGTAAGTTCTATAGCTTGCTCGCCTTCCCGTTTCGCCCGCTAACCGACCGCGTGTTCGACGCCCTGCCGCCGAAGGAGTTTCTCTTGCGCTTCCTCGCCGCGGCCGGGCTCGCCTCCCACCCTGAAGTCGCCCTTCCCCCTTTGTATCCCGACAGAAACGAGCCGCGGGCCTGTTTCGATCTCGCCGCGTTGTTGCCCCTGGCCTTCACAGCTGTCTACGCCTACGCGGTCGGCGGGGAGGCGCCCCCAGAGAGGATGCGCGAGGCCGTCGAGGTGAGTCTCCGCAGCTTTTCTTATTTGCACAACCCCGCCTTTGCTTTTCGCACTGCAAAAGAAGCCGGTGAGGGAGAAGTGGAACAGAAGCTGCTTTCCGAAAAGGTGTCTCCGCGCCTCGCCTTCGCCGTGCGCCTATACCGTGCGCGTTACGATTTCGAGACCTCCCTCCGCTTCTCGCTTGTCCTGGCTGACCCCGCACTCGCCACGGTATCCGCGCCCTCGCTCAGCCTCCTCTCCAACCTCTCTTATAGCTACATCATTAAGCTGATCAAAACCAAGAAACTGCCAGCGCGGAAGCAAAACGGTACCTGGCACATACCCGTGGTCGATGCGGCCAAGATGCTCCTCCGCAGGAACGACAGCCCCGATTGGTTACGGCGCGCCATTTCCGAAATTTTGTTTAGTGTTGAACCGGGATTCTTGGCACAGATGAGGAGGTGAGGGCAATGCCCATGAAGATACACACCCCGTTTTTCACGGAGGAGGAGATGAAGGCGTACCGGTTCAGGAAGGGCGAGAAGCTGACCATATACCGGTTCCTAGAGACGCCCTCCCCGGGGGTCATGCCGCCCATCTGGCCCACGGTTTTCGCGGTGGTGCTGGAGGACGGCCGGTGGGCGTGGGCGGAAGTGCCGACGCATTTTTATAAGGCGGACGAGGTGCCGCCGTTCGACGAGCAGCTCGGCGGGTACCCCGACTGGCGGCTCGGCCAGACCTGGCCGGGCGTCTTCCGGCGCATCGAGCCGCAGAACATGCTCGAGGCCATAAAGTATTGGGTGGAAGAGGGCTGCAACGGGATAACCAACGACGTGGGGGTCGTCGAGCGGACCGTCGTGGATCCGGACGACCAGGAGGCGATGGAGAGGGAGTTGGCCCGCATCATGGGCGAGGGCGGGGACAGGATGCCGGAACTCATCGTGCCGGTCACCGGGATGAGCTTCCGGCGGTACTTCGGGGAAATCGCCGTCCAGGAGTCCCTGCACCAGGTGCAGATATGGGAGGCCGCGGGCGAGGCGGGGGTGGAGCTGCCGCCGCCGCTGGCCAGGTAAGCTGCCCGGGAACCGCGCCCGGCCGGAAAAGGGCCGGGCGTTTTTTTGTTTTTAGAGGGAGATCTGTGACCGGGGGTGTTGCAGTATGGGCGGAGGCAGCAAGAAGAAGCTCGGCATGAAGGTCCTCGGCGGGGGCGCGGGGGCCGGCGGCGGGCCGGGAGTCGCCCCCTCTGTCGTCCCTCCCGCCGGAGAACTGCTGGCCGGGGGCAGCTTCGCCCCCAACCTGGCAGGTTACAAGGCCCTGGAGAAGTCCCTCGAAGCGATCGTGAAGGCACACGGCGGCGCGGCCCCTCCCGCGGCGGCCGCGGCGGCCGCCAAGGTGGTGTCCACGTGGCCCGAGGCGGCGCTGGTCGGCATCGCTAAGAAGAAGGGGCTGAAGCACGCCGCCGTGGCGGGTAGCGGCGGCGGGCTCGCCGGCGGCGCTTCTCCCCTGCTGAAGGCGGCGGTCAACCCCGCCTACCCCGCCGGGACGGCCGCAGTTGAAGAGGCCAACGAAAATACGGGGCACGACTTCGAAGAACTCCCGCCCGGGGTGAGGGAGGAGGCCGAAGAGAAGGAGAGGGCCGCCGAGGAGTTCGTGGTGGCCGGCGTGACCCCCGGCGGCGCGGCGGTCGCCGCGCCCTTCGTGGCCCTCGAGCCGGCCGCGCTCGTGCAGAAGGCCCGGGAGGCGCTGAAGAAGGGCGTGGCCAACCTGAAACTGGGCGTCTCGGAGTTCTCCCAGAAGGCGAAGGGCATCCTGGACGTACTGCGCTTTTTCGAGAAAGTGAAGGAGGAGGTCCCCCGGGTCGCGCCCGAGGAGTTTCACGCGCTGGAGTTCTCGTTCAAGAGGGACGCCAGCGACCTCGGCGGCGTCCACACGAAGTACATATACGCCGACCAGAAGGGGCGGGAGTGGCTGTTCAAGCCCGACAAGCACTCCGGGGGCGTCGTGGCCGAGGCCGAGGCGGCGGCCTCGCGCGTGGCGCGGCGGGTAGGACAGCCAGCCCTTGACGTGTACGTGACCGAGACGCCCCACGGGAAGGGGAGCATCCAGCCGTTCGTGAAGGACGCGGAGAAGCTCGGCCCCGACCCCACCAAGTACTCCCCCGCCCAGGTGCGGGCGCTGGTGCGGGAGCACGTGGTCTCCTGGGCCCTTTCGGAGCACGACGCGAAGCACGACAACTTCATCGTCACGCCGGGCGGGGCCGTGGTCGGCGTGGACAAGGGCCAGGCATTTAAGTACTTCGGGGAGGACAGGCTCTCCCTGGACTACCACCCGAACAAGGTGCACGGGGCGCAGGAGCCCGCGTACTACGCCCTGTACCGCGCGGCCAAAGCCGGCAAGGTGAAGGTCAACCCCTACGATGCGCTGCCGGTCATAGAGGCCTTCGAGAAGATACCGGACGATGAGTACCGGGAGATGCTCCGCCCGGTGGCGGAGGCGGCCGCGAAGTCCCCCTCGAAGGGCCAGGTTGCCTGGTGGAAGCGGATGGAGGAGTTCGCGGCGAAGCGCCTCGGCCGCAAACCGGCGGACGGGGAAGTGGTCGAGGAGTTCCTCCGCCGGGCGTGCGAGAGGAAAAACAACCTCCGCAGGGACTTCGCGCGGTTCTTCTCCGAGGTTCTGGGACTGGCGGTGGACTTCAGTTAGATTAGGTTTTTCTTTTTCGGGGGGATTATCCGTGCCAGTACCTGTTTTTCTGGATGTATCTTTTTCCCGGATTGCTGCCGGACTGAGCTTGGCTTGTCTTGCACGCGAAATGGGCATAGCACAAACATACCTGTACTATCTGGAAGAATTCAAGAAAGTGGCCGATGTTTTTGTGCCCACACACCGTGGGAAGAGTCTGTTTGAGTTTCTTTGCGAGTACCTAAGGAAGCCCATTTTGTTGATTTCTTCTTTCCCACCGGAGCCACACCAGATTTTGGACAGAGTTGCCTATGAAAAATTGTTTCATGCTTGCTGGCCGTATCTTTCTGCTTTTCTTTTGTCGGATCCTTTCTGGGAGTTTTTCTTCCATGGCGTTTTGACTGGCAATGAAAATGAACAAGAAGGCGAACACACCATACTCGCGCCCCTCGACAAGGAAGCTGCTCGCGCGCTTTGGTTTGTGATGGTGCGCGCCTGGGGACCGCTTGCCAGAAGAAAAAAACAGAGGGTACCTGTCTGGCAGGGAAAAGTTTCCTTCATTCCCTTCGTTGAGAAGATTGATGATGTTGTGCCAGGAAAACCGTTGGGCAGGCTGTGTCTCGCTGGAAAGGGCAGAAGAAGCTTTAAGGAAAAAGCCCGGTTGCTCTTTTACCTCTACGTCCGCTGTTTTGCCTTCGCAGACCGAGGAGTTGCTTTCAATGGGGGACTTTCGTCGCCCGCTATTGCGATCCCTGGCGTTGCGGTTTCCTTTCACTTCCCTTTCCCTCCGGGGGCGGTCACGGTTCTCTTTGAAAAAACCTCGGAGTTTCGCGTAGTAGAAGGCGATTTTTTGGCTTCCGCTTTTTCAAAGGGGGTGGGTTGCGGTGCTTGAACTGTTCAGCCATCCGAAAAAGGAAAAATGTAGCGCTGTAGCTGAGCAGATCCTCGCCGGGTTCGACGCCGCCCTGGAGAGGCTGGAGCTGGCCAGGCGGGCCTTTCGCGAGGCCCGCGGCCCGGCGGAGGTGGATCGCGCTGTGTTCTCCCTCCTGGTGGCCGAGAGGGAGCTGGCGGCGGTGCTGGATGAGGCGAAGAGGCTCGGCGTGAAAGCGTGGTGATCCTGCTGTGGGTGGTGGCACGAAAAAGAAGAGAAAGGGTGCCCAATTGCCGGGTGCCGGCGCGGTCATCTCCCCCGCACTCGCCCCGGGAGAAGCACTGAAGGCTAGCGCCTCTCCCGGGGCGGCAACCGCCAGCAAGTGGGCGCTGTATTGGGAATGGCAGTCGGATGCCTTTAAAAAGTACCAGGCGGGCGAAATCAGCGCGGTCGACCTGTATGCCCAAGCGAACGAAAAAGCCCAGGAGCTGGGCATACCTACTCCCGTAGACTTGGGACACCTGGCGGTGCTGACCAGCGAGATGGTAGAACTGAAAAAAGGACTGGCTCCGCCCGTTGAGGCCGGGGAAATACAGAAGCCGCCGGACTTTGATTACGTCGGAGTCGTCCCCATCGACAGCCCCTTCTGGAAATTTTATGAAAACAAGCAGGAAGAGCTTTGGGAGGGCAAAATAACCTACGAGCAGTTTCAGGAAAGTATCAAGGAAGAGGCGGCAAAGCTGGGCTACGCGAGTGCAGGAGTGGCTCAGGAAGGACAGGAGCTTTCAGCGGAAGCCGGTCTGAGCGGTGTGGACGGTGAGGAAAAGGGAGCGCTGGGACTTGCAGAGGCGGCCCCTGCCCTTCCGCTCCCGCCGCCCCCTGCCTGGCTCTTTGAGGTCAGCCCCATAGGGGACCGCTTCTGGGAGGAGGTGGCGGAGGCGGGCGCCCTGGGCCGCCCCTTCATGGTGGCCGGGCCGGACATCGAGGACCAGACGCTCACGGCCACGCTGTTCCGCGACCCCGGCGGGGACCCCGGCAAGTCCCGCCTGGTGCTCTTCGGCAAGGTGCGCGAGGAGGCCGAGGCCAAGCTGCTCGACGCCCTGGACTTCGAGGGGGGACACGTGGTGAAGGTCAAGCGCCGGGTGGAAAAGGCGATGCCCCTCCCCCTGGACGAGCAGGAGGGCCTCTACGCGCAGCTCCTCAAGGTGGCCAAGAGCGTCAACCACCACACCGGCGAGGGCAAGGACAACGTGATACCCGCCCACACCTTGAAAGGGATGGCCGAGCTCAAGGCCAAGCTGGAGAAGCTGCAGGGCAGCGCCCAGGACGAAAAGACCCGGGCCATGCTGGCGCACTACATGTCGCAGCTGAAGGCGGTGGAGGCCGCCGCGGCGGCCAAGGAGAAGGCGCCCTTCGTCACGCAGTTCACCGCGCCACAGGTGGTCGAGGTGGAGGAGGAGGTCGTCGTCCCGGCGGGCAAGGGGGAGGGCCTGCCCGCCAGGAAGCGCACGGGCTCGCGCGTGAAGGCCTCCGAGGCCGGCGGGGCGGCCGTCTGGGACGGCACGCGCGAGGAGAACAGCTTCTACGGCGTCGAGTACCACATAGACCTGGGCGACGGCTACCAGGCGGTGTACCACCCGAACGACGAGTCCGTGCCCTTCTCGCTGCGCGGCACGCTGGAAGTGATCGCCCCGCCCGGGGTCAGGGACGGCAGGGGGGCGCTGGAGAAGCTCAAGCTCCTGCACCTGCACGCCGAGCCGCCCGCGTCGGCGGAGGAGGCCGAGGTGATGTACCTCGAGCGCAACGTCTGGGCGCAGGGGTACGAGAACGACCCGGAGTACAGGGCCATCGGCGACACCCTAAAGACCCTGGAGATGAAGCAGGAGGCCAGGCTGGTGGCGGCGCTCGAGGAGGCGGCCTCGCGCGGCCTGGGCGAGGAGGAGAGGCTGGCCCTGGCGAAGCAGGCGGTGCTCGAAAACCAGCGGGCGCTCCTCGCGGAAAAGACCCGGCTTCTCAAGCGCTTCTTCGAGAAGAAGCTGGGCCTCGCGCCGGGCGGCCTGGACAGCCTGCCCACCTACCGGCCGGTGCCGGAGGCGGCGCGGCGGCGCAAGGGCTTCCACTTCTGGAACCGCTTCGACCTCTCCCCCGAGGCCGTGCGGGAGAAGACCAAGGGCTACTGTATCGTGCACGAGCTCAAGAGCGCGGATTCCAAAAAGAAGAAGGTGGACATCCTGTGCCGGATAATCGAGAGCGGCGGCGTCCTCGCCTCGACGGAACTCCGGAAGCGGATGGGCGTGAAGCACACCGGCGTTTCGTCCTACGAGGACATGCGCTCGGGCGGCGCGAGCTACGCCTTCTGCTTCTTCCGCAAGAACAAGGAGCAGCGGCAGTTCGACATCGTGTGGGACCCGGAGACGCTGCTCACCCGCTCGGACTGGTTCGCGACCAGGGGCGATGACTTCGGGGCGGTAAACCCCGAGGACCCGCATTACAAGCCTTCCGGGAGGACGAGGCGGGTGGAGGACCTCCCCGATTACGAGGCGGCCACCAGCATGGGTAGCTGGCGCGCCCAGGTGATGTTCAAGAACGGTATAAGCTTTGAGGAGCACCCGCCGCGTGCCATTTTCGTGAACAGCGAGGAGGACAGGCAGAAGGTGCTGGCTTCGTTCCACAAAGTGGGAATGACGAAGCTCGGGGGTCGGCCGGTGGAAGAAATAGTTAAAGTAAGGTAGCGGGATCACCGAATGGACGTGTGTGGTTCGCGAGGCGTGGCGGCTGAAGCGCCGGGGGCCGGAGGTATTTGCTCTGGCCCCCGGTTTTTTTAAAAAACGCAAGGGGGGCGGTGTGCTTTGCTCGTTGGTGTTGACCTCGGTTTCGGGTATTGCAAGGGGTTGAACGAAGCCGGCGAACGCATTCTCTTCCCCTCCGTGGTGGGCACGGGCTTCGAGCGCAGAATGGCGGGGATGGTCTACGATGGCGCCTCCGAGGCCGACAACTACGACCTGGTGGTTCTCGGCGACACCCCGGAGCACTACTTCGTCGGCCACCTGGCGCTGGCGCAGGCGCGTGACGCCGCCAGGCCGTTCTCGGACGAGAGGAGCGCTGCGGGGGAGATCAGGCCGCTGCTCCTGACCGCCGTGGGCGCCCTGTGCAAGGGCGAGCCGGTGACCCTGGTCACGGGCCTACCGCTGGAGCCGTACTTCAAGCAGGCGCCGGGGCTTAAAAAGTCGCTGGAAAGGTTCTCCGGGACGGAAATCCGCCTGAACGACAGGCCGCTCAAAATCACCTTCGAGAAGGTCATCATGTTTCCCCAGGCGGTCGGGGCGCTGTACGGGCACCTCGTCCGGGGCGGCCTGCGGCCTTCCGGCATGATTGGTCTGGTGGATGTTGGTTATAAAACCACGGACATCGTGCTCTACGACGCGGGGGCGAAAAGGGTGCTGGAGGGCTATGCGGACACCATTCCGGCAGGCACGAACGACGTGGTGGTAGCGGTGCAGGACGAGATCAAGCGCGAGGTGGGCATGGCCCCCAGCCCGGAGTGGGTGGAGGAGGCCGTCATCAGGGGGATCCCCCTGAGGTTCGCGCGGAGGAAGTTCGACGTGCCGGGCATGGCTGCCGCGAAGGCGGGGCAGCTGGCCGAGCTGGTGGCCTCCAGGGTGGCCAGGCGGTGGCGCGACCACCTGCAACGGCTGGAGGTGGTGCTGCTCGCGGGCGGCGGCGCGCCCCTGGTGCAGGGCGCCCTTTCGCGCCTGGCCCCGTGCGAGGTGCTGCCCGACTCGCAGTTTGCCAATGCCGCGGGGTTCCTGGCCAAGGGGCTGGTTTCCGTGGCACGGGAGAAAGCCAGCAGCGGCGGGAAGTAGAGGGCATTTACCCGTGCGGGGCGTGCCACGGAAGGGGATGGGCGGGCCGGCCCATCCGCCGGTGAGCGGTGGCCGGTGGCACGAAAAGGCCGGCATTTGCCTCCCGTTCCAGGAGCGGCCTGCGGTGGAGGTGTGCCACAGTGTCCGGGAAGTCCTACCGCGTGAAGTTCAGGGTGCCGCCCGACGTGGCGGAGGTGCTGGACGCCCAGGGCGACCGCGCCGGCTACGTGGCCCGCGCGGTCACCTGGTACGCCCGCTTCGGTGAGCCGTGCCTGCGGAAGCTCGACCAGTTGCTGGAGATGGCAGCCGCGGGAGTTCTGCAGTCCGCCTGCGCCCGAAAAGAGGGAGAGGAGGGAGAAGGCGGCAGCGTGCCAGCCCTGGCTGCCGAGGTTGACGACGCCTTTTCCGGGTTTGCCCTCTGAGTTGGCCGTTCCGTTCCGCCTTTTTTCTTTAAGGCACGCGGGCGGAACGGAACGGCGGAACGGCAGCTTTGCGAACGGGGCCACTGCAAAGCGCTGTACTGCCTGCGCTGGAACTTCGACTGCAGGCAGGCCTGGCCGCCGGTCAACGGCTCGGGACTTTGCGCGGCAACCAGTGGATGGGTACATGCTTTTCCGCTTTTTCGAATTCCGGATCTCCGGTGACTACGCAGCCGCCCACTTTCTTTGCCAGGGCGAGTGCGAAGCAGTCCGCGTAGGCGATGGGGAGAGAAGCCTTGAAGTGCGCGGCTTCCAGAGCCACCTCCAGGTCGATGCCGACAACCTCTATCGGCAGTTCCTGCAAGAGGGCCAGAAACTTGTGCACAGCGGGCAGGCCGGCGGCCCTTTCGGTAATGTACGCCACTTCCCCCAGGTTCACGACCGAGAGGAAGAGCTTCACCTTGTCCTCCCCGGCTTCGGAGAGGAGGGAGCGCACTTCTCCCGCCCCCTCCTCTTTCTGGAGGTAGGCGAGGACGGCGTAGCTATCCAAGACGTAGTTCTTCACGCGTTTTGTCCTCCTTCCTTGACAGGAGGAGGTTTTCCGTCAGGGGAAGCCCTTCCAGCAACCCGAACCCTGCGTCTACAGGGTTTTCTGGGATGGGAACAATGGAAAGCACCCCACCGTAGTCGACGAAGGCGACCCTGGAACCGCGTTTTAGCTTGTAGCGGTCGCGGAGCTCGCTGGGTATGACGACCCAGCCCTTGGATGATACCGTGGAGACAGGAAACATACAAATATCGCCTCCGGTATACCTTTTTACTTAAATTGTATCACGCGAAGGAGAAAAAGTGTACGGGGGATGGGAGCTTGTGGGAAAGCTGAGGGAAGTCTTTCCGTTCGGGAAGAGGGCGGCCCTGCTGGCGGACGACCCCGCGGCGGCCCGCGCCGCCGCGAGAGAGGGGCTGGCGCTGGCGGCGGAGGTTACCGAGGGCGGGGCCGCGCGGCTAGAGCCCCGCCGCGCACAGCTCTGGCTCTTCGTGGGCCCCGTGGAAGGGGCGTGGCTGGCCGCGGAGCGGGCCGAGAGAGGTAGGAAAAATTTCGGAGGTGGTTGTTCGTGGTTGCCGGGAAAAAGGTGGATCCGATAGCGTTTCTGTCCGCCGCCGGGATCGGCGGCTGGGAAGTTGAATACTGCCGCGGTGAAGTGCGCTTTCAGAGCAGGGAAGGGCTTCTCGCGGCGGCGGAGAGCTTCGGCCTCAGCCTGCACCCGCTCGCCGTGGGCTTTGAGGCCCACGGCTGGCGGTGGGTCGCCGGGGCAGGGGAGAGGCCCTGCGGGGCGTCCGGGCGGGAAGGCGGGACCGGCAGATGAGAGCGGCGCCGCGCGCTTCGGAAATCGTTTGGAGCGACGTGGCCAGGTGGGCGGGCCTGCCGGTGCTCTTCGAGCGCTACCGCCTGGCCGGGGACACGCTCTACGTTAGCCGGGGGTTGCTTTCCGTCACGGAGGACCGGCTGCTGCTGTACCGCGTGCTGGATGTGCGGGTGCGGCGCTCGCTCCTCGACCGCCTCCTGGGGCTCGGCACCGTGGTGGTCTACGGGGCCGACGCCACGGATCCTGTGCTGGAGCTGAAGGGGGTGCGGCGACCCCGCGAGGTGGCCGACCTCATACAGGAGCGGGCCGAGGAGGCGCGCGCCAGGGCGGGGATCAGGGGGCGCGAGGTGTACGGGGCTTTTGCCGGGGAAGTCGGACATTTCGATGCTTGATTGCTGTGGCGCAATATACCTGCCGTGACTTTTTTCTTGGGCATCAGAAAAGACAGCCGCTGAGGAAAAAACCTGTGGTGGAAAGGAGTGCCGTTTGCCGTGCGCAGTGAGGTTCCCGTTTCCCTTCTCAAACCGCACCCGAAGAACGGGGAGTACTTTTCCCGGCCGTCGCCGGAAAAGTACGAGGAGATAAAGCGTAGTGTGGCGGCGGAGGGGATCCGCGATCCTCTCAAGGTGACTCCTGACTACATGGTGATCGCCGGCCACCTGCGGTTGGAGATCGCGAAGGAGCTCGGCTTCGAAAAGGTGCCCGTGCAGATCGTGGACGGCGACCCCGAGTACCTGGAGTACCTGCTCATAGCCGACAACGAGGAGAGGCGCTATTGCGACGATCCCATCAAAAAGGCAAAACGGGCGGAGTTTTTGAAGCGGTACTGGGGGGTACGACAGGGCGGCGATAGACGATCAAAGGAGAAAAATTCTCCTTTGAAAACGCTGGATGATGTCGCCAGAGAAGTCGGAGAAGATGTGTCTAACCTCAAAAAGCTTCTTAAACTTAACGACCTAATTCCCGAACTTCAGCATCTGGTTTCCCAAGGAAAGTTGGGCACCACAGCGGCTTACTCCTTGGCCATGTTGCCGCCGGAAGAGCAGGGGCAGCTCCTTCAGGCCCTGGGCGAGGCGGGCGTGGCCGGTCTCTCGGTCAAAGAGGCCCAGGAACTCCGGAAGGAACTCGACGCCGTCCGCGCGGAGAGGGAAGCGCTGTCCCGCCGCGTGGCGGAACTGGAAAAGGAAAAAACTTTCTTGGTCCGGGAAGCTGATGAAAGGGGCAAGGAAGAAGTAGAGGAATTAAAGAAAGCGCTCGCCGCCAGGGAGGAGGAGTTGGAGGGCCTGCGGGCCAGGCTGAGGGAACTGGAGCAGAAGCCCGTCGAGAAGGTCGTGGAGAAAGTGGTTTACAGAGCCGATCCCGCCCTGGAGGCCGAACTGGAGGCGGCCCGCGCCGAGGCGGCCAAGCTCCTGCAGGAAAAGGAGTGGTTCGAGGGCCGGTTCCGCGAGGTGGCCCAGGAAAAGGAGAGGAAGGAGGCCAAGATCCGCGCGTTAGAAGAAGAAGTGGCAAAGCTTCAGCAGCGTCTTGACCATGCCTGGACCGAACTAAAGAAGGAAAGGGAGAGGCCGAGGCCGCGCTTCGACGTCCGGAAGGAGGAGTTCAGAGTTTTGGCCCAGAAAGCACAGACAGCGGCCTTTGAGCTCTCCGAGTTGCTCAAAAAACTGGAGGAGCAGTATTCCGACGAGCTTTTGGCCGCCTCCAGGGTGCGCGGCGGCCCGGATTTTGAGGACATCGGCGACGCCGTGGTGGACACGACCGTGTTCAAGGTGCTGAGGACCGCCCTGGAAATGGCCTTAAAAAGAATAACCAACATCTTCGAGCTTCTGGAAGGCGGAAAACCGAAGCTGCAGCTGGTCAAGGGCAAAGAAAAGGACGGGCGCTAGGAAGGGGGCCTTTTTTTTTTTTTTTGGGAAGGAGGTGAGGGCGGTGCGCAGGCCGAGGGGCGGTAGTCTGGCCGGTGTCATGCTGGACCTTTTGGAGAAGCGGTTCCCTGACGGCGTGCCCACGGGAGAGCTGGCGGCGCAGCTCTACGGGAGAGACCTTCTGGAGAATCGGCTCAAAGTGCGCTCGGTGGCCCGCACTCTGAGGCAGGCGGGCTACGCCGTGTACGGCTTCGGCGGCATCTATGCCCTGTGCGAGGGACAGCCCCGGAAGCTCGGCATGGCGGCCACCCGTTCCGCCAAGGTGGCCGACGGCACCATCCGAAAGCTTCCCCAGATCTTTGAGGCCATCGACAGGGCTGGCGACAGAGCGCTCGCGTCCGAGCTGCGCCGCGCGCTAAGAGAAACCCTCCTAGAAGCGGTAAAAGGGCTTTGAGCCTGCTGACCACCCGCCCGGCTTTCCACCGGGCTTTTCTTTTTTGGAGGTGTTCTCCCTTGCTTTACGACACCCACCTTGCGGGCGGCGTCCTCTCCGGGGCCGCCGTGCTCTTCCTGGCGGGCGCGCCGCCGGAGTCCTGGCCCGGCGCGCTGTTCCTCGCGGGGCTGGCTGCGGTGCTCCCCGACGTGGACCACGGCCGCGCGGCGCTGAACCAGGCCCTGAGGAAGTCGGTGCCGGTCGCGGGAGGGGCGGCGAACGCCGCCCTGCGGGCCCTCCTGGGCCACCGGGCGGCGACGCACAGCCTGCTGGCGCTGGCCGGCGTGGCCGCGCTGCTCAGGTTCGCCGTTCCCGTTTCCCCGCCGCTCTTCTGGGCGGCCCTGGCGGGCTACCTCAGCCACCTGGTGCTGGACTCCTTCAACCCCCAGGGGGTGTGGTGGGCGTGGCCCCTCGGGAGGAGGTGGTCGCTGAGGGAAGTGCTGCCGTGGCCCTTCACCTTCGAGACCGGCTCGCGCATAGAGCTGTGGCTCCTGCGCCCGGCCCTGTGGTTCGGGGCCGTCCTCCTGGTGGCGCGGTGCCTCGGCGCGGCGCTGCGCTGACCCGCCCGCCGGTTGCCCCGGGGCCTTTCCCTTTTCTTTTCCGTTCCGCCGTTCCGTTCCGCGCGCACGCCTTAAGGGAAGCTGCCGGAATGGAACAGCGGAATGAAGATTTTTGCGAAAGGAGGTCATTGGTATGGCTGCAGCCTTGAAGCGCTTCTGGATTTATGCCTTATCCCTCCTGGCGTACCTCTGCTTCGTTCCGGCGGTCCTGGCCGCGCCGGGCGACCTCCCGCCGGCCGACCTCTTCAAGCCGGACCCGGGCGTGGTGACCACCGGGGGCTCGGCGGCGGTCTTCATCAAGGTCGTGGCGTGGCTCGTCGCCTTCGTGGCCGGAATCTACTTCGCCTGGGCGCTGTTCCACTTTGTCATGCACGACCTGAGGGAGATCTTCACCGGCAAGGCCGACCTGAGGAGCAAGTCCGGCAGGTTTGCCGCGCTGGGCACCTGCTTCGTCATCCTCCTCCTGGCCATCACCGGCCAGTGGTACACCGTGATCAAGGCCATCTGGGAAAAGATCATCGTGCCGCTGATCAACATCCTGGGAGGGCAGTAGTAATAATGGTTGTGCGTGCCCGCAGAAGGACGGCTTTCCTGGTTCTCGCGGTCCTCCTGGTGGTCGCCGTCGCCTGCTGCGGCCTGCTGCCCGCCGTCTCCGCCGCGGAGGACGGCGGCTCCTCCTCCACCTCCGGCGGCTCCGACGGCGGCTCCAGCGGCGCCAGCAGCAGCGACGGCGGCGGCAACAGCGGCGGGAGCAGCGGCGGCGGAGGAGGGGGAGGGGGCGGGCTGCTGGACGCGATAGCCAGCCTCATCCACGCGCTGAAGCAGTTCGTCGACATGATCGGCAGGGTCCTCCGGGGGGAGATCCTGGACATCTTCACCGAGTGGCTGGGCAGGCAGTTCCAGAAGGTGCTGGACATGATCTCCGGTGCCTTCGGGGTCTCCTTCCTGACCACGCCCCGGCTGCACTCCGTCCCCTGGGTGCACCGGTGGTGGTCGTGGTTTTTCTGGCTTGCCTTCGGGCTGCTCTTCGCGGCCACCGTGTGGGCCGGCATAAGGGTCTACACGGCCAGCGCGCAGCCGGGGAGGGACATGTGGCAGCCGCTCAAGGTGGTGGGCGCGGCGCTCCTCTCCGCCATCGTTTCCCTCTGGGCGGCGGACTTCCTGGTCTTCCTGTTCAACTCCGTGGGCAACGCCCTGCTGGAGGACGCGCTGAAGGCCGGCGGGGTCTCCCCCGGCAGCGCCGGCAGCGGCAGGGCCGTGCTGGGGCTGATGTTCGCCCCTGACCCCTCCCTGGCCGGGAGGCCGCTCTACGAGATTCTCATCGACAAGCAGAACGGGGGCGGGTTCTTCCTCCTGGTGATCGTCATGACCGAGGTCATCATCCTGGCCCTCCTCACCCTGGCGCGCCACTTCCTGCTGTGCCTGCTCGCCGTGTCCGCCCCGGCCTATTTTGTCGGGTCGGCGCTCACGGCGCGGATGGAGCCCCTGATCGGCTGGTGGGCGCTGACCGCCCGCACGGCGGGCTTCCAGGTGGTCAACGACGTGGTCTGGGTGTACATCGTCAGGAACAGGTTCGCCGAGAACGGGCTGGTGGCGCCCGGCGGTGGCGG
This sequence comes from Desulfovirgula thermocuniculi DSM 16036, assembly GCF_000429345.1. Taxonomy (GTDB): domain Bacteria; phylum Bacillota; class Desulfotomaculia; order Desulfotomaculales; family Desulfovirgulaceae; genus Desulfovirgula; species Desulfovirgula thermocuniculi. The sequence continues at coordinate 5,991 of NZ_KE386891.1, read as the reverse complement.
GACGGCGGCGGCCCCGGCGGGGGCGGACTTCGGCGTCTCCGCCCACTTCATAGCGGTGGTGGCGATGGGCCTCCTCATATACCTCACCTGGAGGTACTGGTTCGTGCCGGCGCGCGTGGCGCTCAGCGACCCCGTAACCCTGGCGGGCGGCAGCGTCTACCTCGGCCTGGCGTCCCTCGCCTCCGGGGCCGCCCGCGCGGCGGGCCTGGCGGGGCGCGTCCTCAAGGACCCGGGCCTGGAGGAGAAGGGCATCAAGCTGGGCGAGGCGGCCGGGAGGCTGAGGGACAGGGCGGAGTCCCTTTTGGAGCGGACGGAGGCCGGGAGGAAGTACCTCGAGGCGGTGGGGAACCTCCCCGGCGGGAAGGTGCTGGGCAGGGTACTCGACCGTCTCGCCCCCGTGCCGGGAAGGAGGAATCGCGTGGATCCGGTGCGCGACGAAGGGCCGATCCTCACGGAAGGCGGCGTGACGTGGCACGCCGTGCGGGTGCCGGTCGGAGAGGCGCAGGCCGCCGCCGACGTCCTGAAGAGGGCCGGCGTACCGGATGCGGCGGTGCGCGTGGACCCCAACGCGGCGGACATCATCAAGGTGGCGCGCGGCTACACCTCCCTGGCCGTCCAGGCCCTGAAGAAGGCCTACAGGAAGCGCATCCCGTACTGGACGGAGGGGAACCACTACGTCGTGATACAGGACGGCCTGCCGGTGCGCGTGCCCGCCCCGCCCGACAACGGCCTGAACATGGGCCGCTGGACCGGCCAGTGGAAGTAGAAGCTCTTGCCGGCAACATGTTGGTGCCCGGCCCGCGCCGGGCTTTTTTTTCCGTGAGAGGTGATGTCGGTTGCGGCCAGTGTTCTTCCCCGCGGACGTGAGGCAGGACATATCGGTTTTCGGCGTGCGCGTCGGGCTCCTCTGGATACCGGTGCTGGGGCTCTTCGCCGGGTTCCTCCTCTTCGCCTACCTGCCTCCCTGGTTCCCCATCCTGCCGCGGTTCCTGGCGCTGGTGGTGCCCCCGGCGGCCCTGTTCGTCGCCCTGGCGGCACGCGTTGACGTCCTCTGGAAGAAGCTGCGCGCCTACAGGAGGGAACCGGCCCTGAGGCTGCCCGACGCGCGCGGCGGGCCGGGCAGCCTCCAGTCCCTCGTGTCGGCTTCCGCCGCCGGGGACACCTTCGCGCTGGAGTTCGAAAGCGGCCGCCGCGGGGCGGTGCTCTCCGTCACCCCTGCCCCCTGGGAGGCGATGACGGAGGGCGAGCAGACAGCGGCCGTGGCGGCCTTCGGGGCCGCCCTCTCCAGGGCGGGCGTCGCCGGGGCCGAGGTGACCGTGTACCTGGACGTCGAGGCCGATCTCCCCCGGGCGGAGTGGGAGCGCAAGGAGGCGCGCTGGCGGGCGTCCTTCCCGGAGGGGTCCGGCCTGAGGAGGATAGCCGAAGCGAGGCTGGCGCACTTCCGCGCGCTGGTACGGTCGAAGCCCGAGGCGGCCGTCAGGATTGTGTGGAAGCAGTATGACGCCGCGCTGCCCAGGAAGCCGGGGGACGAGGCCGACCGCGAGGCGCTGGTGCGGCAGGCCCTGGCGGACCTCGTTTCCGGGTTCGCCGCCGAGCTCGAGCGCTCGGGGGCGAAGGTGCGCGTCCTCGGCGCGGAGGCGGTGCGCGACCTGGCGGCCAGGCAGATTCACCCCCTGGACTGGCGGCGCCTCGCCCCGGTGCCCGGCACGAGCTGGCTCGACGGCGCCGGCGGGCGGGATGAAGCGGAGGAAGAAGAGGCCCGCGCGCGCACGGCGCGCCCCGGCAGGGGATTGCTGCCGCGCTTCCGCCGCGGCGCCTCCCCTGGAAAGGAAGAAAGGGGGGCGGTAGCGGCCGCGCCGCCCGCGGGTGCGAGGGTCGTCGCGGTCGTCGCGGCGTCCGAAGCCGGGCGGAGGGAGGCGGCGAAGCTGGCATTGGGGATCGCCCGGAACCAGGGCCTCCCCCTGGTGGACGCCGACCCGCGCGGCTTTGTGGCCGAGGAGGCCGGGCTGGAGGAGGACACCGCCGCCCGGTTCGACTGGCGCTTCAACCCCCGCGGCGGGGGAGTCGCCCTCCCCGGCGGCGTCCGCCTCTGGCCGCTTTCAGGCCGCCTCTTCGCGGTCGGCGACTACTCCGGCGCCCTGTGCGAGGTCCTGGCGGAGGCGGGGGAGGGGGCCGCGGTGGTTGTGAACCTGGGCACCGGCGCGCTGCCGGACGGGCTGGAGGCGGCCCGCACCGTGGCCGTCGCGGTGGACGCGGCGGACCTCGAGGTGCTGCGGCGGCTCTACCCGCCGGGGCGCGGCGGCCGGCCGGTGGAGGTGGCCGCGGCGGGCGGAGACCCCGCCCTCGAGGAGGCGGCGCGGGGCATGGGCTTTCCGGTCTTCCGGGAATGAGGAGGCGCTGGCGCGACGGCCAGCGGCTTTTTTCTGGTGCTCGCTAAGATTTGAAAGGGGGAGTAGGCCGTGGATCTGACAATCGAGAGAAAGAGCCTCGAGAAGATCGTCGAGGCTACCCAGAGGGTGGCGGCGAAAAACTCGCCCCAACCCGCGTTCTCGCACCTGCTGCTGGAGGCCCGCGGCGGCACGTTACTGGCCACCGCATCCGACGGCGAGGTCTGGCTGAGGGTGGCGGCCCCCGCCGAGGTGGCCGGAGAGGGAACGGCCGCCCCGCCCGCCCACCTGCTGGCGGGCCTGGTGCGCAGGCTGCCGGACGGCCCCGTGGGACTGCGCTCGGGGCCGGACGGCGCGACGCTCCACGTCGCCTACGGGCCCTCCGGGGCGGCGCTCCGCGGCCTCGACCCGGAGATGTACCCGCCGTTTCCAGAACACAACGGCGGCGAAGCCCGCTTTTCCGTGGACGGCGGCGCCCTCGGAAAGGCGTTGCGGCGGGTGCTCTTCGCCGCGTCCACGGACCTGGCCAGGCCCGCGCTCAACGGGGCGCTGGTCCGCCGCGCAGGCGGCGGACTGCGGCTGGCGGCCACGGACACCTTCCGGCTGGCCGAGTGCCGCCTGGATGTCGATGACGGGGACGGCACCCCGGAGGGGGCGGACGCCATAGTGCCGCTCAGGGCCCTCAAGGAAGTCCAGAGGCTCGCCAGCGGGGGCGTGGAGGGCGCGGTCGAGGCCGCTGCCGGCGAGGGCTATATCTACTTCCGGTTACCGGGCGGTGCGGAACTGTACGCGCGCCTGATCGCCGGTCGGTTCCCCAACTACGAAGAAGTGATCCCTTCGGATTTCGCCACCGCCGCCCGGCTCGGCGCCGGGGAACTGCTGGCCGCGGTGGAGAGGGCCGGGATGCTGGTTGAAAACGACCCGCTGTCGCCGCCGCTGGTGGCCCTCTCGTTTGGAGAGGGGAGGTGCACCGTCGCCGCCCGCACCCAGATCGGGGAACTGAGGGAGGAGTTGCGGGCTACCGTGGAGGGCGAGCCCGTGGAAGTGTGGTTTAACTGGCGGTGGCTGGCCGAGGGCCTGCGCGCAGTCGGGGACGGCGGTATCTTCCTCGGCCTCAACGGGCCGCTCGGGGCCGCGGTCTTCCGGCCGGAGGGCGGGGAAGAAGGCCAGGCCTACACATACGTGCTGTTGCCGGCGAAGCCCCCGGGAGAGTGGTAGATCCCAAAAACCCAGATCTTTCTCGGGCCAAAGTTTCCCAATGTTACACCTTGAAGTTGTTGCGAAGCCATCTGAACGATTTTTAAAGAAATTTTTGGCAAAAGTTCTGGTGGGGACAGGCACTTCGTTTTGGGAGAGCGGGGGATCATTCGTGAAGGAGGGCCAGAACCGCGACTGCGCCCGCTGCGCCTACTTCGACCCCGAAAGCGCGGCCTGCCTGGTCGCCGAGGCCGCCCCGGGGGCCGCGCCCGGCGCCGGG
>NZ_KE386891.1:0-2117 GCF_000429345.1 Desulfovirgula thermocuniculi DSM 16036 | reverse complement strand
CCTGGAGGCGGGGCGGCCCGTGCCCGAGGCCTCCGGCAGCCTCGAGGTGGGGTGCCACCTGCTCGCCAAGGAGGTGGCCCGCGCGTTCCGGGAGGCGGCGGGCGAGCCGCTGCCGCACCGCCTGGAAGGGTACGTGCTCCGGGCGGCGGCCGAGGGCCGCCCGGTGGGGTACCGCGGCCGCGAGCTCGACCTCTCGCGGGCGTACAGGGAGGCCGCCGCGGAGGTCGCCGCCGCCGTGTCCAAGCAGGTGCTCTCGGCCTGGGCGGACTGGGCCAAGTTCATCACGCTGACCCTGCTGGCCGGGGGAGGCGCCCTGGCGCTCGGCGCAGAACTGGCCCGCTCCTTCCCCGGCGCCCGGGTGGTGGACGACCCGGCGTTCGCCAACGCCCTGGGGTTCCTGCGGATGGCGTCGCGCTGAGGCGCGGCGCTGAAACGGTAGGTGGGTTTCCGTGCCCCTCTACAGGGTGGCCTTCAGGGTGTCGGCGGACGTGGCGGCGGTGCTGGACGCCCAGGGCGACCTGCCCTCCTTCGTGTCGCGGGCCGTGACCTGGTACGCCCGCTTCGGTGAGCCGTGCCTGGAGAAGCTGGACGCGCTGCTGGCGAGGCTGGAAGCGCTGGAGAGGGCGCTGTCGCGCCCCGGGGCAGATTCCAGCGCGGGTTCCGGGGACACTAGCGGGCCAAGGTTCGACCCGGAGGACTTCCTGGCCGCGCTGGGGTAGGCGTCTGGCGAATGCGGCAGGCGGCACGGGATTCCTTTCCGACCTGCTGGTATCGGAGAAGACGATGGCTTGTTTTGCTATCAACCAAAAGAGTCGGCGGAAGGGGGAAAACACCGTGGAGTTGGCAATCGAGAGGAAAAATCTCATGGAGATCGCCGAAGCCGCCCAGAGGGTGGCGGCGAAGAACTCGCCCCAACCCGCGTTCTCGCACCTGCTACTGGAGGCCCGCGGCGGCACGCTGCTGGCCACCGCATCCGACGGCGAGGTCTGGCTGAGGGTGGCGGCCCCCGCCGAGGTGGCCGGAGAGGGAACGGCCGCCCCGCCCGCCCACCTGCTTGCGGGTTTGGTGCGCAGGCTGCCGGACGGCCCCGTGGGGCTGCGCTCGGGGCCGGACGGCGCGACGCTCCACGTCGCCTACGGGTCCTCCGGGGCGGCGCTCCACGGCCTCGATCCCGCGGTGTACCCGCCGTTTCCAGAACGCACCGGTGGCGAAACCCGCTTCTCCGTGGACGGTGGCACCCTCGGAAAGGCGCTGCGGCGGGTGCTCTTCGCCGCGTCCACGGACCTGGCCAGGCCCGCGCTCAACGGGGCGCTGGTCCGCTACGCGGGCGGCGGACTGCGGCTGGCGGCCACGGACACCTTCCGGCTGGCCGAGTGCCGCCTGGCCACTAATGGGGGCGGCCCCGCGGAGGGGGCGGACGCCGTAGTGCCGCTCAGGGCCCTCAAGGAAGTCCAGAGGCTAGCCAGCGGGGGCGTGGAGGGCGCGGTCGAGGCCGCTACCGGCGAGGGCTATATCTACTTCCGGTTACCGGGCGGTGCGGAACTATACGCGCGCCTGATCGCCGGTCGGTTCCCCAACTACGAAGAAGTGACCCCTTCGGATTTCGCCACCGCCGCCCGGCTCGGCGCTGGGGAACTGCTGGCCGCGGTGGAGAGGGCCGGGATGCTGGTTGAAAACGACCAGCTGTCGCCGCCGCTGGTGTCTCTCTCGTTTGGAGATGGGAGGTGCACCGTCGCCGCCCGCACCCAGACCGGGGAACTGAGGGAGGAGTTGCGGGCTACCGTGGAGGGCGAGCCCGTGGAAGTGTGGTTCAACTGGCGGTGGCTGGCCGAGGGCCTGCGCGCGGTCGGAGGCGGCGGTATCTTCCTCGGCCTCAACGGGCCGCTCGGGGCCGCGGTCTTCCGGCCGGAAGGTGGGGAAGAAGGCCAGGCCTACACATACGTGCTGTTGCCGGCGAAGCCCCCGGGAGAGTAGGCGAACGTTTCGCTTCGGGAACGGGGGAATCGGCCATGGAAGAATACCGGAGTCGCGACTGCGCCCGCTGCGCCTACTTCGATCCCGAAAGCGCGGCCTGCCTGGTCGCCGAGGCCGCCCCGGGGGCCGCGCCCGGCGCCGGG
>NZ_AUBR01000040.1 GCF_000429345.1 Desulfovirgula thermocuniculi DSM 16036 | reverse complement strand
TGGCTCTGGCTAGCGGTCGCGCACACTTCCCCAATTCCAACCGGCGGTTGCCCAAAAAACGGTCCACTCTCTTGATGCGGTGCTTCTCCGCCGTCGGCCCGGGTAAGGCCCGCCCCAAAGATGCTACCCCTAAACGGGGCGAGCGTAAAAGCCCATATACCAGCACCGCCAGGGTCTTCACTTGGGTCTTGTGAATTCCGGCCAACCATGTTATAAATAATTCAACAAAACGATTCAGGCTCATTAAGGATTCTCCCCCTTTGCTGTTTCCTCCCTTAACAGCTAATTTTCGGGGGGAGAATCCTTTTTTCCTGCCCTTTTCGCTTAATATCTCCTTCTAAAAGCTGGGGATCACTCAGCCTTGCGCCAGGGCGATAATCTTGCGGGCCAGCTCTACGCCCAGCACCCAAAGGGCTGCCGTGGAGAGGTGGGTTGGGGCCACGGCATCAAAAAGGATGCTGGCGCGGGGAGGGAATTCCTCGTCGCCGGACCAGATGATTACCGCCAGCGGCAGCTTGGGGAAGGCCAGAAACTTCGCCGCGCAGTCGCCGAGCGACAGCTTTTCCCCCCCGAGGATGCGGGCGGCAAGGCTAAAAGCCTCCAGACGGTGCCCAAAGGCCCGGGCCAGGGGGATGAGGGCATCGTGCTGGAAGGGAGCGTGGTGGAGTTCACCGTGAGGTAGCTCGAGAAAGGAAAGCCAGTGTCCCCGGGGCGGCAGGCCGCTTGCCGAGCATAGGTACTGGAGGATGAGCACCTGATCGTTGTACGGCACGGCTTCCCGGGACGCCTCCTTCTGCACGCTCCCGTCCGGGCTTATCTCGTATCTCTCCCCCAGGTAATCCAGGAGATACTTTCCGCGGTGGGGGTCGTACAGCGCTCCCGTACGCAGGGTTATGCCCGTGTGGTCGCCGGAGATTCCGGCAAACCTGCGTACGGCCTCATTTAGGGCATCCAGCTCGTTGATGAGCACGGCCAACTCACCTGCCGCTCAGGTATAGGATAAGGGCAGCAATGACGGTAAACAAAATTAAAACCATGGCCAGCCCGCCGAAATTGGTGAGGGCTTTCAGGCGCGTGCCTTCCGCTTCGGCCCTTTCGCGCAGCGTCCGGTAAACTTCCAAGCGGCCAAGGACATCCATCACCAGGCTGTCGGCCAGGTCCGGATCGCCTCCTTTTTCCAGGAGGCTCTGCACGGTAAGATTTAACCATCTTCGCCGCCCGTCGTGGTTGAGCACGGCATGCTGTTCTTTTAGAAAAAGCTTGAATTCTTTTTCCCGGGGCTTTATCTTTTCAAAGTAAATGCGCCTTTCGGGGCGGGAAAGCTGTCGTATGGTTTTCCCGAGGATATTCTTTTCGCTCTCGGGTAGGGAAAACCTCTGGGCCAAGAGCTCGGCAAATTCCTGGGACAAATTTTTCACCTCCCGGGGTTTCTTACGCTAAGCGGTGCCTTCGGTCCTTCCGGTTAAAAGCAGGTGATGGCTTGCAGGAACGGCCGGCCTTGGGGAAGAAACTTTCCGGAAGGCCCTTTTTGGAGGAGAGGGTTATGGAAGTTTACGCCTTGGTGGGTCCCAGCGGGACGGGGAAAAGCTTCCGGGCCATTACCACTGCCCATGACTGCGGTGCAGAGATCATCATTGATGACGGGCTCGTAATTAAGGGGGACCGCATCCTGGCGGGAAAGTCTGCCAAGCACCAGCCTACCCGCCTGGGGGCCATTAAAGCGGCGCTTTTCACGGACGAGGAGCATGCCCGCCAGGCCCGGGAGGTGCTGCGGGAGGTTAACCCGCAGAGGGTGCTCATCCTGGGCACCTCCGTGGAAATGGTGGAGAAGATTGCCTCCCGCCTGGGGCTGCCCCCGGTAACCAGGGTAATTACCATTGAGGAGGTGGCTTCTCCCCGGGAAATCCGCAAAGCGCGGGTGATGCGGGTACAATACGCCAAGCACGTCATTCCCGCCCCCACGGTGGAAGTGAAGAAAAAGCTTCCCGGTATTTTGGCCGATTCCCTAAAAATTTTCCTGCGCCGGCAAAACCCGCAGGGCAGGCGCAGCTGGCTGGAGCATTCTGTGGTGCGACCCACCTTTACCTATTACGGCAGGCTGGCCATTGCCGAGGGTGTACTCACGGAAATTATTGAGCGGGCCGCAAGGGAAGCCGGTAAGGTTAAGAGTGCCGGCCGGGTAACGATAAAGAAGGAACCGGACGGGGTAACCGTGGAACTTCAGCCGGTGCTGTACTATGGCTGCAATATTATAGACGTCGGCCGGCAAATCCAACAAAAGGTAAAGGAGCGGGTGGAGGAAATGACGGGCCTGACGGTGAAGGCGGTAAACCTCCTTGTGCGTTCCCTCTACATACCGCGCCAGGGAAGTGCCCCTTAAGGGGCGCGGCGGCGGTGCGGGGACGTCGGTCGGGCCGGCTGTTTGGAAGTTACGCATGTGTTGTGCCGCCTGTGCAGACCATAAAAAGCAGGGCGTTGACAATGGCCGCGGCCATGGGACTGCCTCCCCTGGTACCCGTGACGGTGATGTAGGGAACGTCTAGGGCCATTAGCTCTCTTTTGGCCTCCGCCGCCCCTACGAAGCCCACCGGTGTGGCCACCACCAGGGCCGGCTTGGCCTTGCCGCCGGCAATAAGCCGGCAGAGGGCAAAGAGGGCGGTGGGGGCGTTGCCGATGGCAATAATGCCCCCGTCGGCAACGGAAGCGCCCAGTTCCATGGCGGCCATGGCACGGGTAATCCCCTTTTCCCTGGCCATTTCGGCAACTGCTGGGTGGTCAATCAAGCAGCGCACCTCCACCCCCAGAAGAGCCAGCGGCTTTCTGGAAAGGCCGCTCTTGACCATGCTCACATCGGTGAGGATGATGCAACCGGACCGGAGCGCGGCCACGCCGCACTCTAACGCCCGGGGGTGGAAGCGCATGAGCCCGGCTAGGCTGGGATCGCCGGCAGAATGAATCACCCTTTTTACCACCGCCTTTTCCCCCGGGGAAAAGGCGTGCAGCTCTACCACCTGTTCTATGATGCGCATGCTTTCTTCCTCAATGGTCTTGGGGTCGGTGATGATCTTCATGAAACGACCTCCTGTATGCGCTCTAAAATAATTTCTGCCAGCTTCCGGTGGGCGCCTATGTGCCCGGCCATAATAATTTCCATCTGCGGGTAGCGGGCCCTTTCGCGGTTTAGGATTTCAGGTATATCCTTTTTAACATGCACCCCGTCGACGAGAAACAGCGGCACCACCACTACTTGCTCCAGTCCCAGCTGGGACATCTGGGCGAGGGCTGCCGGCAGGTCGGGCTGGCCGAATTGGAGGAAAGCCCCTTTTACCGCCGCGAAGCCCTTTCCCTCACCGATCATCTCCTGCAGTCTTTCCAGCGTCCTGCGTGTTTCCGGAAGGCGGCTGCCGTGGCAGAGCAGGATGACGCCCCTCTTCTTCATCCTTCCACCGACCTTTCTATTTGGATGATCCTGTCAATGAGGTCCGCAAGACTGTGCACAGCTTCCCCCGGCGCCGGGCGGGGCTGGTCTATAACCACCACCGGTATGTTCAGCTCCAGCGCGGCTTCAACCTTGGATGCCGTTCCCCCGGCGTCGCCGCTGTTTTTGGTAACCACCACGTCCACGCGGTAGTGCCGGAAGAGGGCGCGGTTCAGTTCGCGGCCAAACGGCCCCTGCATGGCCACGATATCGGCTGGCTTTAAACCCAGCTGGCGGCAGCGCTGGAGGACCTCCGGTTCCGGCAGTACCCTGACAATGATGCGGCAGCCGCGCTGCCGCGCGGCGTCCAGGAAGACGGGCAGGCTTTTACTGCCGGTGGCCAGGAAAATGGTCCTGCCCAGCTCCGTGGCTTTGCGGGAGGCCTCCTCGTAGTCCCTCACCCGGTAAACAAGGTGGCTGGAGGGAAGGGCGCTTTCCGCACGCTGGAGGCGCAGGTAAGGTATGCCCGTCACGGCACAGGCGCGGCAGGCCAGATCGGAAATCCGGCAGGCGAAAGGATGGGTGGCGTCTACCAGCAGACGGACCTTGTGTCCCCTGATGATCTCCAGCAACCCTTCCAGGTTTAAGGGGCCTGTAATGATCCGGGCGCCGCAGCCCGAGAGCAGTTCGCCGCCGTAGGGGGTTGCCGTGGAAACCATTACGCGGAGGCCTCTGGCCGCCAGTTCCGCGGCTACCTGGCGTCCTTCCGTCGTACCTCCCAGCACCAGTATCACAGCTCGTACCCCCTGGGGGTGACCAGAAAACCGTTGGCGACGCGCGTCTGGCTGTTGCCCACGATAACGGTGCACAACATATCGATGGGGTGATTTAAAAGGTTTTCCAGGTCGGTAATAGTGACTTCCTGGCCTTCTCGGTAGGCGTTGCGCACTATTCCTACCGGGGTGCGGCTGCTCCTGTGTTTGAGGAGGATTTCCCTGGCGCGGTGAATTTGCCCTGTTCTCCTGTGGCTGGCAGGGTTGTACAGTACCACCACAAAGTCGCCCTGGGCGGCCAGCTCCAGCCTCCTTTCAATGAGCGACCAGGGGGTCAGCAGATCACTCAGGCTGATAACTACAAAATCGTGCATGAGGGGGGCTCCAAGGAGGGCTGCAGCGGCACTGGCCGAAGTGATGCCGGGCACAATCTCCACCTCCAGCTTGTCCCAGAGGCCTTCCCGCTCGATGACTTCCAGGGCAAGGCCGGCCATGCCGTAAATGCCCGGGTCTCCCCCGGAAACCAGGGCCACTTTTTGCCCTGCGCCGGCCCGATGTACGGCCAGGAGGCACCGCTCGATTTCCCTCATCATGCCGGTGGATATTACCTCTTTTCCCCTGAGCATTTCCTCCACCAGCTTGAGGTAAGTCCTGTACCCCACAATTGTTTCGGCTTCCTCTATGGCCTGCTTTGCCCTGGGGCTCAGGTGCTCCGGGTTTCCCGGGCCTGTTCCCACCACCCATAGCTTTCCTCGGCGAGGGCCACGGTTACCCCCCCCACCCTGGTCTTGCCCAGGATCAGCTGGCCCCTGGGAGCGGCCAGTAAAGCCGTTGGCTCGCATACGCCCTCCACTCCTATCCTCTCTTTCACGAATGATGATCTGCTGAGATGGGGTGCTTTTTCCAGCAAGTTGTTAATCTCTTCCGCGGTAAAGGCAGCCAGGGGTAAGCCCAGTTCCCGGGCAACCTCCTGCAGGCCTTCCTCTCCGGAGCGCCGTTCAATGGTGGCCAGGGCCCGCAGGCTGGCTGCACTGCGGCCGGCCAGTGACAGCGCGCAGAACAGGGCGGATTTTACCGTTTCCGCTCCTACTCCCTTACGGCAGCCAATGCCGGCCACAAGGTTGCGGGGCCTCAGGAAGAGCACCTTGGGGGAAGGCGGATCAAACACGCGGTTGGTGATCAGTACCAGCCAGCCGGTAAATCCTGCACTTGTAGCTTCCGGCCAGGGGATGATTTTATAGCCTTTCTGCGGTAGCGGCAGAGGGAATTCGCTGGAAATAAAAACTTCCCCGTCCCCGTTAACCAGGCAGGCGTTAACCTTTTTGGCCTTTTCAAGGGACTCGATGGCCAGGTTATATTTTTGGGCCAGCACGTCAACGGCCAGGAGGCCCTGCGCTTCGGTGGCCGTGGTAATAACCGGCACCGCCCCCGTGGCTGCCGCTAGCTCCCGCGCCAGCTGGTTGGCCCCTCCCATGTGTCCGCCCAGCAGGCTGATGGCAAAGTTACCCTTTTCGTCCATGACTACCACCCCCGGGTCGGACACCTTGCTGCGCAGGTGGGGGGCCAGCACTCTCACGGCAATCCCTAGGGCCATGATGAGCACCATCCCCTGGCACAGGGAAAATTCCCTGCCCACCAAGAGGCTAAGGGGCTGCACGTAGGGCGTCCCTTCCCCGGGCAGGTGGGCCGGCTTGTAGGTCTTTACCTGGTGGCCGGCCCGGGTCAAGCATTGGGATACCCTTTGGGCCAGCTCCACGCCGCTCTTGGTAACGGCGATGACGGTAATCTTCATTTCCGCGCCTCCCGGTAGCCGTGGGCGAAGCCGGGGTGATAGAGCCGCGAGGGTTGGTAGGGTGAGCCAAAAACCTTCCCCACAAGGATCAGGGCGGTGCGGGTTATGCCGGCCTTCTTTACTCTGGCGGCAATGTCGCCCAGGGTGCCGCGCATCACCCTTTCCTCGGGCCAGGAGGCCTTCTCCACTACCACCACCGGTGTGTCCTCCGTGCAGCCGCCCGCTTTTAGCTCTGCAACCACCTCTTCTATGCGGTGGGCGCTTAAAAAGATGCACAGGGTGCTCTTGTGCCGGGCCAGCTCACGCAGTTTTTCCTCCTCCGGGACGGGCGTTTTCCCTTCCAGGCGAGTGAGGATGACCGTTTGCGTTACCCCCGGCAGGGTAAGCTCGTGGGGGATGGCGGCGGCGGCGGCCAGGAAAGAGCTTACCCCCGGTACCACGCGGAAAGGTATGCCCATTCTGGTCAGGGCATCCATCTGTTCCTGGGTGGCACCATAAAGGGATGGGTCTCCCGTATGCAGGCGCACCACGGTCAGGTTTTCCCGGTGGGCTGTGATCATGACCGCGAGGATTTCTTCCAGGGTCATGTGGGCGCTGTTGTAAAGCCTTGCTTCGGGGCGGCAGTGGTCAAGCACTTCCGGGTTGATGAGCGAGCCGGTGTAGATGACCACGTCCGCCTCTTTTAACAGCCTGGCCCCTTTTACGGTAATTAGTTCCGGGTCTCCCGGACCGGCGCCCACGAAGTAAATCATTTTTCCCACCTCTTGCGCAGGATGAGGGTGGACATGTAGTGAAGGTCCAGGTTATCCCCGGCTAGGGTTGCAAGGTCCCGGCAAACGAACTGGTCCGGGTAACCGCAGCGGCTGACCAGGGCGGCTTGACCGAGCAGCTTTTTTTGCCGGAGCAGGCCTATTACTCCTTCAAAGTTGCGGTTGACCTTCATGACCACGATGTTATCAAAGTCCTCCATGATTTTCTCCAGCCGGTCCAGGTGGTAGGCCGCCGGCATAATGGCCAGGTTTTCATCGCCCTCCGCCAGGGGCGTCTGCAGGACCGCCGCGCAGGCGCTCATGGCCGTAACGCCGGGAACGGTTTCCACCGGAATGTGAGGGTAAAGCCGCCGCAGGTAGTTGAGGAGGTATCCGTAGGTGCTGTAGAACATGGGATCGCCAATGGTCACAAAGGCCACCTTTTTGCCTTCCTGCACCAGGGCGGCCACCTTTTCGGCTGCCGCAGCCCAGTGTTCTTCCAAAATCCGCTTCTCCCGGGACATGGGGAAAGAAAGCTCCACCACTTCCCAGCGCCGGTTAAGGGCCCCGGTGATCACGTGGAGGGCCAGGCTTTCCCTTTCGGCAGCCGACTTGGGCACGCAGACCACGTCGACTTCCTGGAGGATGCGGTATGCCTTTAAGGTGAGCAATTCGGGATCACCCGGGCCCACCCCGATGCCGTAGAGCTTACCCGCCACCGTCATTTCCTCCCTTCTGGGCGGCAATGATCCACACGGGGTTGTTTGCCTGCAGCAGGTGGTAACCGCCCAGGGCCGTGCTGCGGGCCACTACCACCTGGACGATCTCTTTTCCCCAAGGCTCCCCCAGGGCGTTAAAGGCGGCGGTAAGCGTTTCCAGGGTTACCGCGTTGATCACCAACCTGCCGCCGCGGGGCATTTTTTTCTCTAAAAACTTGATAATGGCCCCCAGCGTTCCCCCCGAGCCGCCGATGAAAACCCGCTGCGGTTCCGGGAGGCCGCCCAGCACTTCCGGGGCCCTTCCCTCCACTACCTCAATGTTATCTATGCCGAAACGGCCGATGTTTTCCCGGAGGATTTCCACGGCCTTTTGGTCCTGCTCGACCGCATAGACCTTACCTTTGCCGATGAGGCGGGCCGCCTCTATGGCCAGGGAGCCCGTGCCGCTGCCGATGTCCCAGACTACTTGTCCCGGGGACAGCCTGGCCTTGGCCAGGGTGATGACGCGGATCTCCTCTTTGGTAAGGGGAATTTTGTCCCGCTGGAAAAGATTGTCGGGGATTCCCGGCGTTGCATACGGCCAGTTAACCTTCATTTAAGATCACCACTACGCAGTTGGGGGGAAGGTCGATTTGTTTTTCCAGCAGCTCACGGGCCGAAGTTTCCACCACGCATTCGTCGGGGTAGCTTAAGTTGCAGCAGCAGTAGATCCTCTGGGCGGCCAGGCCGTTTGCGGCGAGCATCCTGGCAATTGACGCCGGCGGGCACCGCGGGTCGGTAAGGATGGCCACCTTGGGGCTCGTGCGCACCGCCTCGGCCAGGAAGGCTCCCTCCACTTTCCTGCCGTGCGCGCTTAGGATGCGGGCATCTTCCCAGGGCACGGCCAGGCGGGCAAAGGCGAGCTGCACGGCGCTGACCCCCGGGATGACCTCCAGGTCTTCGCGGCGGAAATGGCGGCGCAGGTATTTGAGGATCCCGTACATCCCGGGGTCGCCCGAGGCCAGGACCGCCACCCCCGCTTCGCGGTGCAGGCGGATAAACTCCAGGGCCTCACCCAGGTTGCTTTTGAGGATGAAGGTTTTCTGCCACGGTGCGGCCATCTGCCTGATGTGCCTCTCGCCCCCTACCACGGCGCTGGCGGCGTCCAGGGCTTTCCTGGCGGCGGGGGTGAGGTAGTCCTCGCTTCCCGGCCCCACGCCAATTACTTTAATGCGCGGCATCCCAGTTTCCTCCCGATTTCCACGGCCTGCCGGTCCAGGCCCAGGATCTGCCCCTTCAAATCCAGCAGCGCGGTGCCCACTTTCAGGCGGCGGTGGACCAGCTCCATGGCCCGCTGGCTGGCCCGGCAGGCCAGCCGGTCGTAAACGCTCAGGAGGTTGCAGCCGGCCAGCAGTTCAACCACGCTTTCCAGGGTGTTGGCGGCCATGATGCGGGCGATCACCTCGCGGTCGGCGCCCATTAAGGCGGCGTGGCTGGCCAGTATTTCCCGCCGGGCGTCGGCAACGCGGTTATGGGTGTGGAAGATCCCCCCGGCAATCTTGACCATCTTGCCGTGATGGCCCCACAGAAGGACTCCCTCAAAACCCCTTTCCGCACAGCGCTCCAGCATAAACCCCACAAAATTGCCCATTTCTACAACGGCATCGGCGGGGAAGCCGTACCTTTCCACGGCTGCGCGGGCGCCTGTGCGCCCTGGGGTGAGCACCACATGATTAAAGCCTGCCGACCTGGCCACGTCCAGAAAGGGCACCAGGGAGTCCCTGTAGGCCTCCTCGGACATGGGCCTTACAATTCCGGTGGTGCCCAGAATGGAGATACCGCCGACAATTCCCAGGCGCGGGTTCAAGGTGCGCCCGGCCACCTTTTCTCCCCCGGGGACGCTGATGGTGATTTCCGCCCCCTGTCCGGGAGGGAGGAATTCCCTTACGGCGGCCAAAATCATCTCCCGGGGTACGGGGTTTATGGCCGGCTGCCCCACCGGCACGGCCAGGCCCGGCTTCGTGACCCGACCTACGCCGGGGCCGCCACAAAGCTTTATCCCCTCGCCGCCGGGCCGCACTTCGGCCACCACCGGTAGACCGCTGGTCACGTCGGGATCGTCGCCGCCGTCCTTGATGACCACGGCCATGGCGCCGCCGGGAACCGCCCTGACTTCAGATATGGGCACCAAAATGGGCTGCCCCTGAAGGTTGTAGACGGTGACTTCTTTCAATATGCGCCCGGAAAAGTACAGTGCCGCTGCCGCTTTTGCCGCCGCCGCGGCGCACGCGCCTGTGGTGATGCCTGTGCGCAAAGGTTTGGTCAAGGGACGTTGTTCCCCCCAGTCCCAAAAAAACATGCCCTGGTGCAGGGCGCGGCCCGTTTTCACAGCTCTTTTGTCTTTTCCCTGCGCATGAGTATGCGGATATCCATCTCCACCGGTAGCCTGTAAGGCCGACACATCTGGCAGATGCGCGAGGTGGTCCTTTCGCCGAGGTACTCGCTCAGGTCCTCAAGGCTTATGTTGGTGGTGATAATGACCGGAAGGTGGTGGTTAACGCGGTAATTGAGGATGGTGTAAATTTTGTTTTTGGCCCATTCCGTGTAATTATGGGCCCCCAGGTCGTCCAGGAAAAGGAGCGGTACCTCCCGCGCTGCCTCCATGAGGTCCCTTTCGGTGTAATCCCCTCCTGTGCGGCTCTGGTCGTAGGTGGCCCGCAGGCGGTCCAGGAGGTCCGGCACAACCACAAAAAGCAAAAGAACCCCCTCTTCCAGGAGGGCGTTGGCCATGCAGGCGGCCAGGAAAGTTTTACCGCTCCCGACGGGCCCGGTGATCAGCAAGCCGTCGGTTTGCCTGTTCTCCTTGAATTTTTGGACAAACTCGCAGGCTGCCCGGTAGGTGCGCCGGGCAGATTCGTAATAGGTAATTTTATGCTCCGGGTCTACTTTCACGCGGGAATAATACTTAAAATTGAACTGGTCGAAGGTGCAGTTCCGCAGGCCTTCGGGGAGCCCCGCATCCCGAAAACGGTTGGTCAGTGCCCTCTGCTTGTTGCAGCTACAAGGGTAGGCAAGATTTTCGCGGATGATTACGCCTCGGTCCAGGCACTTGGGGCAGGGCTTCACGTCTGGAGCACCCTTTCCCGGAAATTAACTAGCTGAGATAGAGGGTTTTCAGGAAAGCCTTTTTGCGCTCATCGACCGCCTTGCCCTGTTTTTCCGCGCGCCGCTTTTTCTGGAACTGTTCCTCGTATGCGTTTACCTCTTCCAGGGTGCGCAGGTTGTTCTTCTTCCATTCCAGGAGGATACTGTCTATGTACTTGAAATTGTGCTTGCCCATTAAAACCGCGCGGCGCAGGGCTTCCAGGATAAGGGAGTGGCTGACTTCCCCGCTCCACTGGCGTATCTGCTCTGCTTCCATGGGGGAAATGGGCCTGCCGAACTCCTCCTCAAAAGCCCGCACGAGGTGGGAGTAGTCCTGTCGCTCCCTTTCCTTCTGGTCCTTTAAGGCGAGGAGGTTACGGGTACGCTCTATTTCCTTGACCCTCATGCTGGCCCAGATTTCGGAGAGCCTCTCCAGCAGGGGTTCAAAGTCGTACCCTTTGACAATGGCTTCCTTGGCCTCGTCGTAATAATATGTAACGGCCAGGAGGCCTTTATCCCTCAGCCTGGCAAGATTTTGCTCCACCCGCGTAAGGTCCTGGGAAGTACAGGCGGCCAGGGCGGTGGCAGGAGGAAAGAGCTCCTTTTCCTCTATTTGCAGGCGGAAGAGCTGGATGATGAGAATCATCTCCTCGTCGCTGATGTCTAGCTGGCGGTACAGGCGCAGCAGCAAATTTGGCAAGGGCGTGAAACCCTGCAGCAAGAGGTCGGCGCCAAAGGCTGCGGTGATGTTTCCCTCACGGTACCTCTTTACTTTTTTGCCAATCTTACCCATAAAAAATTTTACCTCCCCCCGCCTTAAGGATATTTTATGGCCAAGGAGGGAGGTTTGTCCAGTTCCAAAAGAAACTACAGGGGGTGCGGTACGCGGGCCGTGAAGCCGTGCAGGGCAAGGCCCATTTCCCTCAGCTTGAGAGCGGCTTCCCCCGTATAGGAACCGAGATCCTCCAGCCGATGGGCGTCCGACCCCACGGTAAATATTTTAATACCGTACTCCCGGGCCAGCTTGAGTATATCCTCGCTGGGGTGGAACTCGTGCAGGCCGCGGCGCAGGCTCGAGGTATTTACTTCCAGGCCGATTTGGCGCCGGGCCATTTCCTCCAAAACCGGCTCGATGTATCCTTCATGGGCCTTTGCCGCAGCCGCTCCCCAGAAGGATTCCCCGTGGCGGCGGTAAAGGTCCACGTGGGCAATGCAGTCAAAAAGATTTGTCCGCACCGCTTCCAGGAGGGTGGAAAAATAATCGCGGCACACTTCTTCCATGGTATGAGAGGAAAAATAACTCCTGCTTTCCTGCCACGAAGAAATGGACTGGTGCCTCAGGCAGTGAATGGATCCCAGCACGAAGTCAAAGGGGTAGGCGCTGAGTACCTTTTCGATGCTCTTTTCGCAGCCGGGCTGGTAACCGACCTCCAGGCCGGCCTTGATGGCCAGCCCTCTTCCGCGCAACTGCCGGCGGGCCTCCTCTATTTCCCGGAAATAGTGATCCAGCCATGCCGTGTCATCCATGGGATGGAGCTTTCCCCTCAGGCGTACAAACCAGTCCCTCTGCCGCCGCACGGGATCTACTTCCAGGTGGGTGGTAAAGCATACCTCTTGGAGGCCTAAGCGCAGTGCCTGGCGGCAGTAGGTCATGATGGGGACGTCTTCTGCGTCTATGGAGTAGCCTGGGTGGACGTGGTAATCCAGCCTGGGGTACACTTTAGGCCAGCTCCACCCCTAAAACTGCCTGCATTTGCTTTAGGGCCCAGCGGTGCGCCTCTTCGTCGAAGCTGGCCACCCCTTTCTGGTAGACAATGGTCCGGTAATCGCGGTTGCGCAGTTCCTCCACGGTATAAAGGACGCATATATTGGTACAGACCCCTACCACATGCACGGCCTCCGGTTGGAGGTCCTCGAGAATTTTGCTCAGGCCGGTGCGGAAAAAGCCGCTGTAGCGGGTTTTGGGCACTTTAATGGTAAAGGGATACTCCTCGGCCAGGGAGGCCAGTTCCTCGATAAGCTCGGCCCCCCGGGTCCCATAAACGCAGTGGGTGGGGAAAAGGGCAAACTCGGCATCTTCAGGTTCATGGGCATCCATGATGAAGATCACCGGCTCGTTCTGGCTCATGAACTCCTTAACCTTTTCCACCACAAAGGGCACTATATCCCTTGCCGCCTGCCCGCAGTACAGGGAGCCATCGGGCTCAAGGAAGTCCTTGAGCATATCGATGACCATGAGAACCTTCCTGGGCACCGCAAGCATCACTCCTTTACTTAAACTTTTTTGTTATAAGTTTTCTTCTCCCTGCGTTCCCTATCCTCCTCGGCTACGGGGGATAATAAAGCTAAAAGAAAGCCGCATGGAGGAGTGGTTGGCGTGACGGTAAAATTGGGCATAAACGGTTTCGGGCGCATTGGCCGCCAGGTCTTCCGCGCTGCTTTAAACCGCCCGCAGCTGGAAGTGGTGGCCGTAAATGATCTCACCGACGCCCAGACTCTGGCCCACCTCTTGAAGTACGACTCCGTTCACGGGGTCCTGCCGGCGGAAATAGAGGCTTTTGCCACAGGCTTCCGGGTAAACGGCAGGGAAGTGAGGGTCTTCTCCCAGAAAGATCCCGCGCAGTTGCCCTGGGGGGAACTCGGGGTGGAAATAGTGGTGGAATCTACCGGGCGCTTTACGGCCAGGGCAGAGGCCGAAAAGCACCTGCACGCCGGGGCCAAGAAGGTGCTCATTACGGCACCGGCCAAGGATGAGGACATCACCATCGTCATGGGAGTGAACGAAGAAAAATACGACCCCACCCGGCACCGCATCATTTCCTGTGCCTCCTGCACCACCAACTGCCTGGCCCCTGTGGCTAAGGTCCTCCACCGGCGATTTGGCATTGTGCGGGGTTTGATGACCACCGTCCACTCCTATACCAACGACCAGCAGATTCTGGACTTGCCCCACAAGGACCTCCGGCGCGCCAGGGCCGCGGCCCTTTCCATCATCCCCACCACCACCGGCGCGGCCAAAGCGGTGGCCCTGGTCCTGCCGGAACTAAAGGGAAAGTTAAACGGGCTGGCCATGCGGGTACCCACGCCTAACGTCTCCGTAGTGGACCTGGTGGCCGAGCTGGCCCGCCCGGCTACCAGGGAGGAAATAAACGCGGCCTTAAAGGAGGCCGCACATGGCGAGTTGCGCGGCATTATGGATTTCTGCGAGCTGCCACTGGTATCCAGGGACTTTAACGGCAACTCTCATTCTTCCATTGTGGATGCCCTCTCCACCATGGTCATTGACGACATCCTGGCCAAGGTAGTGGCCTGGTACGACAACGAGTGGGGCTACTCCAACCGGGTGGTGGACACTGCACTCTATATCGCGCAAAAGGGTCTATAAAAAAAGCCCCGCCTTTTGGCGGGGCTTTTTTGGGGTGCTAGCCTTCAACTTTGGGCCGCGGGTAGAGGCCGGCGCGCTGCACGATCTCCGGGACCACCTCTTCCCAGGCAATGGCCATGATGTGCACGCCGTGCACGCCGGGGATGTTGCGGATATGCTTGATCTGCTCGATGCAGATTTCTATGCCCTCTTTTTTGGGGTCTTCGGCTTTCTTCAGCCGCTCCACGATTTCGTCCGGGACGATCATGCCGGAAACGCTGGTCTGCAGGTACTTGGCCGCCCGCCAGCTCTTCAGCGGTGTGACACCCGCGAGGATGTAAGCGCGCTCGTGGATGCCCCTTTCCCGCACCATTTCCATGAAGCGCTCGAAACGCTCCATGTCGTAGATGCACTGGGTCTGGATAAACTCCGCCCCTGCCTCTACCTTTTTTTCCAGCCTGGCAACCCGGAACTCAAAGGGGTCGGCAAAGGGGTTGGCCACCGCGCCAATGAAGAAGCGGGGCTCGTGCTCCTTGATGGGTTCCCCCGAGAAGAACAGCTTTTGGTCCCGCATGCGGCGCATGAGGTAGATGAGCTGGATGGAATCGATATCGTATACGTTTTTGGCCGTCGGCTCGCTGCCGAATTTCTGGTGGTCCCCCGAGAGGCAGAGCAGGTTCCGCACGCCCAGGCTGTAGGCACCCAGCAGGTCGCTCTGGATGGCAATGCGGTTCCTGTCCCGGCAGGTCATCTGCACGATGGGTTCGACGCCGCAGTTCAGGATGTGAATGGCCGAGGCAATGCTGGACAGGCGCACCACTGCCGTCTGGCAGTCGGTGATGTTGGTGGCGTCCACATAGTCCTTAAGCATGTGGGCGTGATGGCGGATAATTTCCGCGTTGGCATGCCGCGGGGGCCCAATTTCCGCCGTGACCACGAACTCGCCGCGGGCCAAAAGCCTTTCCAGCCTGCTTTCGGTCTTTACTTCCCTCATCACCCTATAATCACATCCTCTCTGATGGCCCTTCTGGGCCCGCCGTCCCGGGCCTTGGACCAGTCCTTGGGCATCTGGATTTCCATAAGCTTATCCAGCTTCCCGAGGGCTTTCATACGGTCGTAGATCAGCTGCCAGGCACAGTCCACGTCCTTGCTGATCTCGCACTTGCCGTTTTGCGATCCCCCGCAGGGACCGTTCAGGATGCTCTTGGAGCAGCGTATGATAGGACAAATTCCTCCCGTGCGGTGGAGCACGCAATCGCCGCAGAGGCCGCAGCGCTCCTCCCAGACGCCGTGCTTTACCGCTCCCCCTACAAACTTGGTGTCCAGGGCGGGGACCACCCACTTGTCTTTAAACCGCTCGGCCAGGTACTGCACGCCGACGCCACAGGCCAGGGAGATGACGGCGTCCACGTCTTTTACCAGGCCGTCCATGGCCTCAATGTATTCGGGGTCGCACTGCCTGGTAGCCACATAGGTTACCGTCTCCAGAGGGTTGCCCTGGAGCTTGCGCATGATGCGCAGGGCGGCGGCCAGCACTTCCGTTTCCTTTTCCCCGCCGGCCAGGCACACGGTGACGCAGCCAGCACAGCCGGCCAGCAGCACCTTTTGGGCGTCGGCAACCATTTCGGCAATGTCTTTAATGTTCTTTTGCTGGGCGACAATCACGCGGCGCCACCTTCTTTCCTTAACGGGCTGGGACCGAGCTGGCGGATGCGCTCGGTCATTTCGTTGGCAATTTCGGCAAAGCGGGGGCCCATGGCCGAGGAGAGGTTGTACATTTCCAGCCGCTCTCCTCCCAGACCTATTTCATCGAGGAGCTTTTTCACCGCCTGGACCCTCTTCTTGGCCCTGAGGTTACCCCGCTGGAAGTGGCAGTCGCCCTCCAGGCAACCGGCCACGAATACCCCGTCGGCACCGTCCTCAAAGGCCTGCAAGATTACGCGGTGGTCTATGGTGCCCGAGCAAGGCATCTCGACAATTCTGATGTTGGGAGAATATTGCAGTCTCATCGAACCTGCCAGGTCCGCTGCCGAGTAAGCTCAGTAGCGGCAGCAGAAAGCAATGATTTTGGGCTCGAACACTGTTTACACCTCCTTGAATAGAGCACCGCTTAGGGCCATTTGCATGTGGTCCTTGTAACCGTGCAGAGTGATGGCCTTGTTGGGGCACTCGCCGGCACAGGTACCGCAGCCCTGGCAGAGCAGCGGCTCGATGTACGCGGCATAGTTGCGGATGCGTGGTGCGTTGTAGGCGCAAAGCCTTACGCAGGTCAGGCAGGCGGCGCACTTGTCCTGCTGCACCACGGCCACCATGCCGTGCGACTCCAGGACCTTCTTGCTCAGCACGGTGGAGGCGCGCCCTGCCGCCGCTTTGGCCTGGGCAATGTTTTCCTCCAGGTTCTTGGGCCCGTGGGCCAGCCCGGCCAGGAAGATGCCCTCCGAGGCAAAGTCTACCGGGCGCAGCTTCATGTGTGCTTCCAGGAAGAAGCCGTCTTCGTTTAAGGGCACCTTGAAGAGCTGGCTCAGCTGGTGGTTGGTTTCCTGCGGCACGATGGCTGCCGCCAGCCCCAGGATGTCCGCTTCTATGATGACGGGTACCCCCAGCACGTGGTCTGTGGCGGTTACCCGGATAAACCCGTCGGCCTTTTCCACAACCGGCTTGTTTTCGGGCGTGTAGCGTATGAAGATGACGCCCTTGCGCCGGGCCTCCAGGTAGAGGTCTTCCAGGAAGCCGTAGGTGCGAATGTCCCGGTAGAGCACGAAGACCTTCATCTGGGGGTTCTGCTCTTTTAGCTTCAGGGCCAGCTTAACGGACTTGGCGCAGCAGATCCGACTGCAGTAGGGCCGCTCCGGTTCCCGGGAGCCCACACACTGGATGAGGACCGCCGTTTTGGCGCCGCTAACCCGCGGGTCACCCTGCGCCAGAGCCTCTTCCAGCTCCAGCTGCGTGAACACCCGGTCGCTTTCGCCGTAAAGGTACTCGGAAGGCTTGTATTCCCGGGCGCCGGTGGCAATAACGGTCACGCCGTGCTGGATTTCCTTCCCGCTGGTCAGGGTGGTCACAAAGTTACCCACATAGCCGGCGGTTTCTTTTACCTCCGTGCCCAGGTGAAGCTCGATTTTGGGATGGGCCTTTACTTTCTCAATTAGGCTGCGCAAGAAGGAAGGCACGTCTTCGCCCTTGAGCCCTTCCCTGATGCGGCGGGCCACGCCGCCCAGCTCGCCCTCTTTTTCCACCAGGTGCACCTGGTAGCCGAGATCGGCCAGGGAGAGGGCGCTGGTCATGCCGGAAACGCCCCCGCCTACCACAAGGGCGGCTTTGGTTACCCCGGCGGAGATTTGCGGTACCGGCTCCAGGAGGGCGGCCTTGGCCACGGCCATCTTCACCAGATCCTTGGCCTTCTCCGTGGCCTTATCGGGCTCGTTCATGTGCACCCAGGAGCACTGGTCGCGGATGTTGGCCATTTCAAAGAGGGCCTTGTTTAGGCCGGCCTCCCGGATGGTTTCCTGGAAGAGCGGCCTGTGGGTGCGCGGGCTGCAGGAGGCCACGACCACGCGGTTGATCTTATATTCGTCAATTATTTGTTTCATGGCCGCCTGGCTGTCCTGGGAGCAGGCATAGAGGTACTCCCCGGCGTAAACCACATGCGGCAGGTTCTTGGCCATTTCCACCACTTCGGGAACCCTTACCACGCTGCCGATGTTAATGCCGCAATGGCAGACGAAAACGCCGATGCGCGGCTCTTCACCCCTTACATCCTTTTCCGGCGGGAACTCCTTTTCCCTAACCAGCGTACCGCGGGCTTCTGCCAGCAAGGTAGCAGCTTCGCCGGCTGCCGCGCTGGCCTGCATGACCGTTTCCGGAATGTCCTTGGGCCCGCAAAACGCCCCGGCCACAAAGATCCCCGGACGGCTGGTGGCAATCCCAGTAAAGGAGCCCAGCTCCACGAAGCCGTAGCGGTTGAGCTCGAGTCCCAGCCGCTGGCAAAGTTCCCTGGCCGCCGGGGAGGGCTCCAGGCCCACGGAGAGCACCACCAGGTCGAACTCTTCCACGCTTATGGAGCCGTCCTCGTTGGCGTAGCGGATGCGCAGGTTCTTGCTCCCGTCCTCCACCTCCGTGATCTCGTATATCCGGGAGCGGACGAACCTGACCCCTTGCTCTTTGGCCCGCTCGTAGTACTTCTCAAACCCCTTGCCGTAGGTGCGCATGTCCATGAAGAAGATGGTCGTTTCCAGGGGCTCCTTGGTGTGCTCCTTGGCCACAATGGCTTCTTTGATGGCGTACATGCAGCAGACGGAGGAGCAGTAGCCGTGGTCCAGGCGGAAGTTGCGGGAGCCCACGCACTGGATCCAGGCAATGCGGCGGGGCTCCTTTTTGTCATAGGGTCTGACCATGTGCCCCTGGAAGGGGCCCGAGGCGCTCAGGATCCTCTCGAATTCGAGGCTGGTGATGACGTTCGGGAAGCGCCCGTAGCCGTAGTAGAAAAGCTGGGAAGCATCGAATTTTTCAAAGCCGGGGCACAGCACAATGGCGCCTACATTCAGCTCTAACGTTTCCTCAGCCATGGAATGATCGATGGCCCCGGCCTGGCAGGCCTCTTCGCAGGAGCCGCACTCAATGCAATTCTCTTTGTCAATCACGTAGGCATTGGGGTACGCCTGGGCATAGGGCTTGTAAATGGCCTTGCGTTCCCCGATGCCCTGGTTAAATTCCGAGGGAACTTCAATGGGGCAGGCCTCGGCGCACTCACCGCAGCCCTTGCACTTTTCCACGTCCACATAGCGCGGCCGCTGGCGCACGGTAACGGTAAAGTTGCCGGGCTCGCCCCGGACGTCCACCACATCCGCCATGGTCAGGATCTTGATGTTCAAGTGGCGCCCGCACTCCACCAGCTTGGGGGAGAGAATGCACATGGAGCAGTCGTTGGTGGGGAAGGTCTTGTCCAGCATGGCCATGGTGCCGCCAATGGCAGGCGAGCTCTCCACCAGGTAAACGAAGTACCCTGATTCGGCCAGATCAAGCGAAGCCTGAATGCCGGCAATGCCGCCGCCGACCACCAGCACCGCTCCTACTTTTGCCGTGCTCATGCCATTCTACACCCACCTTTCAATTTTTTTCGGGCATCACAAGTGCTCTTTCTACGAGGCTGCAGACATGCTCCATCCTCATGCCCAGCTTGTAATGCTTGTTGAGGTCGTTGAACTGGTCCATGCAGTTGTGGCACGAGATGGCCACCACCTTTGCTCCGGTGGCCAGGAGTTGCTCAACCTTGCGCCTGCCCTTGAGAAGCCGCTGCTCCGTGTATTCGGGCATGGCCAGCGCCCCGCCCCCCGCACCGCAGCAGTAATTCCAGCGTTTGTGGGGCGTCATTTCCCGGAAGTCCAGGCAAACCGCTTTAAGCACCCGGCGCTGCGGCTCCGCTACCCCTTCTTTACGGACTATGTTGCAGGGGTCGTGGAGGGTAACCGGCTCCGGGTTTCTGGTGGGGTCGAGCTTGAGGCGCCCTTCCTGGATCCACTCGTCTATTAATTCAAGCACAAACCTGATGGGAAACTGCGGTCCCTTCCAGAAAGTGCGGTAGCCCCAGCGCACGGAGCGGAAGGCGTGCCCGCATTCGGTGACCACCAGGGACTTGGCCTTTAAGCGCACCACTTCCTCCAGGATGGGGCCGGTGATTTTCCAGAAGTCGTCGTCCTTGCCGCTGAAGAGGGCCAGGTTTGTGGCGTCCCACTTTCTTGAACTCAGCGTGTAGTTGGCACCGGCTACGTAAAAGATTTTGAGGATTTTCATCAGTTCGTTAGGGTAATATTTGATTTCCCGGGCATTTAAGCCGAAGAGGAAATCCGCTCCCTCAACGTCAATGGGTATGCGGTAGTCCGGATCGTTCAGCTCGGCCTGCAGCTCTTCCTGGATCCACTCCAGTGTTTCCAGGTACTCGTCGGGCTGGACGGCCATCTGGTTGCCGGTCTCAATGGTGTCGTCCACCACCTTTTGGATGAAGCCGGCTGTGGGCAGGCCGAACTTGCCGCGCAGGGCCCTGGTGATGGCCGCCACATTGACGTTCATGGGGCATTCAATGGTGCAGCGCTCACACATGGTGCAGTACCAGACAAAGGGGTCGTTGAGCACTTCTTCCCGCATGCCAAGAATGATTTTGCGGAGCATTTTGCGCGGGTCGTTATGCGGGTGAACGTCGGAGAAAACGCAGCCGGCCGTGCACATGCCGCAGGCCAGGCAGTTGGCAAAATCCAGACTGTTTAACTTGCCCGCCAGCTCTTCAAAAAAGCCGGGATCGAGCTTTGAAGCCAAGATGGCTTCCATAAAAAGTTCCCCCTTCTTTTTGGCTTTCTTTATCCACCCCGTTTTGGTAAGCCGGAGGCTCATTGAGAGCCCCCGGCCTTTCTCTCTCTGGTTTGGTTTTTTAATACTCGTTAGGCAGCTGGTTTAGTTGCGCCCTGGTAAATACAGGGCCGTCCTTGCACACGTACTTGTTCCCCACGTTGCAGCGCCCGCACATCCCGATGCCGCACTTCATGCGGTTTTCCAAGGACATGATGATCCTCTCCGGAGGGAAGCCCAGCTCTTCCAGCACCGGGAGGGTGAACTTGATCATGATGGGCGGCCCGCAGACAACCGCGTAGGCGTTCTCCGCGCTGGGCGCAACCTCTTTGGTTACTGCCGGGACGAAGCCCACGCGCCCGCTCCAGCCCTCCACCGGGCGGTCGATGGTGGTAACCAGCTCGATATCCGTGCGTTTTTCCCAGGCGGCCAGCTCTTCCTTGTATAGCAGCAGCCCCGGGTTGCGGGCGCCGTAAATTACCGTCACCTTGCCGAAGTCACCCCTGTTTTGCGGGTGCAGGATGTAGGTTACCAGGGACCGGAGGGTGGTGAAGGCAAAGCCGCCGCCAATGATGACCACGTTTTTGCCCTTGAACTCTTCGATGGGGTAGCTGTTCCCCAGCGGGCCCCTCACGCCCAGGATGGTGCCTTCGGGGAGCTGGTGCAGGGCTGTGGTCACCACGCCTACCCTGGCCACGGAAAACTTTAAGTGCCCGGGTTCCGTGGGCGAGGAGGCTATGCCAAAGGGGGCCTCCCCTACCCCGAACACGCAGACTTCGGCAAACTGGCCCGGCAGGTACCTAAAGGATTTTTCGTCCTCTTCTTTGAGGAATTCCAGGGTGAAGGTGTGGATGAGGTTGTCCTCGGTTTCGACGAAGTGCTTGACAAGCCGCATGGGTAGCGGCAGGTAAGGATTTTTCATTGCTTATTCGACCTCACTTCCGTGCCCTGGATTTCCGCGATTACTTCCCGGATATCCAGGTTGACGGGGCAGTTTAAGATGCACCTTCCGCAGCCCACACAGGCCGTGGCGTTGAAGTTGTCCACAAAATACTTGAACTTGTGCATGACCCTCTGGCGAAAGCGCTCTTTGTTTGTGGGGCGCGGATTGTGGCCGGAGCCGTGAAGGGTGAAGAGCGGGAACATGCAAGCATCCCAGCTGCGCACCCGGCAGCCCTCGTTGCCCTGGGCCTCGTCTACAATGTCAAAGCAGTGGCAGGTGGGGCAGGTATAGGTGCAGGCTGCGCAACCAAGGCACTTCTCGTGGATTAAGTCCCACAGGGGGTGGTCGAAGCTAACGTCGAGCTTGGATTTCAGGCCTTCCAGGGTTACCCTGGAGGAAACGGCAGCCCCTTCTTTTACCTTCTGGGCGGCTTCCCGGGCTTCCTGGTCGGCGGCGGGAAGTTCCATGCCGGAGAGGAGCTCCTGCCCGCGTTCGGTAAGCACCTCCAGCACGTACCGGTCGCCGATGTCGACGAGCAACAGGTCGAGGCCCTCCGTGGCAAACGGGCCGCTCCCCAGGGAGGTGCAAAAGCACGTGGCCGGCGGTTGGTTGCACCCCAGGCCGACCAGAACGGTGTTCTTCCGGCGCGTGAGGTAATATGGATCCTGGAACCTCTCGTTACGAAAAACGTTGTCCAGGAGGAGGAAGCTCCGGGCATCGCAGGGGCGGAGGCCGAAAATTACCTTTTTGTGCTCGTCTATTTGTTCCTTTAGCTCCACGTGCTCCTTTTCGCAGCGGTAACAAAAGAGGTATTCTGAGCGGGGGAAAAGAACCTCCTTGGGCGGGACCTTGGAGTTTGTATAGTCCAAGGTGCACTGGTCGCCCGCCTCGATTTGCTTAAAGGAGACGCAGCCCTCCTCATTTACCGGCGCGAAAACCTGGTAAGCCTGGGTCAGCTTGTTTAACCAGGCAAGCAACTGTTCTTTTTTCAGCAGCAGCATTCCTCTCACCTCCCTCGCGGTTAAACGTGGCCGGCAGCTGTTTTTATGGGAGCGGCCAGAGGAGGTTTCTCATCCAGGCTTATTCCTGCGGTGTAGCCAAAAAGCTCCTGAATGTCCCTAACCATCTTGCGCGTTAGCGTGCGCAGGTCAATTCCCATGGGGCAGGCGCGGTCGCAGGCCCCGCAATCGACGCAGCGCCCGGCCAAATGAAGAACCCGCACGGCCTGGAAAAAGAGGTTGGCCTGCACGTCCAGGGACGACTTGCTGACCCACTGGGGCATGGAGCAGTCCGCAAAGCACTCTTCACAGAAGCACATGGGACAGGCTTGCCGGCAGGCGTAACAGCGGATGCAGCGGGACAGTTCCTTCATGAGGTAAGAGCGCCTTTCTGCCGGTGGCCTGCTTTCAAAGCCGGCAACGTCCGCAAAAGTGTCGCTTCCCCTTGCCGGGACCTGCTCGCCCAGCAGGTAATCGTAGAGCACCGGGTTGGGATGCTGGCAAGTCAGGCAGGAGTCGTACAACAGCTGGTCGAGGGGAAAGGACGCGCTAATGTCCTTCCCCTGCACCGCGACCAGGCCATCCTTTATTTCCGCTTCCCGCAGCTCCTTTCCTGCCAGCAGACGGCTTAACTTCTGGCGGTCGATCATGCCCCGGCAGGGCACGCCTATAATCACCAGGTTTTCGCGCTTGACCTGGTTTTCTTTGATCAGCTCTACGATGGAGCGGCTGTCGCACCCCTTGGCTATGACGGCCATTTTTTCCGGCCTCTTGCGCAGGTAAACGGCCAGGTTGTTTTCACAGCCGTAGCCCCAGGCGAGCTTTTCTGCCTCTTCCGGTTGGCGGATGAAGCAAGGAGTATAGCGCAAGGGGAGGCTCCCCTTACTAAAACCAATTACCAGCTCCACTTCTTTGTTTTGCAGGAGCTCACGGGCCTTCTCCTGCATCGCCTTGGTTATATCTTGCATTTTAATTAACACCCCACCTTCTTAAACCCGGCCTGTGTGGAGCATTGGTTCATGCAGAACAGGGTTTTTCCTGGACCCCTGGTGAAGTGCGCAGCGGGTT
The DNA here is from genome assembly GCF_000429345.1 of Desulfovirgula thermocuniculi DSM 16036. Taxonomy (GTDB): domain Bacteria; phylum Bacillota; class Desulfotomaculia; order Desulfotomaculales; family Desulfovirgulaceae; genus Desulfovirgula; species Desulfovirgula thermocuniculi. The sequence continues at coordinate 8,854 of NZ_AUBR01000040.1, read as the reverse complement.
GGGGCCCAGCTCCTTTAACTGATTGGTAAATTCGGTTACCGTTTCGGCAAACTTGGCTCCTTCCGAGGCGGAGATCCAGGCCAGCCGCAGGCGCTCGCGCTCAATCCCCAGCGTTTCCAGCAGCCGCTGGGTGACTTTCATCCGCCTTTCGGCGTTGTAATTGCCACTAACATAGTGGCAGTCGCCGGGGTGTCACCCACCCACCAGCACGCCGTCTGCGCCGGCAAAAATGGCCTTCAAGGCAAATATCGGGGCTACCCTTCCGGAGCACGGCACCCGGATGATGGTTACGTTGGGCGGGTACTGGAAGCGCAGAGATCCGGCCAGGTCGGCCCCGGCGTAGCTGCACCAGTTGCAGAGAAAGGCGATAATTTTGGGCTCGTATTCTGCCCGCATGCTGTTACCCACTCCTTTCCCGGCCCTGCGGGAGGGCGTTTAAGACGGCAGGATTTTGCCGATGACGCTTTTTACGTTGGTCCTGGCCAGGCCGGCAACCTTTTCGGGATCGGCTCCCAGGCAAATGGCCAGGGCCTGCATAAAGTGCAGCACGGGGATTTCAAAGTTAATCTTCTTTTCCCTGCGCAGCATCTCCTGGGCCGTATCAAACTGGATCAAGCAGGAGCTGCACCCGGTAATGATCAGATCGGGATCGACTTCCTCCTTTATAGAAAGGATCTTCCTGCGGAAGAGGTTTAGGGATTTTTCCATGTCGGTGCTGCGCATGGCACCCATGCCGCAGCAGTCGATCAGGCGGGTGTAATGGCCGACCGTGGCCCCCAGCGCTTCAACCATTTCCTTGAGCACCCGGGGGTGGAAGGGGTCTTCTTCCTTGTCGTAATAGACCTTGCTCGGCCAGAGGGTGTGGCAACCCGGCTGGAGGGCCACCTTAAGCCCGCCAAGGGTGTACTTGAGGGAGGCCCTGATCTTTTCGGGCCCGATCTCGTGGTACAGGTAATAGTAGGTAAGCCTGACGTTGCTCGTGCCCTTATATTCCCTGCCGATGGTTTGCAGGACCTCGTTGACCTTAGCCTTTAGTTCCGGGTCCACCTCCATCTTGTACTTTGCTTCCGAGAGGCTGCCGTAGCAACTGCCGCATACCGTGACAATGTCCAGGCCTTTTTGCTCGGCAATGGTGTGGTTCCGCGCCGAAACGGCACACCAGCCCACCACGTCCACAGAGGGCAACGTGCCCCACGTAGGGCAGCATGACTGCCCCTCGAGGTCGTCCAGCTCGATGCCGAGTGCCGGAAAGGCATGCCGCACTGCCTGTTCCAGGTCGGGCCTGTTGAAAGACGTGTTGCACCCGATAAAAAACCCTACCTTCATCGGTTACACCTCGCATGAATCGGTTACGCCGGATTCGCCCATGGGGATTACCCCTAGCTCGGCCAGCTCTGTATTTTCCAGGATGGTACGCACTTCCTTCAGGGCCTCGGGGTAAGAGAGCGTGGAAGGGGGCTTTTCCGGTAACCCGACTTTTGCACGCGTGTTCCCGGCACCGGCCAGGTAAACGGCGTGACCGGTGTCGTAAAGGGACTTTAACCCTTCAATGGCCAAGGTCGGCAGGGCAAATTCCCTTATGGCCACCCTGCGCATGGCCTGAATGATCTCGAAAGGATTAACCTCCCGCGGGCATACCTCGGTGCACCGGTTGCAGGACTGGCAGGCCCATATGGAGGAGTCGTCCAACAGCGCATCGCGCAGGCCCAGGAGGATGGCCTGGATAACCCGCTTGTTGAAGAAGGGGAAGCCGGCCAGCACCATCGGGCAGGCGGCGGCGCACTTGGCGCACTGGATGCATTCCAGCAGTTCTTCGCCACCCAGCTCTTTTATCTCGTTAACTAGGGAGGGATCGCCTGCGGAGAGGTTAATGATCCCTATGCCCCCTTGGACTTGTGACACTCCTATCACCTCCTGAGTTCAGCAGGCCAGGGCCTTGATTTGCGCGTGGATCTGGGCATTAGTAAAGCCGTGCAGGGTAATGACTCCCGACGGGCAGGCGGCGGCGCAGGCGCCACACCCGGCGCAGAGGGCCTCGTCGATTTTGGCCCGTCGCCTGTCCTTGTCCTCCACAAGATTAATGGCCGAGTACGGGCAAAGCTGCACGCAGGTACCGCAGCCGGTACACTTCCGCTGGTTTACCTCGGAAATCAGCGGCTCTACCACTACCTTACCGGCGGTGAGAGGTACCGCCGCTGCCGAAGAAGCGGCCCGCGCTTGCGATACCGACTCGGGAATGTCTTTGGGCCCCTGCGCGCACCCGGCAATGTAAATGCCTTTTACCGAGGTTTCCACCGGGTAAAGCTTGGTGTGCAGCTCTTTAAAGAACCCTTCGTTGCCGCAGGTGATGCCGAGCTTGCGCCCGAGTTCCTCGAGGCCGGGGGCGGGCTCGATGGCCGTGGCCAGCACCACCAGGTCGGCCTCCAGCTCTACGGGCGCGCCCAGGTCCACATCGTAGGCGCGCACCCGCAAGCGGTCGCCGGGCAGCTCGTCCACGGCACCGACGCGACCGCGAAGCACCTTTACGCCCAGGTCGCGGCAGTAGTTATAATACTCCTCAAAGTCCTTGCCACCGGTGCGCACGTCAATGAAGAAAATGTAGATGTTCAGGTGGGGGTACTTTTCTTTGATCAGCCTGGCTTCTTTGAGCATGTACATGCAGCAGACCTTGGAGCAATAGGTGTGGAACCTCTTGTCCCGGCTGCCGACGCAGGAAATAAAGGCTATGGTCTGAGGCTTTTCCCCGTCCGAGGGGCGCTTCAGCTGGCCGCCGGTAGGACCCGTTGCCGAAAGTATCCGCTCCAGTTGCATGGCCGTAATGACGTTGGGCGACTGCGGTGAGTATTCTTTAAACGGCGCCTTGTCCATTACCCGGTAGCCCGTGGCCACGATAATGGTGCCGACGTTGATCTCTAGGATCTCGCCTTCAGGGTTGTATTCCCTGGAGCGGTCGCAGGCCCCTGTCTTGCAGGCCTTTTCGCAGGGGGCTAAAATGGGCTCCCCGGTCTTGGAGTGAACCCTGGGCTTGGTGCCAATGGTGCGCTTGGCGCAATTAAGGCAGTGGGCAATGTCCACGACCGCCCGCTTGGGCACAGCCTGCGGAAATTCAATGTAAATGGCCTTGCGGTAATCCATGCCCTCGTTGAACTCGTTGGGTACCTTGGCCGGGCAGGCGTTTACACAATCGCCGCACCCGGTGCACTTGTCCCAGTCAATATAAGTCTGCTTCTTCCTGACTTTTACCTTGAAGTTGCCAAAAGTCCCTTCCACGGATTCCACTTCGGAGTAGGTAAGCAGCTCGATGTTCGGGTGTGTTCCCACCTGCACCATGATGGGCGTCAGGATGCAGGCCGAGCAGTCGTTGGTGGGGAAGGTCTTGTCCAGTTTGGCCATGTTGCCCCCGATGGAGGGGTTTTTCTCCACCAGGTATACCTTATAGCCCATGTTGGCCAGGTCGAGGGCGGCAAACATTCCGGCCACGCCGCCGCCAATGACCAGGGAAGCAGGGGTGACCTCCACGTACCTGTCCTCTAGGGGCTCGAGGTAGGCGGCCTTGGCTACGGCGCTGGCAATGAGCCTTTTGGCTTTTGCCGTGGCCCCTTCCTTGTCGTGCCAGTGCGGCCAGCTGTCCTGGTCGCGGATATTGGCCATTTCCAGGAGGTACTTGTTTAACCCCGCGCTTTCCAGCGCCTTGCGGAAGATTGGCTCGTGGGTGCGCGGCGTGCAGGCCGCCACCACCACCCGGTCGACAAGGCCGTCCTTGATGTCCTGCCTGATCAGCTCCTGCCCAGGGTCCGAGCACATGAAGAGGTAGTTGCGGGCGACCACTACTCCCGGGAGCTTTTCGGCGTAGGCCCTGACCTCTTCTATGTTCACGGCACCGGCAATGTTTTCGCCGCAGTGGCATATATAGACACCGATCTTAGGCACCATATCCCCTCCCAAAAGAGCACAAAATAAAGAGCAGCTTACTACCCCCCTAAAAAATGGCCCTGCGGCCCTTGTGAATATCAAAACTAAGAGTATTTATTCTGCCGAAGCGTCGTAAAATCCTGCAATAGTCTAAAAATATTTTTTAAGTAAAAGCAAGGGGAAAACGGTCATACTGCCGCTTTCCCCTTGCCCGCCGCTAATTGTTTACCGCTGGCGGAAAACCTTCAGGAATGCGTCGCAATAAAGGTCTTTGTTCAGGAGCACCCTGGCTGCGGCAACGGCATTTAACAACTCCTCGTCTTCCAGGTCCACAATGGCCGAATCAAGCCCTACGGCCATGCTCATGATCAGGAAGGTGCGGTTGAGTAAGTGGCGGTTGGTGCAGCGCTGGGAAACGTTGCTCAGGCCCATGGTGGTGCGGGGTGGAGGATCGGCCAGCGTTTTGATCTGCCGCAGGGCCTCGAGGACCTCCGGCCCGTGATCCTGGCCCACGTTGCAGGGCAGTACCAGGGGGTCAATGTAGAGGTCCTCCATGGGTATGCCGTGGGCGTCGGCGTTGACCACCAGCTCCATGGCCAGGGCCACCCTGTCGGCGGCGGTCTTGGGCACGCCCTTTTCATTCATGGCCAGCCCAATAATGGCCGCATTATACTTCTTGGCCATGGGGAAATAGATATCCATTTTCCACTGGTCGGCGGTGGTGGAGTTGATCATGGCCTTGCCCTTGTGCACTGCCAGGCCGGCTTCAATGGCCTCGGGGTTGGTGGAGTCAATGCAGCAGGGAAGAGGTACGGCCTCCTGGGCCGTCTTCACCAGCCACTCCATTACGGCTGGTTGGTCCTTGGGGTCGACGGTCGGGCCGGTGTTGATGTCCAGGTAGGCGGCACAGTTCTCGTACTGGCGCCTGGCCCAGTAGCGGATGGGTTCCGGGTCGCGGTTCAAGATGGCTTCCCGGATATCCTTGAACATGCCGTTTATCCGCTCGCCAATGAGAATCATTTTTTACCCTCCCCGCGAAAACATTTTAGTATACGTTGGGCTGCATGAGCTTTTCAATGTGCGCCTTGAACTGCCTGAGGGACTCGGGGTGCCGCAGGACGAACAGGGAGCCGCCTGCCTGGGCAAGGGCCACGGCGCTGACCGTTTCCCACAGGATGGCCCGGCGTTCCTGGTCGCCCCAGTCGGGAGCCTCTTCCGTGGTGCTCTTGGCTTCTTTTTGCTTCCACACCTCCGGGCCCAGGATGCAGATAACAGGCATGGCCATCATTTTGTCGCCGGTGAGCGCCCCGATGCGCGTCCGCTCTATGATGGAATAGGCATATTCGATGCCGTAGCCCAGGGCGGCCACCGAGGGGTCAATGACAATACGGTTGGGGGCCATGTTCATCTCGGTGATGAGGATGTTGAGCTGCTTTTCAAGGTTGATGTCCAGTGGTGTAGAAGCAATGACATTGTGGCCGTAAACCATGCAGGCTGCCGTAATGGTGCGGTAATTTTCCTGGGTAGCCAGTCCCAGCAGGCAGTTCCTGCCCGAGAGGGCTTCGGCAACTTTTTCCAGCACCTGGGCGTCCTTTTCCTCCACGCCGCAGCCGAGGACTATGAGCGGTACGTCCACGGCCTCGGCCACGGTCTTGGCTACCTGGGCGCATTCCTCCGGGGAAGAGTTTTTGTTGTCCGGGTGGGCACTGGCCAGGGTCAGGCAGACGAGGTCTGCGCCGTACTCGACGCATTTCTTGGCCCACGCGGCGGGGTCGCCCAGTACGCCCGCATAATGCTTGGTGAGGATTTCCGGCCAGGTGGTGGGCTCCATGTCCCACACCTCCAGGGCTACGGCGGGGCGGTTGGGCATTTCCCCTTCAAAGTGCAGGAAGGGGAGGGTTCCTTCGCCGCCAATTTTCACCACTTTGGGTTCGACACCCAGGACTACTTCGGCCACCCGGTTGGTCCATCTTTCTTTGGCAATGGTAACCGCCATTTATCTCGCTCCTTTCCTTTAGGTAGGTTGGGTAGGGGCTGTGGCGCTAAAGGATACCGGCCTTGTACATGATGTCCCGTACGGCTTTTACTGCCGGAGAGTTTTCGGGCAGGCTGACGAGGGGCCTGCCTTCCAGGTCGTACCGGTAGACCTCCTCATCCATGGGTACCTCACCGGCAAGCTCCAGGCCCGTCTTTTCTATTTCTTCCTTTAAAGCAGGCAGCGTGCCGTTTACCGTCTTGGTGACCACCAGATACATTTTTTTAATGCCTAGGTTTAGAGATTCTGCCAGCTCTTTTATGCGCCCCGCGGAGCGCACGCCCCTTACGCTGGCGTCGCTGGTGACTAAAAATACGTCTACGTTTTGCGTGGTGCGGCGGCTCAGGTGTTCCAGGCCGGCTTCGTTGTCCATGACCAGGTAAGGGTAATTCTTGCTCAGTTCCTCAATGAATCCCCTGAGCAGGTTATTGACGTAACAGTAACATCCCGGGCCTTCCGGGCCTCCCATCACCAGGAGGTCCGTATCGTCTCCTTCTGCCAGCGCTTGGTGGACGCGGAAGGCCAGGTACTGGTCCTTGGTCATGCCAGCCGGCAAGGGCTGCAGGTTGTTGTTGATCTGGTGGGTGATGTCGGCAATGCTTTCCGGGCGCGGCATGCCCAGGGCTTCATGCAGGTTGGCGTTGGCATCGGCGTCTACTGCCAGGACGGGCTTTTTGCCGGCGCGCACCAGCTCCCTAATGATTAAGGCGGCCAGCGTGGTCTTGCCTGTCCCGCCCTTTCCGGCAATGGCGATGGTAAAAGCCATAATTCCTCACTTCCCTTTCCTGCTTAGGATTGGTGGCGGATAGGTTGCCCGTTGCGTGTTCCGGTTTCAGGCATACCACGCCCTGGTTTTCCTGTTGCCAGCCTCGCTTAGGCGCTCCAGCGCTGCTTGAGGAAGGAAGGAATGGCGCTGGACTCCCGCGGTCCTACGAGGACTTCCCATCCGGACAGCTCGGCCAGCTTGCCGCTCAACACGGCCACGCCGCCGGGGATGATGACCTTGCGGTGAGAAACCTTGTCGGCAATGCCGGTGTTCTTGAGCATGTCGGCTATCTTTTCCGAGGTCAGCTTGCCCGCCGCCCAGGCGGTGAGCACGGAGAGGCCGTCCGTGTCCACGGCAATAATATAGCTCGGTACGCGGCTGGCCTCGACGTCCCCGGCCACGCAGAAGTAAGTGAGGGAGAAGTTGGTGGTGACGAAGACCGGCGCGTTGGGCCCCGGGGTACCAATCTCGTACACCTTTGGCTCCACGGCAATGGGCTTTTGCGGGTCGGTGTAAATGTTCAGGCGCAGGGTAATGAGCGGCAGGATATCTGCGGGATCGGCGCTGGGCAGTACCACGATTCCGGCGTACTTGCAGATGTAAACCGCCGCGTCAAGCACCGCCTGCACGGGATCTTCGCCGGTGACAAAGGTGATGGTGGGATAGCCAAAGGGGCGGAAGCGCTTTAAGGCCTGGCGGCGGAGCTGGGTTTGGTCGGCCAGTACCCTGTGGACTTCCCTGGCGCCGGAGTCCAGGATAAGCTTCTTGTGGCCCTGGGCGACTACCTTTTCCACCAGCTCGGCCAGCTCGTTTAGGTCGGCGCCCCTGACTACCAGGGGAGCATCGTACTTCTTGGCCAGGGCGGTCATAGCCTCGTAATTGCCGGCGCTGGCCCCGCAGAGGAGCGGTTTCTGATTTCCCACCGCTTCTAGGGCCTTTTCCATGGCCGCTGCATCGTCGGTCACCAGGATCAGCGGGTACTGGGTATTGGCAGCGGCAACCTTTGCCGCGGTGGCAAACTTATCCGCGCTTCCGGAGTCGTTTACCACGGCCACCAGGTTGACGTGGTGGATTTGGCCCACGCGCTCGAAGGAAAGCTTGTTAATCTGGGCCACCCGCGCGGCAATTTCCTCCTCGCTGGCCGCATCGCTGACGGTTATGGCTATACCGGTGGGATTTTCAAAGCGCTTGTCGTGGCGAAAGAGGACGGTTTCATTGCCCAGCTGCAGCTCTTTTTCGCCGGTGCCGATTTTAACCAGGGCCATTGGCGGTGCGGAAGCGGCTCCCAGGGCTTCCTTGGCTGCCTCGCTGACATGGGGGCACTGATCCAGGCTGGCCTTTCCGGCAGCCATGGCCATGGCAAAGGCCAGGCACGTGGGGTGGCCGCAGTCCTTACAGTTGGTTTTGGGCAGCTGTTTAAAAATCTCCAGACCCGTTAAACCCATTCTCCTATCCCCTTTCCCAGGAATTTAAGATATACCCGGAGGGCACCCGGTAAAAGGTGCCCTCCGGGATATTTTTTCTTTTGGCGCACGTATCTAAACCTACAGCAGCGGCGGCATGGTGAGGGCCGGGTGGCCCTTTTCCTCCAGGAAGGGCAGGATCTCCTCGGCGCTGGTGCCCACGGTCTCATCGGCAATCTTATCCAGGAAGTCCTTACCCAGACCTGCTGCCTCGGCGGCCTCCTCCAGCTGCGGCCGCAGCTGCTCCTTCAACGCCTTGGGCATCCACACCAGGCGGGCAAGACCCCCATCGGCAGGCACGAACTTGCGGGAGGCCAGGTAGGACTTGCTGATGCCCATGAAGCCGGGCATCTGGGCGCCGCCGCCAATCATGCCCGCCAGGGTGGAGAAGGTCATCCCCACCGGGGTCATGCCGCCGTGCTCCCGGTTGACCACCATGAAGCCGTTACACTCCGGCACCATGGCCAGGATGCACTCAAAGCAGCCGCAGGAGGTCATGGGGTACTCCATGATGGTGTAGAAGTTGACCTTTTCAATGGTGCGCTGGGAGTTCTGGTAGACAAACTCGTTGACCGACTGCCACTGGCCCTTGACCGGGTCCAGGAGGCCCTCCAGCTTGATGGGCTGGTTCGGGCCGTGGGGGTTGATCTCGTAGGAGGCCTTGGCGTCCAGCCAGCT
>NZ_AUBR01000039.1 GCF_000429345.1 Desulfovirgula thermocuniculi DSM 16036 | reverse complement strand
GCGGCAATAACCCCCGGGAGGTGGGCGGCCATGCCGGCGGCGGCAATGATTACCGCCAGGCCCCGCTCGGCTGCCGTGCGGGCGTAGTGGGCCGTCTGCTCGGGGGTGCGGTGGGCCGAAGAAATCACCACCTCGCAGCCGATGCCCAGCTCTTCCAGCACCTCCGCCGCTTCCTTCATTACGGGCAGGTCCGAGTCGCTGCCCACCACGATGCCCACCATTGCTCCGGTCATTCCGTTACCTTACACCTTACTTTTTTAATGCTCGGCCAGGAAAATGTAGCGGGCCACCACCAAAACGGCCAGGATCCACATCAGCCAGTGCACTTCCCGTGCCCGCCCGCTGGCCGCTTTCAGCAGGACGTAAAAGACAATGCCGGCGGCAATGCCGTTGGCAATGCTCCCCGTAAAGGGCATGAGGATCATGGTCAGGAAGGCCGGGAACCCTTCGGTAAAGTCGGCAAAGTTAATTTCCCTGGCAGCCTGGGCCATGAGCATGCCCACAATGATCAGGGCCGGGGCGGTGGCGGCGCCGGGGATCAGGCCGGCTATAGGGGCCAGGACCAGCGAAAGTAGGAAGAGCACGCCCGTGGTGACGGCGGTGAGGCCGGTGCGGCCCCCCTCGGCAATGCCGGCGGTGCTCTCAATGTAGGCGGTGACGGTGCTGGTGCCCATAAGCGCGCCGAAGGCCACCCCGCAGGCGTCCACCAGCATGGCCCGCCCCAGCCGCCGGGACTGGCCGTTTTCTTCCAGGAGCCCCGCCTTGCCAGCGGTGCCCACCAGCGTGCCGAAGGTGTCAAAGAGCTCCACAAAGGTAAAGGTGAAGATTACCGCCCACAGGCCCATGTGCAGCGCGCCGGCGAGATCAAGGCTGCCGACCGCCAGGCGGTTGAAGTCCGGGAGGGCAAAGGGGCGGAAATCGGGCGGCACCTGGGTCACGCCCAGGGGAATGCCCAGGAGGGTGGTGATGATGATGCCCAGCAAGATGGCTCCCTTTACCCCTTTGGCCATGAGCAGGGCGGTGACGGCCAGGCCGGCCAGGGAAAGCAGCGTAACCGGGCTGGCCAGGGAGCCCAGGAAAATGTTCCACTCGAAGAAGCGCAGGGTGGCTATACCCCCGGGGCGGGAAAGGGCGTCGAGGGTGGGAGGAATGGCGGGCCCGGCTTTAATGACCATAAACTCGGACATTTTCAGCCCGAGCATGGTGATGAACAAACCGATACCCACGATAATGGACCGCTTGAGGGAATCGGGAACGGCCACCACCAGGAGCTGGCGCACCTGGGAAATGGTGAGGATGATGAAGATGACGCCGGAAATAAAAACGGCCCCCAGGGCCACCTGCCAGGGCATGCCCACGTGCTGGGCGGCCACGGTGGCAAAATAGGCGTTTAAGCCCATGCCCGGGGCAAGGGCAATGGGGTAGTTAACCAGCAGCCCCATGGCCAGGGTAACCAGGCCGGCGCTGACCGCCGTGGCAAAGAAGACGGCGTTTTTATCCATCCCCGTGGCCGAGAGGATGTTGGGGTTCAGGAATAGGATGTAGGCCATGGTCATGAAAGTGGTGACCCCGGCAATGATCTCCGTGCGCACGTCCGTGTTGTAGCGCCGGAGCTGAAAAAGCTTATCCAGTCCCATGATTTTCCCCCTTCACTCCCATTCTATAGTTGCCGGGGGCTTGGAGGTAATGTCGTAGACCACCCGGTTGACCCCCGGCACCTCGTTAACGATGCGGGTGGAGATGCGCTCCAGCACCTCGTAGGGCAGGCGCACCCAGTCCGCCGTCATGCCGTCGGTGCTGTGCACCGCCCGCACGGCCACCGTGTAGGCGTAGGTGCGCTCGTCGCCCATTACGCCCACGCTCCTGATGTCCGGCAGCACGGCAAAGAACTGCCAGATCTCCCTGTGCAGCCCGGCCCGCTGGATCTCCGCGGTGACGATGGCGTCGGCCGCCCGCAGGATCTCCAGCTTTTCCGGTGTCACCTCGCCCAGCACGCGCACGGCCAGCCCCGGGCCGGGAAAAGGCTGGCGCCAGACTATTTCTTCCGGCAGGCCCAGCTCCCTGCCCAGCTCCCGCACCTCGTCCTTGAAGAGCCAGCGCAGAGGCTCCACCAGCACGAAGCGCATGTCACCGGGTAGCCCTCCCACGTTGTGGTGGGTCTTGATGGTGGCCGCGGTGGCGGTGCCGCTCTCCACCACGTCGGGGTAGAGGGTGCCCTGGACGAGGAACTCCACCTGCCCCAGCCTGGCGGCCTCCTCCTCAAAGACCCTGATGAATTCCTCGCCAATGATGCGGCGCTTTTTTTCCGGGTCGGTGACGCCGGCAAGGCGCGCGAGGAAACGCCGGGAGGCGTCCACGTATACCAGCGGTATGTTGAGCCGCCGGCGAAAAGTCTCCACAACCTGCGTGGCTTCTCCCTGGCGCAGGAGGCCGTGGTCCACGAAAATGCAGGTCAGCTGGTCGCCGATGGCCCGGTGCACCAGCACGGCGGCCACGGAGGAATCCACGCCCCCGCTGAGGGCGCAGATGGCCTTCCCGTCGCCCACCAGGGCGCGGATCTCCTGCACGGACTCCTCGATGAAGGAGCCCATGGTCCAGAGGCCCCGGCAGCCGCAGATGTCGTAGAGGAAGCGGCGCAGGATCTCCTGCCCCCGGGGAGTGTGCGCCACCTCCGGGTGGAACTGCACGGCGTAGAGCCTGCGCCGGCGGTCGGCCATGGCCGCCACGGGGTTGGTGGCCGTGCGGGCCAGGACCACGAACCCGGGAGGCGGGACCTCCACGCGGTCGCCGTGGCTCATCCAGCACTGCTCCACGGGGCCGAGGCCGGCAAAGAGATCCCCCGCGTCCAGGATTTCCAGCTCCGCACGCCCGTACTCGCGAAACGCCGCCCGGGTTACCACGCCGCCTAGCTGCCTGGCCATCAGCTGCATGCCGTAGCAGATGCCCAGGATGGGGATGCCCAGCTCGTAAATGCCCGGGTCCACCGCGGGGGCGCCCTCCTGGTAAACGCTGGCCGGACCGCCGGAAAAGACTATGCCCCGCGGGCGGCGCTCCCGGATTTCTTCTAGGGGCGTGCTGTAGGGGAGCATCTCGCAAAATACTTTCAGCTCCCGGATGCGCCGGGCAATGAGGTGGCTGTACTGGCCTCCGAAATCGAGGACGATAATTGTTTCCTGCCTTTCCTTGGGGAACACGGCTAGCAGCCTCCGCTGTAGACTTCCCGCTTTAGCACCAGAATGTCCCGCAGGTTGCGGTAGCGCCCGTTGTAGTCCAGGCCGTAGCCTACCACGAACTCGTCGGGGATGACAAAGCCGTTGTAGTCGACTTTAACCTGCACCTTTCGCCGGCTGGGCTTGTCCAGGAGCGTGCAGATTTTCAGGCTGGCCGGGTTGCGCGTGAGAAGGTTTTCCCGCAGGTAGTTTAAGGTCAGCCCGGTGTCCACGATGTCCTCCACCAGCAGCACGTCCAGGCCCTCAATGTTTTCCTCCAGGTCCTTTAAAATGCGCACCACCCCGGAGGACTCTGTGGAGGCCCCGTAGCTGGACACGGCCATGAAATCCAGCTGCACGGGGATGGTTAGGCAGCGCACCAGGTCGGCCATGAAGATGGCCGCCCCCTTCAGGATGCCCACCACCAGGATTTCCTTGCCGGCGTAATCCCGGGAGATTTCCTCGCCGAGTTCCTTGACGCGCCGGGAGATTTCCTCCGCCGTAATGAGGACTCTTTCCGCATCCGGATGCACCCGCACCACTCCCAAAAAACAAAAAATGCGGCAGCCCGCGCTGCACCTTTAGGAACATTATAGTGAAAAGATAAGGAGGGCGTCAATGAGGCCCTTTAGAGAAGGAAGGCCGCACCGAACCTGGTGAGGAACCAGGCGGTGCCGAAAATAAGGGCCAGGACGCCGGCGACGAGCGTGGCCAGGCGCAGGCCTTCCCTCACCGCTCCCGCCAGGTTTACGGCGTCGTCTAAGGCAAAGATCACGCCGGGCAACGCCAGGAGGGCAAAGGCGGGGAGCTTGGCCTGCGGCAGCACGCAGAAGGCAAAGGCGATGAAAGAGAGGTAGGTGGCCAGCACTAAAAAGGCGTTGCGAAAGATGGTATACAAGGCTCCTCTCCCCCGCAAAAAGGATTTTTATTTTTTTGTCGGGCACACGAAAAATGTGTATTCGTTACAAAGGTCACTTTTTCCTTCCGGGACGGGCCAAAAAATAAAAAAAAGCCGCCGCTTTTTTGCCGGGCGGCGCGGGACGACTTATACCGGGGGCTTCACCTCCAGCGGGCGGTCGTAGTCCCAGAGCTTCAGGCCCACGAAGAGGCCCCTTCTCCCCCCGGGCGCCCTGCCTTCCAGGGTGAGCTGCCGGATGCGGTTGTCCCGGGGGCTGATCCAGACCTTGCAGTAGTAGTCGCTGTATTTCATTTCCAGGTAGGGGTTTTCCAGCTGGGGGTAGCATTCCAGGACCACCACCTGTTCCCCGTCAACCTTTTCTTTCCCCCGGTAGCTCACACCCAGGACTTCCTTGAACTTTAAAAAGCCCAGGGGGTTGAACTCGGCCACAAAGAGGTCCGACTGCCACATGCGGTTACCTTCCAGCGTCAACCATTTACTCGTCCACGGGTCCCGCATGTAGGTGGTGCCGCCCACCTGGATGAACTCCACCGGGCTGTTGTACATGGTTCCCCGGATGTGCACGGCATCGGGGCCCGCCCGCTCCCCCTCCACCTGGCTGATCAGGCCCCCCTCTCCCAGACGGGCTTCCACGCGGAAGCAGAAGCTCCTGCTGGAGGCCGTTTTTAAAAGGGCTTCGGCCAGGAACTGCTCCGGTGCCGGCGGGGGCTTCCGGAAGCCAGCCCGGCTGTAGACGCCCCAGGAACCCAGCAGCAGGAGGGCGAGTCCCAGGAGGATCAGGAGGTACCTCTTGCGCAGCGGCAGCAGGATGACCGGGCGCGGCCAGGACATGCTTTCTCCCCCCAGCCTTGGTTGCCTAAAATAACCATATGAGGCTGCAGGGGCCAATATGACGGCTGCAGGAGGGCTTTTCGCCCCCCGGCAAAATGAATTATAATCTCCGGGTAGGAGGAGAGATGGGCGTGGAAATAAGGGAAATGCAGCGGGAAGTTGATCGCTGGATAAGCCAGTTCGAGGAAGGCTACTGGCACCCCCTGGCCATGCTGGCGCGCCTGGCGGAGGAGGTGGGCGAGCTGGCCCGGGAGGTCAACCACTTATACGGCCAGAAGCCCAAGAAGCCGGGCGAGCCCCCGGGGGACCTGGCGCTGGAGCTGGCCGACGTTTTATTTATTATTGCCTGCTTTGCCAATTCCCTGGGCATCGACCTGGAGGAGGCTTTCGGCCGCATGATGGAAAAATACCGGCAGCGCGACGGCCGGCGCTGGACGAGAAAAAAGGAGCGTGAAGATCTTGGCCACAATCATGCCCTTTAGGGGCCTGCGCTACGCCCCCGCGGCGGGGCCGCTTGCCGACCTGGTGACGCCCCCTTACGACGTCATTGATGCCGCCGCCCAGGAGATGTACTACCGGCGCCACCCCCACAACATCATCCGCCTGGAGTACGGCAAGGTTTACCCGGAGGACACGGCGGAAAACAACCGCTACACCCGGGCGGCGGCGTGCTATGCGGCCTGGCGCCGGGAGGGAGTGCTGGTGCAGGATGAGCGCCCCGCGCTTTATCGCTACGAGCAGGAGTTTACCTTTGGCGGGCGGCGGCTGGTGCGCGGCGGGTTTATTTGCGCATTAAAGCTTGCGCCCTACGAGGAGGGCGTGGTGCTGCCCCACGAGGAGACGCTGCCCAAGCACAAGGCCGACCGCCTCCTGTTGATGCGCGCCTGCCGGGCCAACTTCAGCCCCATTTTCGGGCTTTACGCCGACCCGGAAAGGCGGGTGGAGGCCTGCTGGAGGAAAGCCGGGGACCTGCCGCCCGACGTGGAATTTACCGGAGAGGACGGCCAGGCCCACCGCCTGTGGGTGGTCGCCGACCCGTACGTCATCCGTGCGGTGCAGGAGATCCTGGCCCCTGCCGCCGTTTACATTGCCGACGGGCACCACCGCTACGAAACGGCCCTGGCCTACCGGGAGGAAAGGCGGCAGGAGGAGGGTAACCCTGAGGGTGAGCGGCCTTACGACTACGTGATGATGGCTCTGGTGAACCTCTACGACCCGGGGCTGGTCTGCTTGCCCACCCACCGCCTGGTAAAAAACCGGGCGTCCCTGGAGGCGGGGGGCCTGCTGGAAAGGCTGCAGGAGCACTTTGCCGTAGAGCCCTTCCCCCTTGCCCCGGGCCACGGCAACTTCCCGCAGTTTTTAAGGGAGCTGGCCGCGCGGGGCGGCTTGACCGGCGGCGGGGGCGCCGGCAGCCGGGAAACCCGCCGCCACGCCTTCGGGCTGTACCTCGGCGGCGGCCGGCTGTACCTTTTGACCCTGCGGGACGAAGGATCCCTCCCCCGCCTCATGCCCCCCGGACGCTCCCCGGCCTGGCAAAACTTGGACGTCTCCGTGCTCCACTGCCTGATCCTGGAGCGCCTCCTGGGCATCGGGGCCGCCGAGCGCGAGGGCGAAACCCACCTCGCCTACACCCGGGAAGAGGAAGGGGCCCTGGCCGCCGTGGACCGGGGCGAATACCGGATGGCCTTTTTCTTAAACCCCACCCGGGTGGAAGAGGTCGTGGCCGTGGCCCGGGGCGGGGAGAAAATGCCCCAGAAATCCACTTACTTTTTCCCCAAGGTCATCACCGGCTTGGTCATCAACCCGCTGGATTAAGTTACGGCGGCATGCGGCCCCCGCGGTGAACCGCGGGGGCTTTTTTAACGGCGCCGGCCGAGGGAAACCGTGCGCCTCAGGGTTTCGCGGGCCAGCGCGAGGATAAGGTCCAACTCGCCCACCCCCAGGAGGCGGCAGCACAGGAGGTAGGCCGCGCCCCCCGCCGCCCCCAGCGCCGTGAGAAACAGCCCCTGCCCGAGGAAGCCGCCCGGCACGCTGCCGGCGGCAGCGGCCCCGGGCCACCACAGCAGCGCCCCGGTGAGGGAGGCCGCCAGCAGCATGCGCCAGGCGGCGGCCAGCACCAGGCTACCGGCGGCGCAACCCGCACGGCGGCGCAAGGCGGAAAAGAGAAGCACGCAGGCCAGGGCGGCGGAAAGAGATGAGGCCAGGGCGAGACCGGCCAGGCCCATGGGGCGCACCAGGAGCAGGTTTAAGGCTACATTGGCGGCCACCGCCGCCAGTCCCGTCCACATGGGGGTGAAGGTGTCCTGCAGGGAGTAAAAGGCGCGGTTTAAAAGCTCGCGCCACATGAGGAAGAGTAGGCCGGGGGCATACCACAGCAACGCCGCCGCCGTCATGGCCGCGTCCCGGTCGTCAAAGGCGCCGCGCTGGAAGACAAACCGCACCACCTCTTCCCTGAGGACGGCAGTGGCCACGGTGACGGGTATAAGTACCAGGGCGAGGGCATTTAGCCCCCGCACCAGGCCGAAGCGGAAGCCTTCCATGTCTTCCACCGTGGCCCGCTGGGCAAAAATGGGGTAGAGGACGGTAATCACGGGCAGGGCCAGCAGCCCCTGGGGGAGGCTTAAGATGCGCTGGGCGTAGTTTAAGGCGGAAATGCTCCCCTCCTCCAGGGTGGAGGCGAGCATGCGGTCCACGATGAGGTTGAGCTGGTTGGCCCCGAGGCCGATGAGCACCGGCCCGGACAACACGAGCATTTTTTTCAGGGCGGGGTGGCCGGGGGAAAGGCGGAAGCCCTGCAGTACCCCGTGCTTCATGAGGGCCGGTACCTGGATGAGGAACTGGCTGGCCGTGGCCAGCACCGTGGCCCAGGCCACCCCGGCAATGCTCCCCGCCGCCGCGGCCCAGGAAATGCCCCCGATCATGAGCAGGTTGTACGGCACGCCCATGAGGGCCGGGGAGGTGAAGTGGTGGTGGGCGTTTAAAATGCCCTGCGCCCAGCCCACCATGCCCATGATCACCACCATGGGCATGAGGATGCGCACCAGGCGTGCGGCCAGCTCTGCCTGGTCGGGGGCAAAGCCGGGGGCCAGGAGGCGCACAAGCCACGGGGAGGCCGCCAGCCCCAGGAGGGCAATGACGGACAGCAGCCCGCAAATAGCGCAAAAGCTGCCCCATACCAGCGCGGCCAGCTCATGCCTTTTCTCCGGGCGATGGAGGTGCTCGCTGAACAAGGGTATGCCTACGGTGGTAATGACGTTGCCCACCAGGCCGAAGAGGATGGCGGGGATGACCATGGCCACCAGGTAGGCGTCGGTGGCGGCGCTGGCGCCAAAGGAAGACGCCAGGGTGGCCTCGCGGGCAAAGCCGAGGAGCTTGCTGAGGACCCCTGCGGCCATTACTACTGCCGTGGCCTGGGCGGCACGTGCGGCGGTATCCAGGACAATCACCTGCCCCGGAAAATCATAGCACGGTCACCTGCCCCTTGCAAGGCGTGCGGTAGTTCGCCGTAAGCCGTAATGATAGCTGTTTTGCGGGAAGGATTTTGGGGCGGTGCCGGAGAAATCCTGCCGTTAAATGCAGGGGGGATGACCGTGCCAAATACCCTTAAGTGCCTGGCCCTCTCCGCCAGCCCGCGCAGGGACGGCAACACGGCCCTTCTTGCCCGCCTGGCGCTGGGGGCCTGCGCGGAAGCCGGCTGCGACGTGGAGTTCCTCTACCTGGTGGACTTTCGCTACGAGCCCTGCCGGGCCTGCGAGGGGTGCTATGCGACCGGGCGCTGCGTGGTGCCCGACGATGCGGGAGTGCTCTACGAGAAGATCCTGGCCGCCGACCGCCTCATCTTTGCCGCCCCCGTCTTCTCCATGGGCATCTGTGCCCAGGCCAAGGTATTTATTGACCGCGCCCAGCAGTTCTGGGCGGCCAAGTATCTTTTAGGCCGCCGGGTGATTGAGGAAGGCCGCCCGGAGCGCCGGGGAATTTTTATCTCCTGTGCCGGCACCACCCTCCCCGGGGTTTTTGAGGGCACCGTGCGGGTGGCCAGGTATTTTTTCAAAATGCTGGAGATAAAGCTGCAGGCTTCCCTCTGTTATGCCGGCGTGGAAAAGAGGGGAGAAATCTTCAATAACAGGGCCGCCCTGGAAGAAACCGTTGCCCAGGGCCGCCTTTTGGCTTTATAATGATTTAAATTTCCGGGAAGGGAGTGAAGAGGCGTGAAACCGGTGGAGATCAAGCCGGGAATTTACTGGGTGGGAGCCGTGGACTGGGACCTGCGCTACTTCCACGGCTACCTCACCCCCAGGGGAACCACCTACAATGCCTACCTCATCGTGGATGAGAAGATCGTCCTTGTGGACACGGTCAAACACTACCTTTTTGACGAAATGCTGGACAGGATTAAAGGCGTCGTCGAGCCCTCGCGCATCGACTACCTGGTGGTCAACCACGTGGAGATGGACCACTCCGGCAGCGTGCCCCGCATCATGGAGCTGGCCCCGCGGGCCAAAATCGTCACCAACCCCCAGGGCAAGAAGGCCCTGGGCCGCCATTATAAAAAGGACTGGGACTGCCTGGTGGTCAATTCCGGAGACGAGGTAAAGATCGGCGCGCGCACATTGAAATTTTTCACCACCCCCATGGTCCACTGGCCCGACTCCATGGTCACCTACATACCGGAGGAAAGGCTGCTGCTCCCCAACGACGCCTTCGGCCAGCACCTGGCCTGCGACGCGCGCTTTGACGACCAGGTGGGCTGGGAGGTGGTCCACGAAGAAGCGGCCAAATACTACGCCAACATCGTGCTGCCCTACGGCGAGCAGGTAAATAAGGTCCTGGATGCGCTGGCCGCCCTGGAAATAGACATGATCGGCCCCAGCCACGGCGTCATCTGGCGCACCTACCTCGCCCAGATCGTACAGGCCTACCGCCGCTGGGCCAATCACGAAACGGAGCGGCGGGCCCTCATCGTCTACGATACCATGTGGGGCTCCACCAAAAAGATTGCCCTCGCCCTGCAGGACGGGCTGGAGGATGCGGGCGTGCCCGTGACGGTAAAATTCCTGCAGACCAACCACATTTCCGAGATTGTGCCCCATGTGCTCGTGTCCCGCGCCGTGCTGGTGGGCTCCCCCACCTTAAACAACGGCATGCTGCCCACGGTGAGCGCCTTCCTGACCTACTTGCGGGGCCTGCGGCCCCAGAAGAGGATCGGCCTGGCCTTCGGCTCCTACGGCTGGGGCGGCCAGGGGGCCCGGGAAGTGAAGGCGGCCATGGAGGCCATGGGCTGGGAAGTGCCCTTCGACGTTATTAACATCCAGTACATACCCGACGAGGCCGAGCTGGCCGCCGTGCGCGAAACCGCCCGCAAGCTGGGCGAGATGTTATAGGGGGGAGGTGATCCAGTGAACCCTAAAGCCCTGTACACCATTACCTACGGCCTTTATGTGGTATGTTCCAAAAAGGAGGGGCGCTTTAACGGCCAGGTGGCCAACACCGTCTTCCAGA
The DNA here is from genome assembly GCF_000429345.1 of Desulfovirgula thermocuniculi DSM 16036. Classification (GTDB taxonomy): domain Bacteria; phylum Bacillota; class Desulfotomaculia; order Desulfotomaculales; family Desulfovirgulaceae; genus Desulfovirgula; species Desulfovirgula thermocuniculi. The sequence continues at coordinate 22,077 of NZ_AUBR01000039.1, read as the reverse complement.
TCACCAGCGAGCCGCCCACCGTGGCCGTGAGCATCAACAAGAACAACCTCACCCACGAGTTCATCAAGGAGAGCCGCCTCTTTACGGTTTCCGTCCTGGAGCAGGAAGCCCCCCTCTCCCTCATCGGCCAGTTCGGCTTTAAGAGCGGGCGGGAGGCGGACAAGTTTGCCGGCGTGCAATACGGCTTGAGCCAAAACGGCGTGCCCTACCTCACCGCGCACGCGCTGTCCTTCCTGGAGGCGGAAGTGGTGCAGGAGGTGGGTGCCGGCACGCATACCATCTTCATCGGCCGCCTCACCGACGCCGGGATCTTAAAGGAAGGCGCCCCCATGACCTACGCCTACTATCACCAGGTGAAGAAGGGCGTCGTGCCCAAGACCGCCCCCACCTACGTCGCCAAGCAGGAGGAAAAGCCGGCGCCGCAGGAGGCAAAATACGCCTGCGAGGTCTGCGGTTACGTTTACGACACGGCGGCGGGCGATCCCGCGCACGGCGTGGCGCCGGGAACGCCCTTTGAGCAGCTTCCTGCCGACTGGGTGTGCCCCGTCTGCGGGGCCGGCAAGGAGCAGTTTCGCAAGGAGAATTAGCCGGGGCTGTATATGCTCATAAACACGCGCCGCCGCTTCTGTCATCAGGCATAAACGCCATTTTACAGCCGGGAGGAGGCCTGTTCGTTCCCTTTCCCTCAGCGCAAGGGTTCCAGAAGGCCGCCCTCCTTGTTTTTTACTTGCACGGATATTGCTTTTGCGCGAATTGTGTATAATTTTCAGAATCGCAAAGGGGAGGAACCATGAGGTGAGCGATTACTTTTCCTGGACCGCCGAAGTCTTTAACATGGAGAAGGTCTTTGAAAAGCCGGAGGCTTTAAAGGGCGTCCGCGTTCTGGACATGACCAACGTTATCCTGGGCCCGGTGGTGGGCGACTACCTGGGAGAGTACGGGGCCGAGGTCTTCCGGGTGGAGCTGCCGGGCAGGGGCGACCCCACCATGAGGGTGGTGGCGCCGTTCGGGATATTCTGGAAAAACGCCTGCCCGGGCTTTTTCCCGCAGAACCGCAACAAATACTTCATCACCATTGACGTGCGTAAGCCAGAAGGGGTGGAGTTGTTCAAGCGCCTGGCGGCCCGCTGCGACGTGGTGGTGGAGAACTTCGTGGCCGGTACCATGGACGAGTGGGGCATCGGCTACCGCCAGCTGCGGGAAGTAAAGCCGGACATCATCATGATTTCCTTAAACGGCTTCGGCCAGTGGGGGCCCTTCTCCGTGGGGCGGCCCTCCTGGGACCTGGCGGCCCAGGCGGCCAGCGGCAACGCCTTCATTACCGGCTTTCCCGGGCGCCCCCCCTGCAAGGCGGGTCTGTACCTGGGCGACTACACCGGCGGGTTGTTCGGCGCCATTGCCGTGCTGGCGGCGCTGCACTACCGCCGGCGCACCGGCAAGGGGCAGTACATCGACTACTCCCAGGCGGAGGGCCTCATCCGCACCATGGACTGGACCTGGATCTACCAAACCCTCACCGGCAAGGAGCGCGGTCGCTACGGCAACCGGGACGTGTGTTTTTGCCCCTCGGACATCTTCCGCTGCAAGGACGGCTTTGTGGCCATTGCCGCCGCAGACGACGAGGAGTTCCGGGGGCTCTGCCTGGCCATGGGGCGGCCCGACCTCATTGAGGACGAGCGTTTCAAGACCGCGGACGACCGCATTAAGGAAGAAAACGCCACGGCCCTCCTGGCCATCATCAGGGACTGGGCGGCCACTAAGACCAGGGCGGAAATCGACGCCCTGGGCGAGCTGTACCGCTTCGGCAGCGCGCCGGTGATGAGCTTCAAGGACCAGAACGACGACCCTCACTTAAAAGCGCGCGGCATGGTGTGGGAAATTGACGACCCCGTCTACGGGCGCGTGGTGGAAGTGGGCCCGGTGGTGAAAATGTCCGAAACACCCGGGCGCCTGCGCTGGTCGGCCAAGCCGGTAGGCTTCGACAACGAGTACGTCTTTATCAAAATGCTGGGCCTGCGCCCGAGCGAGTTAAGGGAGCTGGAAAAGAAAGGCGTCATCGGCAAGTGGGACAACCTGCTGGGTTCCATGCCGCCGGACGGCTGGAACGGTGAAGGCACCATCTTTTGAGGAGGAGGGTTTTTAGCCGTGGCCGACGACTACATCCGGTGGGCAAAGGAAGCCACCGATCCCCGGGAGGCCGGAAAGAAACCCGAGGCTTTAGACGACCTGGTGGTCTTAGACCTCAGCTACCGCCACATCGGGGGCCTGGTCTGCTCTTCTCTTTTGGCCGAGTTCGGCGCGGAGGTCATCCGCATTGAGCCTCCCGGCGGGGACCCCGCCCGCAACTTCTCCCCTTACGGGATCAAGCATAAAGATACCGGCCTGGGCTACCTGGTGGAGGCCCGCAACAAGCTGCATATCACCCTGAACCTGCACGTGGCCGAGGGCCGGGAGATCTTTAAGAAGCTGGCCCGCAAAGCGGACGTCATCATCGAGACCTTCCCCGCCGGGGTTATGGACGAGTGGGGCATCGGCTACCGCCAGCTGCGGGAGGACAACCCCGGCCTCATTTACTGCGCCATCTACACCTACGGGCAGTTCGGGCCTAAGGCTTCCTGCAGAAAGCCCGACTACGACGTCATCAACCAGGCCCTGGGCGGCATTGCCTGGAGCACCGGGGAGATGGAGACGGAGGGCAACCCCCAGCCCTGGGAGGTGCCCACCAAGATCGGCTCCTGGTACGGCTGGTACGTGGGCGGCATGTGGGGCGCCTTCGGCATCCTGGCCGCGCTGTACTACCGGAACCAGACCGGGCGCGGGCAGCTGGTGGATGTATCCGGCGCCGAGGGCATCATGCGTTTCATGGACTGCTACCTCACGCTGTACAACATGTACGGTATCAACAAGGAGCGCATCGGCAATTTGGATTCCCAGATAAACCCCTACACCATCGTGCCCGTAAAGGACGGCTACGCCATGGTGGCCGGGTTCACCGATCCCAACTTTTACGCCCTCACCGAGTGCCTGCAGAAGCAGGAGTGGCGCAACGACCCGCGCTTTGACACCTTCATCAAGAGGGCCAAGCTCCAGGCCGGCAAGGCCTTCTGGCCGCTTTTAGCCGAGGAGACCAAGAAGTATACCTCGGACGAGCTCCTGGCCATCTTCCAGGACTACATTATGAACAAGCGCGGCCCGGGCACGCCGGTAACGGCCAAGGTGGCCACACCCACCGACGTGCTCAACCAGGAGAACTGGTGGGAGCGCGGCGTCTTCGAGGAGGTGGAGGACCTGGAGTACGGCAAGGTCACCCTGCAGGCTCCCGTGTGGAAGATGACCGAGACCCCGGGCCGCATCAAGTGGGTCTGCCGGCGGGTGGGCCAGGACAACGAGTTCGTCTACAGGAAATACCTGGGCTACGGCCCGCGGAAAGTAAAGGAACTTAAGGAAAAGGGCATCATTTGAAATTTCAGGAAATATAAAGGGAGGGGATTTTAAGGTGGCCCGCGTACCCAACATGACCGACTACGAGCAGACCTACCGGACCTTTAAGTGGCACGTGCCGGAGTACTTCAACTTTGCCCGCGACGTATTTGACGCCTGGGCGGAGGACCCCAAAAAGGTGGCCCTCTGGTGGGTGGACGACGAGGGCAGGGAGCGCAAGGTGACCTACCGCGAGCTAAAGGAGCGCTCTTCCCGCCTGGCCAACGTTTTAAAGGCCCAGGGCGTGAAAAAAGGCGACATCGTCATGCTCATCATGCCCCGCCTGGTGGAGTGGTGGGAGGCCAACCTGGCCTGCATCCGCCTGGGGGCCGTGGTGGCGCCCGGCACCACCATGCTCACGGCCAAGGACCTCAAGTACCGCTTTGACATGGCCGAGGCGCCCTGCATCATCTGCGACAACACCATTGCCGAAAAGGTAGACGAAATCAGGGGCGACTGCCCCAGCCTGAAGACGGCCATTGTGGTGGGCGAGCCGCGCAACGGCTGGCTGCACTATGAGACCGCCGTTTCCAATGCCTCCTCCCAGTTCACGGTGGAGCAGACGAAGAGCGCGGACCCGTGCATTCTCTACTTTACCTCCGGCACCACCGGGATGCCCAAGATGACCCTGCACACCCACGCCTCCTACCCCATCGGGCACATGATCACCGGCAAATACTGGCACGATTTAAAACCCAACGACCTCATCTGGACCATCACCGACACCGGCTGGGCCAAGGCGGCCTGGGGCACCCTCTTTAACGCCTGGAACCAGGGGGCCACGGTCTTCGTACACCACACGGCCAAGTTCGACCCCAAGCGCACCCTGGAGCTTTTGACCCGCTACCCCGTCACCGTGCTCTGCGCTCCGCCCACGGCCTACCGCATGTTCATCCTGGAAGACCTCAGCCAGTACAAATTTGCCGCCCTGGAGCACTGCGTCTCGGCAGGAGAGCCGCTCAACCCCGAGGTTATCGACGTCTGGGAGCGGGCCTTTAACCTGAAGATCCGCGAGGGCTACGGCCAAACGGAAACCGTCTGCCTGGTGGCCACCTTCCCGCCGCTGGCGGTGAAGCCCGGCTCCATGGGCAAGCCTTCGCCCGGCTTTTACGTCAGCGTCATCGACGACGACGGCAATGAGCTGCCGCCGGGCAAGGAAGGAGACATTGCCGTACGGGTGAAGCCCGAGCGGCCGGTGGGCCTCTTCCAGGAATACTGGAAGGACCCCGAGCGCACCGCCTCCTGCTACCGCGGCGACTGGTACATCACCGGCGACCGGGCCATCAAGGACGAGGACGGCTACCTCTGGTTTGTGGGCCGCGCCGACGACGTCATCCTGGCCGCCGGCTACCGCATCGGGCCTTTTGAGGTGGAAAGCGCGCTCCTGGAGCACCCGGCGGTGGCCGAGTCGGCGGTGGTTTCCAGCCCGGACGAGATCCGCGGCGAGGTGGTGAAGGCCTTCATCGTGCTGGCTCCCGGCTACCAGCCCTCCGAAGAGCTGGTCAAAGAACTGCAGGAGCACGTCAAGAAGGTCACTGCTCCCTACAAGTACCCGCGCAAGATCGAGTTCGTGGACTCCCTGCCCAAGACCATCAGCGGCAAGATCCGCCGCGTGGAGCTGCGGGAGCGGGAGTGGGCCCACGTCAAGCGCGGGCCGGGCGCGGGAAGGTAAACCAGCGCGAATGTGCGGCGTAAAAAGGCCGGGTGGTGCCTTGTCGGTACCTCCGGCCTTTTTATTTTGCAGGCAACCCTGCACCGGGAGGGAGTCCCTAGAAACCACCAACGCTGCTGGTGGTATCCCGGTTTTTTGCAGGCGGCAGCTGGCGCCGCGTCCCGCCTCCCATTAGGCCCCCATATGTACACCCCCGCACCACCCAACCGTCAGGTCCGTTATTCTTGCGGCGGCAGGCGGCAGCGGTTTTTCCCGGTACATTCCCCACTACTTAAAGCGATAAAAGGTACCCGTGACCTGGTTCAAAAAACCCGACTGATTTGAAATCTCAATCAGGCCGGCCCCCAGACCAGGCATTCGCCTCCTTTCGGATACTTGATTTGCCCTCCGAGGGGTAAGGCGACAGGGGGCCTAGGCCCGGGAGTCCCACCCGGAGCCCGGACAGGGCGGTCCCCCGCCCTCCTGCTCCGGCCCCAACCCGCACGGACTCAGCGGGGTGCCTGTAGCACCCGCGGGCCGGGTTGCCCCGGAACAGAGGCAGCTGCCGTCCGGGCCGCTCTGTTAGAGACGCCTACCGGCTTGTCCGATACCGGCTAAACGGGGTCACCGCAGTGCTAGGGCCAGTTCCCTGAAGTCGTGCCAGACGGAGTAAAACACCTCCTGCTGCTCCAAAGTGAGCCCGTTGTGTGTTGTCATCTTCCGGTCCAGCCGCTTCAAGAGAGCCCCAACCCTGCGGGTCATCCCTTCTCCTTCCCTCGGCTTATCAGGACTGACCTTTTGGGCCAGGTTTTCCTTAATCTGGGCTACAAGTTGCTTGAGTTCCCGCGTCACGTGCTCCCGATAACCCATTGCCCGGCGGCCTATGACCAGCGCTGCTGCGCAGTGCACTGAAACCGCGTAACGCCTCATGTACTTCCAGTACCCGATGGTGGATGTGTGCCGTGGAGGCACAAGTCTAAAGGGCACCCCCTCTTTGACTGCCCTCCGGCATATTGCCTCCACCACCTTTGCAAAGGGAAAGTTGGAAGCCATGCGGTTAAACTTCCTGTTCGTGTCCAAGCGGTCCTTGCCAAAGTCCAGATCTTCCAGGGATATGGGTTTGCCCAGGAAAAGGGCCACATCAACGACTACCTTGGCCAGGACACCTATCAGGTAGTCCCGCCGAAAACCTGAAACATAGGCCAGGTCGGGTATCCTGATGTAAAGAAAACCGTTGGGGTAAGTGATGACCTGAAACTCTCCTTCATACTTGCCCAGGTTGCCCGGATAGGGAATGCTGAAATCTTCCGGCCAGAGTTCCGGCTGGCCACTGGCATCGACATTGCACAAAGCCACGCCGTCGGGGTTCGTGTCCAGAGCAAGGCAGCCCTCCGCAAAGTCAGGCTCCGGCACCTCACCCAAATCAAACGTCAGATGGACCAGATAGCACCCTTGGGGAGTGCGTATCAGTTCCACCGTGTAGGGCAGCTTTGCGGCCAGCCATATCCGTACCAAATCCCGGTGCTTCTCCGGTAGCCAGAGCTTGCCTTCCACCCTCGGAGCTCTCGTCATCTTCGGGCGACCAAGGGCATCCAAACCCACCTGCTCCGAAAGGTGTGATACGGTCACCGCTAACCGGAACTCCCCGTCCCGGAAGAATACCTTCATGTTCGGGTTGCCGCCTTTGGTTTCGTCCCCACGGGCATAGAGCCGGTTTTTGCGGGCTGCCCGCCACTCCTCACGCGTGGCCCGGCCTTTGCAGATCCTCCTCCAGAGTTTCCTGCCGCCGAAGACCACCTTGGGTATGGCGCCGCTTCTGCGGTAAGCCTCCAGCTCTGCCAGCCTCCCCTCCAAGGAGGCCACGCGCATCTGGCGGCCCTTGACTACAAGGCGCAAATTCTCCAGTTCAGCAGGGGCAGCACCCTTCTTTTCGGCCTTCGCCAGCTTGGTGGCGGCCAGGCCGAGCTTCTTCCTGGCACGGCCTAATTTCGCCTCCGTCTCTTCAATCTCTAGCACTAGAAGCTCCCTCTGGGAGTCCAGCAGGGCCTGCGCTTTCAACCGCGCATCGTCCACGTACCGGGAGTTCAGCCCGAAAAGCTCCTGGCCACGCTTCTTGATCTCGTCGCGGGATACGCCTTCCAGGAGCCGGTTGAAGGCCCACCGCACGCAGGAGCAGAAAAGCCGCATCTCCGTCACCAGCGGGTCCTCTTCCCCACGGCTCCATCTAGAAGAACGGAAAGCCGGGTAGCTCTCCGGAAAGAACTCCCCACACACGGTCACGCTAAACTTGTTCTTTGTGCTCTCTTTCCGCATCCTCGATCAGCTCCCGGAAACCCTGCCGGACTTTCCTGCCGCCCCTGGCGCCGTACAGCCGGGCCGAAAAAGAAGTCACGATGGCCAGCAGGTCCTGCACCAGTTCCGCATGGGCGTCCTCCGGCTCTTTTTGTGACGTGACTTCTATCTCCACGCCGCGGTACTTCAAGTGCCGCTCCAGATAGGCGTACCCGAAGCGCGCCAGCCGGTCGGGGTACTCGATGAGCAGCTTCTTGAACTCGCCTCGCTCGGCCGCTTTTAGTACCCGTTCCAAACCCCGGCGGTTCTGGTTGAGGCCAGAGGCTACGTCGGAATGCTCGGCTACCACCCGGTAGCCTCTCTCCCTGGCATAAGCCCGCAGCCTCTCCAGCTGCCGCTCCAAGTTTCCCGCATCGGCTTGTTTTTTGGTGGATACCCGGGCATAGAGGACAACCGTGTCCGGCTCTGCCTTTATCCCCCCTGTGCCCAGAATGCGGTTGATCTCCTCTACCGGGTACCTCCGGTGGCCGCTGGGAAGCCGCACGGGTTTAATTAACCCCTGCTTCTCCCACGCCTTGAGGCGGTTCGGGTGTACGCCTAAACGCTTTGCCGCTTCTCCAATGGATAAGAGTTCCATGCTTCTATGGTAGCAAAACTATATGATTCAGTCAATTATAGTGCGTTTATTCGTAGCTGCTGCAAACCTCCTCCACCTGCGGGAACCCTTCCTGCACCTGTCGCGCTTGGACTTAACCCTGTCTATCTCCTCATCGAAGTACTTGTTCACCTTGTTGACAGACGAATCAATGACGATTATTCTCCCGCAGTTGTCGGCCCCGGTGAGGGAGGTCTTCACACCGGGATCAAAGACAACGATTTTCAAGGGCCGCACGGCTTCTACCTTCTGCGGCTTCACTTCGTAAACCAGGTTGGCATAGAAATTCCCCGTCTTCTTGTCAAAGGTAATGGGGAGGCTGTGGACTCTTTCCGGCAGCTTGCGGTAGCCGATAATCTGGATGGCCTCTTTGCGCCACCGGTACCTCACCTTTCCCTCCCTGTCGGTGTACGGTTCCATTCCCCCGGAGAGGACAAGTTTGCCGTCTTTAATGGCAAACCCGCTCTGGACGTAGCAAAGCGTGAAGAAGCGCTTGGAGCTCTTGAACCGCGGCGGGCGGGCAGTTTCTTCCTGGCCGTTTGCGCGCTGGCTCTTTAGCCGCCCGAAGAAAGAGTTGAAGTTTTTCTGCACCAGCCGCAGCACTTCTTGAGCCACCAGGCTGTAGAGCACTCTGAACTCCGGGAAGGCCTCTTTAAGCTCCACCAGCTGGGCGTTTTGTTGTGCGTAGTTGATGCCCGACCTGGTGTAGTGGTAGCGCAACCAGTGCCAGCGGCGCTGTTCCAGGGCCAGGTTGTAAAGCCTGGTTGCCGCACGGCTCATCTCCCACAGCCAGTTTCTCTGCCCTTCCGTAGGTCCCAGGAGAACTCTCTCGGTCATCAGCATAGCACGACCTCACCTCCTGTTCCGTTAATTTGAACCTCTTCCTTATTATTGTAGCAAGGGTACCACAGGTTTAAAAAACTTTGTGCTTCGGGCTTGCGCCCGGTGAGGGGGTCCGTGTATCCCCTCAATGAATTGAGGGGGATTACAGCCCCCTCACACTCCCCCAATTTTCTAAAATAGTGGTTTTGTTGCCGGTGAAAACAGAAGTAAGGTAAAATAAACTCAAAAATGGGTGTTTTCAAAAGGAGTGGTAGAATGAATCCGGCAGCAACTGCCGCCGCAGGGGCAGTCTACACTTACGAGGATTACCGCAAGCTCCCCGAAGGATCACCCTACCAGCTGATAGGGGGAAAGCTGGTAATGACACCCGCGCCTTCACCGTACCACCAGATTGTGGCCGCTAATTTGGGATTCTTGCTCATGAAACACTGCCGAGAAAACAACCTCGGTCTGGTCCTTTTTTCTCCCGTTGATGTATATTTAGAAGAAACCGAGACTTACCAACCGGACGTTATTTTTATTACTAAAGAACGGAAGAGCATAGTGCATAAAGAAAAAATTAACGGAGCGCCCGACCTCGTGGTAGAGGTTCTTTCTCCCCATACTGCTTACTACGACCTGCGCAAGAAGTTCCGGGCCTACGAGAGGCACGGGGTAAAAGAATACTGGATAGTAGACCCCGAGGAGGAAAGCGTCGAGATATTCGTCCTGCGGGAAGGTGGGTTTCACCTGGATCAAAGAGAAGAAAAAGAGGGACGCGTTTACTCCCGGGTGGCCGAGGGCTTTAGCGTGGCCGTGGAAGAGATCTTTGCGGGGAGGCTTGATTAGCCCTGCCTTTTAAGGGGTGAATTTACTTTGACCAGGCGTAGGGGAAAAGTGCCCGAAACCGAAACGGTTGCGGCAATTGCTGCTAAATACCTGGAAGAACAGCCCGACGTGCTGGCGGCCTACCTGTTTGGCTCCCTGGCCCGGGGCCGGGGACGTGCGGGCAGCGATGTGGACATAGCTGTGCTTTTTGCCCCTTCGCTCAGCGAAAAAACGGCCCGTTTTGAGCGCCGCCTGGAAATGGAACTGGCCCTGGAGGAGAGGCTCGGCCTGCCGGCGCAGGTAGTGGATCTTGAGGCAGCCTCCCCAGAGCTCCAGCACCAGGTGCGCCTGCACGGGCGACTGCTGGTAGACAAGGACAGGAACCGGCGCGTGGCCTTTGAGGTGCGCGCCCGGCGGAACTACCTGGACATGGAATACTACCGCCGCCGGCGCATGGAAATAGCCTTTAAAAGGGCGGGAATTTAGGATGGTAGACCGGCAGCTGTTGGAAGAGAAAGTGAGACTGCTGGCCGAGTATATTGCCGATCTCGAAGAACAGGCCGGCATAACCTTAGAACAGCTAAAACAAAGCAAAATGCTCAGGCGCTATGTCGAGCGAACCCTTCACCTTGCCGTGGAGTCGTGCCTGGATATCGGTAACCACCTCATTGCTGCTCTGGGACTGCGCGAGCCGCGGGATTATAAAGACATCATGGCCGTCCTGGTAGAGGCCGGTTACCTTCCTGTGGAAAAGCTTGAAGCCCTGAAAAAAATGGCCCGGTTCCGGAACGTCATCGTCCACGATTATGCCCGAATAGAGCCTGAGATCCTCTACAGTATTTTAAATATTTTAAAAAAGAACTTGGATGACCTGCGCCTCTTTGCCCGCATGGTTAAGGAGCGTTTTTTGGGTATCTAGCTCACTCGTACACCAGCTTTCTAAATTCCGGAGCATTTTTCACGGGATTGAAATCGGCCTCCGTTTTGGCGTGCTCCTTGGTGCGGGGATCAAGCTCAATGGCCCGTTTTAAATTTTCTACGCACAGGGGGACGTTCTTTAGGCGCCCGTAAATGCTGGCCTTGCCGTAGTAGCTCCAGGGGTTTGTGGGATTTAGGGCCAGGGCGCGGTCGTAGTTGGCCAGGGCTTCTTCGTAGGAGCCCGCCAGCTCATAGGTGAGGGCCTTATTGAAGTAGGCGTCTTCGTAGTCGGGCTTTAGGGCAATGGCCCGGTCCAGTGCGGATATGGCCTGCCGGTAGTCCCCTTTAAAGGCCAGGGCCGCTCCCTTGTAGCTGTAGGCCTGGTGACAGGCGGGATCGATGGCGATAGCCTGGTCGAAAATTTTTATGGCTTCGTCGTAGCGCCGGGCCTTGTAAGCCGCATAGCCCTGCCAAAAGAGCTGGAGGGCTTTTTCTTTGGCCGGGTCCTGCGCAGGTGCGGTTTCCCCTACTTGCTGTCCGGGCACCCCCGGAGCCCCCTGCCCTGCGGGGCCTTTACCTTTCTCCCGGTAGAGCGCCCAGCCGATGCCGAGGATCACCATAAGGCAGACAACCAGGGCCAAAATACGCCGCAAAGGAGCCTCACCCCTCCTTCTTTTCTAAGGCCTTTTCTAGGGCCCGCACGAGCCGCAGGGTCATGGCGGCGAATTCTGCCCGCGTGGCCGGCTCAAACGGCCGGAAAGTTTTGTCCGGATACCCGGCCACGAGCCCCCTGGCCAGGGCCGCACCTAATGCCCGCCTCGCCCAGGAGGGTACTGCCGCGGCATCCGTAAAGGTAAGCTCCGCCGGGGTCACAGGACCGAGCCTTTTATCCGCCGCCCGCGCCAGTAAAGCAGCCAGTTCCGCCCGGGTGGCAACGGCGCCTGCCTCCAGGAGGGGGGTTCCCGCAGAGGCGGTGCCCTGCAACAGGCCCTCCCTCACGGCGGCGGCCAGCTCTGCCGCGGCCCAAGGCGGTACCTCCCCGGCATCGGCGTAGCCGCGGCGGGCCAGGTAGGAGATACCCGCCGGGTCGGGCGCGATGCCGAGCGCCCTGGCCAGCACCACTGCCGCCTCGGCGCGGGTGATTGCCCTGTCGGGGGCAAAGACCCCGCCCGGGTAGCCGCTCACCAGGCCCTTTTCCGCCAGGGCAACAACGGCCTCCTGCGCCCAGTGGCCTTGGAGGTCGTTGAAGATAGGAGCCGGACCCGGTTCCGCCTTTTCCCCTCCCGTGGTTTGGCCGGCGGCCTTGCCCGGCATACTGCCGTCCCCGGCAGGCTTTCCGGCGCCAGCAGGCGGTGGGCCGGTGTCCCCGCCGCCGTCACTTTCCCAGGCCCCGGAATCGCCGCCTCCTCCGTTGCTTCCACTTTCACCGCTGCCGGTGTCACTGCTGCCTCCCCCGGTGCCCCCGTTCCCGCCGCCCGTGCCGTTGCCGCTACCTCCTCCGGGATTTCCGCTCTCACTGCCTCTGTCGCCGCCGTTTCCGCCGCCATCTCCGCCTTCGCTGCCTGCGCTGCCCGGGCCGCCGCCATCTGCTTGGCCGCTTCCCCCTTCCCCGGAGCCGCCTTCACTCCCGTTACCGCCGCCATTACCGGGGGCACCGCTTTCGCCGCCGGTACTTTCTCCGGAGGCACCGCCTTCACCGCCGGCACTCCCGGAGTTCCCGCTCTCGGCCCCGCCCTCGCCGCCAGAGTTTCCGGAGCTTCCACTACTGCCGCCTCCCCCGCTCTCTCCGGCGCCGCCGCTGCCATTACTTTCGCTAGAGCCACCGTCTTCCCCACCGCCCGTGTCGCTGCCGCTGCTCCCTCCGGGGCTCCCGCTTCCTCCGGCCCCGGCCTGGTTGCCTCCGTTTGGCGGGGGCGCGGCCACGGTAAAGTTAAGGAGGAAGGCGGCTGTCGGCTGGCCGGCCAGGTCCTCCAGTGCCCCGGCGGGCAGCTCCAGGACGTAGGCAGCGCCGCCTTCCAGGGGCGCCGACGGAATTATGTAAAAGGCCGTGTCTTCCAGCCGGTACGTGTAGGCCACCGTGCTTTGCGGGGTGCCGCTCCGGTACAGGCTTATTTCCGGAAACTTTGCCCCCGGGCGTACGGGTTCGCTGAAGAAAACGGCAATCGTCTGCCCGGGCGATACGTCCACGGCGCCGTTTTGCGGGTCGGTGGAGGTGACTTCCGGCGGCACGGCATCCCGGGCGACGGCCAAAAGGGATTCCCCGGTGGCCCGGGAGGAAACGCGTGCCAGCACCGTGCTCCCGCCGCCGATTACCGGCTCACCGCAGGGCGTGCCGTAGTCCTGCAGGCCGTAGGACCAGATTAAATCACCGCCGGGGCCCAGGGCGTAGAGGCCGGTTCCCTGGAAAAAGAATATGTTGCCGCCGGCATCCACCGCCGGAGAAGAGGCGGCGCCGGTTTCTGCCGGCTCCCGCGTCCAGGCGACCGCCCCGGTGACGGGGTCGAGGGCGATGAGCCTGCCGCCCTGGGTGGCGGCGTAAACCGTGCCGCCCGGGCCGAGGGTCACCGGCTTAAGGGGTGCGGTGGCGTTAAAGACCCATTTCACCCCCCAATCGCCGGTGCGTACCGCGCTGACCGTGGTCACGTTGGGCAGCGTGCAGTAGGCAATACCGCCGTCGCGGCTCAAAGCAGCGGTGACCTCCTCCCCGCTCCCGGAAGAAGGGCCGGCAAAGGCGTAGCTTTTGAGGGGAGCACCGTTGCCGGCGGAAAGGACGTACAGGCGCCCCAAGTGCGTGACGAAGACCACCCTACCCCCGGCAACGGCAGGGGAGGAGTGGTTTTCGTGCAGGTAAGCGATGTCTTTAAAGTTCCAGACCGTGCTCCCGCTTGCGGCTACCTTCCACACCCCGTAAATGGTGGGCACAAAGATGCCCTCTTCTGTGGCGGTGGGGCTAGCGGTCACCGGCAAGGGGCTGCCGCCGGGAGAGGGATAGGGCGGGCTCAACACCGACCACCGCTCCTCCCCGGTGGCAGCATCAAGGCAGGCCAGGCCGCAGGCGCTTCCCGCGCCTTGCCTGCCGCTCCAGGCAACATAGAGCGCGCCCGCGTGCCAGGCGGGGCTGCCGACGACTGTGGGGCCCAGGTCTGCCGCCCACCTCACGGCGCCGCTCCCGCCGTCCAGCGCGTAAACCGCCCCGGAAGTGGTGGCCGCGTACACCGTGCCGTCCGGGCCCACCACGGGGTCGCCGCTGAAATTTCCCGCCTCAAGGGTAAAGCACCAGAGGAGGAAAGGGCTGCCGGCAGGGCCGTCTGCCGGCGAGCGGCGGTCCTTAAAGGCGTTTGCCCCGGCCGTCGGCCATGAGGCTTCCTGCGCCGCCGCCGGGGAAAGGGCGGCCAAAAGCAACAGCACGAGCACTGCCCCTACGAAGGCCGGTGCCGGGGACTTCAAGCTCTTCACCCGGTACAGCCTCCTTTTAATTCGCCGTGGGCAAAGACCTTTAACCCCCGCGGCTCCAGCACCTTGAAGAGCGGGCGGCCGAAAATGAAGAGCTCGTATTCTTCGGCCAGCCCGACCTCCCTTGTGGCCAGGAGGCGGATGGCCAGGTCCCGCCGGAGCAGTTCACGCAAGGCGGCCAGCGCTTCTGCCTCCTCGCCCTTTGTGCTTAGCCTCGCCCATAGCTCCTCCACCTTTTGGTAGGAGCACTCCTGCTCGTGCAGCTCAATGAGCTCCAGCACGGGATCGCCGGGGTTGATGAGGTCGGCGCGAACCAGGAGGTCCCTGCCGGCCACTTCCGCCAGCTCCGCGGGGTCCCAGCACTTTAGGAGGCGGCACTCCAGGAAGCGGTGCTCGTATATGGTGCAGGAAGAGGTTTTCTCGTCGTACAGGCAGCAGGTCCACTCCCCTCCCCTTCCCCGCACCTTGATCATTTCCTGCGGTGAGGGCCTTACCGCTTCCGCAAAGGGGTCGAATACCGGCTCGCCGGCCCTGATGGTTACCAGGTGCCGGTGACCGACGTGCCCGGCCAGGAGAATGGCTATGTCTTCGCGGTGAAGCGCAGGGCCGCCCGCGCGGCAGCAGGTGCCGCAGCGTGTGCAGTGGTCGCGCGGAGGCCTTTTAATGAGAGGGATTTGCAAGATAGCGGCACCTCACTTTATAGGAGCCTCGTCCCCGCGGGCCCGCCACCCGTCCACCAGGGGCCGCACCAGGTCCAGGGGCAGGGGGAAGACGATGGTACTGTTGTTGTTGGTGGCAATCTCCCGCAGGGTCTGCAGGTAGCGCAGCTGTACGGTGATGGGCTCGCGGGCAATGATGCGCGCCGCTTCGGCCAGCTTTTCGGCCGCCTGGAGCTCGCCCTCGGCGTGGATGATCTTGGCCCGCCGCTCCCGCTCGGCTTCGGCCTGGGCGGCCATGGCCCGCTGCATGGCCGAAGGCAGCTCCACGTCTCTGACCTCCACCAGGCTCACCTTTACGCCCCACGGCTCAGTGCCCTCGTCGATGATCTGCTGCAGCCGCTGGTTGATGGCCTCCCGGTTGGCCAGGAGCTCGTCCAGCTCCGATTGACCCAGCACGCTGCGCAGGGTGGTTTGGGCCAGCTGGGAGGTGGCGTAGACCGGGTCCACCACCTTGATGACTGCGTCCACCGGGTTAACGATGCGGAAGTACACCACCGCGTTGACCTTCACCGTCACGTTGTCGCGGGTGATCACCTCCTGCGAGGGCACGTCCATGGTCACCACCCGCAGGTCGACCTTGCGCATGCGCTCGATGAAGGGAATGAGTAAGAAGAGCCCCGGCCCGCGGGCCCCCACGCAGCGGCCCAGCCGGAAGATGACCCCCCGCTCGTACTCCTGCACAATGCGCACGGAGGAAGCCAGCAGGAACAGGGCCAGGAAAAATAAAAAAGTAAAGAAGCTGAAGAACATTAGACCCGCTCCCTTCGCCGTATTTGGTTATTATTTTCCCGCTACTTCAGCACGCCGATTTCCCGCTGCAGTTCGGTGTTGACCCAGATGCCGTCAAATCCGGTGGGGTCCGGGTCGGCCACCGCCACGTAAATCCACTTCCCGCGCACCTGGGTCACCACACCGTCAAAGCCGCTGTCCTCGCCGTCGCGCCGGATGAAGACGCGCTTGCCGTCCAAGATTTCCGGGAAGTCCATTTTCACCCAGCTCCTTTCCGGGGAGGCTTACTGCTTTCTGGCCCTGCCTGCCAGGTAGAAGACCAGGAGCCCCAGCAGGCACAGCAGGAGCAGCCACGCGAGCAGCCGCGGGGCAAAGAAGTGGTAGCCCCACGGCGTCCACAGGTAGTGAGGGAGGAAGAAAAAGCGCAGGAAAAAGGGCAGGCCCCAGTAGTAATCGTGATAATATTCCGGCGGGCGCGGGGCGGGGCCCGAAACGGTTACCGGCGGCTTCCCCGGGTGGGCGGTTCTCCCCAGGTCCGGCACGCCGCTGCCGCCGTACGAGCTGCGGCCCGTCTCAAAGGACTCCCGGCCTGTGGCATAGCCCTGCCTTTCCGTGCGGTAGTCCCGGTACATGGCCGGCGGGGTGGCCTGGCGCGGCGTGGAAAAGCTCTCCCTGCCGGTGGAGAAGCTCTCGCGGGAGGGGGCGGCGGCACCGTTCTTGGAAGCAGTGCCGGAAAGGAAGTCCCTGCCGCCGGAAGGCGCGCCTGGCGCCGGCGCGGCGGGCCGGGAAGAAAAGCTGCGCCCCCCGGTGGAATAGCCGCTGCCGGAGGAGAAGCCCTTGCCGGAAGAAAAGCCCGATCTTCCCCCGGAGGAGAAGCCCTTGGCCGTCGCCGGGTAGGCCGCCGCCATGCACAGCAGGAGAAAAAGGAGGATGAAAGATACCAGCCGGTACACGCACCGCCGTCCCGCCACCAGAAACCACATCCCGTTGTCCGTTAGTTGCCGCACGCGCAGTTCCCGGCGCAGTGCTTTGACGCCCCTGCCCCGGGTTAATTCTTCTTAAGCTCCTCCTTCAGCCTGGCCAACTCCTCTTCCACGCTTTTCTGCCGGGCCGCCTTTTCCAGCTGCGCGAACTCATCTTCCAGGGAACTGCCCAGGGAGAGGGTGCCCGCCCGGGCCTCCGCCTCCAGCCGCTCCACCTTTTCCCGCATGCGGTCGAAGTCGGCCAGCGCGCTTGTGCCGGCCACCTGCTGCACCGCCTCGCTGGCCTCCTTCAGGGCCTCGGCGCGGCGCTTCCTGATAACCAGCTGGTCCCGCTCCTCCTTGGCGCGCCGCAGCTTTTCCTCCAGCAGGCGGTAGTTTTCCCGCAGCTCGGCCACCACCTTTTGTTGCTCGGCCAGCTGGGCGCGGTAGCTCTCCAGGTTGAGCTGCGCTTCCTGCTTGCGCTCCAGGGCCACCCGCGCCAGGTCGTCGCGGCCCTGCTGCACGGCAACTTTCGCCTGGGCGGCCCAGGAGGCGATCTCCTTCTCGGTGGATTCGATCTTACGCCGCAGGGTCAGCTCGTCGGCCACCGCGCGGTTAACCTGCACGTTGAACTCCTTGAGCTCTTCCGCGGCCCGCTCGATGTACAGGTTGAGCATCTTTTCCGGGTCCTCGGCTCTATTGATGAGGTCCGTAATGTTGGCCTCCAGCAGGTCCTTTAACCGCTTGAAAAGCTTTACCAAATTGCCAACCCCCTCGTTTGTTTTCCGGCCAGGGGAACTACGCGATGCTCGCGCCTACCAGGAGGCTTAAGGCAAGGGAAAAGGCCGCCGAAAGCAACCCCACGGCCACGTTTCCCTCGGCAATGGCCTTGTTGACGTCCAGGCGCGGCGTCAGCCATTCAAAGGCCAGGTAGGCCAGCATCAGGAGGCCCACCCCGATGAGCCCCCAGAGCACCGTGTCCACCACCCCGCTGTTGGTGTGCACGGCCACGCGCATGATATTGGCCGCGCCGACGACCTTGCCGCCCAGGGCGAGGGCCGCCGCGGCATTCCCCCGGGCGATTTCCGCCCAATCGTCGTACTTCGTCACCCTGGTGAAGACGAAGACGGCCAAAAGGACGATGAGTGCCGATACCAGCAGGCAGGCAATGCTCGACTCCAGCTGGCCGAGCAGCACAGTCTCGCACCCCCTTTGCAAAGGGCACCGGGTCGGGCCCCGGCGCTCATGCCGCCGCTAGCCCTGCGGCGTTTTGCGCCGCACCACTAGGCGCAGGCCCTCCACGTCAGTTACCACCAGCCTCTCCCCTGCCCTGGCCGACCCCTCCTCCAGCCGGGCCTGCCAGTACTCGCCGGCCACGAAAACCAGCCCCTCCGGCGCCAGGTCCGTCCTGGCCAGCGCCTCCCGGCCCACCAGGTCCGCCGTGCCGGTCTGCACCGGCCTCTTCTGCCCGCGGACCGCCGCCGTGACCAGAAGGGCCATGAGGCCGGCCAGGGTTACGGTGGTGGCCGCCACCAGCCCCGTGCTCACGCGCATCCCGCCGGGGTGGGTGCTGAAAAGAAGCAGGGAGCCGAAGAAGAAGGAGAGCACCCCGCCCGTCCCCAGGATGCCGTGGGTGGTCACAAAGGCCTCGGCAATTAAAAAGCCCAGGCCCAAAAGGATGAGCATCAGGCCGACCCAGTAGGCGTCCAGGGTGCCCAGGCTGTAGAGTCCCAGGAGCAGGGCAATGCTCCCCAGCACGCCGGGGAAGATGAGGCCGGGGTGGTAGATCTCTACCATGATGCCGGCCATGCCGATGGTCACCAGCAGGTAGGCCACGTCCGGGTTGAGGATGGCCCACAGGAAGCGCTCCGGCCAGGTGGGCGCGAGTTCCGTAATCCGCGCGCCGGCAAGCTCCAGCTGCAGGCCCGTGCCGCCGGCCAGGGTAACCTGCCTTCCGGAAAGCTGGCAGCAGAGCTCTCCCTCGTCGCCGGCCACCAGGTCCACCAGGCGGTGGGAGAGGGCTTCCTCGGCGGAAAAGGAGCGGCTTTTGGTGACCATCTCCTCGGCCAGGGCCGCGTTGCGCCCGCGCAGTTCGGCCAGGGAGCGCATCCAGGCGGCGGCGTCGGCGGTGATCTTCTCCGCCGGCACGTTCTTTTCCTCCTCGCCGCCCAGGGCCACCGGGTGGGCGGCGCCGAGGCGGGTCCCCGGGGCCATGGCCGCGCAGTGGGCGGAAAGGGTGATGAAGGCGCCGGCGGAAGCCGCCCAGCTGCCGGGAGGGCTCACGTAGACGATCACCGGTACCCTGGCGTTGACGATTTTAGTCACTATTTCCTGCGTCACGCCGTACAGGCCGCCGGGCGTGCTGAGCCTGATGAGGCAGGGCACGCCGCGCCTTTCCGCCTCGGCTATGCCGCGTCCGATATAGTGGGCCGCCGCGGGAACAATGGGTCCTTTAACCGTCAGGGCCAGCACTTCCGGCCCGGCAGAGGTCCCGGCTCCGGCCGGGGGCACCTGCGCGCCCAGGGCAAGGGCAAAGGCCAGCAGCAATAGCAGGGCTGTTCCTTTACACTTGCGAAGTAACCGGTATGCCATCACGCTCACTATCTCCCTTTATCTTCCAGGTACCTGACCACATGCTCGCAAAAGGAAACAAAATCACCCAGCCGCGTATGCAGGATCTCGTAGAGCTCTTCCGGCGTAACTTTATTATACTCGTGAATAAGGCGGTTCCGGTAGCCGGCCATACCCATAATTTTATTAGCAAAATCTGCCGGCAATATTTTCCCTTTTTCTAGCTTCTCAATTATGGAGCGGTAATCTTGGGGAATGCCCAGGCCGGATTTAACGACCAGGTGCCGCCCCAAATCAAAAAGCGCCTCCAGGGCGCGCCGCAGCCTGTTTTCGGCAATATCGACAGCGTCCTCGTTTTGCAGGAATTCCTGGCGCGGCAACTCTGCCAAGCGGTTGAGCCTTTTGACTGCGCTTTGTATAATGGCCATTCTTTCTGTAATAAGCTTCTGGTTATACAAGAAAACTGCCCTCCTTTATGGCCTCAAAAAGCTCCTGCTGCGCCTTTCGCAGGTGATAGCGGTAGTCATGGTACAGGCCGGTAGTCATGTATTCAAAGTCCGTACGGGCCTCCTCATCGGCGCAGTAGATTACTTTCCCAGTACTGATGATCTCAAAGGCTAATGGCAGAGGAGCAAGGTTCAACACCAGGAGGTCCACCTCGCGGGGGCCAAATAACCTGCTCAGCTCCGGGTAGAGGCTAAAATAAAGCTCGGTTGTGCTGCCGGCCGGCGGCTTCAATAAAACCGCCAGGTCCACATCCCGGGCCACCTGCGGGTCCTCTAAATACGAACCGAAAAGGTATACGGCCACCACCTGAGGGCAGGCAGAAAAAATTTTTTTTAGCCTCTCGATATTCACCTGGCAGTCTCCTTCCCTGAAAGCCCCAAAGCGCCTCTTTTTTATGTACCAGAATTATACTATAATTTAACTACGCAGTCCTACTTGGAAGTAAGCATTTGGGTGAGGCTTTTATGAAAAAGAAGCGGTTTCATTTAAACATAGACTTAATTACCACAAAGGCTGCCGATATAGAAAAAGCCGTTGCCCTTCTGGATGAAATTGGCCAAACTCCAAAGGAATCTTTCTTAAGCGACCCCATACTTATTTCCGGAGCGAAATACCAGCTAATTTTAGCCATTGAGGCTGCCCAGAACATCTGCAATCACCTGGCGGCAAGGGTTGCTAAGGAAGTTCCGTCAAGCTATGCCGACTGTTTTCGCATCCTGGGTAGAGAAAAGATTATCTCCGTAAAGCTGGCCGAAAAACTGGTTTCCATGGCCAGGTTTCGCAACCTTCTGGTGCACCACTACGCCAAGGTAGATGACGCCATCGTATACGGCATTATAAAGGCCGGTACAGCAGATCTCCTGGATTATATAAAAGAGATTAAAGCCTTTGTGGATGCAGCTTCTTTGGAGGAGCAGAAAAAATGAAAGAGAGGAAGCGCCACCTGACTTCGGCAGAGAAAAGAAGAATAAAAGCCATTTTAAAGCGGGAGCTGTCCAAGCGTCCGGAAATCTTCTTTGCCTACCTGCACGGTTCTTTTCTCCTGCCCGTACCCTGCGGGGATGTGGACGTAGCCGTGTACCTGGGAAAAGACGCTACTGACCTGGGTACATGGGAATATGAAGCAGAGTTGGGCGCTTCCTTAGAGCCGCTGGCAGGCATGCCGGTGGACGTGCTGGTGCTCAACCGTGCCCCTGTAGCTCTGCGCTATCACGCCACGCGGGGCCAGGTTCTGTACAGCAGGGACGAAGAGACCCGTTTTACCTTCCTTGAAAACACCTGGCGGGAATATTTTGATTACCAGCCCTTACTGAGAGCTTTTCTGGAGGATCTGGTAGGCTCTAGCGGCGAATCAGCTCCCGCAAAAAATCCGTAAAGGCACGGCAGTCATTGGCCCAGAGCTCTTTAAGGCGAAGGGCCTTTTTAACCACCAGTTCCACCTTTTCGGGTTCCAGATCCATATCGTAGGCGTGCCGGAAAAAGTGCCGGAAGGAGCGCAGGTCGTTGAGGCAGCGGAACGTCTCTTCGCCGATTAGTGCCGGCCTTAAACCTTCCAGGGAAAGCCTCATCCTTTCCAAAAGCATTCCTGTAATCGAGAGTAGTGGGCGTTGAGGGAAAGAAAAAATCCTGGTATGGTGTAAGTGGCAAGACCAAAACCACCAATACCAGGAGGGATCAGCCATGTACAATCCCCTTTCCCAGAAGCTGGCTATGATTACACCCGAAACCTTAATCGTGGGTGTAGACATAGCCAAGCACACCCACTACGCCCAAATGGTTAACTTCCGGGGGGAGGGACTGCACAAGCCGTTCCCATTCCAGAATACCATATCCGGCATTGGTGATCTAGTCCAGCAAATTAAAGCAGTCCAATCTAAGCACGGGCTATCCACAGTGTTGGTGGCCATGGAACCTACCGGCCATTACTGGATCCCCCTAGCTCGTGCCTTAGAAAAGCAGGGGTTTACGGTAGTCCTGGTCAACCCGCACCACGTCAAAAAAGCCAAGGAACTGGACGACAACTCGCCGACTAAGCGGGATGACAAAGACGCCGGAGTGATTGCCCGCCTGGCCAGAGATGGGCGCTTCGTCATCCCGAACATTCCACAAGGCGTCATTGCCGAGATCCGCCGTCTCGTTAACTTCCGGGAGCAGCTAAACAAAGAGAAGCAGCAAACCGAGGCCCAAATTAACATTATCGTGGACCTGTACTTTCCGGAATTTCGGGAAGTTTTTGGGTCTGTTAAAGGCAATGCAGCCATGGCGGCCTTGAAAAGTTTCCCCTTTCCGGCCGATATTGTGGCAAGGTCGGTGGAAGAAATAGCTGCTGTTTTAAGACAGGCCACCCATAACCGCATTGGGCAAAGACATGCCGAGCTTTTAAAAGAAAAGGCCAGTACCTCCATAGGCATAAGGGAGGGGGCAGAAGCAGCCAGGATGGAGCTTCAATACCACCTCCGCAGGATGAAGGAAATTCTTGCGCAGAGCGAA
>NZ_AUBR01000038.1 GCF_000429345.1 Desulfovirgula thermocuniculi DSM 16036 | reverse complement strand
TGGTGCTGGAATCGGCCCTTTACAGGTGCCTCAAGCTGGCAGAAAGCAAGGCGGAGTACACCTACCTTCTGCGGGACTTAAAGAACCTGAAAGCCGTGGAGCTTGTCTTAGAGGGCGTGAAGTATCTTTGCCGCACCGAGTTGCCTGGGAATGCCTATGAGGCCTTCCGAGTTCTCGGGATAAGACCACCTTCTGAGGTATCTGTAATAGAATAGTGGTATTGCCACAATAAGGTAAATGTTGTGGTACGTCTATCTTTTTTCCTCGTGAAGCCTTGTGTTTTCGGGATTTTTATAGTTTAGGTGTCAAACTTAGGGCTGAGTCATACAGATGAAGGGCTTCCAGCTGCTCAATGCGCTGTAAATAGCGGCGGATGGCATCATATTCGAACTGCAGGTCCTGGCGCAGCATTTCTATGTTGTTCAATGAAGTGAGCCTGGTAGCCACTTCCACTGTGGGTATGCCGCCCAGGTATTGAATCAGGTCGCTGATAATCACGGCGTGTTCATGTTCCTGTTGAGCATGTTCCAGCAATTCCTGAATAACGTACGTATACTCGGGGCCGGTGAGCATGCTGGCATGCTGAATGTACTGGATCATGGCCGCATACTCCCAGGACAGGTCCAGGTTTAAACCACTGATGATCTGATCCAGTTGCTGCTGGCTGACCAAATGTACCACTCCTTTCCATGTCTGTTATATATTATGAATCCGTCATTTTTCCGGTCACCTTCCCAGGAGTCCCGCCTCCGTGCCTCCGCCAAGGGGGCGCAGTGCCCCCCTGGACCCCCGCTAAAAAGCCCTAGCTGCCCGCTCTCTCTATTATGCCGGCGCTCTCGTCGGTGTGCCCCTCCGCCGCAGCACCTTGCTCTAAAGAAGAAGCCCGCCGCAGGCCGCGGCCCGCGCGGCGGGCGTCCTCGGGGCCTTTCGCACAAGGCCATAAGTAAAAAAGAAGGATCTGCGCTTGGAAACGGTGCTGAATCGACTTAAACGGGAAGCGGAGGTTAGGCTGGGCCAGGCGTTGACAGTAACCCTCTGTAAGTGTACGATTTAGTCGAGGCAACTGAAAGGAGGCAACACGTTTGAACAGTTCTGCATCCATCAAGACCTGCTGGATTGCTTGGGTGAAAAGGGAACTAGGGCTTACGAGGGGCCGTGCTCCAAATAATCTTGGGGATGTGGTTCCACCGCCCCCTCCCTCCGTGCACCAGGCTATCAAAGAGTTTATAGAAGAGTTTAGAGCAAAGGAAGGAAGGATACCTACCTATAAGGAGATCCAGAAAGGTGCTTTTGGTAAGCTGAAATCTCCTTCTCCGGAAACCGACCCGTTCTTTCACGTGGAAAATTGGGCCCTGGAAACTGGGATACTTGATCTTGCCCAAGAACATCACCGCTACATCGAGGGAGAGGCATGAGATGCGTCTTTATTGATACGGCAGGGTGGCTTGCCCTGGGCAATAAAAGCGACCAGTGGCACTCCCGGGCAGTTCAGGTATACCAGCAGATAGCCCGGGAAGGGTGGCACCGGCTTACCACAGACGCCGTAATTATTGAGGTCTGCAATGCTTTACGTAAGCCTTCTCTCCGGCCCCTTGCCACTACCCTTACGGACAATATTTTCAAGGCAGAACGTCTGGGGTACCTGGAAATCGTTCATGTTAGCACCGAGCTTATTCATCAGGGGCTTGTACTGTTTAGGAAGAGGAAAGACAAGGACTGGAGTCTTACGGAGTGCATAAGTTTTGTGCTTATGGAGCAACGGGGGATATCCCGTGCGCTTACCACGGACCAGCGTTTTGAACAGGCAGGCTTTGAGCGGTTGCTGAAGTAGATCACCCGCAGCTTTTTGCGCAGGGCAGCTGCGGGATTTTTTGCGCTTCCTACTGCACGGTAGGGCAATAATAGAGCCCGCTCTCGCATGACAAGAACGTTCCGTAAAGGAATTAAGGGGGTCGTTTCACCCCATGTGGGAATACCTCCGTCGCCTGCACGAAATAGCCTGCTCCCGCGGGCGGCAGGCCTACCTGGTGGGCGGCTTCCTGCGGGATTTTTTGCTGGGGCGGCCATCCCGGGATGCGGACGTGGTGGTGACCGGCAGGGGGGAGGAGGTGGCCCGGGAGCTGGCAGGCACCTGCGGGGGCAGCTTTGTGCTCCTGGACCCCGTACGCGACGTCTCCCGGGTGGTGATAAGGGGGCCTGCGGGGTCCTGTCAGGTCGACGTCACCGGCCTCGGGGACGGCGACCTGGTAAGCGACCTGCGCCGGCGGGACTTCACCATCAACGCCCTGGCCCTGCCGCTGGCAGGTTTCCCGGCCGCCTGTCCCGGCGAAGGCGGCCCGCCCCCGGCGGGGCCTTTTCCGCCTGGCGGCCTGCCGACCTCCCTCATCGATCCCCTGGGCGGCCTGGACGACCTGCGCCGGGGCCTCATCCGGGCCTGCGGGCCCCGCTCTATAGAGGATGACCCCTTGCGCGCCCTGCGGGCCGCCCGCCTGGCCGGTCAGCTGGGCTTTCGTATCGAGCCGGGTACGGTGAGGCTCATCCGCGCCATGCCCGTACCGGTGAGCAAAGCTGCCCCGGAGCGGATCTGGGAGGAGCTGGTGAACATTTTTCTCCTGCCCGCGGCCCGGGCGATTATCGACTTGCTTGACCGGGAGCTGGGCATCCTGGAGCAGGCCCTCCCCGAGATCGCCCTCCTGCGGTGCCCGGGGCAGGAAGGGGAGGGCGGCTGGGAGCGCGGCTTAAAGGCCCTGGAGTGCCTGGAGGAAACCGTGCGCGCGCTGTCGGGCCCCGGTGCCGGCGCGCCCGCTCTCGTTAGTCTTCCCGGGGACCCTGCCCGGCAGCTGGCGGCCTACTTAAACGCGCCCCTCACCCGCGCCCGCAGCCGGTTGCCGGTGCTCAAGCTGGCCTGCCTCTTCCACGCCGCCGGGGGCGCGGAGGGCCGGGAGCCGGGCGGCGCGTGCCCTTCGCCCTGCGCCCGGCCTGTCGGCGCGGCCCTGGCAGAGGCCCTTGCGCGCCGCCTGCGCCTCGCCGGGCGCGAGGAGGGCCTGCTGGCGGCCCTGCTGGAGGGCTACGCGGAGCCCCTTTCCCTGTACGGGCCCTGCCCGCCCGGCGGTCGGGCGGTTTACCGCTTCTTCCGCCGCCTGGGGGATGAGGCGCCCGGCTGTCTGCTCTTGAGCCTGGCCGCTGCTGCCGCCGGGGCCGTTGTGCCCGGCGAGCCGGCTGGCTACCGGGAATTTATTTTTACGCTCTTGCGACGCTATTACGAGGAGCCGGAACTCTCCGGGCGCGCGCGCCCCCTGCTGGACGGGAAAGAAGTCATGCGCCTGGTGAGGACCGGCCCGTCTCCCCTAGTGGGCCGGTTGCTGGAGGACCTGGCCGCCGCCCGGGCCGCCGGCGAGGTGCGGAACCGGCAGGAGGCGGAGGAGTACGTTAAGGCCCGCGCACGGGCCCTGCGCGGGGAGCGCGGGGGCGGGGAAGGGAGTGATCTGCCGGCGCGGGATTAGGGGCGGGTCGCCTTTTTTCGGCAAATGCTCTGGTAGAGGGCGTGACCGGGGACGTGGAGGCATCGGCTTCCATGACGCGGGAAGCAATAGGCCTGATGGAGCAAGAAGCGAACCTGGTGTCGCTCATGGAAGCGCTTAAAGACCAAGTGGCGAGGTTTAAAATTTAAGGGCCACGAAGGTGTTGTTGACAACCGCCGGAACGTGTTTTATGATATAAGGCGGTTTGGCCGCAAACGGCACTTTACCGAAATTAATAAGAGCCGGCAAGGGCGCCTTCCGGGTGGCAAGGGTGCTACCCCCACCGTCGGGGGCGCCCTCTTGTTTTTTGCAGGAAAAAAGCAGGCCCGTGACGAAAAAACTTGGAGTGAATAGCTGCCACTAAGCCGTCAAAAGGGGGTGTGTTGGCGGGGAAAGGCGTAGCGCGGGAAATTTTTGTATCAAATTGAGAAAATACGGTGTTTGGAGGGATATTTTTATGCGTCTGAAAGGCAAGAAGGCACTTACAGCAGTTTTTGCGCTGCTTTTTGTGCTGCTGGTGGTTTCCGGCTGCGGCGGTGGCAAGCAGGCCGCGGAGCAAGGCAAGGCCGCGCAGCCCGTCATGTGGACGGCCAACTCCGTCTGGCCGCCCGACAACCACCAGACCGTCGGCCTGCAGGAGTTTGCCAATCGGGTCAAGCAGGCCACCAACGGTAAAGTGGAGATTACCGTGCAGTCGGGCGGCGCCCTGGGCTACAAGGGGCCGGAGCTGTTGAAAGTGGTGCGCGACGGGCTGGTGCCCGTCTCCGACATCCTGACCAGCGGCGTGGCAGGGGATGAGCCCCTCTTCGGCGTGGTCACCCTGCCCTTCCTCATCCAGAGCTTTGAGGAGGGCAAGCTCTTAAACGACATTGCCCGCCCCTATTTTGAGAAGGTGCTGGAGGAGAAGTGGGGGCAGAAACTGCTCTACATTTCTCCCTGGCCTGCCGCCGGCCTGTGGTCGAAGAAGAAGGTGGAGTCGGTGGCGGACATGAAGGGCTTAAAGACGCGCACCTATGACAAGAACGGTGCCCTGGTGATTGAGGCCGTCGGCGGCACGCCGTACCCGCTGCCCTTCAGCGAGGTCTACTCCGCCCTGGCCACCGGCGTTATCGACTCGGTGCTCACCTCCACTCCCACGGCGGTTGACGCCAAGTTCTGGGAGGTCTTAAAATACTACGCGCCCATCAACATTACCATGGCCACGGACATCGTCACGGTCAACCTCAAGGCCTTCAACTCTCTGGACAAGCAGACCCAGGAGGCCATTTTAAAGGTGGCCAAGGAAGTTGAGGCGGAAATGTGGGCCAAGGTGGCCAAGCTGGACAAGGAAAAGGAGGCCCTCTGCAACGAAAAGGGCATCGTCACCGTGCAGCCGAGCAAGGAGTTCCTGAACCAGCTGGCGTCCATCACCAAGAACATCCGCGACGAGTGGCTGAAGACCGCCCCGCCGGAGGCCAGGGAGATAGTGGAGAAGTTCCAGAAGCAGGTGGGCCGCCAGTAAGGCCGGCTGGGGGCAGCCGCGGGTTAGCCTTCGCGGCTGCCCCTTCGCGGGTTCCCAACAGGTAAGTTTAAGGAAGGGATGGGCTATGGGGAAGCTGGTGAGGGGCTTCATAGGGGTGTGCGACCGCATTTCCCGCGCCTGCGGCATCATGGCCGGGATCATGATGCTTGCCGGGCTCGCCCTGATCCTCGGGGAAATAGTGGTGCGCACCCTCTTCAGCAAGACGCTGTACATTACCGAGGAGTACACGGGTTACCTCATGGTAGCGCTGACCTTTCTCGGCCTGTCTTACACCCTGAAGGAAAGAGGGCACATCCGCATGGCTTTCCTGCCGTCGGTGCTGAAGGGCAGGCCCCGCCTGGTGGTCGATCTCTACGCCTTTGCGGTGGGCCTGTTTTTCTGCGTCCTGGTCACCGCCAGCACCGCCGCCTTTTTCTGGGACTCCGTGGTGGCCGGGAGCCGCTCCATGCAGCTCTCGGGGACCTACCTGGCCGTGCCGCAGTTTTTCCTGCCCCTGGGCATGTCTCTCATGGGCCTGCAGTTCCTGGCCGAGTTCTGCCGGGCGGCGCTGAAGCTCGCCGCCGGCGAAACTGACGACCAGGACTTTGAGCCCACATCCCTTGGCCGCTGAACAAATCTGGTAGGAGGACGTTCAAGGGCATGTTTAACGTCACCGCCACCATACTGGGACTACTGGTTTTGCTGCTGGGGAGCAGCGTGTGGATCGGCATCTCCCTCTTTATGGTGGGCATGGCTGCCTTTAAGCTCTTCACGCCCAGCCCTCCGCTCACCATCCTCTCCAACATCCTCTGGAACAGCACCAACGGGTCCACCATGATGGCCCTGCCCCTGTTCATCTTCATGGGGGAGATCCTCTTCCGCAGCCAGATTTCCGCCAACCTCTTCCGGGGGCTCTCTCCCTGGATGAACGGCCTGCCCGGGCGGCTGCTCCATGTCAACATTGCCGCCTGCGCCCTCTTTGCCGCCGTGAGCGGCTCTTCCGCCGCCACCACCGCCACCGTGGGCAAGATCACCGTCCCCGAGCTCTTAAAGCGCAAGTACGACCCCTCGCTTTCCCTGGGTTCCCTGGCGGGGGCCGGCACGCTGGGGTTTCTCATCCCGCCGAGCCTGATGATGCTCGTCTACGGCATCATGTCCGGGGTGAGCATCGGCAAGCTGTTCATTGCCGGCGTCGTCCCGGGGATCATCCTGGCCGGCGCCTTCAGCCTCTACATTGCCCTGCGCTGCCTCCTCCGGCCCGACCTGGCGCCGGCGGGGGACCTGCGGTACACCTGGGGGGACCGCATAAAGGCCCTGCCGCTGCTGTTGCCGGTGCTGCTGCTGATCGTCCTGGTGCTGGGGAGCATCTACACGGGCTGGGCTACACCCTCGGAGGCCGCCGCCGTGGGCGTGCTCGGGGCGCTCTTTTTTGCCTGGATCACCCGCAGCATGGACGGCAAGGCCTTTCGGGAGGCCCTCCTGGGCTCGGTGAAGACCACCTGCATGATCATGCTCATTGTCGCCGGGGCCTCCTATCTCTCCGTGGCCGTGGGCTACCTGGGCATTCCTGCCAAGCTCACCGCCTTCATCGGCACCCTGGGGCTCACCAAGTACCAGCTGATTGCCATCCTCAGCGTCATGTACATCATCCTGGGCTGCCTGCTGGACGGCTTTTCCATGATCGTCATGACCCTTCCCCTCGCCCTGCCGCTCATCAAGGCCGCCGGTTTCGACCCCCTGTGGTTCGGCATCTACCTGGTGATCATGATCGAGATTGCCCAGATCACGCCCCCGGTGGGCTTCAACCTCTTCGTCATCAACAGCCTCAGCAACGAGAGCATCTTTAGGATTGCCCTTTACGCCCTGCCCTCCTTTATCATCATGCTGCTGGTGGTGGCCCTCATAACCGTCTACCCGCAGCTCGTGCTCGCCCTGCCCAACACCATGATTAAATAGGGGCCCCTGCCGGGCACGGGGGAGGGCGGTTTGCGGCCTCCATGTGGTATAATTACCACTGGAGGTGGCATGATGGACGAAGGCGAGGAAGATCACCTTGCCCTGGGGCCGGTGCACGTCAACTGGCTGGTCACCACGGCCTGCGGCATGGGGTGCCGCCACTGCTACGTGAGGGGCAGATTTGCCGGCGGCGAACTGGGCGCGCGGGAAGCCCGGGAGTTGCTGGAGGAGATCGCCCGCTGCGGTGTGAGCAGCATCTGCTTCACCGGGGGCGAGCCCCTGGCCAGGCCCGGTATTTTTGACCTGCTGGAGCTGGCCGCCGCCCGCGGCCTGAGCGTTTCGGTGGTCACGAGCGGTGCAGCCGTGAACGGGGAGGCGGCGCGCCGGCTGGCCGCGCTGCGCGCCGTGGTCTACCTCAGCGTGGACGGGGCCGGCAGGGAGGCCCACGAGAGGGTGCGCGGGCGGGGGAGCTGGGAGGTGGCCCTGCACGCCGCCCGGCTGCTGACAGGGGCGGGCGTGCGCTTCCAGGCCGTGATGACCCTCTCCCGGCTGAACTGCGCGGATGCGGGCGCGTTCCCCGGCACCGCCAGGGAGATCGGCGCAGCGGCGGCCTGCCTGCTCCCCGCGCTGCCGCAGGGCGCCCTGGGCCGCAACCTCACCCTGGAGGCCGGGGAGTTTGCCCGCGCGGTGTACGCCGCGGCGGAGGGCGCGGAGGCGGCGGGCATCGACCTGCACCTTTGGTGCACCCCCTTTGCGGGCGCCTTCGGCGGCCTGGGCGGGAGAGTGAGGTACTGGGGCTGCCGGGGGTCGCCGGTGGCGGACGTCTCCCCGGCAGGCGAGATGCTCCTCTGCGACGTGCTGGACGTGGTGCTGGCAGACTGCCGCGGGAAGGGCTTTGCCGCGGCGTACGGCGAGGCAGCCGTGCGGCCCGAGTTTGCGGCGGCCCACCGCCCCGGGAGCCCCGCAGGCGCCTGCCGGGACTGCCCGGAGTGGCCGTGCTGCCGCGGCGGGTGCTTTGCCCGCACCTACATGGAAACCGGGGACCTGGCGGCGCCCGATCCCCTGTGCCCTAGGGTGGCCGGAGTTGCCGCCCGGCATTAAAAGCTCCTTTACGCCGGGGCAGCTGCAACCGGCCTTTTTTATTCCTCCTCGCAAAAGAGGAAAAAGAGGGAAAGCGCAGAAAATTTTCTCTATGGCCGGCGAGGTAGGGCGAAGGGTAGGTTTTACGGATGCCAAGCTGGAACCGCGAGGACCTTTTTTCCTTTCTGGAGATGGTGCCGCTGCCCATTTACATCTTCCAGGACAACTCCTTTAAATTCGTCAACCGGCGCCTGGCGGAGCTGGTCGGGTACTCCGGGGAGGAGCTCCTGCGGGCAAACGTGTGGGATCTCGTGCACCCGGAGGACCGCCCGGTGCTCCAGGAGCGGGCGCTCAAGAGGCTTTCCGGCGGGGAGGCGCCGGACGACTACGAGTTCCGGGCTGTGAATCGCCGGGGAGAGGTCCTCCACCTGCACGGGTACTTTTCCCTGATCACCTTTGATTCCCGCCCGGCCATCCTGGGCCAGCTCCTGGACGTCACCAGGGAGAAGAAGCTGCTGGAAGAGCTGCAGAAGGCCGAAGCCCGCCTGCGGGACATCTTTGAAAACGTCAATGACGTCATCTACCTCCACGACCTGGAAGGACGCTTCCTGACGCTGAACCCGGCGGTCACGCGTCTCACGGGCTTCCTGCCGGAAGAGCTGGAAGGGAAGGAGATTTCCACCTTCCTGCACCCGCAGGTGAGGCACCTGGTGGGGGATTACCTGCGGGAAATAAAGGAAAAGGGCGAGTCGCGCGGGATCATGCGCGGCATGACCAGGGATGGCGGGGAGATCTTCTGGGAGTACCACTCGGTGCTCTTCAGAGGCAGGCGGCCCTTCGTGCGGGGGATTGCCCGGGACGTGACCGGGCAGGTAAAAATGCGCCGGGAGCTGAAGAGCTACCTGATGCTCTTGGTGGAGAAAAACCGGGAGCTCGCGCGGCTCAACGAGGAGCTGCTCGCGGCCAAAGAAAAGCTGGAAAAGATGGCCCGCACCGACCCCCTCACCGGCCTGGGCAACCGCCTGGCCTTCCAGGAGGCTCTGGAGAGGGAAGTGAGCTGCGCACTGCGCTACGCAACCCCCCTTTCCCTGCTCATCGTCGACGTCAACAATTTTAAGATGGTCAACGATACGCTGGGCCACCTGGAGGGCGATAAAGCGCTGGCCCGCGTCGCCGGGCTCCTCCAGGCCAGCTGCCGCCACTGCGACCTCCCTTTCCGCATTGGGGGCGATGAGTTTGCCGTCATCCTGCCCTGCACCGGCGAGGAGGAGGCGCGCATGGTGGCCGCCAGGCTGCGCGAGAAGATTGCCGGGGAGGCCATCACGGGGCCGGGGGTGCGGCTACCCGTGTGCCTGAGCGTCGGGGCGGCCACCCTGGAGCCCCGGGGGGAGGTGCTGGGCGCGGAGGACCTCATCAGGCTGGCCGATGCCCGCATGTACGAGGAGAAGGCCCGCCAGAAGGCGGGGGTGACCTAGCGGGGCGCGGCTTCCCGCGGGCCCTTCTCCCCGGCCAGGCGGTAGACCAGGCCCGCGGCGATGGCCACCGCCTCCTGCCGCTGGTTCTCCACCACGATGCGGTAGAGCCCCGTGCGGCGGGTAAGATTTTCCTCCCGCGCCGTGGCCACCAGCACGTCGCCCGGCGCGCTCTTTCTCAGGTAGCTGATGTGCATGTCCAGAGCCACGGCAGGCACGCCGTGGGAATTGCTGGCGGCGGCAAAGGCGGCGTCCGCCAGGGAGAAGATGGCCCCGCCGTGGGTGGTACCGTGGGCGTTGACCATTTCCGCCGTGACCGCCATCCTGGCCCGGGCAAAACCGGGCCCGACTTCCACCAGCTCAATGCCCAGAAAAGCGGCGAAGGGATCGGCTGCGCGCAAGCGCCGCCACCTGCCTTCCTTAAAAAGCTACTGAGTGCCGCCCGCGGTTGCCAGCGGCTTTTTTTTATTTTAACATGGTAAGAGGTGGTGAGGGCCCTTGACTTTCCCCGCTTTGGGCCGGGAGCTCGTCCTGGAGATCGCCGATTTAAACCACGCCGGGGAGGGTGTGGGGCGGCACGACGGCCTGGTGGTTTTCGTGCCCTTTGCCCTGCCCGGCGAGCGCGTGCGGGCGGTGGTGGAGGAGGCAAGAAAAAGCTACCTGCGTGCCCGCCTCAAAGAGCTGCTCTCTCCCTCGCCCCGCCGCGTTACGCCCCCCTGCCCCTTCTTCGGCTCCTGCGGGGGCTGCTCCCTGCAGCACCTGGACTACGACGGCCAGCTGCGCTTCAAGGAAAAGGTGGTGGAGAACGCCCTTTTGCGCCTGGGCAGGCTGGGGGAGGTGCGCGTGCGAGGTACCCTGGGCATGGAGGACCCCTGGCGCTACCGCTGCAAGGTGCGCTTTCACGTGGTGAGGGAGGGCGGGCGGCTGGCGCTGGGGCTGTACGCGCCCGGCTCCCACGCCCCCGGCTACCTCACGAGCAAAGGCCCCTGCCTCATCCTGGACGGGCGGCTGAACGCCCTGGCCCGCGCCCTGGGGGAGCTGCTGCGGGAACGCGCCGCTTTTCTAGCCGGGCTCGCCGCGGTAACGCTGCGCGTGGCTCCGGGCACCGGGGAGGCCATGGTGGTGCTGGAGGGTGAAGGCACCGGCGGGCATCTGCAGGAACTGGCGCGGGAGCTGGCGGGTGTTATGCCGGTGGCCTCGGTGGTATGGCTACGGGCCACGGGGGAAGAGGAGGTGCTGCACGGGGAGGGCGCCATCACCGCGCGCCTGGGGCACCTCGTTTTTCGCCTCTCGGCCACCTCCTTCTTCCAGGTGAACCCGGCCCAGACCCTGGTCCTCTACCGCAAGGTGGCGGAGTACGCCGCGCTTTCCGGGCGCGAGCGGGTGGTGGACGCCTACTGCGGGGTGGGGACCATTGCCCTCTACCTGGCCGGACAGGCCGGCAGCGTGTTGGGGCTGGAGGTCCTTCCCCGCGCGGTGGCCGACGCCCGGGCAAATGCCGCCATAAACGGCGCAAGAAACGCCGCCTTTGCCTGCGGGACCGCCGAGCGGCTGCTGCCGGGGATCCTTCGCCGGGGGCCCGTCCCGGAGATGGTGGTCCTGGACCCGCCCCGGGCCGGCTGCCGGCGGCCCGTGCTGGAGGCCCTGGCCGCCGCAAAGGTGCCCCGCGTGATCTACGTCTCCTGCGACCCCGCCACCCTGGCCCGGGACCTGGGGGTGCTGGCAGGAGCCTACCGGGTGGTGGAGGTGCAGCCGGTGGATATGTTTCCCCAGACCCGCCACGTGGAGTGCGTGGCGCTTCTGGAGGCCAGGTGAGCGCGCAATTTTTTACGGGAGGGGATACCTTTTGCGCAAGCTAAAAGCCGCTTTGACCGCCCTTATCCTGTGCGCCCTTCTGGCGCTGGCCGCCTGCTCCCGGGCTTCCGCTCCGCCCGGTTTTATGGAGGCCACCGTGACGGAGGTGGTGGACGGGGACACGGTGCACGTGCGGCTGAGCGGCGGGCGCGAGGAAAAGGTGCGCTTCATCGGCGTAAACGCCCCGGAGTACACCAAGGAAGTGGAGCCCTACGGCAAGGAGGCCACCGACTACACGAAGAAGCACCTCCTGGGCAAAAAGGTATGGCTGGAGACCGACGCCCAGGAGAGGGATAAGTACGGGCGGCTCCTGGCCTACGTGTGGCTGTCTCCCCCGCAGGGCAGGAGCCCTTCCGCGGAGGAGGTGCGCGAAAAGATGTTTAACGCCAGGCTCCTGCTGGACGGCTGCGCGCAGGTGATGACCGTGCCGCCCAACGTGAAGTATGCGGACCTCTTCGTAAAGCTGCAGCGGGAGGCCCGCGAGGCCAGGCGCGGCCTGTGGGGGCTGAAATGAAAGAGGAACTTCTCAAAAAGGTGCGAATTTTAAAATTACCGGTTTTTGCGGAGCATCAAGTAATGCCCGAGGGGGAAGCCGGAAATCAGTGAAAAGGAGGTCCCGGCAAGATGAAGATCCTGGCCATTAACGGCAGCCACCGCAAGGGCCGCAACACGGCGGCCATGCTGCAGGCGGTGCTGGAGGAGGCCGCCCGGCTGGGCGCGGAAACCGAACTGGTGGAGTTGGCGGACTACCACATCAAGCCCTGCCAGGCCTGCAACAAGTGCCTGGCCAAGCCGGAGTGCTCCATCAAGGACGACGACATGGGCGCTCTGGCCGAGAAAATGCTGGCCGCCGACGGCATCGTGCTGGGCTCGCCCGTCTACTGGGCCAACGTGACCACCTACATGAAAAACTTCATGGACCGCACCCGCTGGATGCACATGGTTAAAAATTTGCTCCACGGCAAGGTGGGCGGAGCGGTCACCCACGCGGGCCTGCGCAACGGCGGCCAGGAATTCGCCCTGGAGATCATGAACCGCTTCCTGGCCGCCCAGGGCCTCTACGTGGTGGACACCCGCGACCAGGAGGGCGGGCTCTACAACAGTGGGGCCATGGGCACCATGTTTGAAAGCCTCGCCGACGGCAAAGTTTCCTGGAAGAAGGGCGTGCACGAGGACGCCCTGGCCATCGAGGAGTGCCGCCGCCTGGCCCGCAACATGGTGGCCCTCATTAAAAGGCTGAAGGGCTAGCACCCCTTTCCCCCCGGCCACATAAAATGGCTGCGGGGGGATGTGCGGTGGGGAAGATCCTTTTCGTGCACGGCATGGGCCACGACGCCCGCCGGGACTACTGGCGGGGGTGGGCGGAGCGCCTGGAGGAGGAATTGCGCGCCCTGGGGGCGGACGTGGGGCCAGAGGATTTCGGCGGCATCTACTACTACGACCTGGTGCCCCACCCGGCCGCCGGGGCGCGGGGAGCGCAGGCGGCCCGGCAGCGCTTTTGGGCCGAGCAGCGGGAGCTGGTCCACAGAGAGCTGTGCGGCCTTTTCCCCCGCAGCCTGGTGGGCCGCCTGGCGGGCTACCTGGCGGACAACTTCGGCGACATCTACGCCTACCTCTGCCTCGAGCCGGTGCACCAGGCGGTGAACTGGCGAGTTTACGAGGCGCTCCTCTCCCAGGACGGGCCCGTGCAGCTGGTGGGCTACAGCCTGGGTTCCATTGTCTGCTACTGCGCCCTGTCCGCCAGCCGTCCGCTGGCGCAAAAGGTCTCCCAGCTGCTCATGGTAGGCTCGCCGCTTTTCTGGTTCCACCGCGCCGTGGCCCGGCGGGCGGACCTGGCGCGGCGCCCGGCAGTGGGCTACTTTTGCAACCTGGCCGGCATCCTGGACGTCGCCTGGCCCCAGGCCGTGCCGCGGATCGCCGGCGGCCTGGACGAGCACGAGGAGTTCGTCATCGACCGCTCAAACCCCATCCGAGGCCACCACGCCTACTTCACCCACCCGGAGAGCCTGAGGCGCCTCGCCTGTTCCCTGCGCAGGTTTCTGTAAGGTAGAGATGGCGGGAGTGGGGGGTAAATAAAAAAGGCGGCGGGCAGCACACCCGCCGCCGGGGCGTTTTAAGGGGGCGCGGCTAAAAGATGGTGATGAGGATTCCGGCCACAAGGACAAAAAGCCCCAGAACGGCCACGATTATCCCCAGCGCGAACTCGATGATATTGGTGGCGCGGGTCTTGGCTTCCATGCTGTCAGGCATGCATAACTCCCCCTTTCCGTAACCATAATACGCCGGGGGCCTGCCATATGTTACCGCAGGTAAATTTTAAGCCCCCGCGCTTGGCGGGGGCTCTTGCCTACTGGATCTGGCTGCGCAGCTGTTCGTAGGAGATGTTGCGCACGTGCTGGGTGTGGTCCCAGACCTTGTTGTGGCGGTGAATGAACCCCAGGAAGGATATGGGTATCCAGGTCAGGGTGAACAGCGGGTAGTAGAGCAGCCATATGTACGTCCGCGGGTGGGCCCGCTCCAGGAAGAGGGCCAGGGCCAGGTAGAAGTACTGGAAGACGAACCCGGCCAGGAACCACCACCAGTTCACCTGCTGCCAGTTGATGATGGAGTACACCAGCGCCGCCCCCGTGAGCATGGTGAAGTAGGGCTGCAGGAGGTAGATGGCGCCGTCGATCTTGCGGAAGTCCAGGGTGGTGATGCCGCTCCAGAGGAGCTTGAAGAAGTAGCGCCCGGCCACGTTGCAGTGCCCCTGCATCCAGCGCTGGCGCTGCCGCCAGGACTGCTTTAAGGTGAGGGGCTTTTCGTCGTAGACCACCGCGTCGTGAGCCCAGGTGACCCGCAGCCCGCAGAGCAGGGCCTTGGTCTGGAACTCCAGGTCCTCGGTGAGGGAGGTCATCCCCCAGCCGAACTTCTTGAGCACGTCGCTGGCAATGCACATGCCCGTGCCTCCCAGGGCGCAGGTGAGGCCCAGGTTGTGCTTGGCCAGCTGCCAGAAGCGGTTGGTGATCAGGTAGCCCACGGCAATGGACCTCGTCACCCAGGTGTCGTTGGGGTTCTTGGTGCCCAGGTACCCCTGGATGATCTTTTCCCCCCGCGCCAAGCGCTGGTTCATGATCTTCAAGAAGTTGGGCGAGATGAGGTTGTCCGCGTCCAAGACCACAAAGGCGTCAAAATGGCGCTTGGAGCGGAAGATCTGCTGGAAGCCGTACTCCAAGGCATAGCCCTTTCCCTTCTCGCGGTTGTTGTAGCGCGTGATGACCGTTGCCCCCAGGGAGGAGGCTATGCTGGCCGTCCTGTCCGTGCAGTTGTCGGCAATGACGAAGACCTCGTACAGCTCGCGGGGATAGTCCAGCTTGAAGACGCTCTTGATCAGCTCGCCGATGACCTTTTCTTCGTTGTGGGCGGCAATGACGATGGCAAAGGTTGCCTTGGGCGGCGTGGTCACCTCTTCCTTTTTGCGGTAGAGGGAGAAAAGGGAAATGGCTATGTAGTAGACGTAGTAAAAGGTGAAGATCGTGAAAACCAGGTGAATTAACCTAAGCAGTTCGTCCATCACGCACTTCTCCCAAGTCCACAAAATGCCAAAATGAGAATCTCCCCACTAATTTTAGCCCAACGGTGCCCCGCGTGCAAGCCCTAACACTCCTCGGGCTTGGCGAAGATCTTCCCGCACCGGCAGCCGTAGGTTACCAGGTGGTAGTCCCGGCGCTCCTGCACGCTTAAGATGCGTATGCGGCTCGCCAGGCCGTAGAGCGGCTCCGCGCAAGAAGGACACTTGTGCCCGGTGATGAGCTTTTTGGCGCGGATGACGGCGTAGCCGGGAGCGCGGGTGGCTTCCACCACGTAATCGGGGAAGCTGAACTTGGAGATGTGGTAGCGGTCCAGCACGGCCCGGATGGTTTTGAGCATGGTGTCCCGGGCCCGTCCCGTCTGGCTGGTTAAAAAAACCTCGATGGCCGTCTGGATTACCTGCTGGTCTTCCGGGCTGGGAAAGGGGTAGACCTTTGCCGGCACGTCCCTCACCTGTTGTCATTATTTCCAATTTGCCACTCCACTATAATTTTTGCTTATCACCTGCTATTTCCTGCTGCTCTCCATAAAAAAAGCCTGCCGCGGCAGGCAAAACAAGCAAGGAGCTTTACCGAGCAAAGGCCCGCAAAAGAAGCTCGCTTATCCTGGGCGCGAGCGCCGCAAGGCTGTACTCCCGCTGGGACATGACCCAGCAGGTGGCCACCTCGTCCACGGTGCCAAAGACCATCTTGCGGGCCAGGCGGGGGTCCAGGTCCTCCCTGAACTCGCCGCCCTCCACCCCCCGCGCGATGACGCGCTCGATGAGGCGCGAGTACGCCCGCAGGGGCTCCCTGATGCCCTGGCGGATGGCGGGGTCGGACTGGCGCAGCTGGATCTGGAAGACCGTGGCCAGGTTGCGGTCGGCCTCCAGGTGGGAGAGGTGCAGGTGCACCAGGCGGGAAAGTTGCTCCGAGGCGCTGGTGCACCCGGCGAGTTCCTCCTCCACCCTTTGGATGAACTCCCCCATTCTGGTCTTAAAAAGGGAGATGAGCACGTCTTTTTTGTTTTTGAAGTAGAGATAGATGGTGCCGTCGGCTACCCCGGCCTCGCGGGCGATCCGGGAGACCTGGGCGTTGTGGTAGCCGTACGCGGCAAAGACCCGCACCGCGGCGTCGAGGATGGCGCGGTACTTGTCGCCGCTCTTCTTGGCCAATGGCGTGGCTCCTTTCCCTTACGTCGTGTACTTCTCCGCTTCCAGCACCCAGGCGGCAACCTGTCGGCGCGCGCTGATGAGGTCCTCGGGCTGGTACTTAGTCAGGCGCCGGGCAATGGAGAGCTGGGTCTGCCGCATGTCCCCCTCGAAGAGGTAGCAGACGGCCTCGCGGGCCCACCTCTCCAAAAGCGGGTAGACGTCGTGGACGTAGAGCTTGGCCAGGAGCAGTTTCTTTTCGCCCTGCCCGGCGGCGTGGGCCTTCAGCGCCCGCAGCACGGCGCTCTCCATGGCGTAGATCTGGATGGCCAGATCGGCCAGGATGGCCACGATCTCCTGCTGCTCGGCCAGCTTGTCCATGTACTTCTCCACCGCCTGGCCGCCGAGGAAGAGGAAGAGCTTCTTGGCCATGGCCAGCATCTGCCGCTCCTGGGCCAGGGGCTGCCCGTCGTCCGCGGGCAGGAAGGGCCGCAGGTTGAGGATTTCCTGGGCCAGCGCCTTGGCCGCGCCGAGGAAGTTCAGCTGCCCCTTCATGGCCCGGCGGGCGATGGTTGCCGGGATGAGCAGGCGGTTGATCTCGTTGGTGCCCTCGAAGATGCGGTTGATGCGCGAGTCGCGGTAAAAGCGCTCGGCGGGGTACTCCTGGATGTAGCCGTAGCCGCCGTAAATCTGCACCATCTCGTCCACCACATAGTCCAGGGCCTCGGAGCCCAGCACCTTGGCAATGGAGCACTCGATGGCGTACTCGCTGATGGCCTCCACGGCGGCGGGCCCTTCCTTCTTGTCCGCCGTGACCTCGTCCAGCAGGCCGGCAATGCGGTAGACGACGCTTTCTGCGGCGTAGGTTTTGGCGGCCATCATGGCCAGCTTGTGCTGGATGAGCCCGAACTTGGCAATGGGCCGGCCGAACTGCACCCGCTGCAGGGCGTACTTGGCCGCGTGCTCCAGGGCCAGCTTGCAGGAGCCCACGCAGGCCGCGCCCAGCTTAAAGCGCCCGATGTTGAGGGCGTTAAAGGCGATGAGGTGGCCCTTGCCGATCTCGCCCAGGACGTTCTCCACGGGCACCTTGGCGTCCTCAAAAATGAGGCTGCGGGTGGACGAGCCCTTGATGCCCATCTTCTTTTCTTCCTGGCCCAGGGAGAAGCCCGGGGTGTTGCGCTCCACGATGAAGCCGGTGAACTTCTCCCCGTCCACCTTGGCGTAGGTGATGTAGATGTCGGCAAGGCCGGCGTTGGTGATGAACATCTTCTCGCCGTTTAAGAGATAGTATTTGCCGTCGGGGGAGAGGGTCGCCCGCGTGCGGATGGCCAGGGCGTCGGACCCGGCGTTGGGCTCGGTGAGGCCGTAGGCGGCGATGAGCTCGCCGCTGGCCAGCCCGGGCAGGTACTTCTTCTTCTGTTCTTCATTGCCGAAGAGCACGATGGGCATGGTGCCGATGCCCGTGTGGGCGCCGTGGGTGACGGCAAAGGAGCCCCCGGGCACCACGTTTTCGGCAATGATGCACGAGGCTACCTTCCCCAGGTCCGCGCCGCCGTACTCCTCGGGGATGTCGGCGGAGAGCAGGCCCAGCTCGCCCGCCTTGCGCATGAGCTCGCGCATGACCCCCTCCGGCTGGTGCTCCAGCTCCTCCGCCTTCGGGGCCAGCTCGTTGGCCGCAAAGTCGGCCACCGTGCTCTGGATCATGCGGTGCTCGTCGGAGAAGTCCTCGGGGGTAAACATTTCCTGGGGGCTGATGTCTTCCAGGAGAAAGGCGCCGCCTTTCTGGGGCATAGGGACAACCTCCTTGTGGCTGTTTTTAGTTTAGCACAGGGCTTAAGCCCGCTCAAAGACGCCCGCCGCGCCCATGCCGCCGCCGATGCACATGCTCACCACGCCGTAGCGGGCGTTCCGCCGGCGCATTTCATACAGCAGGGTGGCGGTCAGCTTGGCGCCGGTGCAGCCCAGGGGGTGGCCCAGGGCAATGGCGCCGCCGTTCACGTTGACCCGGGCCGGGTCCAGTTCTAAAAGCCTCATGCAGGCCAGGGCCTGGGAGGCAAAGGCCTCGTTGAGCTCAAAAAGATCGACCTGATCCTTGGCCAGCCCGGCCAGTTTAAGGGCCTTGGGGATGGCCACGGAAGGGCCGATGCCCATGACGTCCGGCGGGCAGCCCTCCACGGCATAGGCGCGGAAGACGGCCAGGGGCTCAATGCCCAGGGACGCCGCCTTTTTGGCGCTCATGACCACCACGCAGGCCGCCCCGTCGCTGGTCTGGGAGGAGTTGCCGGCGGTGACCGTGCCGCCCTGCTTGAAGACGGGCTTCAGCCTGGCCAGGGCCTCCATGCTGGTGTCGTACCTCACGCCTTCGTCCACTTCAAAGACGGTGGTCTTTTCCACCAGCCTGCCGTTTGCCCTGGTCCTCTCCACCACCGTGAGGGGAACGATCTCCTCCTTGAACCTGCCGGCGGCAATGGCCGCGGCGGCCTTCTGGTGGCTGGCCAGGGCAAAGGCGTCCTGGTCCTCCCGGGAGATCTTGTAGCGCTCGGCCACGTTTTCGGCGGTGAGGCCCATGCTCATGTAGACCTCTGGCCAGGTGGCCATGAGGTCGGGGTCGGGCATGAGCTTGTTGCCGCCCATGGGCACCAGGCTCATGCTCTCCACGCCGCCGGCCAGGCAGACCTCGGCCATGCCGGTCATGATGCGCTGGGCGGCAATGGCGATGGCCTCCAGGCCGGAGGCGCAGAAACGGTTAACGGTGACCCCCGGCACGCGGTCGGGCAGGCCGGCCTTTAAAGCCACGATGCGCGCCAGGTTCATCCCCTGCTCGGCCTCGGGGAAGGCGCAGCCCAGGATGAAGTCGTCCACTTCCTGCGGGGAGAGGGCCGGCACCCTGGCCAGGGCCTCTTTGACCACCGTGGCGGCCATGTACTCGGGCCGCGTCTGGCGCAGGGTGCCCCGCGGGGCCTTGCCCACCGCCGTGCGCACGGCGCTGACGATTACGGCTTCCTGCATTTCTCTCAAACCTCCTTCGTGCCAGGCTAGTTCCGCAGGGGCTTGTTGGTGGCCAGCATGTGGCGGATGCGCTCGATGGTCTTGGGCTCGCCCAGCAGGGAGAGGAAGGCCTCGCGCTCCAGGTCGAGGAAGTCCTGCTCGGTGAGCACGGTGCCGGGCGTCACCCCTCCGCCGGTGAGCACGTAGGCGATCTTTCTGGCAATCTTGGCGTCGTGGTCGGTGATCTGGTTGCCCCAGCGCATGGTCTGCACGGCCAGCTCCAGCACGGCGTAGCCGGCGTTGCCCAGGGCCGGCACCGTGGCCGGGCGCGGCGGGGAGAAGTTTCTGCGGGCCATCTCCAGGACCACCTGCTTGGCCTCGTAGATCACCCGGTCGCGGTTCATGGTGACGCGGTCGCCCGGGCGCAGGAACCCCAGCTTGAAGGCCTCCGCGGCGCTGGTGGAGACCCTGGCCGTGGCGATGTTTTCAAAGGCGCGGGCCACCAGCTGCAGGTAGCCCATGCCGGTGCCGCCCCTGCCGGTGACCTGCGTCTCGGGCGGCGATTGCGCGAAGGCCCTCACGACCATCTCCTTGCAGCCGCCCCCGGCGGGCAGCAGCCCCACGCCCACCTCCACCAGGCCCATGTAAGTTTCCGCGTAGGCGTTGACGGCGTGGCTGTGCAGGCACACCTCGCAGCCGCCGCCCAGGGCCATGCCGTGCGGCGCGGCTACCACCGGCCTGGCGCAGCGCTTGATGTTCATCATGGCGTTCTGGAACTGCCGGATCATGAGGTCCAGCTCGTCCCACTCCTCTTCCTCCGCCGTCATGAGGATGAGCATGAGGTTGGCGCCGGCGGAGAAGTGCTGGCCGTAGTTGCCGATGACCAGGCCCTCGTAGCCCTTTTCCACTTCCTTCACGGCGAAGTTGATCATCTCCAGGATGTCGCCGCCGATGGCATTGGCCCGGGAGTGGAACTCGAGGCACAAGACGCCGTCGCCGATGTCGATGAGGCTGGCGCCGGGGTTGCTTTTGAGCACCCGGTTCTGTTC
This sequence comes from Desulfovirgula thermocuniculi DSM 16036, assembly GCF_000429345.1. GTDB lineage: Bacteria > Bacillota > Desulfotomaculia > Desulfotomaculales > Desulfovirgulaceae > Desulfovirgula > Desulfovirgula thermocuniculi. The sequence continues at coordinate 12,503 of NZ_AUBR01000038.1, read as the reverse complement.
TTTTAAGGGCGCCAGGAAGATGACCTCCGGCGGGATAAATTCGGGCTTCATCTCCCCGGAGGCAAAATCGTAGTAGTAGCGGCGGCCGTCCCTCTTCTCGTAGAAGGACTTGTACCCGCGCGCCAGCAGGTCCTCCACCACCCGGGGCACGGCGCGGCCTTCGGCGCGGAGCCGCCCGGCCACTTCCTCCACGCCCAGGGCGTCCCACACCTCGAAAGGCCCCAGGTCCCAGTTGTAGCCCCACTTCATGGCCCGGTCCACGGCCACGATGTCGTTGGCCATCTCGGGCAGCTTTTCCGCCGTGTAGGCCAGCACCTCGCTGGTCACCCGCCAGGCAAACTGCGCTCCTTTGTCCTGGCCGAAGAGCAGCGCGCGCAGCTGCTCCGCGGGGCTCTTGGCCACCCTGGTCATCTCCAGGGAGGGGAAGGAGGCCTTTTGCCGCGGGCGGTACTCCAGGGTGCGGTAGTCGAGGGCGTAGATCTCCGTGCCGGAGGGGCCTTTAACCTTCTTGTAGAATCCCTGGCCGGTTTTGTCCCCCAGCCAGCCGCGGGAGAGCATTTCGTCGATGAAGGGCGGGAGGGCAAAGGCTTCCTTTTCCGCGGGATCGGCCACGGCCTCGCGCATGTTTTTGGCCACGTGCCAGAGCACGTCCAGGCCGACCATGTCCAGGGTGCGAAAAGACGCCGACTTGGGCCGCAGCATGGCCCGCCCGGTGAGGGCGTCCACCTCCTCCACGGAGAGGCCCATATCCGTCATGGCCCGCAGGGTCGCGCACATGCCGAAGGTGCCGATGCGGTTGGCGATGAAGTTGGGGGTGTCCTTGGCCAGCACCACGCCCTTGCCCAGCACCCGCTCCCCGAAGTCACACATGAACTCCACCACTTCCGGCAGGGTGTCCTGCGCGGGAATGACCTCCAGGAGGCGCATGTAGCGGGGCGGGTTAAAGAAGTGGGTGCCCAGGAAGTGCTGCTTAAACTCCAGACTCCGGCCCTCGACCATCTTGTTGACGGAGAGGCCGGAGGTATTGGTGCTGACGATGGCGCCCGGGCGGCGGAACTGCTCCACTTTGGCAAACAGCTCCTGCTTGACGTCCAGCCTTTCCACCACCGCCTCGATGATCCAGTCCGCGTCCCGGAGCCACTCCAGGTGGTCTTCCAGGTTGCCCGGCGTGATTAAAGAGGCGTTTTCCGGCACGAAGAGCGGTGCCGGCTTTGCCTTGAGGAGGTTCTCAATGGCCCTGGCGGCCAGCCGGTTGCGCACCCTGGGGTGGTCCAGGGTGAGGCCCTGCTTTTCCTCCTCCGGGGTCAGCTCGCGGGGCACGATGTCCAGGAGCACGGTGGGGATGCCCGCGTTGGCCAGGTGGGCGGCAATGGCCGAGCCCATGACCCCGGCGCCCAGCACGGCGGCCTTTTTGATCATCCTGCGCGTCACGCAGCAATCGCCTCCTTTTGTCGGGAATGAATGAGTATTCAATCACTCTTTGAGCTTAGAATATTTTATTTTTTCTTTCCGGTCAAGGGGGATTTTGCCGCGCCGGGCGGTAAAAATAAAATTTAAAAAAGGAATTCTCCCGCCGCGCAGAGAATTGTTGCCCCGGGAGGCGAGAGTAATCATGGATGCGGCAGCGCTCTTTTTTACCGCCTTTGTGGTCGGCCTCTCCGGGGCCATGATGCCGGGGCCGCTCCTTACGGTGACCATCGGGGAGAGCGCGCGGCGGGGCTTTGTGGCCGGCCCTCTCCTGGTGCTGGGCCACGGCATCCTGGAGCTGGCGCTGGTAGTGGCCCTGGCCCTGGGTTTGAGCGCTTGGCTTTCCGCCCCCGCCGTAGGCCGGGCCATTGCCCTGCTGGGCGGCGCCTTCCTGGCGTATATGGGCTGGGGCATGGCCAGGGACGCCTGGCTGGGCAGGGTGGAGCTGGGGCTGAACCCCGCGCCGGGCAACCCCCCTGCGGGGAGCCGGGGGCTGCACCCCGTGCTGGCCGGCGCGCTGGTCAGCCTCTCCAACCCCTACTGGAGCCTGTGGTGGGCCACGGTGGGGCTCTCCTACATCGTCTTTGCCTTGAAGCAGGGCGCGCCGGGGCTGGCCAGCTTCTTTGCCGGGCACATCTCCTCCGACCTGGTCTGGTACGGCCTGGTGGCCGCGGCGGTGGCCGGCGGCAGGCGCTTTTTAAGCCAGGGCGTCTACCGGGCCGTCCTGGTGGCCTGCGGCGTTTTTTTAATCTTCCTGGGCGCGTCCTTCGTCTACATGGGCGCCACCGGGCGCGTGTCGCTGTAGGGAGCGGGTGGAAGCCGGAGCACGTTAGTTGAAGGTGTTTAACGGGAGTGACTTCCGTGTACCTGGTGGCGGAAGCCGTAAGGTGCCGCAGGGCGGCGGACGAGCGGACCAGGCAGGAACTTTTAACCAGGACAAAAGAGGCGCTGGCCGAGCTTGCGCGGCGGGTGCCCTTTTCCCGGGCATACATTTTTGGCTCCCTGGTCAGGCCGGGTGCCTTCGTGAAAGGGGTTTCCGACGTGGACGTGGCCTTTGAGGGCCTAGCCAACGAACATTTCTTTGCGGCTCTGGCTTTCCTCTCTTCCCGCCTGGGTTTGGACGTGGATGCGGTGCGGCTGGAGGACCTGGCGAAAAGCCACCTGGCCGCTAAAATTAAAAGGGAAGGGATCTTATGGACGCGGGACGGCTAGCCGTTTTGCGCGCCGAAGTGGCCAAGCAGTTGGAAGTCATTGACAAAATATACCGCCGCATTAAGGAGCGCCGCAAAGCGGAGGACGTTGTCCACCTGGAAAGCCTGGGCTACCAGCTGCACAACCTTTACTGCGCCTTTGAGGACCTCTTTAAAATTGTGGCCCGGTTTTTTGAAAACGAAGTGGCCGATAAGGCCCGTTATCACGCCGAGCTTTTGCGGCGCATGACCCTGCACATAAAAGGTGTGCGCCCCGCCCTCATCACGGAGGAGACGGCAAGGCTCCTGGACAGCCTGCGCGCCTTCCGCCACTTTTTCCGCCACGCTTACACTTATGAACTGGACCCCAGAAAGCTTGCCGTAGTGCTGGAAGATGCCTTGAAACTGGAGGAACGCTATAAAAAAGAGGTGGACCGTTTTTTGCAGTTAATAGAATCTGAAACTCGGCGAGGGGGTGAGTGAGGTATGGCGGTGGTGGCCGGCGGCGTCTGCCCCCACCCGCCCGTAATGGTGCCCGAGGTTGGGGGTAGGGACGCGGAAGTGGTCGTCTCATCCCAGAAGGCCATGCTGGAACTGGGCCGCCGCTTAAGGGATAGCGGGGCGCAAGTTGTGGCCCTCATCTCCCCCCACGGGCCGGTCTTCCGCGACGCGGTGGCCGTCTGGGCCCTGGAAAGGCTTGCCGGAGATCTCGCGCCGTTCGGAGCACGGCAGGTGCGCTTTGAGGTGGAGAACGACCTCGCGCTGGCGCGGGCCGTGCAGGAGGAGGCCGCGGCGCTGGAAGTAAATGTGGTCCTCCTGGACAAGAAAACGGCCCGCAGCTACGGGCTGACCCCGGACCTGGACCACGGCACGGTGGTCCCCCTGTACTTTTTGCGCCGGGCGGGCGTGGACTGGCCCCTCCTGCCGGTGGGCATGAGCTTTTTGCCCCGCCCAAAGCTCTACGCCTTCGGCGCGGCCCTGGCCCGGGCGGCGGCCCGCCTGGGGAGAAAGCTCGCCGTCCTAGCCAGCGGGGACCTCTCCCACCGGCTCACGCCGGACGCCCCGGCGGGCTTTGACCCCCGGGGCGCGGAGTTCGACCGCGAGATCGTGCGCCTGGTGGGCGCCGCCGACGCGGAAGGTGTCCTGGGCATCGAAGAGACCCTGGCCAGCCGCGCCGGGGAGTGCGGCCTGCGCTCCATCATCATGGCCCTGGGTGCCTTTGACGGCCTGTCCGTGAAGGCGGAGGTGCTCTCCTACGAGGGGCCCTTCGGCGTGGGCTACCTGGTGGCCCACCTGGCCCCGGGAGGGGAGGACCCCGCAAGGCGCCTCCTGGAGCGGCTGGCGGAACGGGCGCAGCAGGCCCGCCGCGCGCGCCGGGAGAGGGAGGGCTTTCTCGTGCGCGTGGCCCGGCGCGCCCTGGAGAACTACTTTGCCGGCAAGGAGGAGCGCGAAGAGGAAAAGGAAATCCCGCCGGAGTTTGCCCGGCGGGCAGGGGTCTTCGTCTCCCTGCACAAGGAGGGGCAGCTGCGGGGGTGCATCGGCACGGTGACGCCCCAGCACAAAAACATCGTCGAGGAGGTGGCCGCCAACGCCCTGGCCGCCGCCCTGCGCGACCCGCGCTTTCCCCCGGTGACGGCTGACGAGCTTGCGGACCTGGAAATCAAGGTGGACGTTTTGTCCCCGCCCGAGCCGGTGCAGGGGCCGCAGGACCTGGACCCCAAGAAGTACGGCGTCATCGTCAAGTCCGGGGGGCGCCAGGGGCTGCTCCTGCCGGACATTGAGGGCGTGGACACCGTGGAGGAGCAGCTGGAGATTGCCAGAAAGAAGGCCGGCATCGGCCCCGGCGAGCCGGTGCAGCTCTACCGCTTCACCGTGGAGCGCCACACCTAGTAGGCCGGCAGGCCGGTGGAGACGCTCCGCAGGGAGGAATGCTCGAGTTACTGTTGATGCTCATGCGCTTGCATTGTGGCTACATGCATGTTACAATGTAGCCACCGGGGGTGATGCCGTGAGGGTGGGTATCAGGGAAGTTAAGAACCGCCTCAGCGAGTACCTCAGGCGTGTTAAGCAGGGTGAAGTACTCCTCATCACCGAACGCAACGTCCCCATCGCCAAACTCGTGCCGGTTCAAGAAAATGAGCAACCCCTCCTTTTTGCTCTGGTGGAACAGGGAATAGCTTCCTGGCAGGGTGGTAAACCACGCGGGGTGGCCGTGCCGCCGGAAATTCGCGGTACTTCCTCGCTCGCCGCATTAGTTGTGGAGGACCGCCGGTGATCTGTTACCTGGATACCAGCGCTTTGGTGAAACTGTACGTTCGCGAACCGGGCTCGGAGATGGTGCGTAAGTTGGTGGACGAGGCTGCGGTGGTGGCTACCAGCAAGGTGGCCTACCCGGAAGCGCGAGCAGCCCTGGCCCGGGGGCGGCGCGAGGGACTGCTAAGGGAAAAGGAATACCGCCAAGTTGTGGTGGCCTTACAGAACGATTGGCCGAGATATCTGGCCGTGGAAGTGTCGGATTCACTTGTTTGGCTGGCCGGTGAGCTGGCCGAGAAGCATCACCTGAGGGGCTTTGACTCCATACACCTTGCTTCTGCCATAACTCTGAAGACACAGGTGAAAAACCGCGTCGTAGTAGCGTGCTGGGACCTGCGTCTATGGGAAGCTTTACGTGCCATGGAGTTGGAAGTCGTTCCGGAGATAAGACCTTCCCTGGAAGGCTCCGGGCCGTCTTAAAAAATTGGCCTGTGTCCTTTCCTATGGGGCCGTTGGGGCGCTAAGCTCTAAAGGTAAGGGACAAATAAGCCTGTTAGCGGGGAAAAACCATGAAAGAAGCCCTCTTTTACGAAAAGGGCGAAGGGAACAGCGTTTTCTGCCGCCTCTGCCCCCGCCTCTGCCGCATTAAGGAAGGGGGCAGGGGCTTTTGCCGCGCCCGCGAAAACCGGGGCGGCGTGCTCTACGCCGCCAACTACGGGCGGGTTTCCTCCGCGGCCATGGATCCCATCGAAAAAAAGCCCCTCTACCACTTCCACCCGGGCACGGAGATCCTCTCCCTGGGCACCTTCGGCTGCAACCTGGCCTGCGGCTTCTGCCAGAACTGGCAGATAGCCCACGCCGATCCCCCCACGCGCTTCCTCGCGCCGGAGGCGGTGGTGGCCGCGGCCATGGAGCAGATCGCTCGGGGCGTGCCCTGCGTGGGCATCGCCTACACCTACAACGAGCCCTTCATCTGGTACGAGTACGTTTACGACACCGCCCGCCTGGCGCGGGAGAAGGGCTTAAAAAACGTCCTCGTTACCAACGGCTACGTCCGCGAGGAGCCCTTGCGGGAGATCCTGCCCTACATTGACGCCATGAACATCGACGTGAAGGGCTTCACCGCGGCCTACTACCGCGAGGTGTGCCGGGGGAGCCTGGAGCCGGTGCTGCGCACGGTGGAGCTGGCCGCGCGGGCATGCCACGTGGAGTTGACCACGCTTTTAGTACCCGGCTTGAACGACTCTCCGGAGGAGATCCGTAGCCTGGCGGAGTGGGTGGCCTCCCTGGACCCCGAGATCCCCCTGCACTTTTCCCGCTACTTCCCCCATTATAAGTTCGACCTGCCCCCCACCCCGCTCTCCACCCTCCTGCGGGCGCGGGAGCTGGCCGGGGAAAAGCTGAAATACGTCTACGTCGGCAACGCCCCGGAGCTGGACGCCGGGGATACGACCTGCCCCTCCTGCGGCGCCACGCTCATCCGCCGCCGCGGCTACCGCGTGCAGGTGGCGGGCCTGGAGGGAAACGCCTGCCGGTCCTGCGGGGAAAAGATCAAGGTGGTGGTGTGAGGTGCCCGTGGAGGCGGGGGGCTGGTGGCGGCAGGCCAGGGACGACCTTAGCACACCGGAACAAATGCGGAGGGCGGCATGAGGAATAAATTTTTCTGGCTGGCCGGGGGGCTGGTCATTGCCTGCCTGCTGATTGTTTATTCCGCCCGCTCCGGCAGCGAGCCCGGGGGCGGTGAAGCACCGCCCGCCCCCAGGTTTTCCGCTCCGGAAACAGACTTCCCCTTGAACAGCGACATCAAGGCGGCGCTGGTCTTCGCGGACCTGGGCTCACCCGCCCTGGCGGCCTACCAGGAAGTGCTGGCCGAGGAGGGCTTCCCTTTTGACCTGGTGCCGGCGGACTCGCTGGCGGGCTACGGCGCCCGGGAGCTAAAAAAGCGCTACGCGGCCCTCATCTTCCCCGAGGAGGTCAACCGGAGGCTGGGCCCGGATCTGGCGGGCCTCCTCCAGGAGTACGTTTCCGGCGCCGGGGGCAAGGTCTTCCTGGGGGGCGACGCCGGCACGCTGGAGGAGGGCGGGGACCTGCGCGAGCGGGGGCTGTTCTCGGCGCTGGCAGGGCTGGACTACCGCCAGGGACGGCGGCAGCCGGGGACCTTAAGCGTGCCCGCTACTTCTCCTTTGCGCAAGTTTTTCGACCCCGGCCTGTACAGCGGCGACGAGCTGAAAGTCCCCGACTGCCCCCCGGTGCGGGATGCCCGCCTGGAGCTGGGAGAGGTTTCCGGGAAGGTGCTGGCCTACTGCGGGGGCAAAACGCCCTCTGCCGGCTATCTGGTGCAGAAAAATTACGCCGGGGGAGGGGCGGTGGTCTTTGTCAACGGCACCCCGGGCCTCTTAAAAGTGCGGGAAAATGTGGACTTCGTGCTGCGGGGCCTTTTGAAATATTTTCTGCTGGAGGTGGTGGGCCTGCCGCGGCTGGTGGCCGCGCCCAACGGCACCGCCGGGCTGGTGGTGGCCGTGCACCTCTGCTCCGGAGCCTACTTTCGCGACCTAGACCGCATCTTCGGCTTAAAGCTTTTCACTCAGGAATTCCCCTTTTCCTTTTACGTCACCGCCGGGCCGGACAACGACCGCCCGGGCGACAGGCGGGGCTTTGACGCCTTGAACCCCCGCAAGGGAGGCCGCTACCTGGGGCTTTTGCAGCAGTACGGCAGCATCGGCTCCCACGGCGGCTGGATCCACAACTACTGGGCCTACCACTTCCACGAGCTTTCGCCGGAGGAAAAGGAGGAGTATATAGCGGCCAACTACCGGGCGCTTCAGGAAGCCCTGGGGCGGCCCGTGGCCGACTACGCCGCCCCCGGCGGGGCCCACGACGCCGCGGTGAACGAATTTTTGGCCGCGCAGGGCACCAGGGCGGCCTCGCTCCCTCTGGCCTTTAACTCCCCGCCCACGCGGGGCTGGTTTGAGGGGAGGCCGGAGAGGCGCTTCTGGCTCTTCGGCTACACCGGTACCGTCTACGGCACCGCCTTCGAGAACATGCTGGCCGCCGGGCGCAGGCCCGCGCAAATCCAGAGCGACGTCTGCCGCCTCCTGGACGCCCTGGTGCAGATGCGCGAGATCCGGCTCCTTTATTTCCACCCCGTCTCCGTAGCCCGCCACCCGGAGATGTGGCGCGGCATCCAGAACTACATTTTAAAGTACGTCTCCGAGGGATCGCTCTCCGTGCGCACCATGCTGGATTTTGCCGACTTCCTCGACCGGCATGAGAAGGTGCGCTTTGCCGTGCGGCGCACCGCGCAGGGCTACCACATCAGCGCCAGCTCGCCGGATTCGCTGCGGGAGATGACCTTCGCCCTGCCGGCAAAAAACGCCCGCGTGCGAGGCGTGCCGGGCTGCCGGGTGAGGGAAAAGGACGGCTGGGCCTACGTGACCATCACCAGGGACGTAAAGGAGGTGTCCCTGTCCGTGCCCGTGGTCAGAAACGGCGGGCGCCAGTAGGGGAGGTGGGGCAATTGATGCGGCATGAACTGCAGCCGGCGGAGGAAGAAAAGGCCTTTCTCGTGGCCCTGCAGCTGCCCCACGAGGACGACCGGGAGCTGGAGGAGTACCTGGACGAGCTCGCCCACCTGGCCGAAACGGCGGGCGCCCGGGTGGTGGGGAGGCTGGTGCAGAAAATGCGCCGCCCGGACCCGGCCACCCTGCTCGGGCGGGGCAAGGTGAAAGACGAACTCGTGAGCGCCTGCCGGGAGCTGGGGGTGGACCTGGTCATCTCGGAAAAGGACCTCACCCCCGCCCAGGTGCGCAACCTCGAGGAAGAGCTGGGAGTGCGCGTCATCGACCGCACCCAGCTCATCCTGGACATCTTTGCCCGCCGGGCCCGCACCAGGGAAGGAAAGCTGCAGGTGGAGCTGGCCCAGCTGGAGTATCTCTACCCGCGCCTCACCGGGCGGGGCGTAGAGCTTTCCCGCCTGGGCGGGGGCATCGGCACACGGGGGCCGGGCGAAACCAAGCTGGAGACGGACCGCCGGCGCATCAGGAAGCGCATCACCGACCTGCGCCGCGAGCTGGAGGAGGTGCGCCGCCACCGCCATATCCTGCGCGCCGGGCGGCGTGACGTGCCGCTTTTCCTGGTGGCCCTGGTGGGCTACACCAACGCCGGCAAGTCCACCCTCATGAACGCCCTCACGGGCGCGGGCGTGCCGGTAGAGGACAAGCTTTTTGCCACCCTGGACCCCACCACGCGGCGGCTGGTACTCCCTAACAAAGAAGAGGTCCTGCTCACCGACACGGTGGGCTTCATCCGCCGCCTGCCCCACCACCTGGTGGCCGCTTTCCGGGCTACCCTGGAAGAAGTGACGGAGGCCGATTTGCTCCTGCACGTGGTGGACGCCGCCAACCCCGCCTACCCGGCCCAGGTGGCCGCGGTGGAGGAGGTGCTGGCTTCCTTGGGGGCGGCGGCCAAGCCCACCATCCTGGTCTACAACAAGATGGATAAGGCCGGGGGGAGCTTCTGCCCCCTGCCCGGCAGGGACCCCTGGGTGGCCGTCTCTGCCCTCACCGGGGAGGGCATCGGCAGCCTCCTGGAGGCCATCATGAAGGTCCTGGAGGAAAGGCGCGTGCGGCGGGAGTTCCTGGTGCCCTACCACCGGGGCGACGTGCTGAGCCTTCTCTACGAGAGGGGGGAGGTGCTCTCCCGCCGGGATACCCCGGAGGGCGTGCTCGTGGAGGTGGAGCTGGGCGCGGTATGGGCTTCCCGGGCGGCGGCCCGGCTGCAGGGCGGGCGGTAATAATTTTTTTTGCCCATGCCTTGACGTTAACGTAAACGTAATGGTATGCTTCTGGTAAGCACTGTGCCGGAGGTGGCGGGGTTGTTCGACTTTAACTTCATGCTTACTCCCGAGCAGGAAAGGCTGCGGGAGGAAGTGGTGCAGTTCGTAAAGGAAGTGCCCAGGCAGCTGATCCTGGACATGGACGCCGAGAGGGTGCACTACCCCAGGGAATTCGTGCAGGCCGCGGCGTCCCGCAGGCTTTTAGGCCTGCGCTTTGCCCCGGAGTACGGCGGCAGGGGCCTGGACTGGGCCTCCGAGGTGGTGGCCCTGGAAGAAGTGGGAGTGCTGGGGGCGGCCCTTTCCTGCCTTTACTCCCTGCCCAGCATCGTCGGCGAGGCCATCTACGTTTTCGGCACGGAAGAGCAGAGGCAAAAGTACCTGAAGCCCACCCTGGAGGGGCGCCTCTTTTGCGCCGAGGCCCTCACCGAGCCGCGGGGAGGGTCCGACTTCTTTGGCACCACCACGGTGGCCAAAAAGGAGGGCGACCACTACATCCTCACCGGCCAGAAGAGGTTCATCGTGGGGGCGGAGGGAGCGGATTACTTCCTGGTCTACGCCCGCACCGACGAGCAGGCGCCGCCCCACCGGGGCATCAGCGCCTTCATCGTGGAGCGGGGGCCTAAAGTGAAGGTAGAGCACGTGTACGGCCTCATGGGCACGCGCGGCGGCGGCACGGGCCGGGTGGTTTTCGACGGCTGCCCGGTGCCACGGGAGAACCTCCTGGGGGAGGAAAACGGGGGCGCGACCGTCTTTTACCGCATGATGGTGCCCGAGCGCCTGACCACCGCCGCCGGGGCCCTGGGCATGGCGAGGGCGGCCCTGGAGGTGGCGGCCCGTTACTCCGCCAGGAGAAAGGCCTTCGGCAGGGTGATTAAGGAGTTCCAGGGCGTATCCTTTAAGGTGGCGGAGAGCATCACCCTCCTGGATGCCGCGCGCAGCCTGGTGTACGCCACGGCGCGGGCCGTGGACTCAGACCGCGTGCCGCCGGGGCGCGTGCGGCGCCTGGTTTCCGAGGCCAAGAAGTTTGCCACGGAAACGGCCTGGCAGGTGATCAACCACGCCATGCAGATTATGGGCGGCATCGGCTACACCCGCGTTTACCCCGTGGAGCGGCTCCTGCGCGACGCCCGCCTGATGATGATCTGGACGGGGACCAACGAGGTGATGAACCTGATCATCCAGCACGAGTATTACCGCGACCTGGCCGGTACGCCCGCCGGGCGCGACGTGGAGCACGACGCCGTTGACGCCACCTGCGAGGAAGAGAAGGTGTACGAGTAGGGGGGAAGGCAATATGGCGGAATTTATTCACGGGCTACTGGAAAGAAATGCTCGAAAGTATTCCTTTGATGAAGCAGTGAAGTGGCCGGAAAAGGGCGTAAGTTTGACGTGGGACGAGCTTAATAAGCGCGCCAGTTCATTAGCCTACCAGTTAAAGAACAGAGGCATAAAGCCCGGTGACAGGGTAGCCCTGTTCATGCCCAACAGGCCGGAATTCGTCATAGGCTTTTTTGGAGTCCTTAAAACCGGGGCAGTGGTGGTTCCTGTAAATGCTCGCTTTACGGCTTCAGAAGTATCATACATTTTAGAAAACAGTGGCGCAGCGGCTCTGCTTTATGATGATGGCCTGCGCCCGGTGGCAGAAGATGCGGTGAAGAGTTGCTCCAGCGTAGCATTTACATTTTCTGCGGGGGAAATTTGGGCTTGTGGCAAAGAAGAATCCTTTTTCAGCGCTTCAGTTCATGCCAACCCTGCCGAGATTTTGGCAGAGATAATTTATACCTCGGGAACTACTGGCAAGCCAAAGGGAGTTATGTTAACTCACGCCGCAGTGTATGCGGTGGCTTCAATGATGGCTTACGAGTGCAACATAAAATACAGGAACCGTGTATTGCAGTTGATGCCGCTTACCCATTCCGCACCGCTTAATCTACTCCTGGTTGGGGCTGTTTATGCAGGTGCCGCTACTGTTTTAGGTACTTTCTCCCCCCAAAATATGGTTGAGTTGGCTGCTATAGAAAAAACAACGCACTTTTTTGGCGCGCCGGTTGCGTACTTGCTCGCTGCAAAGCTGCCCAACTTTGACCAGTATGATCTCTCCGGGGAAAGATTGTGGATTTACGGCGGAGCACCCATGTCCCGGGAAGCAGTAATCCAGGTTATGCAGCGTTTTGGGGGACGCTTTATGGGAGTTTACGGCCTGACTGAAGCCGGTCCCAACGGTTCGGCATTGTTCCCTCATGAGCACCCTGACTTTGCTGGCAGCATAGGTAGCCGGGCAACGGTAAATGCCGAAATTAGAATTGTGGACGGTGAAGGAAGAGATGTGCCTTGCGGTGAAGTAGGTGAAGTAATTATCCGTACACCAAGCAACATGATCGGCTACTACAGAAATGAAGAGGCAACACAGGAAACTTTGAAAGACCTAAGTTTGACACCTAAACTATAAAAATCCCGAAAACACAAGGCTTCACGAGGAAAAAAGATAGACGTACCACAACATTTACCTTATTGTGGCAATACCACTATTCTATTACAGATACCTCAGAAGGTGGTCTTATCCCGAGAACTCGGAAGGCCTCATAGGCATTCCCAGGCAACTCGGTGCGGCAAAGATACTTCACGCCCTCTAAGACAAGCTCCACGGCTTTCAGGTTCTTTAAGTCCCGCAGAAGGTAGGTGTACTCCGCCTTGCTTTCTGCCAGCTTGAGGCACCTGTAAAGGGCCGATTCCAGCACCAGGGCCAGGAAACAAACCAT
>NZ_AUBR01000037.1 GCF_000429345.1 Desulfovirgula thermocuniculi DSM 16036 | reverse complement strand
CGGCCTGCTCCAGGAACCAGGAGCACGCCCGGCGGTAGGTGTCCAGCATGCGGGTCATCTTCTCCAGCTTGCCCTTGTTGGGAGGCAGGAGCTTCATCTTGAGGGTTACCGTCTGCATTCAACATCTCCTCCGGCATGCTTAAATTATATAGCGCGAGCGGAGAAAAAACCAAGCCGCCATTCATCCCCCGATTAAAAATCGGGGGCATTCTGGCGGGGCTTTTGTAAATTTGGCCACGTTGAAAGGGGAGAAATAAGGATGGGTGCGAAAAAAGCAATACGCAAGGGACTCAGTATTTTGGTCCTGGTGGGCCTGGCCTTTGCCCTGCTGTTGCCAGCAGGGGAGGCCGGGGCTGCATCTTTTAATGCTTCTCCCGCCGATCATGCCGTACAGTTCCTTTACAACGAGTACCTCACTAAAGGAGCCAAAAACGCCGATGCCGGGGTGGGCGCGTACGCTTACTATGTGCTTTGCCAAGCCGAGGTCGATGTAAGCGGCTGGGTTTATAACGACCAAAGCCTTGTGGATGCCGTTTACGGGCTCATAGATAAAGATCTTGTCAGTGCAGACAAAACTAAAGCCAAACTTTTGGCCCAGGATTTGTTAGCAGCCCGGGCAATGGGTAAACAGGATTTAGCTAGCCAATTGCTTAACATACTAAAGAGTAGACAAAACGAACAAGGGTTTGACAGCGGCCCCTTTAGCATATTTAGCAACCTGGCTGCCTACGACCTTTTGGGCAGGGCAGGTTCTCTTTGCAAAATAGATGCTGCCAAGGCCAAGGATTATGTTTTATCAACACAAAACAAGGTTTACGGCAGCTGGGGTTATGAGTGGGAAGGCCAGTATTACCCCGATTTCATGGCCACGGCCCAGGCAATTAGGGTGCTATATTATCTGGACCCGGGTGGGAGTGACGAACAGATCCAGGAAGCTCTTAGTGCCGGGCTTAATTGGTTAGTGACCCAGCAACAGGCAGACGGTAGCTTTATAGCCGGGTGGGACGATCCGCTTATTGATACGGCGGAAGCAATTTTAACACTGAAAGTTCTAGGCCAGGACTCCGGGGGTCCTTGGAATAATGCTGTTTCTTATCTATTGAACAATGCCGTTAACCCCGACGGCACCCTTGGTGGCGCGGGCAACGCCATGGATGCAACCTGGTTGCTGGCGGCATGTAATGTTTTGGAAGTAAAGTTTTATCTGGCTCCTTCAATCTTGACCCTACAACCGGGTAAAAAGGCCCAACTAAAAGCTGTTTGGGAGGACGCTTACGGCGCAGCCGAGGTAACAGCATATGCCGCATGGTCGGTAGACGACGCCGGTATAGCCAGCGTCGATGACAGCGCGCAGAAGGGTCTGGTCACGGCCAATGGTGCTGGAAGCACGGTAATTAAAGCAGTGTACAACGGTCTTGTGGCCATCTCTCGGTTAAACGTGCAGGCATCTTCTACCGGCGGCACCTCTACAGGAGTGACCGTGGGCCTGGCGATAGTGGGCGCAGGCGGCGAGTTGATGTATGGCCCCTCTTACGTCACGGTGACGGCGGTCAACAAGTGGGGCCTCACCGCACTGGGGGCCCTGGATGCCTCTGGCGTTTCCTATACGATCAAAGAAACTGCTTGGGGGCCTTTTGTGGACTCCATTGAAGGGCTGGCCAGCAAGGGCACGGCGGGCTGGATGTACACGGTAAACAACCAGGTGCCCATGGTGGGGGCGGACAAGTATAGAGTCAAGGAGAAAGACAAAGTCATCTGGTACTACAGCAAGACCATGGACCAGGAGCCGCCCAAGTGGGAGGACCTGGTGAAGCAGGCCTCTGAAACCAGCTCTCCTCTGAGCGAGGCGCAAAAGAGCCTGGAGGAAGCGCTGGCCGGCTTCAAGGCAGGCAAGGGCGACCTGGGCAAGGCCCTGGGTGTTCTCGAGCAGGTGGCGAAATTAAAGGACGCCGACTTCACCGCCGAACTGAGGGCCAGGGCAGCCGCGCTTATCGAGGCCCTGGTGCCGTTTTTAAACAAGCTGCCCGATGAAGTTGCCGAGGTGCGCTTGCGGGGTGAAGAGGCGGAGGTAAGGCTGGAGGCGCGCGGCGTTACCTCCCAGGTGGAACTAATGGCAAAGGCGGCGGAGCTGGGCGAAGTGCTCCAGGCCAAGGGCGTTAGCAGTGCCGAGAACCTCTCGGCGAAAACCCTAATAGCGCAGCTGCCCCGGGAAGTAGCGGGAAAGAATTTTGCCGCCCTACTTCCGGCAGAGGCCGCCAGGGCCCTGGTGAGCGGCGGGTTTGCCTTTGAGCTCGCGGGTAGCGAAATCACTTTTACGCTTCCTGCCGGGGCCACGGAAGCCCTCCTGAAAGCAACGGACAATGTGGCCTGGCTGTCCGTCGCGGCGGGCAAGGTCGGCCCGGAGCACATAAGCCTTCCGGAAGGCACGAGGGTTGTGGCGTGCAAGCTTATGGAATTGGAGCTGACGGCGCTCACCCCGGAGGGGGCTAAAGAAAGGCCCGGGACGGACTTTGCAGAAGAAATCACCGTTACTGTCTCCCTTGAAGGCATAGACGCCACAAAGGTAAACGCAAAAGACCTCGCCGTATACCGCCAGAAAAAGGGCGGCTCGTGGGAGTACGTGGGCGGCAACATCAACCCCGAGGGGAGAAGCATTTCCTTCCGCACCGCCCGCAGCGGGGTTTACGCCATCCTTGACTACCGCCAGGCCTTTGCCGATATTTCTTCCCACTGGGCGAAGAGTGACATAGAGGTTATGGCTAAAAAGCTCATAGCCCGCGGCGTAAGCGGGGACAGCTTTGCCCCTGACCAGCCTTTGACCAGGGCGCAGTTTGCGACTTTCCTAGTACGCCTGCTGGGCCTGGAAGAGGAGCAGTCGGCGGTACCGGCGTTTGCCGACCTGCCGCCGGATCACTGGGCCTACGGGGCCGTAGCGGCTGCCTTTAAGGCGGGCCTAGTCAAGGGCACGGGCGAAAAGACCTTTGCGCCCGAGCGGGAGATCACCCGGGAGGAGATAGCGGTTGTGCTTTTAAGGGTACTTGAGCAAAAAGGGCTCGCCAAGGTGGAGGAAAAAGAAGTGGACGCCCTTTTAGCTCGCTATAGCGACGGCGAAAATGTTTCTACCTGGGCCAGAAAAGCCGTGGCGGCTGCCGTGAAAAGAGGCCTGCTCAGCGGAAAGCCGCAAAACCTCTTGGCCCCTCAGGACAAAGCCACCCGTGCGGAAGCCATGGCGCTGTTAAAGCGCTTTGGGGATAGCCTTGAGGGATAGGCACTAAGCCTGTCCCTCACCCTCCCCGCTTTTTGCCCGCCTATAAAGATTGTGGGGGGTGTTCGTTTGCAAAGGAGGCTCCTTTACTTAGCGGTTTTACTCATCGTCCTGGGCGGCATTCTGGGCCCCGCCTTTTACACAAAAAAGGTTTATTCCTCAAGGCACCAGGGTGTAGCCGGCTCGGTAACTGTAGCGGAGAAGGGACAGCTTGGCGGTGGGCTTTCGCCTAAGGAGACGCTGCCTGAGGGAGATGCATCCGGAAGCGCTCCCGCCATCCAGGAGCCAGCGGCCAAAGATGCCGGAGCGGCAGCAGGCGCCGGTGGAAAACAGGCTACGCCAAAGACGGGTGGCGCCTCGGAAGGGGGTTCTCGGGAAGCTGCTGCTCCGCAGCAAACAACCCTGCAGGATGAGGGCATTCCGGTTTGGGTAGCCGTGGTGGGCAAGAACGGCGAGCTTCTCTTCCCACCGTCCCAAGTAAGGGTGAGGAGGGAGAGCCGCTGGGGATTGACCGCCCTAGGCGCCCTGGAGGCCACGGGCCTTCCTTACACCACCAAGCCCACCTGGCCCGATTTTGTAGAATCCATTGCCGGCCAGGCCAACTACCAGATGTCCGGCTGGATGTACGCTGTTAACGGCGAGGTGCCCATGCACATGGCCAGCAAGCACCCGGTAAAGGCAGGGGACAGGGTAATCTGGTGGTACAGCACCAGCATGGACAAGCCGGTTCCCCGCTGGGAGGATTTAGCGCGCGGGCGCTAGCGGGGTGGGGAAGGTAATGTGGGAAAAGCTCTTTTACCGGGAAAAGGGACTTTTTTTGCAAAGCCTTCATCCGGCAGCGATGCTGGCTTACCTCCTGGTCTTTCTTTTGCTCTGCCTCCTCTACGAAAATCCCCTTTACCTTTTGGCCCTCTTTTTTCTCCTGGCCCTCTTGAACCTGGAGGCGGAGGGCAGGGAGGCGTGGGAGGGATTTTTAAAGGGCGGACTTTTGCTGGTGGTTTTAATCATGGTTGTTAACTCCCTGGTCATCAGGGCGGGCAGTACCGTGATCTGGAGCGGCCCTGCGGTGCCCCTTTGGGGAAAACTCCAGGTTTCCCTTGAAGCGTTGTACTACGGGGCCACCTCCGGCCTCCGCTTTTTGGTCCTCTTGAGCCTATTTTGCCTGTACAACCTGGTGGTGAGCCCGGATAAGCTCCTTTCCCTTCTGGCCGGGTTTGCTTATTATTCCGTTTTAGCGGTGGTTTTGGCCACGCGGTTTTTTCCGGTGGTGGTGCGTAACTTGCTGCGCATAAAGGAGGTTCAGGAGCTAAGGGGGGTGGATTTTAATCAGGGAACCCTTTGGGAAAGGGTGCAAAAATATTCCTCCCTCTACGGGGTCCTTCTCCTCTCTTCCCTGGAGGACGCCATGGGCATTGCCGAATCCATGCAGGCCAGGGCCTTTGGCAGCGGGAAGCGCACCCTCTACAGGCACCACCTCTGGCGCCCGCGGGATACAATCTGCCTTGCCGGCAGCCTGGGGGCTTTTTCTTTGGCCCTCTGGGGATGGTTCCACGGGTATGGGCGCTACGAGTTTTACCCGGAGGCGGATGTGTTAATTAAAGACGCGGCCACTGTAGGTATCTTGCTGCTGGTTTGCCTGGGACTCTCCCTGCCTCTTCTTTTAAGCAAGGGGTGGAAGCGTTGGCCCTTTTTAAGGTCGAAAATTTGACTTATTACTATCCCGCCTCTGCCGAAGCAGCCTTGAGGAACATCAGTCTGGAAATACGCGAGGGGGAATTTTTGCTCCTGGTGGGCGCTTCCGGCTCGGGTAAATCCACCCTGGCCAGGGTTTTGGCAGGATTGATCCCCGACTTTTACGGGGGAAAGATGGGCGGGCGGGTCCTGTTTAAAGGCCGCGAAATGCGCACCCTGGACCGCCGCCAGGTGGCCCGGGAAGTGGGGATGGTCTTTCAGGACCCGGAAAGGCAGCTGGTGAAAACCCAGGTAGAGGCGGAAGTGGCCTTTGGCCTGGAAAACCTGGGGCTTCCTCTGCCGGAAATGAGGCGGCGGGTGGCCGAAGTGCTTGCCTTTATGGGCCTGGAACCCGTAAAAGGCTCTTTTATCGCCCACCTCTCCGGGGGCCAGAAGCAAAAGCTCGCCCTGGCCTCCGTGCTGGCCATGCAGCCCCGCGTGCTGGTACTGGATGAGCCTACTTCCCAGCTGGATCCCGCCTCGGCGGAGGAAATCCTCCAGCTGGTGCGGCGCCTGAACGAGGAAACGGGCTTGACGGTGGTGCTTGCCGAGCAGCGCCTGGAGAGGTGCCTTCACCTGGCCGACAGGGTGATCCTCCTGGCAAGGGGAGAGGTTGTGTGTGAAGGCAGACCGGCGGAGGTAGCGCAGGAGATAGCGGGGGCCGATCCCCTGCTCCTTCCGCCTGTGGCCAGGTTTTTTACGCGGCTGGGGGTTTCGCCGGTACCAATTACTGTTAAGGAAGGCCGCCAGATCCTGCTAGGCAGGCTCCGTCCTGAGGGTGGCCCTGCCGGGAGACCAACCCCTGCCCCGACAAAAAACAGCCCGGTGAGGGGTGGTAACCCTGCTGCGGTGGAGATGCAGGGTGTCTGGTACACCTACCCTCAAGGGAACGAGGCCTTAAAGGGCGTTAGCCTCAACCTACAAAAAGGCGAGTTTGCAGTTATTTTGGGCGCCAACGGGGCCGGCAAGACCACCCTGGTAAAGCAAATGGTGGGCCTCCTCCGCCCGGATAGGGGTAAAGTTTGGGCCCTGGGGAAGGACGTGGGGCGGGGAGGCTTCAAGGAAATAAGGGGGAGGGTGGCCTACCTTTCCCAAAACCCCAATGATTACCTCTTTCAGGATACTGTGGAAGGAGAACTGCTCTTTACCATAAGAAACCTGGGCCTTAATGAGCGGACCCTGGTAGACGAGCTGCTAGAGAGGTTGGGCCTTTTAAAGTACCGTAACGCCAACCCCCGCGAGCTGAGCAGCGGGGAAAGGCAAAGGGTGGCCTTGGCTTCCGTGCTGGTGGCCAGGCCGCAGCTGATCGTCCTCGACGAGCCCACGCGGGGGATTGACTACCGGCTGAAGGCAGAACTGGGGAGGCTTCTCCGGGAAGAGGCGGAAAAGGGCTGCACGGTGGTGGTGGTCACCCACGATGTGGAATTTGCCGCCGAGTATGCCCGGCAGGTGGTCATCATGCACGGGGGAGAGATTGTAGCCGAGGGGGAAAAGCACGCCCTTTTGGGAAATTCCCTCTTTTATTCCCCCCAGATGGCCAGGCTTTGCCGGGGCTTTTGCGAGGGGGTGCTCACCGTGGCCGAAGCGGTGGAAAAATTAGGTTCTGTTATAGGGAGTGGGAGCGTTAGAGAGGGAGTTCCAGAAGGGGAGAGAAGGACCTTATGGCCGTCTCATGGGGCTTATGGTCTACGCTCCTAGGCTTTTTAGCCGTTTGCCTTTTAATGGTGGGCTGGGGGCGAAGAGGAAGCATGACGTCCAAGCAACTCTCGCTGCTGGCCGTGCTGGCCGCTTTTTGCGCCGCCGGGCGGGCGGTAACGGGGGTGGGCCTGCTCTTTTTGCAGCCCACCATGTTTCTGGTGGAAATTACGGGCTTCGTCTTTGGGGCGCGGGCGGGCTTCTTTGTGGGGGCGGCCACCCCGCTGGTTTCCAACTTTTTCATGGGCCAGGGTCCCTGGACGCCATGGCAGATGCTCTCCTGGGGGCTGGTGGGGGCATCGGGGGGTCTTTTAAAGGTGCTCTTTCCCCGGGCCGGAAACGGGCTCCTTACCGTGGCCTGCTTTTGCTGGGGCTACCTCTACGGGGCCCTTATGGACCTCTGGCACTGGAGCGTCTTTGTGCGTCCCCTGACCTTAAAGACGTATTTTCTCACCTGGCTGGCCGGCTTTGGCTTCGATTCCCTGCGGGCCTTGGGCAACCTCCTTTTTTGCGCTGCTTTGGGCCAGCAGACCAAAAAAATCCTCGAGTACTTCCACCGGAAGATGGTGGTGGAGTACGTGGAAGGTTTGTGAGGGGGAGATGCCCTGTGCTTGAACGCCTGCTCCCGGCAATTATCCTCGGAGCCTGCTTGCTGCTCGCTCCATCTTTTTCACAGGCAAGCGAGGAAGGAGGCAAGCTTACCTCGCTAACTCCTTTAGGACGGGGGGAGGCACGCTTTGTGACGGGCACCGCAGACGGCGGCTATGCGGTAACGGGCTGGGTTGAGGCCGCGGAAGGCAGTGCCGTTTTCCTGTCCAAGTGCGACGCTCAAGGACGCCTTTTGTGGCAGCGGGAGTATTACGGCCACGGCTACAGCTGCGGTTACTGTGTGCGGGAGGTGCAAGGGGGCGGCTTTATTGTGGTGGGGGACACCAAATCGCCCCACGGTTACGACCACGATGTTTACGTCGTCAGAACGGATGAAAAGGGCCAGGTGCTGTGGGAAAAGACTTTTGGCGGCCCTCACTGTGATTACGCCTGGAACGTAGAGCAGACAACGGATGGAGGCTTTATCCTGGCGGGCGGTACGGAGTCCTACGGTGCCGGGCAGTACGATGTTTACCTTCTCAGGCTGGGGCCGCAGGGAGAGAAGCTTTGGGAGAAAACATACGGCGGCTGGGCCTCTGATGTCGGCTACGCCCTGCTGGAAATTCCCGGCGGCTACTTGGTGGCCGGGAACACGGCATCCTTTGGCGCGGGCTCTACCGACGTCTACCTCCTCTGCACGGACGAACACGGCCAGCTCCGCTGGCAAAGGGCATATGGCGGCGGGGGTGCCGAATATGGCTGGTCTCTGGCCGAAGCGCCGGACGGCTACCTGGTGGCTGCAGAGAAGGAGGTAACCGGGGAAAAGGGAGCTTACCTCGCACCCTGCCTGCTTAAGGTGGACGCGCAGGGAAACTTGCTCTGGGAGAGGACATACGGGGACCGGCCGGGCGCGGCTTACGGGGTTTTCGCCTCCAGCCGGGGCTGCGTCCTGGCGGGCAAGAGGGAAGGCCAGGGGGGTTACTATAACCTATGGCTGGCCGAAGTAAATGAAGGTGGTGACCTGCTCTGGGAAAAGGCCTGTGACCTCGGCGGTGCCGGCAGCTGCGGCTATGCCCTCTTGGCAAAGGGATTGGACGTGGTGGTGGCGGGAAGAAGGCAGGACGCAGGGGCTAGCGCCGGCGAGGCCGTTTTGCTGGTGGCCAGGACAAGGGGGAATCCGCCTTTGGTTTTGCTGGCCGTAACAGGCGCGCTGGTCCTCGCCGGTGTGACCGTGGCCTTGCGGTGGGGCGGGAGGTTGCTGCGGGGGAGAAATTTTAGTCGCCGCTAAGCTAAAAAGGGGCTTGCGTATTTTGGGTTCCATGCTAAAATGAATTAGTAGGGTGGCTGAAGCCCCCGCTTTCAAGGGCTTAGAAGTAGTTCACCAAAAATTTGCCCGGTTAAGAGCGAACGGTAACCATGAAGGTGCCATTCCCCTCCAGGGAGGAGGCGGCTTTCATGGTTTTTTGTTTTCCCCTCCAAACCTTGGCATGGCTTCTTTTTGGTGAATTTTCGCTAGTGGCATGCGGGAAAATAAGGAAAGCCCGGCATGCCTTCCTTTTATAGGTATAGCCTTTTGTAAGGCAGGGAGAAGATGCGCATAGCGGTAATTGACGGGCAGGGCGGGGGTATTGGCCGGGTCATTGTGGAAAAGCTGCGCAGGGCCCTTCCCAAAGAAGACGTGGAAATCATCGCCCTGGGGACCAATGCGGTGGCGGCCATGAACATGCTAAAGGCCGGGGCCAACGAAGCGGCGACGGGGGAAAACGCCATTATTTACAACGCCCCCCGGGTGGACGTTATTTTAGGTACCGTGGCCGTGCTCGTGGCCCACAGCATGCTGGGGGAGTTCACCCCGGCCATGGCCGAAGCAGTGGCCAAAAGCCCGGCTAAAAAGATACTCCTGCACCTCAATCGCTCCAACGTGGAGATAGTGGGCGTGATACCCGAGCCTTTACCCCACTTAATTGACCTGATGGTGGAAAAGGTAAAGTCCCTGGCAGCGAACTCCCTGACTACGCCCAGCCGGGGGTAAGCCCGCTAGTTTTAAGCTGGACCTGGTGAAGAAGTAGGGGGTAAGGTAGAGGCTTCCCACGAAGAAAAAGGCAGTGTCTAGGCAGGCTTCGCATATGGCATGTTCCTCCGGCAGGTATCTCCCCGCCCTTTTTCAAGACCCTTCCCCGCCCCTCCAAACTCGGAGGATACCCTGCCGGAGGATCCACAATTTTTTATACTTCTAATACGCCCTCTTTTTATACTTCTAATACGCCCTCTGGGGAGCCGTTGAGAGGGCCGCTATGCGCTGCGTTTTGAGGGCAGAATGGGTTTTAAGGAGGGCATCTCATGATTGACCTCCGGGATATTTTATCTAAAATCCAACAAGAGGCCATTTCAATTATTCAGGAAGAGGTGCCGGTGCAATTTGATAACTCCCAGCAAACCCCGCTGGGGTTTCGCTGGCGCGGCAACCATTATGAGGTCCTAAAGCCGCTTTTGGTATCCAAAGGTGCCGGAGGACACCTGCATTACCTGCTGCTGACCAGCGGGGGCGTTTTCTGTCTGAGCCTGGTGCGCGATAATGAGGATTCCCCCTTTTGCAGGAGCAGGTGGGTTTTGAGGTACCGGGTGAAAATTGACGATTCGGCGGGGGGTTCCGGCAAAGGCGCTTCTTTGCCGGATTGTGCCGGGCAGGTGACCTTTTCGCTACCTCGTGGGGCGAGCAAGTTGGTCGTGCCGCTGCCGCTGTTAAATGTGGCCTATTACCACGGGCACCTCTGCCCCGAGTTGGCCGTAGGTTACCGTGCCGCACTGGTTGCCCAGCGTGAGCTAAGCCTTACCAGGGAAAGCGCGCATAAGTTCTTCGTGCTGGCGGAAAACATGACCTCCGCCATAGACGCCCTTCAGTATGTGACGGGGTGTACCATTGGCAACCAGAATTTTTTTGCATATGACCTGGGCAAGCACGTATACTATTTCGGTCGTTTGGCTGCGGGCTTTGAACCCCAGGAAGTGCTGCGGGTGGCCCTGATAAGCACCGCTGTAGACCTCGGCCATGTGGGTGAGATTGAGGAGAGGATAGTGGCCGGGGAAGCCGGTGGAGCAGAGGTGGAGAAATACCAGCGGGCCGTAGACAGGGCCGTGCAGGAAATTTTGGACCTTCCCGAAGAGAAGCTGTTTTCCATCTCCAGAGTGTTGCTGCGTTCTCCCTGGGTGGTAAGTCGCCGCAGGTATGCCAGGTGCTGTTCCTGTGGCGAGGTGGTAGCGGTGGAGAAAAGCGTACTGGGGGAGGACGGGTTGCTGTGCCAGGTCTGTGCGGCAAAAGCAATTTGAGTGCGCCAACCTTGCGAAAAAATCCTCTGATGTTGGCAGGATTTTGGAGCGGCTTGTAGAATGTGTTACATTGATTAAGAAGATGAAGATGTAAACTGTGGAGAAGGGTGCCAAGGAGGCACGCAGCGGGCTTCCGCTCGCTTGCTCTATTGATGCTCAAACCCTATAGGTTTTGTGAGTTTTGATGGATAGCGGTGACCACGGAGGTCTCCACGTGTACGGGCCGAGGTGGTCACTTTTAATTTCCTCGGCCTCACACAAATTCCAAAAGGAGGCGGTTTTTGATGCATATCCCCGACGGCTTTTTAGACCCTAAGGTCTGGGCTGGTGCCAGTGCGGTAAGCGCCGGGGCGCTGGCCGGAGCGTTGGCCCAAACCAGGAAGGCCCTGGAGGAACGCCAGGTGCCGCTATTGGGTGTCATGGGTGCCTTCATCTTTGCTGCCCAAATGGTCAACTTTCCCGTGGCCGGAGGCACTTCAGGCCATCTCCTGGGGGCTGCTCTGGCAGCTGTGCTACTGGGGCCCTGGAGTGCCATGCTTATCATGACCGCAGTGTTGGTCATACAGATGCTCTTCTTTTACGACGGAGGCCTCACTGCACTGGGGGCCAACGTGCTGAACATGGCCGTTATTGCGCCGTGGGTGGCTTACGGTACCTACCGCTTATTTGCCGGTCTTTCCAGGGGGAGTACCGGGCGTGGAGTGGCTGTTTTCCTGGCCTCCTGGCTTTCGGTGATGGCTGCGGCGCTGGCTTGCAGCCTGGAGCTTGCTCTTTCCGGCACGGTGCCCTTGGGTGTAGTTGTGCCGGCTATGATGGGCTGGCACGCCCTCATTGGCATTGGCGAAGGAGTAATTACGACGGTGGCGGTTGCCTTCGTCTCCCGGGTCTGGGACCTAGAGCAGCCCGGGCAGAAAAGCCTTACGGTAGGTGAGAGGAAATGAAGAAAAATTTGCTCTGGGGACTTTTGATTGCCCTGGTCGTGGCGGCGTTTCTCTCTCCCTTTGCTTCTCCTTACCCCGATGGGCTGGAACGTGTAGCCGAAGACAAGGGGTTTTTAGACTTGGCTGAGGGCAAGGAACTGATACAAGTCTTTATGCCCGACTACCAATTCCCGGGGATTCCCCACGAAGGCCTGGCCACTTCCATTGCCGGCATAATTGGCACGCTTTTGGTTTTCGGAGCTGTGTACTTTTTGGGGAAGGCTTTAGCAAGGAAACGGGGGGTAGCTTCCACCGTGCAGGGGAAAGATGAAAGGCGGTATTGACATTGTGCCTGCCGTATACCCCCGTGCCACCTGAAGGAAAGAGGTTGCAACCGGGAACCCCAAAAGGCCACGAAGGCTGGTTCTCTAGCCTCTGTGAGAGGAGCCTTCGTGGCCTTAACTTTATTTGGGGGGTGTTATGATGAGCATTCTTTTAGCCGGCAAAGCTCCTTTTTTGTCCTCAATTTGCTCTTTCCTGAAGCGTTATTTTCCTGAACTTTCCGCTTTCCCGGAGCTACTGGAGCACAGCGTGCGCACGGCAAAGTACGCCTTGCAATTGAGTTGCTTCCTTGGTCTCGGTAAGCCCCGGCTCCTTTTCTGGGCCGGTGCCTTGCATGACGTGGGTAAGCTGCTGGTGCCACGTCATATTTTAGAAAAACCTGGCCCTTTGCTGGAAAGCGAGTGGAAAGTGATAAGGCAACACCCCCTGTGGAGCCTTAAATTGGTAGAAAGCAGGTGCCGCGGAATGCAAGGCCTGGAGAATATTCTGGTGGCAATTAAAGCGCATCACGAGTCCTGGGATGGCTCAGGCTATCCCGAGGGGCTGGAAGGTAACGGTGTTCCCCTGGAGGCGAGGGTTTTAGCCCTGGCCGATGTGTTTGACGCCCTGACCTCTCCCCGGCCCTACCGCTCTCCGCTGAGTTTAGGAGAAGCCCTTAAGGTAATGGCGGAAATTAAAGGCAAAAAGCTGGATCCCTTCCTGTTTCAAAAAGCGCAGGCTTTCCTGTCTTGTATGGGGGAGGAAAAGATTAGATGCCAGGGGGCAAGAGAAGGCGCAGTATAATTGAAATATTTACCTTGTGGTTTTTTGCCCTTGCGTTAGTTCCCGCTCTCCTGGTTATTTATGCTACGGCCAAGTACCTGGCCATGCAAACCGTTACCTGGGCAAACAGGTACCTGACCCAGGTGGCTTTTGCCGAGAGCCAGATCATTTCTCTTTCCCTGAAGGATGCTCTAGGAGAAGATGGATTTTTCTTCTTTATCCAGGGAAACGAAATTATAGCTACCAAAAACGGGCTGACAAGGAAAGTAGACCTGGCTCAGCTTGTGCCGTTGGTTCCTGTGGAACCTGAGCCGGCGCAAATTTTTGCACCCAAGCATCTTTTTGGATTTGGCTACCAGCCCAAACTAAAGCTCAGGGAAATGCCGGTCATTTGCTTGGAAGATAGTTATGGTACCACTCTTTATTTGGCGGGGGAAAAAGAAAAGACTTCCACCGGGGACACGTTATTTCTTAAAGCCTTTGGTTTAAGGGAAAACATTGAGGTTAGCGCGCCGGTACCGGAAACCAATCTCAGGGTAAAGGTCCGTGCCTCGGCAGGAGGGATTGCGAAGGAACCTTTGCAGCAGTTATGCGTTCCTTTAGGCGGTGCGCTTATCCTGGTAGCATTGCTGTCAACCGTTCTTTACCCCCTCGCCGCAGCGCAGATAGTGTATCCCTTGAAGAACCTGGCCGAGCGCTTGTCCAGCTTTGACCCAGCAAAGGGCGAGGATTGGTTTTCAAAGGGCGCTTACCGGGTGCGGGAGTTGGCTGAGATTGCCTCTTCATTTGGTAAGATGGCTTTGCGAGTGCGCGAAGCTTTGTCCGAACTGGAGCAGAAGGTAAAAGAACTGGAGGAAAAAAATAGGCTCCTTCACCAGGCCCGGGAGCGTTTGGAATGGCTCGCCAGCTACGATCCTCTTACGGGCGTTTTAAACCGCAGGTCCTTTATGGAGCGGTGCATGTATTTGATCGGAGAGGCGAAGGAAAAATGTCCCTACGTTGCTATTTTAATGATGGATGTGGATAATTTCAAAACCATCAATGATACTTACGGGCATCTGGTGGGCGACATGGTCCTGAAGAAGGTAGGGGAGTTGTTGAGGCGCCAGGTGAGGAAGGGTGACCTAGTGGGGCGGTACGGTGGTGATGAATTTGTGCTCTCCTTTTTCCTCAGTCGGCCGGAAGAATTTGATGCCCTTGCCCGCCGTATTTTTGCCACCCTCTGCTCTGCTCTAGATGCTATCCCCGAATTAGAAGTTGCTGTTTCCATTAGCATGGGTGGAGCAATTGCCAGTTGCTTTTTGATCAGGGATGGGCGCGATTTGGAACAGCTTATTAGCTTTTCTGACCAGCTTCTTTTGGAGGGCAAGCGCCGGGGTAAAAAGACGGTGCTAATTCAATGTATGGAAAACTTACCTTAAAAGTATAAAATATGCTCGCCATGATGTGCTTGCCCGGTGGGTACGGAAGGGATTTGGGGAAGTATGGCGAATATAAATATGCAACCACCACGGTGGTCGGAGCCACTGGTTTTTCGGGAAAAGTAACGGTTCTGCCCCAAAGGGGCAAGGCTACTTTGAGGGCGTTTTTGAGGCCACGAAGGCCCTTTACCTTGCTGGAGCAGGGAAGGGGTTTTCGTGGCCTTTTGTATTTGAACCGGGGGTGAGTTTTTAATTGGGACGTTACCTGTTAAAGCGCCTTCTTTACCTCATCCCCGTGATGCTGGGAGTTTCCATCGTCACCTTCGGCCTGATCAACCTTGCGCCCGGCGACCCGGCAGAGCTTATCTTGCGCTCCGGCGGGGTGGAGCCGACCAGAGAAGCCGTGGAGGCCCTGCGGGAAAAGCTGGGCTTAAACGACCCCCTTTACGTGCAGTACGGGCGCTGGCTGTGGCGGGTGTTGCACGGGGACCTGGGCAAGTCCTTTCGCACCGGGCGGCCCGTGGCGGAAGAAATTCTTTCCCGCTTTCCAGCCACCCTGGAGCTGGCCTGTGCGGCCCTGGCCTTCATGGTATGTCTTGCCCTGCCGGCGGGGATCTTCTCTGCCCTTAACCGGCATGCTGTCATTGACCACTTGAGCCGCCTAGGGGCTCTTTTAGGCGCTTCGCTTCCCGGCTTCTGGCTGGGGCTCGTGCTCATCTATTTTTTCTCCGTGAAGCTAGGGGTACTGCCGGTAATGGGCCGGGGCGGGTTGAAGCATCTGGGTAGCTTCGTACCTGGTTTCTGCCCTTCCCACCGGGCTATACTTCACGATTTTTTTCTTTAGCCCGGCGGTTATTATGTCCCTGGGGTGCCGCGTTGGAGCCGTATACCTGGCAATTTACCTTAGGATAAATCTGGTGGTTGGTGCTGTGGGGTTGCTGCTGGGCAAGCTAATTTTGCCGCAGCGGGATCAGGCTCAGAAGTGGGGTGGGCAAAGCCGGGGAACAATTCATGCATCCTGGCGGGACAAGATGATTGCCGCGGTGCGGCGGATCATCCCCGTTTTTTGCCGGCTGGCTGCGGTTTTCATGCCGGGTACCTTCCTGGCATCGATCCTGCTGCAAACGGGGCTGGTCAAGCAAGTGCTACGGGAGGTCGAACCCATATTGAAGTTACATGGGTAAGGAGGGGAATTGGTATGGTAGGGAAAAGGAGCATTATCTTTTGCGATACCACAGACCTGATGGTCTACGGCCACGAACTGTGGCTGGAGATGGTCGGCAGCCACGGCCACGCAGGCGGCAGCGTGGAGGTGTATGTGAAATGGGGGCACAACATGCGGGCGGACGGGCTGGCCCGAAAAGAGGGCATGGCCGCGCTGGTGGTGGCTCCGGGTGGGGAAAAAGAAGAGTTGGTCATCGCCGACGGCGGGCCCGATTATTATCTCCTGCGCTTCCCCACACCTGCGGAAGGATTTTACCATGTTATTGCTCAAAACACCGGCAGCTACGTGTTGGATAAAAAAGGCAGGTATCACCAGGGTACCCGCAGGGAACATCCGGATGTGGTCCAGTCCGTTTTGTATAACCAGTACGCACAGGCTTTCGTACCGGTGGGACACGACCCGGAGGGCGTTCCCCAGCGGGTGGGAATGCCTTTGGAAATAATACCGGCAGTATGGAAACAATGGCGGGTGGGTGACGAAATCGGCCTGCAGGTACAATTCCGCGGTGAGCCGCTGGATGGAGTGGCCCTGGATGTGGCCTGCAACGGGCCCGGCGGATACCGGCAGTGGCAGGAAATGACGGACGTGAACGGCTGCATCATCCTTCAAGCCCGGGAGCCCGGCCGCTACCTGGTGGTGGCCCGCTACCGGGTGCCGGAAGGGGAAGAAGGGGTTTGTGACGTCCTATCCCTGACGACAACGTTATGCTTTATTGTCATGAGGTAGACACTTTTACCCCTAGCACTCCCTGGAGTACTGGAACCATTTGGCCGAGGCGGTTTAAGGTTCGATTTTCTCCAGCTCATTAGTTACTTCCTGCAGGAATTGCAAAAATCCTTTAACGCTTCTCATAAATGATCATACCCTGGCTGTATATTTTTCTCTTCAAGGATAATGGGGCTTCTTCCAGCAAGATCATATCTACCTGGAAGGGACGGGCGATAAAGAATGCCCATTGGCCAGGGAGCCAAACAGATAAATGCGGCGCAGTGGAAAGAGGAGCGGTAGTTCTTTCGCCAGTTGCTTTGCTTTTTCCAAGGCCTCTCTTTTTCGGGCGGCGAGAAATTTTTCTTCCGCCTTGACTCGCCTTTTGTGGCCTGCCAGGTATTCTTTAAACTGGGGCGTCTTACTATACCCGCCCATCCTGGGCACCTGTCCTTTTTGGATTACTGTACTTCTTCAGTTTATACCAGGCGCCAATGGCTGGCAAGGCCTTGCGCGAAATGGCACAAGGTTACACGGTAACATTCTCGAGGAAGACGAGGCAAAGGTACACCGCCATTTGGTGTGCCGCCAAAGACCAGTGGAAGGCCTGAAGAGAGCAGAGGGGTCGATAACTGCGGTATTTTTCTAAGCCTGAATAGTTGGAACCTGCCGGGCCGTCGGATCCATTTCCGGGGACAGAGGAACAAAAAGCGGGGTTCGGTTATAGCATCCCGGGGGAGAACCGGCTGGTGGGGGGTGGGCTGTTGCCGAGAAAGATCCGGGCAAGAGAAAGGAGCTTTATGGCCGGCTGCAACGGCTGGTGGCAAATGATGTGCCATTTTGCCCTCTTTATCACGACGTCCTGCCTCTACGCTGCCAGAAAGGCTTTTTTCCCTAGACAAACGCTAAAAATTATGATATTATACCCATCAAAAAGGTTGAAAATTTCATAACTCCCGCGTCCGGGTGTAGGGAACCAGGTGAGAATCCTGGACGGTGGGGCCACTGTGAATGGGTAGCAGCCTTTCAACATGCCACTGGGCCTTTGGGGTCTGGGAAGGCGAAAGGCAAGGCGATGACCCATGAGTCAGGAGACCTGCCCGGGCGTGCGGCACGCTAAGCCTCCCAAGGAACAGGGGTTTGTGCCGGTGTGGAGCTGTGCATCTTTGCGGGCGCATGGCAAGCCCCGGTCTCTCTGGAAGGCCGGGGCTTTTGCTTTAGAAAAAACCGACCCGTGGGAAAGGCATATATTACCCCCCTGACTTCCGTGGGTACGGTACAGGCCGTTGCGGGCGTTTTAGCGCCTGGATGCCGAGGGCAGGAAAAGCTTGATATGGGGAAGCCTTTTGTGAGGCAGATAGAAGATGCGCGTAGCGGTAATTGACGGGCAGGGCGGAGGTATCGGCCGGGTCATTGTAGAAAAGCTGCGCAAGGCCATCCCGAAAGAAGATGTAGAAATCATAGCTCTAGGGACCAATTCCATAGCTTCCATGGCCATGCTAAAGGCCGGCGCCGACGAAGCGGCGACGGGGGAAAACGCCATTGTTTGGAACGCCCCCCGGGTAGACGTTATTTTAGGTACCGTGGCCGTGCTCGTGGCCCACAGCATGCTGGGGGAGTTCACCCCGGCCATGGCCGAGGCGGTGGCCAAAAGCCCGGCCAAAAAGATACTCCTGCACCTCAACCGCTCCAACGTAGAGGTAGTGGGCGTGATAGACGAGCCTTTGCCCCACTTAATTGACCTGATGGTGGAAAAGGTAAAGTCCCTGGCGGCAGATAAGGTAGAGATTGCTTCACCTTCCGAGGTGCCTTACGAAGTCTGATTAAGTTTTGCTGCGGCAACTGTAACTCTCCTGCCATTTTTGGCTGCGGGTAAACGGCGACCACGAAGGTCCCCCCGAAGCAAAGGGGATTTTCGTGGTTCTTAGTTATTTAAGGAGGTTAGAAGATGCGGAAAAACTTTCCTATGCTTTTGGCTCTTGTTTTGGCGTTAGTGGTGTTGGTTACAATTGGTTGTGCTAAAAAGGAGGCTTCCTCCTCCGGGGAGAAAGTGGCCCTTCAGTATGCTACAGGTTTTTCCCTCGAGAACTTGCCCGGAGGTTGCAAAAAGGTTGTCGATGGCGAAGGCCGCGCCCTACTTTTAGTACCCCGGGGTGCCACGCCTCCCGCAGGCTTTAGTGGCTTGCCGGTCATTTATACCCCTGTGGAGAGGGTGATCTTGGATTCCACCACCCAGGCTGCCCTTTTGCAGCCCTTAGGGGTGCTGGACAAAATGGTAGGGGTAACTTCCGATAAAGGAGACTGGCACATTGAAGAGGTAAGGAAGGCCATGGAAGAAGGCAGAGTGCATTTTGTGGGCAAGATTAGTGCTCCGGACTACGAGAAAATTAGGGCCCTTTCCCCAGAAGTGGTCTTTACCTATACGCGTACCATGGGTGGGACGGAGTTTGCCCAAAAGCTGGGAGAGCTAGGGATTACCTATGCGGTTAACAATGAGTGGCTGGAAACCCATCCCTTGGGCCGGGTTGAATGGGTAAAGTTTTTGGCGAGCTTCTTTAACAGAGAAAAGGAAGCAGAGGACTACTTCCGCCAAGTGGTGGCCAAAGTGGAGGAGGTGGCCCAAAAGGTGCCCGGGGGTCCCAAGCCCAAAGTGGTCTGGGGAAGCATTTTAAAAGGCAAGGTCTACGTGCCTGCCGGGAATTCCTATGCGGCCAAAATGATTGAAATGGCCGGCGGCGAGTATGTGTTTAAAGACCTGGGGGGTTCCAGCATGGGCAGCGTGAACATCGCCCTGGAGGAGTTTTAGGCCCGCGCTAAGGAAGCAGACGTTTGGGTCATCCCCTATAGTCCCGAGTCCACCGGTATCTCTTCACTGACCAAGCTGGTTGAGCAGGCTCCTGTGTTGGTAGAAACCAAGCCGGTAAGAGAAAGGAAAGTTTGGTGCGTCCGGCCCTGGGTACTGGCAGTCTATAGAAAAAGCCCACGAGCAAATTGAGGACCTAGCGGCCCTCTTTTACCCACGCATTTGGGGGGGTTACAATGCTAGGCACTTTATGCCATTGCCGGAAAAATAGGTGCACGGGGGGAGAATAGTGGTGGTGCCGGCAAAATACGGCCGCCACACCGTTCTTATCCTCACCTTTGCCTTTGCGGCGGGGCTACTGTTGTTGCTGAACTTAAGTCTGGGGCCCGTACCCGTACCCTTTGGGGAAGTGGTGCGCCTTGTTTTGCATCGACCCGTGCAGGATGCCACCTTCCAGACAGTAATCTGGCAGATTCGGTTGCCTCGCTCCTTGGCCACACTCTTTGGAGGGGCGGCCCTGGCCACAGCCGGCCTTCTCCTGCAGGTGTTCTTCCGAAATCCCATTGTGGGCCCTTATGTGCTGGGCATTTCTTCCGGGGCCACCCTCCTGGTAGGGCTTGTAATGCTCACGGGTTTTTACCGGGGAGTGCCTCTTCACCCTCTCGTCTTAAGCGTAGCGGCTTTTCTTGGTGCCCTGGGGGTAATGGTTATTGTCCTGGCCGTGGCCGCCCGCATGAAGAATGTAGTCACTCTGCTGGTCATTGGCCTCATGATGGGTTATCTTTGCAGCGCGGTGAGCAGTATCTTAATTGCCCTAGCAGAAAAGGAAAGGGTGCACGGCTTTGTCCTCTGGACGCTGGGCAGTTTTTCCGGGTTTACCCGCGAAGAGCTGGCAGCCCTGGGGGCCCTAACCCTTCCTTATGTTAACTTCTTCTTTTTTACTGATTAAGCCCTTGAACGCCCTTTTGCTGGGAGAGGATTACGCCCGGAGCATGGGGGTAAACGTGTATTCCTTACGCGTGGCCATCATTACGGTGGCCAGCGCCTTAGCTGGCGTAGTTACTGCCACTGCTTGGGTGGGATTGAACTCAACAACGGGGGACAACCGCAGGTGTATGTGGTGGCGGGAGCGGGAAGCGGCTCCGCCCTTTACCGCCTGCTGAGCAAAAGGGGTTTAGGCCTGGCCACGGGCATCATCCACGAAAACGACGTGGACTTTCATGTAGCGAGGGCGGTGGGGAGCACCGTGATCGGCGAGAAGCCCTTTGAAGAAATTGGCGCCCGCGCTTTCCTACGGGCGACGGAGATTATGGAAAAAATTCCTTGTGTGGTGGAAGCTGACTTTCCCGTGGGCCGGTTGAACAGGCGCAATGTGGAGCTGGTGCAAAAGGCTATTTCACAGGGAAAGCCGGTCTTTAGCCTGCGGTCCCGGGAGGAGGCAAGGGGTCTGTACGGTGGCAATAGCAGCAGGCAGGTTTACTGCCGGAGCCTGGAAGAACTGGCCCAGAACTTAAGCGCGCTATTGGAAAGGAGTGAGGTCTGTGCCCATTAAGGTGCTGTTTTACACGGCCATAGAGGGGGAGCTGGGTGTTCTGGCCGCGGCGCTGGCATCCCTTCGCAAGGAGTTTGGACCCATCGTCGAAGCAAGGGCTTTTGCCAAGAGGGAGGTTAGCGACCCAGGAAAGGAAGAGGAGCTGGTTGCCGAGGCATCAGAGTGCCATTTCCTGCTCCTGCGTACCATGGGCGGGGTAGAATCGCTGCCGGGAAGCAGGCGTTTGGCCGTTCTGGCCAGGGAACGGGATATTCCCCTGGCCATCATACCTTCCGCTGGGGAGGAAGGGGAGGAGCAGAGACAGTTAAGCCATCTTTCTGAGGAGGATTACCATCTGGTGCGGCTTTTTGTGAGCTACGGCGGCAGGGACAATTACCGGCGCCTGCTCCTCTGGGCGGCCAGCCGCTTTGGTGGCCGGGAGCTGCCCGTGGAAGAGCCGCGCCCGTTGCCCTGGGAGGGCTTTTACCATCCCAATTACCCGGGAACGGATGTGGCTGAATACCTGGCCACCAGATTGGGTGAGGGAAAGCCTGTAGTGGGCATCCTCTTTTACCAGAGCTACTGGGTAGCGGGCAATACCGGCTTTGTTGAGGAACTAATCAGGCAGGTGGAGGAGCTGGGAGGGGTGGCCCTTCCCGTTTTCCTTTACGCCACGCGCAATGACGAGTTGGGCAGCCGGGGCATTGCCTGGGTGGTGGAAAATTACTTTTACCGGAACGGCCGGCCGGTGGTGGATGTGGTGCTCAATACCCTGATGTTTGCCCAGACCATGGCCACGCCAACCTTTGGGCGGTTGGAGGAAAAGGACCTCTACCGCCGCTTGGGCGTGCCCGTGATTAAAGTCATTCTTTCCTTAAATTCCCGCCGGGAGTGGGAGGAAAGCCCCCAGGGCCTGGGACCGCTGGATGTGGTCATGAGCGTGGCCCTGCCGGAGTTTGACGGTGCCCTCATAACCGTGCCGGTAGCCACCAGGGAAGAGGGAGAAAGAGATCCTCTTACCGGGGCCGGCCTGGTCAGGTACGAGCCAATAGCCGAACGGGCGAGGAAGGTGGCTTCTCTGGCCCTGCGCTGGGCGACTTTGAGGCGCAAACCCAACCGCGAAAAGAAGGTGGCCATTATCTTGCACAACTATCCTCCGCGCAACGACCGCATTGGGAACGCCTTTGGCCTGGACACTCCGGAGAGCGTCCACCGCCTGCTGGTAAAGATGCAAGAAGCTGGCTACCCGGTGGAAAATTTGCCTTCCAGCGGGGCAGAGCTCATGGAAAGGGTCCTCTCTGGCCTGACCAACGAGCGGGGCTGGTTGGACCCGCGGGAACTGGAACGCCGGGCCGTGGCCTGGGTGGAGGGCACCACTTACCGGCAGTGGTTTAATTCCTTCCCGGACCAGGTAAAGGAGCCCTTAAGACGGGACTGGAAGGAGCCTCCGGGAGAGGTTTTTGTGTACGGCCAGAAGCTCCTCATACCAGGCATTTTCCTGGGCAACGTTTTTTTGGGCCTCCAGCCGCCACGGGGCTTTCTGGAGGACCCGGCGAAAATCTACCACAGCCCCGATCTCTCCCCACCCCACCATTACTTGGCTTTCTACCGCTGGCTGAGGGAGGAGTTTAAGGCGGATATTGTTTTTCATATCGGCAAGCACGGCTCCCTGGAATGGCTTCCTGGCAAGGGGGTAGGGCTTTCTTCTTCCTGTTTCCCCGATCTCGCCTTATTTGACCTGCCCCATGTTTACCCCTACATTATCAATAACCCCGGTGAAGGGACGCAGGCCAAGCGCCGGTCCCATGCCTGCATTGTAGACCACCTGGTGCCGGTAATGACCAGGGCCGGTACTTATGAAGGACTGGCCGAGTTGGAACCGCTTTTTAAGGAATACCACGAGGCAAAGGTGATGGATCCCACTAAAATACCCATTATTTGTCAGCAGATTTGGGAAAAGATTGTACATCTTAAGTTAGACTGCGACCTGAACCTGACCAGGGAAGAAGCCGAGAAAGACTGGGACGGGTTTATAGAGCGGCTTCATTCTTATGTTTACGAGATCAAGGATACCCTCATCCGCGATGGCCTCCATATCCTGGGCCAGCCGCCGGAGGGGGAAGCTCTGGTAGAAATGCTTTTATCCCTCACGCGCCTGGCAAACGGCCCGGTGCCCTCCCTGCGTGAGTGCCTGGCCCGCAGCTTGGGGTACGACTACCATCAGTTGATTTCCAGCCCCGGCCGTTTTGACCCCACTGCCGGGTGTACTTACGGAGAGGTCCTGGAAAAAATCGAGCAAGTTTCCCGAGGGCTCATAAGAAACTTTGCAGAGACCGGTTACGATCCCGAGCAGGCCCATGCCGTTGTTAAGTCTACTCTAGGCAAAGGAGATGAAGAGGTAAGCCGTGTGATCCATTACATAGGCCACAGCCTTGTGCCAGCTTTGAAAGCCACGGAGCAGGAGCTGGAAAGTTGTCTGGTGGCCCTGGCGGGAGGCTTTGTGCCGCCCGGTCCCTCCGGTGCTCCTACGAGGGGAATGGCCGACATTCTTCCTACGGGCCGCAACTTTTATTCTGTTGACCCCCAGGCCGTTCCCAGCCGAGCTGCCTGGGAGGTGGGGAAGGCTCTGGCGGAGGCCCTGCTGCAACGCTACCGGAAAGAAAGAGGAGACTACCCCCGCAGCGTGGGCCTAATCGTCTGGGCCACCGCTAATATGCGTACGGGCGGGGAGGATGTGGCCCAGGCCCTTTACCTCCTGGGAGTGCGGCCTGTCTGGGAAGAAAGGAGCGGGCGGGTGAAAGGGCTGGAGGTAATTCCCCTGGATGAGCTGGGGCGGCCCAGGATTGACATTACCATCCGGGCTAGCGGCATGTTCCGTGACGCCTTTTTCAATGTTATTCAGCTAATTGACCAGGCAGTGGAAATGGTGGCCAATCTAGACGAGCCGGATGAGCTGAATTTCGTGGCGGCCCACGTGCGCGCCGAAATTGCAGAAAAAGTGGCGGCGGGGATGAGCCTTAACGAGGCCCGGGAGGAGGCCCTGTGGCGCGTTTTCAGCGATAAGCCCGGTTGTTACGGGGCAGGAGTGAGCAACCTCATAACCGCCAAGAACTGGAAGGACGAAAGGGATCTGGCTGGAGCTTACCTTACCTGGGGAGGGTATGCCTACAGCCGCCGGGTGTACGGCCGGGAGGCACGTCATGCCTTTCGCCGCCGCCTGGCTACCGTGGAGGCCACGGTGAAAAACGAGGACAGCCGCGAGATTGACATGTACGATAGCGATGACTTTTACTCCTACCACGGCGGTATGGTGGTCGCAGTAAAGGCCGTAAAGGGGGAGTTGCCCCTTTCTTTTAGCGGCGACAGCTCCGACCCTAACAGGGTGAAAATGCGCACCCTGAAAGAGGAAACCAGGCACATTTTTCGGGCCCGTGTACTCAATCCAAAGTGGATAGAGAGCATGAAGCGTCACGGGTATAAAGGGGCAGGGGATCTCTCTCATTTAGTGGAGGTGGCTTTTGGCTGGGATGCCACGGCAGAAGTGCTGGATGACTGGTTATACGAAGCCCTGGCCCAAAAGTATGCCCTGGATTCCTCCATGCAGGAGTGGTTTAAGGAGGTAAACCCCTGGGCCTTGAAAAACATTGTGGAGCACCTTTTAGAAGCTGCCGAAAGGGGTATGTGGGAGGCACCGCCGGAAATGAGCGAGGCTTTAAAAGAGCTTTACCTGGAGATAGAAGCGGAGCTGGAGGCCAGAACGGAGTAATGGGAGAGATCCGAAGCCTTGTGCTCATGGTTACCCTGGACTGCAACCTGCGTTGCCTCTATTGCTATGCGCAAGGGGGCGAAAAGAAAGAATACATGAGCTGGGAGGTGGCCCGCCAGGCCATTGATTTCGTTGCGTCCCGCAGCAAATACTTCAAAGTGCAGTTTACCGGCGGGGAACCTCTGTTAAACTGGCCGCTGGTGGAAATGGCCGTGCGCTACATCCGGGAGCGCCGCCTGCCGGCAGCCGTCCAGCTGCAGACCAACGCTACCTTGATTACCTCTTCGATGGCCCGAAAAATAAAAGCCCTGGGCTTGGCCTTGGGGGTGAGCCTGGATGGACCGCCGGAGGTAAACGATTTAACCCGCCCTTTTGCCGGTGGCGGGGGCTCTACGTTGGCGGTAATAAATGGGCTGCAGAACCTGGCGGCGGAAGGAATTAAAGTGGGGTTGACGGCGGTGCTGACGGAAAGGAGCGTTTCTACATTGGGCCGCCTGGTTGAACTGGCTTCCTACTTAGGAAACGTTTACGGGTTGTCCCTGGACCTCTTGCGTCCTTTGGGCAGGGGTAGGTCTAAGGAAGTGAAACCTCCGAATCCAGAGTTGCTGGAACAAAATGTAAGAAGTGCCTTTAGGCGGGCGGAAGAAATAGTGAAGCTGGGCGGGCCGCTCGTGCGCTTTCGGGAGGTGGAGAGGATCAGGCTTTTAATGGCAAGGGGCTTCTCGCGGGAATATAGCTGCCATGCCGCAGCCGGGCAGTCCCTGGCAGTTATGCCCGATGGGAGCTTATACCCTTGCGCTTCCCTGTGCGGCCTGGAGGAATTTTACCTCGGTCGCGTGACGGCAAAAGGCCTTTCTTTGGGCAGGCTTGCCTCTGTAGAGAGTATTCTTTCCAGCGCAGGAATAGACTCTTGCCATCGTTGCCCGCAAAAACATTTGTGCGGTGGCGGGTGTCCTGCCCGAGCGTATGCTTATGCGAGAAGGGTTGAGGAAATTTATCAGGTGGAATGCCGGTTGAAAAAGGTTTTTCTCGCGCTGGCTAAGGAAGGGGAAAAGCACAATGCTCGTGGGAAGGACAGGTGGCGGTGAGGAAGTCTGCCTTATGGAAGATTGCCTGGTGGTGCCGTGAACTAGAAGACAATTAAAGCTAAGACCTTTTTCCTCATTCGGGGAGAAGGGATTACGTACTTTTGGGCGAAAGATTTTTACTTAAAGTGGCCGAAGCCACCATCTGCGCGGTTACCATGAAGGTACCATTTCCCTCCACGGAGGAGGTGGGCTTTCATGGTTTTTGTTTTTCATTACCCCTGCCCCGCTTAGTTGAGCTCGCGGTGGAAGAGAATCCCTAGGGCCTAGGGGCGGAAAAAGGGGGCGCTAAACTCACGTGTCAGAACGGGTGGTTTATCCTTTTACGGCCATTGTCGGTCAGGAAAAAATGAAGAAGGCTTTGATTTTAAACATCATCAATCCCCGCCTGGGAGGTGTTTTAATCCGGGGGGAAAAGGGGACCTGTAAATCTACCGCCGTGCGGGCTCTGGCGGCCCTTCTGCCGGAGATAGAAGTGGTGGCGGGTTGCCCCTTTAATTGCGACCCCGACGACAGGGTGCGCCTTTGCCCGTCCTGCCGTCAGCAACTGACGGCGAACGGGAAGTTGCCTCGAGCCCGCCGCCGCGTCCCGGTAGTGGACCTTCCTGTTTCGGCCACCGAGGACCGGGTGGTGGGTTGCCTGGACTTTGAGTACGCCTTGAGGTACGGAAAGCCCCGTTTTGAGCCCGGAATTCTGGCCCGGGCGAACCGGGGGATTTTGTATATCGACGAAGTCAATTTACTGGATGACCACCTGGTGGACGTGCTTTTGGATGCGGCGGCCACGGGCGTAAACATTGTAGAAAGGGAGGGCATATCGTATGCCCACCCGGCTGAGTTTTCCCTGGTGGGCACGATGAACCCGGAGGAGGGGGAACTGAGGCCGCAGCTCTTGGACCGTTTTGGACTGTGCGTGCAGGTGGAAGGCGTTGAAGATCCCCGGCAGCGGGTGGAAATTATGCGCCGCCGGGAGGCCTTTGATGCTGATCCCCTGGGATTTATCAGCCGGTGGGCCAAAGCAGAAAGTGAGCTGGCCCGGCAAATTGCGGTTGCCCGTTCATTGCTGACCCGGGTGATTATCCCAGAGAGGCTTATGCGCCTAGCCGTGGACCTGGCCATGGAAGCCCTGGTTGCCGGCCACCGGGCGGAAGTTGTTTTGGTGGCTGCTGCCCGCACCCTAGCTGCCTTTGCTGGCAGGGGAGAGGTTGCTGCCGACGACGTACTGGAGGCGGCGGAGCTGGTTCTCATCCACCGTGCCCGTCAGGCTCCTCCCCCGCCGCAACAGCTTGAGGAGGATCAGGAAGAGCCACCAAAGGAAGGAGAAGAAGTAGAAGAGAAGGCCCAAACACGCGAAGAAGAAACGCAACACGTGCCCCCGGAACATAAAGAGCCTCAAGAAGTAGAAGGAAAGGAAGGCTCTTCCGGAAAGGAAGAGCTAAACGAAAGGTCTTCTTTCCCTGGGGCTCCCCAGGAAACTGTTTTTGCCGTAGGACGGCCTTTTGCCGTGCGGCGCATTGCTTTGCGGCGGGACCGTATTTTACGTAAAGGTTCCGGGCGCCGCTCCCGCACCAAGACGGCCAGCCGCTGCGGTCGCTACGTGCGCAGCACCATGCACCGCCAGAATAACGACCTGGCCTTTGACGCCACTTTGCGAGCGGCAGCTCCCTACCAGGTTCACCGGGAGAAAAACGGCCTGGCGGTGGCCATCGAGCCCTCCGATATCCGGGAAAAGGTGCGGGAAAAGCGCATTGGGAACTTTCTCCTCTTTGTGGTGGATGCCAGCGGTTCCATGGGGGCGCAGCAGCGCATGGTGGAAACGAAGGGGGCCATTTTATCTCTCTTGCTGGATGCCTACCAGAAACGGGACAAAATTGGCATGATTGCCTTTAGGGGCCATAGCGCCGAAGTCCTCCTGCCGCCCACCAACAGCGTGGAAATGGGACACAGGCTTTTAAAAGAACTGCCCACCGGGGGAAGGACCCCCCTCTCGGCCGGCCTTCTTAAAGCTTACGAAGTAGCCAAAACCCACTTGCGTAAAGACCCCCACATCTCGCCCCTTATCATTCTCGTCTCCGATGGCCGGGCTAATGTGAGCATGGGGGAGGATAAGCCCTTGGCTGAAGCCTTGCGGGTAGCCGAGCTCATCCGCGATGAAGAGCGGATCAAATCCATCGTCGTGGACGTGGAAAAAGAGGGCTTTTTTGCCTTTGGCCTGGCCCGGCGGCTGGCTTTCGCCCTGGGGGCGGACTACTATAAGATAGACGACTTAAAGGCAGAGGCACTGGTGCAAGCGGTGCGGGAGATAATTCCATGAAAGGGTGAAAAAAGAATGAGATACGTTTACCCTTTTTCGGCCATTGTGGGTCAGGAGGAGATGAAAAAGGGGCTTTTGTTAAATGCCATCAACCCCAGGCTTTCCGGCATTCTCATCCGGGGGGAA
The DNA here is from genome assembly GCF_000429345.1 of Desulfovirgula thermocuniculi DSM 16036. Lineage (GTDB taxonomy): Bacteria > Bacillota > Desulfotomaculia > Desulfotomaculales > Desulfovirgulaceae > Desulfovirgula > Desulfovirgula thermocuniculi. The sequence continues at coordinate 7,041 of NZ_AUBR01000037.1, read as the reverse complement.
AAGGGTACCGCCAAGTCCACTGCCGTAAGGGCGTTAGCGGCCCTCCTGCCGGAAATTGAAGTGGTGGCTGACTGCCCCTTTAGCTGCGATCCCGAGGATGTCACCACCATGTGCGTTCGTTGCCGCCAGCGCCGGGAGGCAGGGGAAGAGCTTCCCCGGCAGAGGCGCAAGATGCGGGTGGTGGAGTTGCCCGTTTCGGCCACGGAGGACCGGGTGGTGGGAACCCTGGATATTGAGCGGGCCATTAAAAAAGGGGAAAAGCACTTTGAGCCGGGCATTTTGGCCCAGGCCAACCGGGGCATTCTTTATGTGGACGAGGTAAATCTTTTAGACGACCATGTGGTGGACGTGCTCCTGGACTCGGCAGCCATGGGCGTCAACACCGTGGAGCGGGAGGGGGTGTCCTTTACCCATCCTGCCAGCTTTATCCTGGTGGGCACTATGAATCCGGAGGAAGGGGAACTGAGGCCGCAGCTTTTAGACCGCTTTGGGCTTTGCGTAAACATTGCGGGGGTCACGGATCCGGAACTGCGCGTGGAGATCATCAAGCGCCGCGCAGCCTTTGAGGAAAACCCACAGGAATTTATCCGCAAATGGGAAAAGGAAGAAGAAAAGCTGCGCCAGCAAATTGTAACGGCTAAAGAACTTTTGCCCCGGGTAGAGATTTCGGAAGAAATTTTATACCTTATTGCTAAAATTGCCATTGAAATGGGTGTGGACGGCCACCGGGCCGACCTCGTGATGATGAAGGCGGCCAAGACCATGGCTGCCCTAGCCGGTCGCACGCAGGTTACCGAAGAGGATGTGAAGGAATCGGCCAACCTGGCCCTGTTGCACCGCATGCGCCGCAAGCCGTTCCAGGAGATGGAAATGGACCACGAAAAGCTGCAGGTAATAATGGGGGGCGCCCATGCCCACCGCCGGAATTGAAGTTCCTGGGGGTTAACAAATTGATTGAGATCCGACAGCTGACCAAGCAATACGGGCATATTGTGGCCGTAAGCGACCTGGACCTGGAGATTAAAGAAGGAGAAATTTTTGCCCTGCTGGGGCCCAACGGTGCGGGCAAGACCACCACCATAAGGATGCTCACCATGCTCACCAAGCCCACTTCCGGCACTGCTTTGATTAACGGCTATGACGTTACGCGGGAGCTGGATAAAGTAAAAAAGGAAATTGGCGTGGTGCCCCAGCACATGAACCTGGACCAGGAGTTGACTGCCTGGGAAAACCTAGAGCTTCACGGGCGGCTGTACAAGATACCTGCGACGGAAAGGCGCAAGCGCATCGAAGAGCTTCTCCAATACGTGGAACTGGAGGACCGTGCCCGGGAGCTGGTGAGCCGGTTTTCGGGCGGCATGAAGCGACGTTTAATGATTGCCCGGGCTTTAATGCATTGGCCCAAAGTTCTTTTCCTGGACGAACCAACGGTGGGTTTGGATCCCCAGACACGTCGCAAAATCTGGGATCTCATCCGGCGCATGAACAGCGAGGGCATGACCGTACTTTTAACCACCCATTACATTGAGGAAGCGGAAATTCTCTGCCATCGGGTTGGTATCATGGATAAAGGAAAGCTCATTGCTCTGGGCACTCCCGGCGAGCTAAAAAAAAGAGTAGGGGAAGTGGTGGTGGAGACTTTTGGGGGCAAAGATACCGGGTATAAATTTTTTGCCACCCGGGAGGAAGCCCTGGCCTATGCCAGCCAAGTGGATGGGGACGTATTGATCCGTGAATCAAACCTGGAAGATGTTTTTGTGGAGCTAACCGGGCGCAAGGTGGTTGATTAATTTGGATTTTTATACCGTATTTTGGCGGGAAATGGTAGTTTTCAGGCGCACCTTCATTAAATTTTTTGCCTCCCGGCTGGTCAGCCCGCTTCTTTACCTGGTGGCTTTTGGGTGGGGGTTGGGCCGTGGGTTAAGTATGGACGGGGGCAGTTACCTGGAATTTGTGGTTCCCGGCATCGTAGCCCTTTCCGCCATGAACACCAGCTTTAACGCCGTAGGCGTTTCCCTGAATATGAGCCGCCTCTACCACAAAACCCTGGAGGAATACCTCATTGCCCCCATTAGCGCCAGCGCCTTTGTGCTGGGCAAAGTGCTGGCCGGTACAGTACGGGGACTGGTGGCCTCACTAATCATCCTTGGGCTTGCCTTCCTGTTTGGGGCGCACCTGGTAGTAAATGGCTGGTTTCTTTTGGTGGTTTTTCTTACCTGCTTTCTTTTTGCCGCCCTGGGGGTGGTGGCCGCCATGACCATTAACTCCCACGAGGATATGGCCAACTTTTCCACCTTTGTGATTTTGCCCATGTCCTTCCTCTGCGGCACCTTCTTTTCGCCCGATCGCTTGCCTAAGGCCGTTGCGTATATTATAGAAGTGCTGCCCCTGACCCATGCCAGCTACGCTCTGCGGGCCCTGGCCCGGGGAGGGGAGGTTTTACCCATTTCTTTGGCGGTGTTGCTAGGGTACGCCATAGCCCTGTTTCTGGCCGGAGTTTGGGTGGTAAAAAAAGTTAGATAAAAAGTTTTGGGTTGTTATAGGTTGTTATAGAAGGAATTTGTCCGCCTCTGTAGTAATGTATTACTTAGTAATGTATTACAAGGTTAATAACACAAACGACTAACATAGACCCGGCGATCGAAATCGCCAGGCGTAGGATCCTGATATCGTCCTGATATCGAATTTTCAAGCCACGAAGGCTTTTCCTAAAGCAAGGAGAAAGGGGCCTTCGTGGCTTTTCATTTTGGCAGGGGGGAGTGCCGTGAAAAAAATTACCGCCGTCATGTGGCACAGCCACGCCACCACCATGCGGCAGGCCGCGGAACTGGTGAGAAACGAGATAGAGGTAAAAGTTTATTCGGCCCGCTTTTTAGACGAAGGCAAGGAGGACTTGGCCAAGGCTCTGGGGGATATGGCCGGGGCCGACCTGGTGTTCTTTTACCGGTCCACGGCAGAAAGCATCTGGGGTGAGCTGGAAAAGGCGGTAAAAACACTAGACAAACCCGTAGTCTGCGTGGCTCACGATCCTGCCCTCTGGACACTTTCCACAGTAAGGCCGGATGCGGTGGCTAAGTGCTACACCTACATAGTACAGGGCGGCAAGGAAAACTTTGCCCGCATGCTCCGCTACCTGGCGGCTGAAGTTCTGGGTGAACCGCTGGCGTACGAAGAGCCGCTGGTCTTTCCTTGGGAGGGCATTTACCACCCGGCTGCACCGGGCTATTTTGCCTCGGTAGAAGAATACCTCTCCTGGTACGAGCTGTATTTGGGGGGGCGCGCGGGGCATTTTGAAGTTAGCGGCGCTCCTACGGTGGGCCTCCTCTTTGCCCGCAATAACTGGGTGAACGGCAACCTGGCGGTGGAAAACCTCTTGATTCACCTCTTGGAGGAAAAAGGTTTAAAGGTTATCCCTGTCTTCTGCTACTCCTTAAAGGATGCCGAATTGGGTACCAGGGGTTCCGGCGAGGTGGTCAGGGAGTATTTCTTTGGTGCCGAGGGGCGGCCCCGGATCAACGCCCTGATCAAGTTAATCTCCTTCTTTTTGGAAGCCCGCATCAGAACGGATGATTTCCTGCGCGAAGACGTAGCTTCCGCGGGCGTAGCCCTTTTAAAGCAACTGGGCGTGCCTGTCTTCCAGCCGGTGACCTCCTTTTACCGCACGGTGGAGGAATGGGCCGAGGATCCCCAGGGGTTAAACCGGGACATTGCCTGGTGCGTAGCTTTGCCCGAGTTTGAAGGGGTCATCGAGCCCATCTTCATTGCTGGCGCTAGAAGAGAAGGGGAGCTAGAGATCCGCGTACCGGTGGAAGAGCGCTGCCGCCACCTGGTAGAGAGGGTGGCCAAGTGGATTGCGCTTTCCCGCAAGCCCGTCCACGAGCGCAAAGTAGCCTTTATCCTGCACAACAACCCTTGCGCTTCTGTGGAGGCCACCGTGGGCGGCGGGGCCAACCTGGATACGCTGGAAAGCGTGGCCAGGATCTTGCGCCGCATGCGGGAGGCGGGCTACAGCGTCGAGGTACCAGGGAGCGGTAAAGAGCTAGTTGATACCATCATGAACCGTAAAGCCATTTCCGAATTCCGCTGGACCACCACCGATGAAATCATCAGCAAAGGTGGGGCTCTAAAGCTCATGCCGGTGGAAGAGTACCGGCAGTGGTTTGACACCCTGCCCCAGCGGGTAAAGGAGCGGCTTACCGGGGCCTGGGGCGCCCCGCCGGGAGAAGCCAGAAACGGCGTGCCGGCGGCTATGGTCCACGAAGGGAAAATTGTCATTACCGGCGTGCGGTACGGAAATGCCGTGGTGTGCGTGCAGCCCAAGCGTGGTTGCGCCGGGGCGCGCTGCGACGGGCAGGTTTGTAAGATTTTACACGACCCGGACATCCCGCCGCCCCACCAGTACCTGGCCACCTACCGCTACCTGGAGCGAGAGTTTGGCGCGGATGTAATTGTGCACGTGGGCACCCACGGCAACCTGGAATTTTTGCCCGGCAAAGGCGTGGGTCTCTCCGGCGAGTGTTATCCGGACCTGGCCCTCGGAACCCTTCCCCACCTTTACATTTACAACGCGGATAACCCGCCGGAGGGAACCATTGCCAAGAGGAGAAGCTACGCCACCCTGGTGGACCACATGCAGACGGTGATGACCGGGGGCGGACTTTACGACGAGCTGGCCGAGCTGGAGCGCTACCTGGAGGAGTACGAAAGGGCTAAAGTAGCTGATCCGGCCCGCGCTCATACTTTAGAGCATTTGATTATCGAGGAAATCAAAAAGACCAGCCTGGATAAACAAATCCCCGTGGAAGGCGGCCATGATAATTTTGCCGCCATAGCCGAAAAGGCCCATACCGTACTTTCCGTCATCCGCAACACGCAAATTCAGGACGGCCAGCACATTTTTGGCGAATTACCCCAAGGCGAGCGGCGCATAGAGTTCATAAACTCCATCTTGCGCTTTGACGCTGGGGAGAAGGTTTCTTTGCGCCGGGCCGTGGCCAGGCTCATGGATCTGGAGCTGGCCGAACTCCTGGCCGACCAGGGAAGGTTTTCGCTGCGCTTTGGCAGGTCATACGGTGCCCTTTTGGAAGAAATTGATGCCGCCGCCAAGGCCTTCATCAGCCGCTTCTTAAAGGGCTTGGAAGTGGACGCGGGCTTTGCCCAGGAGGTCCTGGGAGATAAATTCTTGCGCCCCGAGGCCTTGACAGAAGTAAATGCCCTTTTGCCGCGGGTACTGGATTTAAACGCGCGCATTGAAGCCTCGCAAGAAATAGAGGCGCTTTTAGCCGGCTTTGATGGCAAGTACATCCCTGCCGGGCCCTCCGGGCTAATTACCCGCGGCCGGGACGACGTGTTACCAACTGGCAGAAACTTTTATTCCCTGGACCCCTACCGGGTGCCCACCAAGGCGGCTTGGGAAGTGGGCAAACGCCTGGCGGAAAAAGTCCTGGAGAAGTACCTGGCAGAGGAAGGCCGCTACCCGGAATCAATTGCCCTTTACTGGATGTGCAACGACATCATGTGGGCCGACGGCGAGGGATTGGGGCAAATGCTTTATCTTTTGGGCGTGCGTCCCAAGTGGCTGCCCAACGGACGGGTAGCGGGCATTGAGGTAATTCCCTTACAAGAGCTGGGGCGGCCCCGCATTGACCTGACCGTGCGGGTTTCCGGTATCACCCGGGACAACTTCCATTCCTGCATGGAGCTTCTGGACGAGGCCATTCAGACCGTGGCTGCCCTGGACGAGCCGCCGGAACAAAACTACGTGCGCAAGCACACCTTAGAGCGGCTTAACGGGCAAAACAACCCGCAGGCCTGGCGGGATGCGACTTTGCGCATTTTTGCCTCCAAGCCCGGCACCTACCAGGCAGGGGTAAACCTAGCCGTTTACGCCTCGGCCTGGAAGGAAGAAAAGGACCTGGCAGACATTTTCATCTACTGGAACGGCTACGCTTACGGGAAGGGTATCTTTGGTAAGGAGGCTTTCAGGCAGCTGCAAGCCAGCCTGAAGACGGTGGATATTACCTACAACAAGGTGGTTACCGACGAATACGACCTCTTTGGCTGCTGCTGCTACTTTGGCACCCACGGCGGGATGACCGCTGCGGCGCGGGTGGCTTCGGGCAAAGAAGTGAAGACCTACTACGGCGACACCAGGGAGCCCGAGCACGTGGAAGTACGTACCCTGGCCGACGAAATCCGTCGGGTGGTGCGCACCAAGCTCTTGAACCCCAAGTGGATTGAGGGGCAGAAGCGGCACGGCTACAAGGGTGCCGGCGACATCTCCAAGCGCATCGGCCGGGTTTACGGCTGGGAGGCCACTACGCAAGAAGTTGACGACTGGATCTTTGATGATATTACCCGCACCTTTGTGCTGGACGAGGAGAACCGCCGCTTCTTTGAAGAGCACAACCCCTGGGCATTGGAGGAAATCGCTCGCAGGCTCCTGGAAGCCCACCAGCGGGGCCTGTGGAACGCCGATCCCGAGGTGCTGGAGGGCCTCAAGGAGGTCTACCTCGAGATCGAAGGCTGGCTGGAGGAAAAAATGGGCGACGTGAAGGGCGACTTCCAGGGCGGTGCCATCGACATTCTTACCGCTGAGGAAGTGGCCGATTGGGGGGCCAAGATGCGGGAGATAAAGGCTAAGCTGGAAGGGTAAGGTGGCGGTGCCGCCCGGCGTCAACTGCCTGTTAATCAGGAAAAAGCGGCAGTGGTGGGGGTAAGCGGGAAAGGTACGGGGTGTGCGGTGAATGTTGGTACTGGTTGGAGTTAATGCCTGATGGTGGTAGAAATCTTTTGCGGGGTGGGAGTTCATGAGCAGGAAAATGGCATTTCTGTGGAAGTTTTTCCTGGTGTTTCTTTTAGCCTGTTTTCTGTTTGGCGGTGTGCCTATTGCAGCGCAACCGGCGGGGGTTAGTGTGCAGGTAGACGGGAAGGAGCTGGTCTGCGATACGCCGCCGGTGGTGGAACAGGGCCGCGTGCTGGTGCCGTTGCGGGCCATTTTTGAGGCACTTGGGGCCTCGGTGGAATGGGATGGGAGCACCC
>NZ_AUBR01000036.1 GCF_000429345.1 Desulfovirgula thermocuniculi DSM 16036 | reverse complement strand
GGTAGCTTACCTTTCTTTGCAACTAAGCTTTCTGATACAATAGGGAAGAGAAGCAATTAACGGACAACTTTCTTCTACGGCCGAGGGTTTTTCCCGAGGCCTTTCTTTTTCTTAGTTGAGTTGCAACCTCATCCACTCCCTCACCGCTTCGAGCAAACCCTTAACTGGGCCGCGGTAGAGGAAAACGACCCTTCTGCGCACCCCCTCACCCCCTCCCTATCGTCCTCCGGCCGCAGGGCGAAACCCCCGCACGCTTTCGAAGTGGCCCAAGTGACGTGGCCGCCGCCGTGGAGGGCGCCTTTGGCCTCGGTGCACGAGCCGACGCCGCTCCTCCCGAGCGGTCTGAAATGCTCGCAGTACCCACACTTGAAGAGTTCCACTACTTTCCCTCCCGGAAATTTTTTCTGGCGGGGGAGGCGGGACTCGAACCCGCGTTGCCGGATTTGGAGTCCGGAGTTCTGGCCGCTGAACTACTCCCCCGTGCGTGGCGGAGGACGGGGGACTCGAACCCCCGGGGCGGTTTCCTGGCCGCCTACCCGCTTAGCAGGCGGGTGCCTTTGCCGCTCGGCCATCCCTCCGCGGTGCGTTCAGGGAATGGCGGAGGGGGCGGGATTCGAACCCGCGGGACCAACTGGTGGCCTAGCGGCTTTCGAGGCCGCCGCCTTAGTCCACTCGGCCACCCCTCCGCGCCCACCGCGGGATCCGTGCCCGCGGCCTCAACTCCACCCAACCCGGGATGTCTGAGGTTACGGCCACTATGTCCCCGCACGGTAGCCTTCTGAGGCCGTACTTGTCCATGATGGCTCTAACCACCCCGGTGGCGACCGTTGCTGTACGGGAGTACGTTGTGACCTTTGCCCTAGCTTGGACGAAGTTGCATGCCGCGGCTAAATCGTTGGGGTTGGGGAAGGGGAGTACTTTGGTCAACATACCACCTTGGTTTGTGACTTGGGATCGTGTATTAACAGGTCTTCCATTTTTACTCCGAGTAGTTTAGCTAGGGTGGCTAAGTGGTGGATTTTCATCTGGTGTTTCCCAGATTCTATGTAGTGGTACCCCACTTGGCTCTTAAAACCTAGGAGCCGGGCAAGTTCTTTCTGGGTTAGTCCTTTCTGTTTTCGGAGGAACTTTATTTTGGCGAGATCCACTTGCACGGTTTCACCCCCGCCCTTCGTATACTGGGCGAGTATTCCGAGGCTATTATAATATACAACATCGGTATATGTCAACATCGAATATTCGTTTTTGGAAAAAGAGATTTCATACCCGGCTTTTTTGGGATATAATTATACCAAAACGGTATCTTCAAGGAGGGAAAGGTAAATATGCCAACTTTTGGTGAAAGGTTGCGCGCTGCGAGGTTGAGGAAGGGACTCAAACAAAAAGATTTGGCTTCCATGCTAAATATTTCTCAGGCTACTATTGCTCGCTATGAAAATAACCAACATGAACCCGATATCGAGATGCTAAAGAGACTTTCCACCGCGTTGGGGGTGTCCGTTGATTACCTCCTGGGTCAGACGGAAGATATTCCGACCGGGAATCTAGAACAAAAGAAAAATGCGGATCGAGAGGAAGTGAAACCTTCCAAGCCAAACCGCCTCACCGTCGCCGAACTCCTCCAGCGCTTCGCCGACCGCGACCCCGAGACCCTGACGGTGGAGGAGGCGCTGGACATGGTGCTCCGCTCCGACCACGTGATGTTCGACGGCGTGCCCGTGGGCCACGAACTCGACGAGGACGTACTGCTCGACATCCGCGACGCGATGGTCTACTTCCTGAAGTTCCTCCTCAAGCAGAGCAGGCTGACCGCAAAAAAAGCTCCCCTCTGGGCGGAGGAGGTGGTGGTTCCGCGCCGTCGGGGAGCTGAGCGCCTGGCCGGGTAGGGTTTTTTATTTTTTTTGTCGAATTTCGTCGCAATTTTCCGGGCGTTCGCCCCTTCCCTCCCTGCCGGGTTTCTGCTATACTGGGGCTTGTCCGGCAACGTACATACGTTCGCTGTATGGGGGTATCCGCGTGCTCTTGGATTTTGTGTCAGGCAGGGTTGAGGAGGTCATCCGCAGGTACGGCCTGCTTTCTCCGGCCGACCTCGCCCGCGAGGTGGGCGTGGTGTCGGTAAAATTGCCCCTCCGCTCAGCTCACGGCATCTCGTTCTCCGTGGATGGGAAGAGGGTGGTGTTCGTCGACGCCTCCCTGCCTCCCGCCAGGCAGGATGGCGTGCTCGTGCACGAGGTCGGCCACCAGGTGCTCCACCCCGGGGAGGTCAGGTTCCACCTGCGGCGGTTCCACCGGGGCGTCTCGTGGAAGCGCGAGGCCGAGGTGAACCTCTTCGCCTTGCTGTACCTCCTCGCCTGGAACCGGGAGTTGTTCGAGGCGTGCGGCTACAACCTTTACGCCTTCGCGGAGGCCCACGGCGTGCCCCTGGGGGCCGCCGAGTACCTCGCCAGGGCGGCCCGCCTCAGGGGCCCGGGCTTCCTACGGGAACTGGGGGTGGAGGTGCCCGGGTATGAGGGGGATGTGGCATGTTCATGATAGAAAAAAGGATCCGGATTGCCCGGATCCTTCTCGTTTGCCGCCCGCCCGGGCGGGGCGCGGGGGCGTGCAGGTGACCCCGCGCGCCTTCGCATTTCCGGTATCTTGTTTTTCGAACCGGTTGCTGGCGGAACCGATCCCCCCTCCCCGCCGAGAGTTTGCTAACGGTTTGCTAACGGATTGCTAACGAACTATCTTGGACTAACCCGAAAATAGGCGATCTAACCGGACTAACTAGACAGACATTTTCTGGCAGAGATCCCGCCCGGCCCTTGATATTCCTGGGTTTCTGCCGATCATCCGGCTAGAATCGCACTCTAGAGGTCGGGGGTTCGAGTCCCCTTGCCTCCACCAGGAAAATCAAGGGCTCCGGGAGATGGCAAGGTTTCCCGGAGCCCGGTTTTTTATTTTCTCGTGCTGTCCCTGGGCCAGCCACTCCTGGGCCTCTTTGCGCGTCTGGAAGTAGCGGGTAAGGCGCTTCAGCCTACCCGTGGCAGGGTCATAGCCAATTCTGGCCTTGGCCTCCCAGCAGCCGTCTTTGCGCTTGTAAATGGTACCTTCGCCATGCCCCCTCTTGGCCACGCCGGTTCCCTCCTACTGGGATGCCACTTTAAAAGGCCTGACCGGCACCTGGATGTACCGCTCTCCGGGTACGGACACCGCTTTCTTTAGCCTTTCCATCTCCATGACCACTTCACCGTCAAAGTAAGTCTCCCCGCACTGGCGGCAAATATGGGCTGGTACGCCTTCGATGATTACCAGTCGGCCCTGCCAACGCCTCTCCACGTCCACCTTCCCGGGAGTTACCTCTCCGCCACAGGAAGGGCATTTACTTTTGTCTGCCATCTTTTCCCCTCCTTGTTCTTTCGTTTAGCCACTTCGGTTCTGTTGGGCGGTAGGCGGTGATGATTACCGCCCGCCCTTCATTGTCCACGGCGCAGACTATGTGCAGGGCAGTTCCGTCCCGCGCCTTGCCCAAGATTAAGCAACTCTCTCCCCGTGCGTTCTCCGGGTAATGCTCTATTACTTCACCGGCACAAATGGCGGTCAAGACGTCCTCCACTTCAATTCCCCGGCTATCGCAGCGCTTGATTGCGTGGTAGGACATGCGCCACTTGCCTTCTCTGATGCACCGCTTTATTTTCTCCAGCATTTACGCCTTATTCTCCCCTTTGTCAGGCACGTATACCAGCAGGTCACCGGGCTGGCAGTTAAGGGCTTTGCAAAGGGCATCAATGGTTTCCAAGCTAACACCCTTCGCTTTCCCGTGGTATATTGCTGCTACGGTATCCCACGCCAGGCCCGTACTTCTTGCCACATCCGCAATTTTAAGCCTCCGCTTGCCCATTATCTCATGCAGCACCCACACAACCAAGGAACATCCCTCCTTGTGTTTAGATTATACCAAACTTGCTCCCGAAAAACAAGAAAGTTTTTCATAAAAACCTGTTGACGCTCCAGAATGGCTTTGCTATAACCAAGATAGGACCAGGGAAAATTACTAGGAGTTGGGCAACATGCTTTAAAAGCTCATTAAACAAACCCAAAGCAAGCCCGTGGAGTTGGAGGAAACCCTCAAGGCCCTGGAGGCCGCCAGGCAAAAGCTGGTGCAGCTCAACGAAGCAAAGCAGGTGTGGGAGGCACAAATCACGCAGGAAGTGGCCCCAGATCGCCAAACGAAAGCCGTATCCTTAGAAAATGACATTATCCAGTTATGGGGTACAGTCAAAGGACGAACAACTTATAAAGCCATTTTTGGGCAAGAAGTAACCTTGCCGGAAATAACCGCCAAATATGTTACCATTGTACAAAGAAGAGCTTCTCAATAATCATCAATCTAGCCCCACGGCTCCGGCCATTTTAGCCCCCTTTGCCAAAACCTGCAACCGCATTTCCGGTGTCGGGCCGGTGGTTTTGCCCGTTTCGGGGGTAGGGATTTCGGATACCCTCTACTTTTTGTTAGGTCGCTGCCCTCCTTTTAGCCTTTCGGCCCTTTCGCAGGTCGGGGGGCCTAACGTCTGGCCATAACTCCACTCGGCTTCTCGCCCTATCCCCACCAGCTTGAGCAGTTCCAGGGCGGCCCGCCAGCGTGCTTACTCCGATGCTGGCCAGCTCTTCGCCGTCCCGTTTCTAGATCCACACGAGGCACATTCCTTTCCGGTACCACCGAAACAAATCCAGGGCATAGCAACTTTCCACCACGAGGCACTCATTTTTTCGGCTAACCCCCCCCGAAAATGGTCAGGGTTAGGGTTGTTTTACTCTTTGTATTCCTTAACGCCACCAGGAAAATCAGGGGCTCCGGGAGATGGCAAGGTTTCCCGGAGCCCGGTTTTTTATTTTCTCGTGCTGTACCTGGTCCAGCCACTCCTGGGCCTCTTTGCGCGTCTGGAAGTAGCGGGTAAGGCGCTTCAGCCTACCCGTGGCAGGGTCATAGCCAATGCTGGCCTTGGCCTCCCAGCAGCCGTCTTTGCGCTTGTAGATGGTGCCCTCGCCATGCCCCCTCTTGGCCACGTTCTCCCTCCTTCACTCCAGCATCCTGCGGAACTCCTCCACGGTAACCTCGTGGAGGGGCACCGTCAACACGTTCGGATTGCCCTGCTTCACCAGGCTGACGTGGCTGCCCTTCTGCCTGGCCACCCGCCACCCGGCCTTCACGAAAGCCCTTATCGCCTCTTCCCCGGAGCACATCAGCAGGCGGGCCACCTACACCGCCACCTCCACCTCGGCCACCTCGTGGTACAGCGGGAGCCCCAGCTCTTTCCGCGTCTCCAGACTCAGAGCTATGGCCTCCTTAATGTTGGCCAGGGCCTCCTCCCTGGTGCGCCCCTGGCTCATGCACCCGGGCAGGGCCGGGCACTCGGCTATGATGTAGCCGTCCTCTCCTTGCGTGAGCGTGACCAAAAACTTCATCTTGCGTCCTCCTCCCTTCAGTTCTGCCACTCCTACCGCCGCCTGCAAGCCACCCCTGCGTGGCGGGTAAACCCTCTCACCCTTATCCCGCCAACCCCCGCCTTCTGGAGCCTCCTCGTGTGTTGGCATGATGGCGCTTTCGATAAGCCTGCCGGTATTTCCGCTTACGGTAAAGGCGTAGCACCACAACCCCAGGTTTAGTTTGCCGTTTTCAGTATCCGGCGGATCTCTTTTAAGGTCAAGCCCCTCTGTGGGGCAATATCGATAATCGTCCGGCCCATGCGCAACTCGGACTGAAGGTCACCCTTGCTCATGCCAAGGACACGGGCCAGCACATCGAGGCGCTTCACTAAATAAGGGCCTTTGCGGGGGGCAACCCCGGCAGGGCTTGCGGGCTCGTTACTCCCTGTGGCCAAGCTCCCTAGAAGACTTTCGGCAAGGATCGAGGACGGTTTTCCTTTAATTGCATCAAAATGTCCCGGGAGGCCCCTTCCGGCAATCACGAAAACAGCCAAGAACAACACTACCGCAACCAGGATTACTTTTCTCAAGAGCACTCCCTCCCCTGTATGGGCCTCAAAGCTATTGTAACCAATTTTTGTTACAATTCCATGGAAAAGAAAACAAAAATCCGCAAAGGCTACGCGAGACCCGGCTTATTTTTGTTGCAGGAAAATTAAGAGACCGTGCAGAACACTCTTCAGGAAATTTTTCCTTAGGAGGGCTTTACCGCTTGAGCAAGCTCCCCCGCCTCACCAATATATACAGCAAGGTGAAGGAGGATAACGGCGGCCGGGATTACACGCTGTTAGCCATTGAGGCCACCTCTCCTTTTACCTACCAGCTGGGCAGGCCGGACCCCATGCGCTACCAAGTTAAAGTAACCGGGCTGGCCAATATGTATACCGGGCCCCTGGCGGTACAGGACGGTATCCTCAGGGAAGTAACCATTACCGTAAAACCGGAGGAAAGCCAGGTGCTTTTTGAGGTATGGCTGGAGGCCCCCGCCGAAGCGACGGTGTCCTTTACCGAAGGGCTGCCGTCGCGGCTGACGCTCCTCTTAAGCCGCTCGCCCCTGAAAGACTTTTACTGCGGCAAGCGCGTGGTCCTGGACCCGGGCCACGGGGGAGCGGACGGGGGCCACCGGGGGCCGGTCAACCTGTGGGAGAAGGACGTGGTGTGGAAAACGGCACAGGAATTTTCCCGCCAGCTGCGGCGCCTCGGGGCCGAGGTTATCCTTACCCGCGCGGAGGGGGAAAACCCGCCCTGGGAGGAAAGGGCTGGAAAAGGAGAGGGGGCCGACCTCTTTATCAGCCTCCACACCCACGGTGAAGGGGATCGGAAAGTGCGGGGGGCAGCCGTGCTATACCCGCCGGGCTCACGGGAAATGGAAATCCTGGCCCGCGCGGTACTGGAAAGGATCGTTTCCAAAACAAAGGTGCCCGGGCGGGGGATTTTTCCCGCGGCGGAACTCGGAAAGGTGAAAGGGTGCCCCGCCCTGGCCATTGAAACGGTCACCATAACCAACTGGGTGGATGAGGGGATCCTGCGCAACCCTTATTTCCATCGCAAGCTTGCCCTGGCCGTCCTGGCCGGCTTCTTCTGCACTTACGGGGAAAAGAGGGGTAAGTAGGCCATGTTTGCCGGCATCATCCCTGTGCGCACCCACATCATTACCGAGGAGGACGACATAGTGGAAGTGGCCTGCCGTTATACAAGCGGCATCGCCGGGCCGGGGGACGTCATTGCCCTGGCCGAAAGTGTGGTGGCCATTTCCCAGGGAAGGGCCATCCTGCCGGAAAGAGTCAGGCCGGGGATCCTGGCCCGCATCCTCTGCCGCTTTCCCAATAAATCGGGAAGCCTGGCCACGCCTGCCGCCATGCAGCTGGCCCTCAAGGAGGTGGGAACGCTGAGGGTCTTGGCCGGCTGTGCAGCCGCAGCGGCGGGAAAGCTCCTGGGAAAGAAAGGCTGGTTTTACATTGTGGCCGGCCGCGAGCTGGCCTTAATTGACGATATTGCCGGCACCATGTACCCGTACGAACGCCACATCATCCTGGGTCCCAAAGACCCGCAAAAGGTGGCAGAGGCCATCAAGGAGGCCACCGGGGCAGAGGCGGTCATTGCCGACGTTAACGATCTCGGCTGCGTGGACATTTTGGCCCTCACCAGGAAAGAATACTACCAGGCCGTAAAAGAAGCCTTAAGGGGAAATCCCTTTGGCAATGAAGATGAGCAAACCCCCATTGTCATCTTAAAAAAATTTGCGGAGGTGGCATAAAAAGATGACCGCTTACTGGCCGCAGAAAGGCCCCGCCAATACCGAGCAAACCGTTGCCCTGGCCCTGAAAAGGGCCCAGGAACTAGGCATCGAGCACATAGTGGTGGCTTCCTGCAGCGGTGAAACGGCCAAAAAGCTGGTGGGGAAGGTGCCCCACCTGGTCTGCGTCACCCACCACGTGGGCTTTGCCGGGCCGGGGGTGGACGAGATGCCCCCGGAGGTGAGGGAAGAGCTGGCCTCCCGGGGGGTCAAGCTCCTCACCACCACCCATCTCATGGGGGGGCTGGACCGCGGCGTGCGCAATAAATTCGGGGGCGTGTACCCGGCAGAAATCATTGCCCAGACGCTGCGCATGCTCGGGCAGGGCCTCAAGGTTTGCGTGGAGATTGCCGTCATGGCTCTGGATGCCGGCCTCATACCCTTTGGCCGGGAGGTAATTGCCGTCGGCGGCTCCTCAAAGGGCGCCGATACGGCTGCCGTCATCCTCCCCGCCCATTCGCATCATTTCTTTGACACCAAAATAAAGGAGATCATTTGCAAGCCCAGGGAGTTTTAGTGGCGGCCTTTTTTGCCCAATTATGCCGTCACAATTAACCCTGAAAGGAGGAAAATAGCCTACCCTTAAAGAATAATTATTATGTGTATACTTCTGGATGGGGAGGATGTTCATGGGCAAAAAAATAACCGTCACGGTCATTAAAGCAGATGTAGGCGGCTGCGTGGGTCACTCCAGCATTCACCCTGCCCTTCTGGAAAAGGCCGAGGGTATGCTCAAAGGTAGTCCCTTGCTCATAGACTCTTACGTCACCCACGTGGGAGACGACCTGAACCTCATCATGACCCACGAGCTGGGGCGCAATAACGGGGAAATTCACCAGCTGGCCTGGGACACCTTCGTGGCCTGCACGGAAGTGGCCAAGAAGCTCAAGCTTTACGGGGCAGGGCAGGACCTCCTGGCCGACGCCTTCTCCGGCAACATTAAAGGCCTGGGCCCCGGCGTGGCCGAAATGGAATTCGAGGAGCGCAAGAGCGAGCCCATCATCGTCTTCATGGCCGATAAAACGGAGCCGGGGGCGTTTAACCTGCCCCTGTACAAGATCTTTGCCGACCCCTTCAACACTGCCGGGCTGGTCATCGACCCCAGCATGCACGACGGCTTCCTTTTTGAAGTAAGGGATCTCATTGAAAATACGCGGGTCACCTTCTCCGCCCCCGAGGAAATTTATGACATGCTGGTTTTCATCGGGGCGCCCGGGCGGTACTGCATTAAGCGCGTCTTCCACAAGCAGACGGGCGAGATTGCCGCCGTCACCAGCACCCAGCGCCTGAACCTCATGGCCGGCCGCTACGTCGGCAAAGACGACCCGGTATGCATCGTGCGCTGCCAGAGCGGCATGCCCGCCGTAGGTGAGGTGCTGGAGCCCTTTACCAAGCCCCACCTGGTCAGCGGCTGGATGCGCGGTTCGCACAGCGGCCCCCTGATGCCCGTGAGCGTGCAGCAGGCCACTCCCTCCCGCTTTGACGGGCCGCCGCGGGTGGTGGCGCTGGGCTTCCAGCTGGCCGAAGGCAAGCTCATCGGACCGCAGGACTTCTTTGCCGATCCGGCCTTCGATTCCGCCCGCCGCATTGCCAACGAGATAGCCAGTTACATGCGAAGCATGGGTCCCTTTGAGCCCCACCGCCTGCACCTGGACGAAATGGAGTACACTACCATGCCGCAGGTGATGAAGAAGCTAAAGAACCGCTTTGAAAAGCTGGACAAAATCCGCCAGTCGACCAGCTAAAAAGGGGGGAGAAATCCCCCCTTTTAGCTGTACAGGATTTTTTCCTCATCCAGGTTAGAGAGGCCCGCCTCCTCAAAGGTGGCCATCTCGTTGATGAGGCGGCAGGCCGCTTCCACCAGGTGCATGGCCAGGGCCGCGCCCGTTCCCTCACCCAAGCGCATGTTGAGGTATATCATGGGGCTCAGGCCCAGGTGCTCCAGCATGAGGCGGTGGCCCTGCTCCTCGGAGAGGTGGCTGGCAATCATGAACTCCCTGGTAAGCGGCTGCAGGGCCGCCGCCACCATGGCCGCGGCGGTGGTGATGAAGCCGTCCAAAATCACCGGCACCCGCCGCGCCGCCGCCCCCAGGATCACCCCCACCAGGCCGGCAATTTCCAGGCCACCCACCTTGGCCAGCACGTCCAGGGGGTCGGCGGGGTCCGGCCTGTTCACCTCCAGGGCCCTCTTCACCACCTCCACCTTGCGCCGCAACACCTCGTCGTTGACATAGGTCCCCCTGCCGGTAATTTCCTCCGGCGTAAAGCCGCCCAGCACGGCGGCAATGGCGCTCGAGGGGGTGGTGTTGCCGATGCCCATGTCCCCCAGGCCCACCAGGGTGGCGCCCCGCGCGATTTCCTCCTGCACCACCTCTATGCCCACTTCCACGGCCCTAACGGCCTCCTCGCGACTCATGGCCGGGCCGCGGGCAATGTTCCCCGCGCCGGGGCGAACCTTGCGCGGGAGCACCCCCGGGCAGTCCACCGGCACCGCCACCCCGACGTCCACCACCACCAGCCTGGCCCCGGCCAGCCTGCCCAGCACCCCTATGCCGGCTACGCCCTTCACAAAGGCGGGCAGGATCTGGTGGGTGATCTCCTGGGGCGCAGCGCTGACTCCTTCGGCCACCACCCCGTGGTCCCCGGCCATAAGGATGACGGCCTTTGCCCCCACGGTGGGGCGCGGGTTGCCGGTTATCCCGGCCACGCGCACGGCCAGCTCCTCCAGGCGCCCCAGGCTGCCCGGGGGGATGATGAAGCTGCTCCAGCGCCTTCGGGCCTCGGCCATGGGTTCCTCGTAAAGGCCCCGGATCTCCGCCAGCGTTTTGGCCAAAAGCAAGGCTACCTACCTCCCTCTCGCGAAATTAAAAAGCCCACAGCTTTGCCAGCCGTGGACTTTGCCATCATCCAGCGGTGATACCGGCAGGCAGGTCTCCTGGCTCCGGTTCACAGCCGCCCTCCCGCCTTCCCAGCCAAAGCGGCCAGTGGCCCTCTTGGGAGGTGGCTCCCCGTTACAGTGGCGGGTCCGCTCAGGATTTGCACCTGATTCCCTATTCTCCCCCGGCGGTTTCTCCCGGGGACACCTGCCGGCTTTTCTATATTGGGCTTTTAAAAAACAATTCTACGGAAAGCGGCTTTTTCCTGCTGCGTGCAGGCCGCCGGGAAAATTACTTTGCCGGACGGTCAAAGAAAATGTTCTTGCTCGTGGCCGCCAGGGGAATGCCCACCGCAATGGCCCCCTGTACCAGGCCCATTTGGCGGGCCACTGTGCCCACGCGGTACATAATGCGGTTGTCCACGTTCAAGAGGCTGGCCATCTTGGCCGCCGACCCCAGGGCAATGCCCACGTCTAAAAGACGCCACGCGCAAAGCGGGCCGGGAAACTCGGGCCCCTCGCGGAGCTGTACCTCTTCGCAGCGGCCGTAGCCGCAGGCCCCGCAGTTGAGCCCCAGGGGCTTATTTTCCGTCAGGTAAATGAGCACCACCGCCGCCGACTGGCGCACGTTTGCGGCGTCCCGGTCAAAGTTGGCCTTGCCGCGCTCCCTCCCGAAGCGCTCCATTTCGTCGGCCAGCTTCCCCAGCTCTTCGCCGGAGACGATCTTGATGCCCACGTAGTCCTGGCCCAGCCCTTTGGGCGCGGTCTTGGCCGCCAAGGCCATCAGCTGGGCAGCCACCAGCACGGCTTCCTGCAGCAAGCCTACCAAGCCTCCCCTTAGTAAGGTTAGTAAGGTATGATCTCCATTAAGCCGTCCTTTCCCAGGCGCGCCTTAAACGGGCCGCTCTCCTGCGTTACCACGTAGCGACTCTCGCCCACCTGCAGCACCGCCCCGGGAAAGGCCCTCCCCACCCGGATGGTCCCGGCAGGACCCACCCTCACCACCGGAGGGGAACCCAGGGTGCTGCCGAGTTCCTCAATTTCTGCTTTCTCCTCGCAGAAGATTTCTCCTCCTTTAAAGGACCCCTTAATGACCACTCCCTGGTAGGCGTTGATGACCGTGTTTACGCACCCGCGCCTGGTCACAAAAACGCTCCCCGAGCTCAGGATGGTCGAGGCAAGGGTAAAGGGTACGGTGACGTTGGCCGGGTTTGCCGCCCCTTCCTGCAGGAGGTTGACCGCCTCCTCCACTTCGCGCATGAGCTCCGCAAAGCTCTTAGCCGTCAAGGGGTTCAGGCCCACCAAGCAGTTTAAAGACTGCCTGACGCGGAGAATTTCCGGCGGCGCATCAGGCCCGGCAGCGGCAATTTGCTGCTGGGCCGCCTTTACCAGAGGGCGCAGGTTTTTAAACTTCGTATCCATGAGGGCCAAGAGAATCCTCCCAAAACCCAGCTGGGCAATATTTTTATCTTCCGCATGCTCTTTTATTTGCGCCAGGGCCTGAACCATGCGATGCAGGCTTGTCTTTATGTCGCCGAGCAAAAAGGCGAGCTTTTTGGCCCCCGGGAAAGTAACGCCGGCGCGTATTTTGCTGGCGATGACCCCGCCGTGCACGGTCAGGTGGCCCCCGCTGGTCACCGTGGCCCGGGTTACCATGCCGCTAATTTCCACCTTGCCCGTAGCCTGTACTTCCATGGTTTCACACACATTACCAAAAATTTTTACATCGCCCTTGAAGCGGATATTACCGCTTTTCATGCACACATCGCCGCGGAAAACCAGCACGGGGTCCACGTGAAATATGTAGGTATCCTTCACCCTTTTGTACCATGGCCGCCCGCCTACCAGAGCCACCACCTGGGTGCCGTTTTCGCGCAGCTCAACGTTTCTTCCTGCCCGCAGCTCCAGCACCCTGGGCGCCGGAGGCAGAAGCTCCTCGCCGGTTACTGTTCTCCCGGGTACGCCGGGCCGGGCCGGGTGCTTGACCGCCAGCAGGGTCTGGGCCTCTACGGAAACAATGTTGCTGGTTTCCCGGAAGTCCACCCGTTCCCTTTCTTCCAGCTCCTCTTTTGGGGGCGGAGCCGCCTCAAACAGGACTTCCAGACGCTCGTCCTCGCCCGGCTGGGGCGGGTCGCCCTCGGCCACCAGGACGGGCTGGAAGGTTGGGGCGGAGGCAAAGGAAGCCACTGCCTCCTCCCGGATGCCGTAGACCACTCCCGCCTCCTGCAGCGCCCGGCGTACCTCCTCCGGGTCCAGGCGCTCAATCCCTTCCGGGGCAATAATATAGGCCTTTAACTTGTCCTCGCTGATGATTACCTTCAGTTCACCGGGGCGCGCGGTGTTATCGCTCATCTTCGCCAAACACCCTCCGGGGAAAAGGCGCCGGAAAGAAAATTTTTTCTTTAAAAAGTATATTCGTCCGCCCGCCTTAAAACCTTACACGGCACCTTGCCGGGAGGATTTTGCCCCCACCGGGGAGAATTAAACTACACAAGCTGACACGGGGAGGGTGCGCACATGTATTACCCTGGGGAGATCCGGTCTCCCGGGCTGGAGCTGATGCTCATTCTGATGCGCGTGGCCATCATCATCGGCGCCTTTTTCCTGGTGGCCGGAGTGGGCCTGGTGCTGAACATACCCGTGGTCATCTCCGGCACGGTGGCGGGGCTCATCGCGTTTACTCTTTTCACCGGCGGCCTCTTTGAGGTCATCACCTATCGCTGCCCCTCCTGCGGGCAGGCCATCCGGACCATCAGGGGATACGGCTCTTACCGCTGCTCGCGCTGCGGCAAGGAAAGCTACATCGAGGGCTTCTAGAGAAAATGAGGCCGCGTGCTAAACCGGCGGCCTCATTTTCTTTCCAGGCTTACAGGTCGGCTTCCCTGGGTATGGGAAACCCTTCCTCACCGTTAGCCTGCCTGTCCCCGGGCAGGGTGCTCACGTTCATCAGGTCGTACCACAGGCAGTAGCCCAGCACCCCTTCCAGAGCCCAGAAGATGCCCATGGCCCTTATGAATGGGTGGCGGGCCAGCAGGGCCAGAGCGGCCCCGCCAACAACGCGGGCCAAGCGGTCCACCGGCCCCACATTTTGCTTTAACAACATGGCCCCATTTCACCTCGTTTTTAGCCTGCACCACACCTTCAACCTCTATGCGGAGCATATTAATTAACGTACCCCAAGATCGAAGCTAACCCTGCCGGCAGCCCTGGAGTTTCACAAGCGTTATTCTAACCTCGGATCTGGTAATTGGGAAGCTACCATTCCGTAGGTAGCCGCCATTCTTGATTTACGTTATTTTTGCCATTGGCCCATCTATTGAGTGTCATCTTCTTCTGCCAAAATTTTTAGAAACACCTCTACCACCCGCGGATCAAAATGCTTTCCCGCCTCTTCCTTAAGAAAAGCGCGCACTTTCTCCGGCGGTCAGGCCGGCCGGTAGGGGCGGTCCGAACTCAAGGCATCCCACACGTCCACCACGGCAAAGATGCGCGCCGCCAGCGGGATCTGCTCACCTTTTAGTCCCCGCGGGTAACCCGTGCCGTCCCACTTTTCGTGGTGGCAGTAAGGGATATCCAGCGCCGGACGCAGGTAGGCAATGGGGGAGAGCATTTCGTAGGCGTACTGCGGGTGCCGGCGCATGATCTCCCACTCCTCCGGAGTAAGCGGACCGGGCTTGAGCAGGATGCTGTCGGGAACACCCAACTTCCCGATGTCGTGCAGGAGGGCTCCCCTGCGGACGTGCACCAGCTCCTCTTCCTTCATTCCCAGCGCCCGGGCCAGGCGCAGGGTCATCTCCGTGACGCGCTGGCTGTGACCTTCGGTTTCTTTGTCCCGCAGGTCGAGAGCGCGCGCCCAGCCCTCGATGGTGGCGTCGTAGGCCAGGACCAGCTCCAGGTGGGAGCGCTGCAGCCGGTCAAGCAGAGCAACGTTATCAATGGCAATGGCTGCCTGCCCGGCCAGCGTCTCCAGAAACTGCAGCCACTCCCCGTCGGGGTCGACGGGCGAGCGATGGCAAACTTCCAGCACGCCCTGGATCTGCCCCTTGGCTACAAGGGGTACCGCGTAATAGGCGACGAAACCTTCGTCCGCCAGGAGCGGAGCCTGAACGGGGTCGCGCTCGGCTTCAGGCAGGAAAGGAATGTGCATGGTGCGGCGCTCAAGGGCGGCGCGACCGGCGTAGCCCTCGCCCAAGCGCAAGCGGAGGCGCTTGATAGCTTCCGTGCGAAAACCGCGCCAGGCGGCGTATTCCAGTATCAGGGTTTGCGGGTTGAAGAGCAGGATGGCCGCAGCATCCATGCCCAGCTGGGCAGTTATCTCGTCCAGCGCCACGCTAAAGGTAATGCGCAGGTCAAAGCTACCCGTAATGGCCAGGTCGATGTTTCGCAGAGCCTGCACGAGCTTCAGGCGGCGCCGCGTCTCCTCAAAGAGGCGGGCGTTGGTAATGGCCTGAGCGGCCTGATCCGCCAGGCCCTGTAGCAGCGCCAGCTCTTCGGCGGTAAATTGGCGCACTTCGCCTGTTGTGACGAGGGCCAGAACGCCGATGAGTTGCCCGTCCCGCTGCATCCTTATGCTGACACCGGTGCAAAGGTTGTAATCAGCGCACAAACTGGCCACCTGCCGGTCCGGAATAGTTCGGAGATCCGCAATCACAACGACCGGGTCCCCCTGCCGGACGTACGCTTCGGAAAGGGATCGCGGGAGCGGCTTCAGCCGCTCGGCCAGTTCCGGCGGCAAACCCGCGCCGGCGGCCAGGTTGAGCACGTCGCGCTGGTCGTCGTACAGCATCACGGCAGCCATGGGAACATGGAGCGCGGCGCGAGCTTCTTCGCAAACCACCTTCAGCACGCGGTCCAGGTCGAGCTGGGCATTGAGGCGGGAGGCAACGCGCAGCAGCGCCTCGGCGCGGGCGGCCTGGCGGCGTATTTCCTCCTCCATTTGCTTGCGCTCGGTGACGTCGCGGACGATGCCTTGCAACAGCCCGTTGTCCAGCATTCTGGCGGTGATCTCGACCGGTACGAGGGAACCATCCTTTCTCCTCAGCCGCCGTTCGATGAGAACGGGTTTCCAGGAACGCAACTCATCGAAGCGAATGGCCTGGGCGGCCAAGTCGTCCGGGGGAATCAAATCCTGAATGCTGAGTTGCAGCATTTCGTCTCGCGTGTAGCCGAGCAGGGCGCAACCGCGGGGGTTGACGTCCACAAGGTGCCCCTCTGCGTCGGCCAGGAAGATACCATCGGGGGCCTGCTCCACCAAAGTGCGATACTTCGCCTCGCTTTCGTGCAACGCAATTCGGGCGCGCAGGGTCTGAATACCGAACGCGAGGTTGTCTGCCAAACTGTGCAGCAACCCGATTTCGTCCGGCGCAAAAGCATCCGGTTCCGCGGCGTAAATGTTGAGTGCACCGAACGTCTGGCCTCCGGCGATGAGCGGCAGAGCAATAGACGAGGCATAACCGCGCCGCGTAGCCTCCTCGCGCCAAGGAGCGTAAGTGGGATCGGTCAGCATGTTCCTAACAACCACCGGCTGGCCGGTACGTATGGCCGTACCGGTTGGCCCGCGTCCGTGCTCCGAATCGTCCCAAGTGATGGTGACTGTTTCGAGATAACCTTCTTCAAATCCGGCCCGCGCCACCGGGCGCACCGTTTTGGTCGGATCACCCTCAGCAAAGCCCACCCAGGCCAGCCGGTACCCGCCTTCCTCCACCACCAGGCGGCAAATCTCCTGCAATAACGCGGTTTCATCCGTCGCCCGCATAACCGCTTCGTTGCACCTGCCGAGCACTTTGAGGGCGCGGGTTACCTTGCGGCGTTCCTCTTCCACCTGCATTCTCTTGATGACCGTTTCAAGCAGGTAGGCTGCCGTCTCCAAAAGGGCGATTTCCGTGCCGGTCCATGCCCGCGGCTGGGACACGGCCACGGCAAGCCCGCCGGTCCGACCCTCCTGTTGCAGGGAAACGGCGATGGAAGCCCGAATACCCAGGCGCTCCATTACGCCTGCCAGGGGTGCCAGCTCGGGATGGATTTTTCCGATTTCTTGCCAGTCGGGAACGGCCTGAACCCGGGGAATGCTCAGGCCATAACTGGCTGCCACTTTCCCAATCTCCACCGCCTCTTGGGGCAAGCCACAAGTTACTTTATAGGGGTGAAGCCAGATGGTTCCCATTTCCAAGCCCAGCGCCTGGAGCACGCGGTCAAGGGTGCTTTCCAAAAGCGCGCGGAGTTCCGTGGGGTCTTCTGCGCCATTGCCAGCCACTACAGTTGGGACCTCGAAAGCCCATGCTCTCACATCCTTAGATGAACCTTTACGGGTGGGATGCCGGGTCAAAGTGACCGCCTCAATAAGAGGAATACTTCGCAAAGCAAAGATATCAGGGTACCCCCCCCCCCCCCCCGTAGCAATATCTTCCATTTCATTTTGCGGTATCTGCAAAAATGCCTCCACCACCCGAGGATCGAACTGTCGGCCTGCCCACCGTTTTAATTCCTCCCTAGCTTTCTGCGGGGTAAGTGCCTGTCTGTAAGGCCTGGCAGAAGTCATGGCATCATAAGCATCAGCCACGCGGATAATGCGCGCTAGAAGCGGGATCTCCTCCCCGGAGAGGCCATTTGGATAACCTCCGCCCCCGTAATCTTCGTGGTGGTGCCTCACGGCGGCAATGACCTCTTCAGGAAACCGGGCCGGTTCCAGGATCCTGGCTCCCACTTCAGGGTGAGCCTGCATTTCCTTCCTTTCTTCCGGGGTCAGGGGCCCCGGCTTAAGAAGAATGTCTTCGCTTACGCCAATTTTGCCCAAGTCGTGCAAAAGCCCGGCGAGATATACCCGCTCCTGCTCTTCAGCTCCGAGCCCCAGTATGCGGGCGCAGGAGCGCGCCCACCTGGCTACCCGAATGGAATGACCACGCGTGTACACGTCCTTGGCTTCCAGGGCCGCTGCCAGCGCCTGCACGGTGCTTAAGTAGTACTCCCGCAGGGAGGAGTAAAGGCGTGCGTTCTCCAGCGCCAGCCCGGTCTGGCTTGCGATGGTCGCCAGGTAGCTGATTTCTTCGTCACTCCAGCGCCGCGGCACGGGAGAGTAGATCTTCAATGTGCCCAGAATCTTTCCGCCCGCTTTTACCGGCACCACAGCTAAGGCCCGCATTTCAAGTGCGTAGTAGGGCAGATGCCGGCCGGATTCTTCTGAGGCCAGGTCCTCCACTACCACGGCTTCCCCTCTCTGCAATACCTCGCCCAGCAAATTACCCTCCGGCCGCACACGGGCAACCTTTTGTTGCAGTTCCGGGCTCATGCCCAGGCTGGCCTTTAGCAACAGTTCGCCGGTATTTTCGTCGAGCACCCGCAGGGCACACCACTGCACTCCCAGGACGTCCCTTACGCTTGCCAGAGCCGACTCTAGCACCAGGTCCACGTCCAGGTGGCTCGCCAACACCTGCCCAACCTTAATAAGCCGTTCGAGCATCGCCGCCCTTTCTTGGACCTTCCGGAAAAGCCGGGCATTTTCCAGCGCCAGCCCTAACACGGTGCCCAGGGTGGTCAGGAAGGTGGATTCCCCTTTAGTGAAGTGTTGGCCCCCAGGCTTCCCCGCCAATGTAAGTACCCCTGTTACCTTACCACCAATGGTGAGAGGCACCGCGACCGCCGGCCGCTTTTCTTCGGGGTTGCTTTCTTCAGGACGGCTGTCAAAGTGCGCGGCGGTAGCTTCCCGCTCAACGGCAGCTATTATATCCCCCGCAGGAATGACCCTCAGCTTACCGTGCGGTTCCAGGGTCGCCGCTACCTCAGGATTTGCTGTCCCCGGCTCCGCCTCGCCCAGCATGATTACCGACCCGCTGGTGGCACCGGTCAGTTCCAGCGCCGCCTGCAGCCCCCGCCGGGCAGCTTCGGTTACCTTTAAGCTGGCAGAAACAGTTTTGCTGAACTCAAAGAGGGTGCTGAGTTCGTTGACCTTTTCCTGCAGTTCCTGCCGGGTATAGAGCAGCTGGGCCACGGTTTCCGTTACCGAGTGCATCATCTCCATAGCAGCCCACAGACGCTCTCTGGGCCATACCGGCACCGCCCTGGCTGCCGCCCGGAGTTCCTCCCCATCCATGCCGGTTTCCCGGGCCAGCCGCGCCACTACTTCTTCCGCCACGGGCTGCAGCGCTACGCTGCCGCCCATCAGCACCGCCACCGTTTCCCCCGCCACCTGGAGGGGTACTGCCAAGTGGACCAGCCCGGCATGGCAATTGTGAAGGATTGCTCTTCCCGCGTCCACGGCAGCCGCGGCGGAGGCCACGCGCGATGCCGCGCACCTGGCCTTACCCTCCGGATTGGCAAGGACAAGAGCACAGAAAGGGCACATGTTTGACATCCTGGTGAGCGGGCTACCGTCAGGGGTGGTTACCAGGGCCGCCAGCCCCAGGGCCCGGCTCATATCCTCCTGCAGCTTCTGCAGGCCTATTTTCTTGAGTTCCTCATGGTAATCCATCAATTTTCTTCCTTCCACAGTAAAGGTTCACCGTCCGCACAGCTGTCATTCGTCCCAGGGGAGTCTTTGTCCGTATACATCCTGGCATCCGCTACGCTTAGCAAGGCGTCTATGTTCTCGCCATCTGCCGGATACCGGGCCATCCCCAGCGAAACGCTTAAAGGGACTTCCGCGCCGACAAAGGTTACTGGCTTCAGGTGCTCGCGGATTCTCGACCGGAGGGTTTCCTGCCGGGGCCCTTTGCCCGGGAAGAGAATGACGAACTCATCGCCCCCGTAGCGGGCTACCACATCGCCCTTCCCGCACGCTTTTCTGGAGGGCCTGCGCTGCCTGCCTGAGCGCCTCGTCGCCGCACCGGTGGCCATAGGTGTCGTTAATTCTTCTCATGCCGTCCAGGTCCAGCACAGCAACTGCCGGGCCGGCTCTGCCCCTCCGCGCTTCTTCCAGGACGCGCTCCGCTTCGGCAAAAAACGCCCGCCGGTTGTACAGTTCCCAACTATGACCACTCCTTCGAATGTTTAGGTTGGTCTTGACTAGACAACCACCAGCCTTAGTTATACCATTTATCGACGAATCTCGCTCATATTTTTTCTACCACCCTCAGTGAGATCCTCCCAAAAAAGAAAAAATCGCTTCCTAACTGTGTCCATGCGTTCCGGAATCGGCTCCCAGTCGGTGGTACTCCACGATTACGATGAACATTTTGCTGCGTTAGGTCTCTCTCGATGCAGTAAGCCCCCCGAGGCAAAATTGCTCGTTGCACGAACCCCCTCGTCCTGGTATTTACACTCACCTCCAAATGTGATACCATAGTGGTATGAAGAAGGAAACCTGGAAGTCAACCGGAACGGCAGTCTACAACATCAACTACCACTTCGTATGGTCAACGAAGTACCGCCGAAAAGTATTGCTCCCGCCGGTGGACGAAACCCTGAAAGAGGCAATTGCTGCCCTGTGCAGGGAGCACGGCTACGAATTGCTGACCCTGGAGGTCATGCCCGACTACGTTCACGCGTTTCTCTCCGCTCCCCCAAAAGTGGCCCCGGCGGTAATCGCCAAGGTGTTAAAAGGTTCCACGGCCCGGACGCTCTTCGCGAAGCACCCGGAACTCAGAAAGAAGCTGTGGGGCGGCCACCTGTGGAACCCGAGCTACTACGTGGGCACGGCGGGGCAGGTCTCCAGCGACACCATCAGGCGGTACATCGAGGCCCAGAAGGTGAGCGAAGGTGAAGAAGATTCTCCTGACGGCTAAGCTCAAACTGGTCCCTTCGCCCGAGCAGAGGGAATGGCTGTGGGAGATAAGCCGCTGTGCCACCAAGCTGTGCAACCTGGCCCTGGAGCAGCGCCGCTGGCACTGGCTGCGGTGCAGGAGAACTTCAACTCCTTTTTCGGGCGGCTGAGAAGCCAGCGCAGGAACGGCCAGGGGGGGCAGGTACGCGAAAAGTACCGACGAGCGCTATAGCACCCAGCGGTGCAGCCGCTACGGGTACCGGCAAAAGTCGACCCTTTGGTGTAGGTTTACCGCTGCCCGAAGTGTGGGCTCGTAATGGGACGCGATGAGAACTTGCTGTGGAACCTGTTGAACAAAACCCTTGCCGAGTTGGCCCGGCCGCCGGTGAAGCCTTCCGGCTTCACCGCGTGTGCCGTGTACTGCCGCACCCCGTGGGGAAGGTGGTACACGGAAACCTCCAGGGCGCATAACACGGCCCTGGTTTCCGGAGCTTAACCGCTCCCGGATGTCCCCCAATTCATTGGGGGTTATTTTCACTGATTTATGCTTAAACGGGGGATTTACTTTGCGCCGCAAGTTATTGCCCATTATGCCCGGCGCGGTCACCGGTAACGGCCGCATGCTGGCTCTTCTAAAGGAAACAGGCGAGGTCTACCGTCTCTTCTGGCCGGCAATTGACCAGGCGCAGCACCTGGGCCAGCTCTGGGTGGGGGTGCGGGAAACCGCCCCTGTACCAGGGGAAGTGTCCTGGTTCCACGAACCGAGCTGGTACGGGAACCAGCGCTACCTGGAAGATACGGCTGTGGTGCTCACCAGCCGCCGCCACGAAGAAGCGGGCCTGGCAGTGGAACATACGGACTTCGTTTTATTTGACACCGACGTGCTGGTGCGTTACTTTCGCCTGACCAACTCTTCTTCCCGGAGCCGCACCTTTCACCTGGTGGTTTACTGCACCTTCCTCATTGACGAATCGGCCCTCTACGATACCATTTACCTGGAATTTTCCCGCCGGGCCCTCATCCAGTTCCGGCGCGATACTTTCCTGGCCCTCTGCGCTCCCGGCCTGCCCCTGGCGGGCTACCACACCGGGCGGCGCGACACTTTTGGTGACCCCCTGTCCCCCGCCGTCCAGGGCCACTTTTACGGCCAATCATCCACCCTGCGCGCCGGCGCGGGAGCGTTGGCCTGGGAGCTGGGAGAAGTCCCGCCGGGGGAAAGCCGCGATTTTACCCTCTACCTGGCCGCAGCAAATAGCGAGGCTGCCGTTTTAAAGCTGCTTGCGGAGGCAGGGCGCCGGTCGGGCCCCAAATGGCTGGAGGCGACCGCCGCGCGGTGGAAGGCGTGGCTGGGATCCGCCCCCGGCGAGCCGGCGGTGCGCCGCTCCCTGGTCGTCTTAAAGCTCCTCACCAACCGCGACACGGGGGCCAGCATTGCCGCGCCGGAATTCGATCCCTTTTACCTGCAGTGCGGGGGTTACGGCTACTGCTGGCCGCGGGACGGCACGTACGCCGCCCTGGCCTTCGACCAGTGCGGCTACCACGAGGAGGCCCGCGCCTTTTACCTCTTTGCCGTCCGGGTGCAAAACAAAGACGGCAGCTGGCAGCAGAGGTACTTCACATCCGGCTCCTGGGCCCCCACCTGGGGCCAGCAAATCGACCAGGTGGGCACCGTCCTCTGGGGCTACTACAACCACTACCGCCTTACCGGGGACCGGAGCTTCCTTGCGCAGGTCTGGCCGTCGGTTCTCGCGGGGGCAGCATACCTGCTGGGCAACCTGTCACCGGAAAACGGCCTGCCCGGGGCCAGCCTGGACCTCTGGGAAGACAATTTTGTGCAGAGCACCTATGCCGCCGCCGCCACCTGCGGAGGCCTGACGGGGGCGGCCAAATTGGCCCGGGAGATGGGCGAAACCGCCAGGAGCGAGGCCTGGGAGCAGGCGGCACAGAAAATCAAGAGCGCCATCCCGGCCTACCTCTGGGATCCCCGGCGCCAGTGTTTTTTGCGGGGAATCAACCGCCAGGTGGGCCATCACGACTACCAGCGGGCTAAAGAAGAAGGGGTGCACGCCTGGACGGACCGCGACCCCCTGGGCATTTACACCACCTACTGGGTGGCCCGGGACCCGCGCCTCGATGCTGCCGCCCTGGGACTGGTGTTCCCCTTTGGCGTGCTGGATCCTCTCGACCCCCTCGTGGAAAACACCCTCAAGCGCCTCGAAGAAGCGCTCACCAGCCCCGCGGTGGGCGGCCTGTACCGTTACGAGGGCGACGGCTACGCCGGGGGAAACCCCTGGGTGGTCACCACCCTCTGGCTGGGCATCGTGCGGGCCCTGCGGGGCGAAAGGGAGGCCGCCGCAGCATTGTACCGCTGGGCGCTGCATAACGCCAGCCCCACCGGCCTCCTGCCCGAACAGGTGCACAGGGAAAGGGGCGGCCCGGCCTGGGTGCTGCCCCTCGGGTGGTCCCACGCCATGCTGGTGCTCCTCGACCTGGCCCTGAAGGGCAAGCTGGTTCTTTAAGGAGGGCGGCGCAAGCCATGGCCACCAGGGACGTGGAGCAGCTAAGGCACATACACCTTTTTGCCGGGCTTCCCACCGACCAGCTGGCAGAAATTGCCGCCCTGGTGAGGGAGCGGAAGTACCGCCGGGGGCACATCATCTTCATGGAGGGCGAGCCCGGGGAAGCCGTTTTCTTTTTAAAGTCCGGGCGGGTGAAGATCTTTAAGCAGGACGAGGAAGGGCGGGAGCAGATCCTGCACTACATCAATCCCGGCGAGGTCTTTGCGGAAGTGGTCCTCTTTGACGGCGGCGAGTACCCGGCCTGCGCGGAGGTGGTGGAGGACGCGCAGGTGGGCTTCATCAAAAACGAGGATTTAAACGCCCTCCTCCTGCAAAAGCCGGCCATTGCCCTCTCCCTCTTAAAGATCATGGCCCGGCGCCTGCGCGCCTCCCAGAAGCAGATCATGGAGCTTGCCTTAAAGGACACCACCCGGCGGCTGGCCAGCCTGCTCCTGGAACTGGCCCTGGAACACGGCACGCCGGAGGAAGGGGGCCTGAGGATAGGCGTGCACCTCACCCACCAGGAGCTGGCCAGCATGATCGGCACCACCCGCGAAACGGTAAACCGCATCCTGGGCGAATTCCGCCGGGATAAGGCCATTTCCGTCACCCGGCAGGGCATTGTCGTCCACAAGGAAAGGCTCAAAACCTGGCTGTAAAAGAAAAAAGCAGGCCCGCCTCCCCGAACGCGGGAACGGCGGGCTCTTTTGCTCGACCGGCAGGCAGGGCTACCTCAGGGCCGCCTGGTGGGGCTGCTGCTTGAGCTTTTGCAGTTCCTCCAGGAGGTAGTCGTTTAAAATGCGTATATATGTGCCCTTCATGCCCAGGGATTTGGACTCGATGACGCCGGCGCTCTCAAATTTGCGCAGGGCGTTGACAATTACCGACCTGGTGATGCCCACGCGGTCGGCAATCTTGCTGGCCACCAGCAGCCCTTCCTCGCCCTCCAGCTCCTCGAAGATGTGTTGGATGGCGTCCAGCTCGGAGTAAGAGAGGGTGCCCAGGGCAATCTGCACTGCCGCCCTCTTGCGGGCCTCCTCTTCCATGCGCTCGGCGCGCGCGCGCAGGATCTCCATGCCCACCACGGTGGCCCCGTACTCGGCCAGGATCAGGTCCTCTTCCGTGAAGTGGAGGCCGAAGCGGGCCAGGATGAGCGTGCCCAGGCGGGAGCCCGCCCCTACAATGGGCACCACGGTGGTCACCTTGTTGTTGAACTTGCAGCGCTGGTTGTGGTTGAACACACAGGCGTTAACCGTCTGGCAGAAGTTGGCCTGGGTTTCGTTGATGCGCAGGAGGTACTCGGTGTACTCCTCGGGAAAGCCTTCCGGCGACTCCAGCATGTCCTTCATAATCTCGCAGCTGAAGCCCTTCATGAAGGCATAGCCCAGGGCCTTTCCGCGGCGGTCGATGAGGTAAACGCTGCAGCCTATGATCTCGCTCAAAGTGGAGGCCATCTCTCTATAATCTACTGGATAGCCAGCCGACTTTTGTAAGAGTTTATTCAACGTGCGGGTTTTGGCCAGAAGTGTTTGCAATGTCCTTCACCTCTTTATTACAAAATGTAGCGGCTTAAATCTTCGTTTTTTACTATGTCCCCTAGCTTTTTCTGGACGTACTCGCGGTCAATGACAATGCACTGCCCGCGCAACTCCGGCGCTTCAAAGGAAATATCCTCTAAAAGTTTCTCCATAATGGTATGCAACCGCCGCGCGCCTATGTTTTCTGTGCGCTCATTTACAGTATAAGCTATTTTCGCGATTTCGACAAGAGAATCTTGCGAAAATTTAACCTTTACCCCTTCTGTGGCTAAAAGGGCGGTATACTGCTTGATGAGCGCGTTCTCCGGTTCGGTGAGGATCTGCAGGAAATCCTCCTCGGTAAGGCTTGAAAGCTCCACCCTGATGGGGAAGCGGCCCTGCAGCTCCGGGATGAGGTCGGAGGGCTTTGACATATGAAAGGCTCCGGCGGCAATAAAGAGAATGTGGTCCGTTTTCACCGGCCCGTATTTGGTCATGACCGTCGACCCTTCCACAATAGGCAGGATGTCCCGCTGCACTCCCCCGCGGGAGACGTCCGGCCCCACGCTCCCCTCCTTAATGGCAATTTTATCTATCTCGTCTAAAAAAATGATTCCGTGCTCCTCGGCGCGCCGGATGGCCTCGGCAGTAACTTCGTCCATGTCAATGAGTTTCTGGGCCTCCTGCTGGGTGAGGATGCGGCGGGCCTCCGCCACGGTGACCTTGCGCCGGCGCTTCCTCTTGGGGAAAAGGTTGCCCAACATATCCTGCAAATTTATCCCCAGTTCCTCAACCCCCGACCCGGTAAACACCTCCAGGACGGGCATGGAGGTATCCTCCACTTCTATCTCCACGAACTCGTCTTCCAGCTCCCCGCGGGCCAGCTTCTGTCTTAACAACTCCCTTTCAAACTCCACGCGGCGCATGCGGCTTTCCTGGGCGGGGTCGGGATCCTGCCTGCCGATCCCCCCCAGCGCGCCTCCCAGCAGCATCTCCAGGGGGTTGCGGGGGCCGGACTCCTGGCGGGGCATAGGGGCCAGCAGCTCGATAAGGCGCTCCTCGGCCATCTTTTGCGCCCGGTCCATTACCTGCTCCATTTTTTCCTGGCGCACCATGCGTATGGCCGTTTCCACCAGGTCGCGCACCATGCTCTCCACATCGCGGCCCACATAGCCCACTTCCGTAAACTTGGTGGCCTCCACCTTGATAAAGGGTGCCTTGACCAGCTTGGCCAGGCGGCGGGCAATTTCCGTTTTCCCCACCCCGGTAGGTCCGATCATGAGGATGTTCTTGGGCATCACTTCGTCCCGCAGCTCTTTGGGCAGGCGGGCCCGGCGGTAGCGGTTGCGCAGGGCAATGGCCACCGCCCGCTTGGCCTCCTGCTGCCCGACTATATACTTATCCAGTTCTGCCACTATCTGGCGCGGCGTGAGTTCCTCCATATGCTCTACAGCTCCTCCACCGTAATGCGGTCGTTGGTATAAACGCAGATTTCTGAGGCAATTAAGAGGGCTTCCCGGGCAATCTCGCCGGCGGAAAGGGCGGTGTGACGGGCCAGGGCCCTGGCGGCGGCCAGGGCGTAGGGGCCTCCCGAACCTATGGCCGCAATGCCGTCATCCGGCTCGATGACTTCCCCGCTGCCGGAAATGATCAGGAGGTGGTTCCTGTCCGCCACCACCAAAAGGGCCTCCAGGCGCCGCAGGAACCTGTCCGTGCGCCACTCCTTGACCAGCTCCACCGCCGCCCGCTGCAGCTGGCCGCGGTATGCTTCCAGCTTGCCCTCAAATTTTTCAAAGAGGGCCAGGGCGTCGGCAGCGGCGCCGGCAAACCCGGCCAGCACCTGGTTGTTGTACAGGCGGCGGATTTTTTTGGCCTGCTGCTTCATGATCGTGCCCTGGCCAAAGGTGACCTGGCCGTCCCCGGCTATGGCCACCCGCCCGTCCCTGCGCACGGCCACAATTGTCGTGCCGTAAAACAAAACTCGCCTTCCCTCCCCACCGCTCACGCCCGCGGGTGGGCGCAGCGGTAAACTTCTTTTAATTTTTCCCGCGTCACATGCGTGTACACCTGGGTGGTGGAGAGGCGGGCGTGGCCCAGCAACTCCTGCACCGCCCGCAGGTCCGCCCCCCGGTCCAGGAGGTGGGTGGCAAAGGAATGGCGCAGCACGTGGGGGCTGACCTTCAATTCCAGGCTCAACTGGTTGACGTACTTGTCCAGCACCTTCCTCACCCCCCGGGCGGAAAGCCTCCCGCCCCGGCGGTTGAGAAAAAGGGCCTCATTGGTGCGGGCACCTGCCAGGGCCGGGCGACCGGTGGCAAGGTAGGCCTTTAAAGCCCTCACCGCAAAGGAACCCAGAAAGGCCACCCTTTCCCTGGCACCCTTGCCGTAGACCCTCACCGCAGCCCTCTCCAGGTCCACGTCCCCCAGGTTGAGCGCCACCAGCTCGCCGACCCTTATCCCCGTGGCGTAAAGGGTCTCCAGGAGGGCCCGGTCCCGGCAGCCCAGGGGATTATCCGGCACGGGGGCTTCCACCAGCGCGCGGCACTGGTCGGCGTACAAAAACTTCGGCAGCCGGCGCTCGCCCCTGGGGGCCGAAAGGAGTCCGGCAGGGTTGGCCTCCAGGACACCCTCCCGGGCCAGGTAACGCAAGAAAGACCGCCAGGCGGCCAGCTTGCGGGCCACGGTGGCCCGGGAAAAGCCCCGGGACTGCAGTTCGGCCAGGAAAGCGCGCAGCAGCGAGCGGTCCACATCGGCGGGCACCACCCGGTAATCGGGTTTTTCCAGCCTGCGGGCAAAAAAGTCCAGCCCCTGGAAGAGGTCCTGCTGGTAGCCGGAGAGCGTGTGGGCGGAGGCGTTTTTTTCCACCGCGAGGTAATGCAGGAAGGCGTCAATGTAGGGATACACCTTTCAAACACCCGCTTCTTTTTTCCAGCTTTCCAGAGTCTCCAGGGCCCTCTGGGACAGGGCCAGGTTGCGCTGCCGCCGGTTCCGGATGTGCCTTTCCAGGGGGGGAAGGAGGCCGAAGGTAATGTTCATGGGCTGGAAATTCTTAGGGTCGGCGGAGGTGATGTAGTGGGCCAGCGCACCGTGGGCGGTTTCCCGGGGGAAGACCAGGAGCTTTTCGCCCCTGTAAAGCCGGGCGGCGTTAATGCCGGCCATGAGCCCGGCGGCGGCGGACTCCACGTAGCCTTCCACGCCGGTCATCTGCCCGGCCAGAAAAAGCCCGGGCCGCTTCTTGCACTCAAAGGTGGGGTTGAGCAGCACCGGCGAGTTTACGTAGGTGTTGCGGTGCATGACGCCGAAGCGGACAAACTCCGCCCTCTCCAGCCCCGGGATGAGGCGGAACACCCTTTTCTGCTCCTCCCACTTGAGGTTGGTCTGGAAGCCCACTAAATTATAGAGGGTCCCGGCGGCATTGTCCTGGCGCAGCTGGACCACCGCGTAGGGCTGGCGGCCGGTGCGCGGGTCGACCAGCCCCACTGGCTTCAAGGGGCCGTAGCGGATGGCCTCCTTATCCCGCCGCGCCAGCACTTCAATGGGCAGGCAACCCTCGAAGTTGACCTCCTTTTCAAATCCCTTTAGCGGCACCCGCTCCGCTGTAACCAGGGCCTCCCAGAAGCGCTCGTACTCTTCCTTATTCATGGGGCAGTTGAGGTACTCCCCCTCGCCCTTCCCGTAGCGCGAGGAGCGGAAAACCTTCTCCATGTCGATGGAATCCACGGTGACGATGGGAGACACGGCGTCGTAAAAGTAGAGGTACTCCAGCCCGGTCAGCTCCCGCAAGGAGGCGGCCATGGCCTCCGAGGTAAGGGGGCCGGTGGCCAGCACCACAATGCCCTCCCTCGGGATCTCGGCCACCTCCTCCCTGTAAACTTTCACCAGGGGGTGACTCTCCAGGGCCTCCGTTACCGCCCTGGCAAAGCCTTCCCGGTCCACGGCCAGCGCCCCACCCGCGGGAACCCGGTGGCGGTCCGCGCAGGCCATGATGAGGGAATCCAGGCGCCGCATTTCTTCTTTTAAGAGGCCGGCGGCGTTGTCCAGGGCCATGGCCTTTAGGGAGTTGCTGCAGACCAGTTCGGCAAAGTAGCCCGTGTGGTGGGCGGGAGTAAGCTTTTGCGGGCGCATCTCGTACAGCCTGACCGGCACCCCGCGCCGGGCCAGCTGCCAGGCCGCCTCGCTGCCGGCCAGACCGGCACCGATAACCGTTACCGCTTCCATCAATCTCACCTGGCCTCCTGCTCGTAGAGGGAAGTTTCCGGCCCTTCCCCCTCGGCGGTTAGCTCGCGCCCTGCAGCCACGTCTTCCAGGACCCTCTCCTGGGTGGTCTGGAAGCGGCACTCCCTGCTGGCGCATTCCAGCTCCAGCTGGCCGTTTTTCTCCTTTTTTACCACCAGGAGGCCGCCGCACCGGGGGCACTTCCTGCCGGAAGGTTCGTCCCAGACCACAAACTCGCACTCCGGATACCGGTTGCACCCGTAAAACTTGCGGCCCTTTTTCGTGCGGCGCGCGACCAACTCCCCTTCCCCGCACTGCGGGCAGGCGACCCCGGTGGTCTCCCAAAGGGGCTGCGTGTAGCGGCAATCCGGAAAGCTGGGGCAGGCCAGGAACTTCCCGTACCGGCCTTCTTTTACCACCAGCTGCCGGCCGCACTGGGGGCAAACCTCCTCGCTGACCTCTTTCTCTTCCTCCACCGTAATGCGGCCGATCTCTTCCTCCGCCCGCTCCAGCGTTTCCTTAAAGGGGAGGTAAAACTCCTCCACCACCTGGACCCAGTCCTTCTTGCCTTCCTCCACCAGGTCCAGGTTTTCCTCCATGTGGGCTGTAAACTCCACGTCGATGATGTCGGGAAAGTGCCTCTTTAAGAGGTCCACCACCACCATGCCCAGCCTGGTGGGTACCAGCTGTTTCTTCTGGCGCACCACGTACCCCCGCCGGATAATGGTGTCCAAAATGGGCGCGTAGGTGCTGGGCCGGCCGATGCCTTTTTCCTCAAGGGCCTTGACCAGGGTGGCGTCGGTGTAACGGGGCGGCGGCTGGGTAAAGTGCTGGCGGGGAACCAGGGAAACCAGCACCAGCCCCTCCCCTTCCGTCAGGGCGGGAAGGATCCTGTCCTGCTGCTCCTCCGCCTCCTCGTCCCGGGATTCTTCGTACACCAGGAGGAACCCTGGGAACTTAATCACCGAACCGGCGGCCCGGAAAAGGTAGCGCCCGGCAGCAATGTCCACGCTGGTGGTGTCGTACACCGCCGCGCTCATCTGGCTGGCCACAAAGCGCGACCAGATGAGCTTGTAAAGCTTGTACTGGTCGGGGGTGAGGTACTGCCTGATGCTCTCGGGGTCGCGGTACACGGAGGTGGGGCGGATGGCCTCGTGGGCATCCTGGGCCCTCCCCTTAGCCGCCACCTGGCGCGGCTTTTCCGGCACATATAAAGCCCCGAACTTCTCCCGGATGAAGGCCCTGGCCTCCTCCTGGGCAGCCTGGGCTACGCGCGTGGAATCGGTGCGGATATAGGTAACCAGCCCCACCGGGCCCTCCTCCCCCAGCTCAATTCCTTCGTACAGCTCCTGCGCCACCATCATGGTCCTGCGGGCGGTGAAGTTGAGCTTGCGGTATGCCTCTTGCTG
The DNA here is from genome assembly GCF_000429345.1 of Desulfovirgula thermocuniculi DSM 16036. Classification (GTDB taxonomy): domain Bacteria; phylum Bacillota; class Desulfotomaculia; order Desulfotomaculales; family Desulfovirgulaceae; genus Desulfovirgula; species Desulfovirgula thermocuniculi. Next base: position 5,330 of record NZ_AUBR01000036.1, on the reverse strand, counting down.
TAAGGTGCTGGTAATGAAAGGGGGCGCCGGTTGACGGGATTTTTCTTTTCTGGCAACTTTTACTACCCGGTAGGCGGCACCCTCCAGTTCCTTTAAAATCTCCTCCATGCGTGCCCGGTCCGGCACTTCCGCCTTCTCGTCCCCGATCCTGTAAAGCCGGGCCTCAAAGGGGCTTTCCCCTTCCCGGGCAAGCACTGCCGTAAGGGTCCAGTATTCCTCCGGGACGAAGGAGTTGATCTCCTCCTCCCGCTCGCAGATCAGGCGCACGGCCACCGACTGCACCCGCCCGGCGGAAAGGCCCTTTCTTATCTTGCGCCACAGCAGCGGGCTCAGGTTGTAGCCCACCAGCCGGTCCAGGATGCGGCGCGCCTGCTGGGCGTGGACGCGGTTGTAGTCTATGGGGCGGGGGGCCTTGATGGCCTTCTGCACGGCCTCCTTGGTAATCTCGTTAAACTCCACCCGGCAGGGCGAATTTTCGTCTATCTCCAGCACGTTGAGGAGGTGCCAGGCAATGGCCTCCCCCTCCCGGTCGGGGTCGGAAGCCACCAGCACCCGATCCGCCTTCCTGGCCGCCGCGCGGAGCTCCCTGATGATTTCCCCCTTCCCCCTGATGATGATGTACTTGGGCATAAAGCCCCTCTCCACATCCACGCCAAACTGGCTCTTGGGCAGGTCGCGGATGTGGCCCATGGAGGCCTTCACGGTATACTTTTTGCCCAGGAACTTGCCGATGCTCCGTGCCTTGGCCGGTGACTCCACAATGACCAGTGTTTTGGACAAGGGTAAACCACCCTCTTTTTCGCTTTAGGGTTTTAAATCATATTTTAGACCGGGAGGTGCCGGTTTAGAACCGCCGGGCATAGAGGCGCCCCGGAAACTGCCGCACAAGCCCTTTGACCTCCAGAAACATTAAGGCGGACAGCACGCGCGGCGCTTCCAGCCCGCAGCCCTCGATAATGGCGTCCACGGGCGCGGGCGCGGCGGAGAGCATCCTTAAAACGGCTTCCTCGTCGGGCGTGAGGCTCAGGGACGCCTCCCGGGAGGAAGGCGGGAAAAGCCGCCCGGCCCCCAGCTCCTCCAGCACGTCTGATGCGCCTTCCACCAAACGCGCCCCCTCCTTGATCAGCCTGTTCGTCCCCTTGCTCTGGGGGCTGTGCACGGGACCGGGTACGGCCATTACCTCCCGTCCCTGCTCCAGGGCCTGGTCGGCGGTAATCAGTGCCCCGCTCTTCTCCCCTGCTTCCACCACCACCGTGGCCTGTGAGAGACCGCTGATGAGGCGGTTGCGCACCGGGAAGTGCCAGGGCTCCGGGGGCGCGCCGGGAGGAAACTCGCTCACCACTGCCCCGCCGGCAACGATCTGGTCCATGAGGCGCCGGTTCTCCGGCGGGTAAACCACGTCGGGGCCGCAGCCCAGCACGGCCACCGTAAAGCCGCCGGCGGACAGCGCTCCCCGGTGGGCGGCACTGTCTATCCCGCGGGCCATGCCGCTGACCACCACCGCTCCCGCCCGCGCCAGGTCTTTGGCCAGGCTCTCGGCCACCAGAAGCCCGTAGGGCGTGGGGCGGCGGGATCCCACGATGGCCACCCATAGGGCGGCATCGGGAAGGGCTCCCCGCACAAAAAGCCCCGGCGGAGGATCGGGAATCTGGCGCAGCAGTTCCGGGTAATCCGGGTCTTCAAAGGTTATGTATTTAATATTTAACTTTGCCATTTTCTCTTCTTCTTCCTCGAGACTTAGCCCCTTCCTGCGCGCCGCCAGCTCGGCTGCTCCCCGGAGGTCAAACCCTCCCCGCTCCCCCAGCTCCTTTTCCGTGGCCAGCCAGGCCGCCTCAAAGGAGCCAAAGCGCTCCCGCAGCTCCCACATGCGCCTGGCCCTGCCGGCCAGGAGGTACTGCCACCCCATGCGGTAAAGCCTCTCGTTCACCCGGCAGCTCACTCTTCCCGCAACCATTTTTCATGTAGCTATAAGATACCACGAGCAAATGAAAAATTACAAGCAGTCAATTGGTATGCGGTACCAGTTAAAAGGGGGCTGCACAACGCGCAGCCCCTTGGCGACCTGCAGGTCCTCGCTTACTTGTTGGGGTAGTAGAAAATCCCATCCCCGAAGAAGAGCAGGATGAGGATGAGAAACAGGATGAAGGAGAAATGCCACGGGTTGTAGTGGGCCATACACGGGTCCTCCTTTCCGCTTGTGCTTACCCTGGTACCATAATATGGAGGACCCCCGCCCAGGTGACACACGCGCAACTAAACGAGGTAAAAGGCCACCGCCATTACGGCAAAGGTGAAGAGAAGCAAAAGTCCCTCCAGATAGTTGGTGTCCCCGTCCCTGATGACAAAATTGACCATCAGCACGCCCAGGATGAGCACGGTCAGCTCCAGGGGGTTAAACACCAGGTCCATGGGGCGGCCGAAAAGCAGTCCGGCCAGGACCAGGATAGGGGTGATGAGGAGGGCAATCTGGGTGCTGCTGCCAATGGCTATCTCCAGGCTGAGGTCCATCCTTCCCTTTAAGGCCACCAGCACCGCCGTGCTGTGTTCGGCGGCGTTGCCGATGATGGGCACAAAGATAATACCGAGGAAAGCCTCGCTGACGCCTAAAGACGCCATGGCCGGCTCCACGGCCCGCACCAGGAAATCGCTCATGGCCACCACCAGGATCACCGAAACCACCAGCACCCCTAGGGCCTTGGGCAGGCTCCACTCGGGCTCCTCGATGAGGTGGTGGGAAGTGTGGAAGAGGCTGCGGTGGGTGTGAAAGGAAAACAAAAGGCTGGCTAGGTAAGACGCCAGGAGGACCAGGGCGGCCACCAGGGAAAGGATAAGGGACTCCCTCCCGTCCAGGGCCCCGCCGTGGGAGAAAACGGCCGGTACCACCAGGGAGGTAACCACCATAAACAAGAGCGAGGTGTTCAGCTGGGCCAGGCAGGGGTTAAAGGGCAGGGTTTTATGCCTCAAGCCCCCTAAAAAAGCGGCAAACCCCAGCACTAGAAGAAGGTTGCCCAAGATGCTGCCCACAATGCTGGCCTTTACCAGGTCCACCAGGCCCTCACGAAGGGCAAAGAGGGTAATGATCAGCTCGGCGGCATTGCCAAAGGTGGCGTTCAGAAGGCCGCCCACCCGCGGGCCGGCGTGGATGGCCACCTCTTCGGTGCTCTTGCCCATCAGGCCGGCTAAGGGTATGATGGCCAGGGAAGAAAAAAGAAAAACTAAAAGCGGGTTGGCATGGGCCAGCTCAAAGTAAAAGGCCAGGGGTACGGCCAGCAAGAGAGGGTATAGTGATCTCAAACGGCAAACCTCCTGCGTTAATCCTTCTCCCCCAATATTTTACCTTAGATAACCTTCCTGGTTACCCTTTCCCCGTTAAAAGTGAAGAGCACTTTTTTGCCGTCGAGCACCGTCTCCAGGTGCACCGGCCTCCCCCAGAGGGTATAGACGTAGGGGAGGGTCCTCTCCAGGTAGTAAACGTCCAGCTCCATGCCTTCATAGCAGTGCCGCAGGTAGAGCTCCCCCCTCTTCTGGTAATCCCCGTCGTCCACCACTATGTAAGGGAAGCCGCCGTTAACCAACCCGGCTACAATGCCGTCGCGCACGGCCTCCCAGTCCTTGTCGGTAACTCGCCACTCATGCCCCATCTTTTTGTAAAGGTAAAGGTCCATTTCCTCTACCAGTTCCCTGGTCAGGTAGTTGCGCAGGAAAGAAACGTCATTTTCCTGCTCCCGAACCTCGAATATTTTTTTCCGCCCCTCTTGACCCTTGCGCCCGAACTTCCGCCTCTCCTCCTCCGAGGGGTTATCCCAACGCCTCTCAATGTCCTCAAAAATTTTCAACCCCAGCAAGTAGGGGTTCAGGCGCAGCCGGGAGGGCTGAATGATCTCGGCGTGCATCTTGGCAAATTCCACCGCCTCGGCCTCGTTTAAGTCGAGCTCCCGCATGATGCGCAGATGCCAGTAGGTGGCCCACCCCTCGTTCATGATCTTGGTTTCCAGCTGGGGCCAAAAGTAGAGCATTTCCTGGCGGATAACGGAGATGACGTCCCGCTGCCAGTCCTCGAGGTCCCGGGCGTATTCCATGATGAAAAGCAAGAGGTCTTTTTCCGGTTCGGCGGGAAACTTCCTGGGCTTGCGGCACTGCCCGGCACACGCCGGCCGGTCGAGCTCCCAGAGGTCGTCGTAGGGGGTTTCCCTGTGACTGCAGCGGCAGGGGCCTTCCTCCCCTCCGTGTCTTTTCTCGCGAGCGGCCTTGATGTAGCGGTAGGGGTCCACGTGCTCCTGGATGGAGATCACCGCATCCAGGAAGGACTCCACCGCCTCGCGCCCGTACTTCAGCTCGTAGCCGCGGAACCTCTCGGCGGCGCTGGCCATGGACTCCACCATCTGCCGTGAGGTGTGCCGGAAGTAGACGTTGTTTTTAAAAAAGTCGCTGTGGGCCAGAACGTGGGCAATGACCAGCTTGTTTTGGATGAGGGAGTTGCCCTCCAGCAGGAAGGCGTAGCAAGGGTCGGTATTGATGACCATCTCGTAAATGCGCATGAGGTTGTAATCGTACTGCGTTTTCATCTTGTGGTAGGCCTTGCCGAAGGTCCAGTGAGAGAAACGCGTGGGCATCCCGTAGGCACCAAAAGTGTAGATGATTTCGGCGGGCACTATTTCAAAGTACATGTCGTAAAAGTCGAGGCCGCATTCCCTGGCCTTGGCCATGATCTCCTTCACGGCCTCCTCCAGCTGGCGCAGCTCGTCCCGGGCCAAGAAAAACACCCCCCAAAATCAATTTATGTAAGGGGGCCTATTGAATTCCGCCACCGCCCCGTGTTAAAATTTGTCTTGTCAGGGAAAATTTCCGTGCAATGGGGCACGCGAGGGGAAACGGGGCAAGGCAGCCCTCTTGCCTCCCGGGCGGGCGGCAAGAGGGCTTTAATTTTTTAAAATTTGCTTTGGGGAGGGGAGGGAGCTAAAAACAGTTCTCTTGGCATTAGCAAATAACAAACAAACCTATTGCTAAAAGACACCACCTGATATAACTTAATATCAGGTGGTGTCTTTATGAAGCTCTACACTATCAGGGAATTTGCCGAAAAGCTTGGCGTGAGCATATCTACGCTCCGTGCGTGGGATCGGGAAGGTAAGCTGGTTGCCCTGAGGACACCCACCGGCAAGCGCAGGTACACCGAAGAGATGCTTTACCGCGCTCTGGGCCTGAAGAACCGCGAAGAGCCAAAGAAGGTCGTGCTGTACGCCAGGGTATCTTCAGCTGGGCAAAAGCCGGACCTGGAGAACCAGTTGAACTACCTGAAGGAGTTTGCCGCGGGCAGAGGGATAACGGTG
>NZ_AUBR01000035.1 GCF_000429345.1 Desulfovirgula thermocuniculi DSM 16036 | reverse complement strand
ATGACCCTGGGAGAAAGGGGAGCGTGGCACCCCCAAAGGCCAAGGTGATGATCCGGGTCATCCGGGGAATGCTGGCTAACCTGCGGTTGATCAGCCGCCGTCCCGCGACGGGATGCCCCCAATTTATTGGGGGGAGGATGTCACTTTGGGGAGATAAAATCCTGTCCCCTTGCGGTATAATTATGGGGGCGGGTTTTGCCGGAAATAGCCAGGCGCGCGACGCGCCGGGAGAGGGTGGGGTAAATCTTGCTTACCGAGCGGGAAAAGGAGATTGTGCGGGTGCTCCAGGAAGGGCTCCCGCTGACCAGCCGGCCTTTTCTGGTGCTGGCCCAAAAGCTGGGCATGAGCGAGGAGGAACTGCTGGCGGCGGTGCGCAATTTTCTGGAACGGGGCATCATCCGGCGCTTCGGCGCGGCGGTCCGCCACCAGGACCTGGGCTACGTGGCCAACGCCATGGTGGTCTGGGAGGTGCCCCCGGAGCGCCTCGAGGAGGTGGGCAGGATGATGGCCGCCTTTGACGAGGTTACCCACTGCTACCAGCGTTCCCCCTGCCCGCCCCGCTGGCCCTATAATCTCTTTACGGTCATCCACGGCCAGACAAAGGAAGACTGCTACCGCATAGCGAAAGCCCTCTCCCGCGCCACGGGCATCACCAGCTACCGCCTGCTTTTCAGCACGGCGGAGCTCAAGAAGAGCAGCATGAAGTATTTCGTTTAAGGGAGGCAGATGAGCTGCCCCACCTGCAGATTTAAGGGGTCCACGTGGGGGTTTAGAGCGAGGATTTTCTCCAGCGGCGCCCCCGTGGCCCGGGCAATGCCGTACAGCGTGTCCCCGGGGGCCACGACCCAGTAAACGCCGGAAGGGCAGGCTTCTTGGGGCAGGCAGATGAGCTGGCCTACCTGGAGGTTGTGCGGGTCAATGCCCGGGTTAAGGCGCACCAGCTCTTCCACCGTGGTCCCCAGGCGTAAGGCGATCAAGTAGAGGGTGTCTCCTACTTCCACCTTCCAGTACCTCTGTGAGGGGCAGGGAGGCTGGCCGGGCGGCAAAGAACTCACTCCTTCGAAAGGGCTATTTTTATCCTTACGTTATGCCACTTCTTAGCAGCATGGAAGGTTCTTCGGCAAGAGCCGATGTATTCTGCTCTTATAGATATGCTCCTGGAAAGAGATGGGTTCATCAAATACGGGCAAAGGAAGCGTGCCGCCCGGATAGAGTACCGGATCATACGCACATAAGGCCCATTAAATACCTGGATAAGACGCTGGTACTGAGTCCAAACGTGCTTAGGATCATACGTACATAAGGTCCATTAAAATACCAAGGGTAAATGAGGTGGGTACACTTTGCGTTTTACCGTCAGCGACGAGGTTTTTGAGATGCTGCCCGGCGTTTGCTTCGGGGTGGTGGTGGCCCGAGATGTCGATAACACCGTCCCCCGACCGGCCATCGTCGATTTCCTGCGGCAAATGGAGTCCGCGGTGCGGGAGAAATTCCAGGGCGTTTCGGTAAAGGAGCACCCGGCCATTGCCTGCTACCGGGAGGCGTTTAAGCGGCTGGGTATGAACCCCAACAAGTTTCCCAGCTCGGTGGAGGCCCTGGTTTCGCGCGTCGTCAAGGGGGGCCAACTGCCGGACATTAACGGCGTCGTCAACCTGGTCAACGCCCTTTCTCTAAAGTACCTCCTGCCCATGGGGGCGCACGACCTGGACAGCCAGGAGGGCGACCTGGAGGTGCGCTTTACCCGCACCGCGGAGCCCTTCGTGCCCTTTGGCGGCGCTCCGGAGATGGTGCCGCCCGGCGAGCTGGTCTACGCCGACCGGCGGGAAGTGCGCACCAGGCGCTGGATCTGGCGGCAGAGCGAGCGGGGCAAGGTCACCGCGGAGAGCAGAAACATCTTCATGCCCGTGGACGGCTTTGTGGACGCCAACCGGGAGGCCGTGTTGGCGGCCAGGGACGAGCTGGCCCTGCTCCTGGAGCGCTTTTTCCGCTGCCGCGTGGGCGTGTACTACCTGGATGCCGGCTGCCGCACGGTGGAAATTTCCTAGCCGCTCCGGCAAAGAAAAAAGCAAGCGGCCAAGTATGAACCGCTTGCTTTTTTATGTGTTGTACGCCCGGCGCGGGCGTTAGTTTCTCTGCGCCAGCGCGTGCAGGCGCCGCTGGACCAGGGCGGCCAGGGCCGCGGCTGCCGCCGCCTTTAAGAGGTCAAATCCTATGAAGGGCAGGAAGCCGACCTTGAGCACCTGCAGCGGGGGCATGGCCTTGCCCAGGTAAAAGTTAACGATGAGGTACATGTAGGGCAGGCCGATGAGGTAAATTACCGCCAGCCCCGCCAGCATGGCCAGGAAGTATCGCGCGGGGCCGGGAGACTTCTGGGGCGGCGCCAGTGCCCCCGTGACCCAGGCGGCGCAAATAAACCCCAGGAGGAAGCCAAAGGTGGGCTGCAGCACGTAGGCCGGCCCGCCGAAGGGCGGCTTGGCAAACACGGGCACACCGGCTAGGCCCATGAGCACGTAAATGAGCATGGAGAGCGCGCCCAGGCGGGGCCCCAGCATTCCCCCTGCCAGAAGGGCCACAAAGGGCAGGAGGCTAAACGGCACCAGGGCGGGGCTGCCGTAGCGCACCATGATGGCCGCCACCGCCGCCAGGGCGGCAAAGAGGGCGGCCAGGACCATGTCGCGGGGAGATAACCTCATGAATGATTCCTCCTTAGAAAGAAGTCTTAATGTTAACTATTTAAACTATGGATGGTTGACAAAATGCCTAAAAAGGTACCACTCAAATCAATCCCTGGTCGTGCAGGGGACGCAGGCTCACCTCCCCGCTGCAGATCTTTTGCCGCTGCCCGCCGGGCAGGCGCAGGATGAGGGAGCCGCTCTCATCCACGTCCTCCGCCCAGCCTTCGTAGCTTTCCCGGTGGGAGGTCACCAGGACTGCGCGCCCCAGGGTGACGCTGTACTCCTTCCAGCGGGAAAGCACCGGCGAAAAGCCCTCTTTTTGCCACCTGAGGTACCAGTATTCCAGGGCGGCAAGCATTTCCTGCAGGAGCCTCACCCGCGAGGCGCGCCGTCCGGTGACGGCCAGCACCGAGGTGGCCGTTTCCGCAAGATCCGGGGGGAACTCCCCGGGGGCGATGTTGACGTTCACGCCTATGCCCACGATGAGGTGGTTTACCTTTTCCACCTCCGCGTCGAGCTCGGTTAAGATGCCGCACAGCTTTCTGCCGCCGGCCAGGAGGTCGTTGGGCCACTTGATGCCCGGCTTCAGCCCGGCGGCCCGCTGCAAGGCCTCGGCCACGGCCACCGCCGCCAGCATGGTCAGGGGCGGGGCGTCCAGGGGGGAAAGGGAGGGGCGGAGGATGAGCGAGCACCAGATGCCTTTGGCGTAAGGGGAAAACCAGCCGCGCCCCAGGCGCCCCCGCCCGCCGGTCTGCTCCTCGGCCACCACCAGGGTGCCCTCGGGGACGCCCCGGGCGGCCAGCTCCCGCGCCAGGCGGTTGGTGGAGTCCAGGCGCTCGCAATAGTGGACGTGCCTTCCCATAAAGGAGGTCTTCAGCCCCCAGCCGATTTCCGCCGGGTAGAGCCGGTCGGGCACGCCGATCAGGCGGTAGCCGGCGTTGGTCACCGCTTCAATCTCGTAGCCCATGGAACGCAGGGACTGGATGTGCTTCCACACCGCCGTGCGGCTGACTCCCAGGCGCTGGCAGATGGCCTCCCCCGAGACGTACTCCGGCTGGCCCTGCTTGAGCAACTCCAGAATCTTATCCCTCAAGAAGGTAAAGCCTCCTGCGTTTATTACCGTGCCGGCCGAAATTTCAGCTAAATTTTATCCCACGCGGGCTTCCTTTGTCAACTTCGGTGGTTCTTGGGGTAAACAAGGGGTGCAAAATATCAAAATAGCAGGGAACAGGGCGAAAAAGGTAGAAGAAGAAATTTGGAAAACGCACCGACAGCCGGGAGAGGGGAGGGCGGCAGATTTTGCGCAGGGTACCGGTGGACATGCTCCGCCCGGGCATGAAGGTGGGGAAGGCCCTCTACAGTTCGCGGGGCGAGCTATTGCTCAACGCCGGGGTCATCCTCACGGCCAGGAACATCGAGCGCCTGAGGCGGCTGAAGGTGCCCGCCCTGTACATCGACGACGGCTTTTTGCCGGACGTGGTGGTCGAGGACGTCATTGCCGAGGAGACCCGCGTGCAGGCCATGGTGCAGGTGCGGGAGTTGCTGGAAGAGCAGTGGGAGGCGAAAGGCCCCTCCTGCTTTAGGGCGGGAAAGGCCATCCTCAGGGTTAAAAGGCTCACGGAGACGGTGGAAAGCATTATCGACCAGCTCCTGGCCAACCGCGCCCTGATGGTGAACCTTGCGGACGTCCGCGCCATCGACGATTATACCTTCGGCCACTGCGTGAACGTCTGCGTGCTTTCCCTGATGACCGGCATCACCCTGGGTTACGGGAGGGAAGGGCTCCTGCGGTTGGGCCTGGGGGCCATCCTGCACGACCTGGGGAAGGTGGACATCCCCCGGGAGATCCTCCACAAGCCCGGCAGGCTTACCGCGGAGGAATTTGCCGTCGTCAAGCGCCACCCCGAGGAGGGCTACAGGAGGATCCTGCGCCTGCCCGGCGTGAGCGCCCCTTCGGCCCAGGTGGTTTACCAGCACCACGAGCGCTATGACGGGACCGGCTACCCCCGCGGCCTGCAGGGGCAGGAAGTGCACGAGTTTGCCTACATATGCGGCGTGGCCGATGTTTTCGACGCCCTCACCGCCGACCGCGTGTACCGGCGGGCCTGCCCGGTGCACGAGGCCTACGAGATGGTGGCCGGCTCCGGCGACTCCCTCTTTGCTTTCCACGTGGTCAGGGCCTTCCTGGAAAACATCGCCGCCTACCCGGTGGGCACCTGGGTGCGCCTCTCCTCCGGGGAGACTGGGGTGGTGGTGGAAAACCGCCGCGGCTTCTCCCTCTACCCCCGCGTGAGGGTGTTTTTCGACCCGGAAGGGAACCCCGTGGGCCCCTACGAGGTCTGCCTCTGGGAGGCAGGGGACGTGGTCGTTGCCGGGGTGACCGACGAGGGGAGCGTGCGGGCCGGGCTGGGGTATAGCCAACTGCCCTGATTCAGGGTTGCTTTGCGGTGAGCCCTTTTAAGGTGCTCATGGTGTCCTGGACCTGGGCAATGAGCACGTTGTCCAGGAGGTCCAGGATTTGAAAGACCTCCGGGTACTTCACCCAGTAGTTTACCCGCAGGCCCTCCTTGCGGGAGTCCACGATGTCCATTTTCTTCAAAATGGCCAGGTGCTGGGAAATATTAGACTGCTCCATATCCAGCTCTTCGATGATCTCGCAGACGCAGCGCTCCCCCTGCCGCAGGCACTCCAGGATGCTCACCCGCGTGGGGTGGGCGAGCGCCTTGAGGATGTCCGCCTTGAGGCGGGGAATGTGCTTGTTCACGGCGGCTTCACCTCCCTTCCGGGCGGGGGAGACAGACCTCCAGTTCGGCGCCTCCCTGCGGCGAGTTTCTCGCCTCCACGCTGCCGCCGTGGCCCTCGGCAACGGCCCGCACTATGGCCAGCCCCAGGCCGGTGGAGCCCCGGGGCCCCTTGTAGAAGCGCTCGAAGATGCGGGGAATTTCCTGGGGCAAGAATCCCTCGCCGTCGTCGCGGCACACCAGGCTGACGGCCCCGGGGTGTACCCCGACCTCAAACTGCACCCGGCTCTTAGCGTAGCGGAGGGCGTTTTCCGCCAGGTTCATCACCAGGCGCAGGAGCTTTTCCCTGTCCCCCCGCACCGGTACCCGGGGCGGGGCGTGCACCTCCAGGGATACCCCCCGTTCCCTGGCCAGGGGCTGCAGGGTCTCGGCGGCCTGCCTGACCAGGGCGGCCAGGTCGAGATCTTCGAAGTGAAAGGCTTCCCCGGGCGTTTCCATGCGCGAAAGGTAGATGATCTCCTCCACCAGCTTTTTGAGACGCTGGCACTCGCCGGCGATAACCTCCAGGCCGGCGGCGGCCTCCTCCCCCTTGAAGACTCCGTCCCTGATTCCCTCCGCGTAGCCCTGGATGTTCATGAGGGGGGCCTTCAGCTCGTGGGAGGCGTTTTGCAGGAAGAGCCTCTGGGCCCGGTCGTACTCCGCCAGCCGCTGCACCATGAGGTTGAAGTCCCGCCAGAGGTCCTCTATTTCATCGCCGGTGTGCACTTCCTGGGGGTCGTCGAACTCCCGCCGCGCCACGCGGTGGATTCTTTCCCGCAGCAGCACGAGGGGCCGGGCAATGTGCCGGGCCAGGAGCCAGGCGGCCAGGAGGGCCAGGGGCACCGTCCAGGCCAGGCTCTCGAAGAGCACCAGGAGGAAGTCCCGGCGCACGGCCTGCAGGGCTATCTGCCGGGAAAACATGATGACCTTGCCCCCGGGGAAGATGGGGGCGGTAGCCAGCACAAACTCGTGCTCCAGGAAGGTTTTGCGCGCTTTTGCCCGCGGGGGGCGCGCCTCGCGGGGGCTTTCCCCTTCCGGGAGGATTGAGCCCGGGGGGAAGCGCTCTTCCAGGTTGGTGGCCACCACGCGACCCCCGGCGTCCAGCACCACGTAATAGCTCCGGAAGAAGCGCTCGGCGGGCCGCGTGGCCAGCCAGCGGAAGAGCACGGGCTCGATGGCTTCCCGCTCCAGGGGGAGGCCGGAAAGGACCTGGGCAAGGGACTGGGCGTCCTGGCGCAGGGCGGCCCTGGCCTGGACCACGAGGTAATTCTTGGCCACCACGTAAAAGGAGAGCCCCAGGGCGGCGCTTATAAGGAAGGTGAAAATGAGGTAGCCAGCGGCAATTTTGAGGGCCAGGCCGCGCATTTTCCGCACGGAATTCTTCCCCCCGCCTCAGGTCTTAAGCCGGTAGCCGTACCCCCACACGGTGGCAATTTCCACCCTGGCTCCTTTGGCGCGGAGCTTCTTGCGCACCCTCTTCACCAGGTCGTCCACGGCGCGGATGTCGCCCGCATAATCGTAGCCCCAGATCCTGTCCAGCAGCTGGTCGCGGCTGAAGGCGGCCCGGGGATTGGCGGCCAGCGCCAGCAGGAGCTCAAACTCCTTGGGGGTGAGCTCCAGCTCTTTGCCGTCCACCAGGGCCTGGCGGCGGGAAGGGATGAGGCACAGGTTGTTGAGGTGCAGTTCCTGGGGGGACGGTCTGGGTGCCCGGCGCAGGATGGCCTTTACCCTGGCCACCAGCTCCCGCGGGGAAAAGGGCTTGGACAGGTAGTCGTCGCCTCCCAGCTCGAGGCCCAGCACCCGGTCGATCTCGTCTCCCCGGGCGGATATAAAAACCACCGGTACCGGCGAGCTGGCGCGCAGGCGTCGGCAGAAAGTGAGGCCGTCCTCCCCCGGGAGCATGATGTCCAGCACAAAGAGGTCCGGGTAGCCCTCTTTAAGCCTTGCCTCCATTTCCTCCAGGGAGGCAAAGGCCTCCACCTCAAATCCTTCCCGCGCCAGGTATTCCCGCACCAGCCTGCGCGTGTGACTGTCGTCTTCCACGAGGAAGATGGTGGGCAAGGCAGCCGACCTCCGCCGGGAGAATTACGGCACAATTATAGGATAAATGTTTGCCGCCCGCCCGGTCAACAAAGCGGCGCGCGGGAAGAGGCGTAATTGCGCTGCTTTGGGGCCTCTGGTAGAATTAGTTTCGTAAGGGGGTGGGTGGCGTGATCCTGGTTTTCGACGTGGGGAATACAAACATCGTCCTGGGGGTATATAAAGAACGGGAGCTCCTGGTGCACTGGCGGCTCTCCACCAACCCCCACCGCACGGCCGACGAGTACGGTATGCTCCTGCGGGACCTTTTCCTGCACGCGGGGATCTCCTTTGGCGAGATCAAGGCGCTGGTCATCTCTTCGGTGGTGCCGCCCCTCATGCTGGCCCTGGAGGAGCTGGCCGAAAAGTATTTCCGCGTCAAGCCCCTGGTGGTGGGGCCGGGCATCAAGACGGGGCTGGCCATAAAGGTGGAAAACCCCCGGGAGGTAGGCGCCGACCGCATTGTCAACGCCGTGGCGGGGTACGAGCTTTACGGCGGCCCGCTGATCATCGTTGATTTCGGCACGGCCACCACCTTTGACGCCATCTCCGCCAAGGGGGAGTACCTGGGCGGCGCCATTGCCCCGGGCATCGGCATTTCCACGGAGGCCCTTTTCAACCGTACGGCCAAGCTGCCCCGCGTGGAGCTGGTGCGGCCTCCTTCGGTCATCGGCAAGAACACCGTACAGAGCATGCAGGCGGGCATTGTCTTCGGCTTTGTCGGCCAGGTGGACGAGATCGTGCGGCGCATGAAGGCGGAGTTGGGGGGGAGGCCCACCGTGCTGGCCACGGGCGGCCTGGCCGACCTCATTGCCCGGGAGTCGAAGACCATCGACCACGTGGATCCCCTGCTGACTTTGAAGGGCCTGCGCATTATTTACGAGCGCAACCTCCTGGCGGAGCGAACTTGAGGTGGCTTGCGGGCGGTCTACCGCCCGATAAGTTTTTTGCGGGGACCTTTTTGCCGGCAGGGTTTTTCCGGCCTGTTTGCGGAGGTGGTGCGGGTGAGGTTCTCTCTGGTGATAGGCGGCGTGCGCGTGCCCAACCCGGTAGTTGCCGCGCCCATGGCCGGGGTGAGCGACAAGGCCTTCCGCCTCCTGGCCCGGGAGGCCGGCTGCGGCCTGGCCTTTACGGAGATGATCAGCGACAAGGCCCTGCTTTACGGCAGCCCGCGCACCCTGGCCATGCTGGACCGGCAGGGTGAGGAGGGGCTGCTGGCGGTGCAGCTCTTCGGCTCCGACCCGAAAACCTTAGCCGAGGCGGCGGTGCTGGCGCAAAGCAGAGGGGCCGATATCATCGACATCAACATGGGCTGCCCGGCGCCGCAAATCGTCGCTACCGGCGCCGGTGCGGCGTTAATGAAAAACCCGGAGCTGGCCGCGGCGATAGTGGCCCGGGTGGCCGGCAGCGTGCGCGTGCCGGTGACGGTGAAGATGCGTAAAGGGTGGGACGCCGGGAGTGCCAACGCCGCAGAGCTGGCGCGGCTGGTGGAGGCAGCCGGGGCGGCGGCGGTAACCATACACGGGCGCACGCGGGACCAGTTCTACGGCGGCACGGCAGACTGGGACATCATCCGGCGGGTCAAGGAGGCCGTGTCAATTCCGGTAATCGGCAACGGGGACGTTAGAAGCCCTCAGGACGCCAGGAGGATGATGGAAGAAACGGGCTGCGACGGGGTGATGATCGGGCGGGCTTCCCTGGGCAACCCCTGGATCTTTTCCCGCACCCTGCACTACCTGGCCACCGGGGAAATCCTCCCCGCCCCCACCTGGGAAGAACGCATTATGACCGCCTTACGCCACTTTAAGCTCTTGCTGGAGCTGAAAGGAGAAAGGCTGGGGCTGCTGGAGATGAGAAAGCACGCCGCCTGGTACTTAAAAGGGGCGCCCTCTGCCGCCCGCTGGCGGGAAAGAGTGCACCGCGCCGCCACCGCAGAGGAGCTAAAGCAGATCCTCCTGGAAGCCCTGGCGTGCTGCTGAAGAAAAGTTTTCGTTTTTCGGGTATTTTAACAAACCCGGAAAAGGAAAACAAAACGGCGGCGGTCGTCCCTTAAGGAGCGACATTGCGGAGGGCCGGGTACGAAACACGGCGCTGCCGAGGTCGGCGAACCGGCAGCGCGAATCGCGTTGGAAACAGTATCGGTGCCAATCCATAGGTGAAAAAGCTTTCGACGCATATGCAGCGCTGCCGGGTTCGCTCCAAGGCAAGCCGATGTTTCGTCCGGTCCGTAGCGCGGAGCGACGGGGACGACCGCCGCCCCTGCGGTACTTATGCGAAGGATCTTTTTCCAGGGAGATGTTGCTTTCCCCCCCCGGCGCCGGGTAAAATTGTATGTACACAGTTTTGTGCACAAGGCCGGGGGTCCCCAAAGATGGATTTCGTGCGCATAGGAGACAAGGTCGTCGACCGGCGCCGCATCGAACGCCTGGTGGCGGAAATGCTGCATCTGCGGGCGCAGGGGCTTTCGCAGGCCGAGGTGGCCCTTCGCCTGGGGGTGGACCGCACCCTGGTCAGCCGCATTGAATCCCTGGGGGAGGTTCGCAAGGGCCGCACCATAGCCGTGGTGGGCTTTCCGGTGCAGAACAAGGAAGAACTGCGGCGCGCCCTGGAGGAAGAAGGGGTGGACTTCATTTTCCTGCTCACCGAGGAGGAAAGGTGGGAGTTCGTGCGGGAAAAAAGCGGCCTGGAGCTGCTGAACACCGTCATGGAATTAATTGCCCGCGCCCGCGGCTTTGACCACGTGCTGGTCATCGGCTCCAACGAGCGCATCAGGATTGCCGAGGCGGTGCTGGGCAGGCCGGTGATCGGATACGAGATCGGCCGCTCCCCCATTAAGGAAGATAAGTACGTGGACCCTGCGGCCATCACCCGCATCGTGCGCGCCATCAAGCTTTAGGAGGTTTGCGCCGTGGACAAATTTGCCTTTATCATTCACCCCCTGGACGTGCAGGACGTGGCCAGGAAGTTCGGGTTTGCCCGCCGCCTCCCCGCGCGGGTCATTGAGGGGGCGCTGCGCTACCTGCCGCCCATGAAGGTCTCGCACATCACGGGCGTGAGGACGCCTTACGGCGAGGTGGAAGGCTACTTTGTGGGGTGTCCCCTTACCGCCCGGCAGATGCTGGAGCTGCCCCAGGGGTTCGTCCTCAAGCGCATCATCCAGGCGGGAAAGGTGGCCGAAAAGCTGGGGGCGCGGATTGTGGGCCTGGGCGCCTTTACCTCCGTGGTGGGGGATGCGGGCATTACCGTGGCCGAAAACCTCAACATTGCCGTGACCACGGGCAACAGCTACACCGTAGCCACGGCCATCGAGGGGACAAAGGAAGCGGCCCGGCTCATGGGCATCGACCTGCGCTGCGCCCACATTGTAGTGCTGGGGGCCACCGGCTCCATCGGCAAGGTCTGCGCGCGGATCCTGGCCCGGGAGGCCACCAGGATGACCCTGGTGGCCAGGGACACGGCCAGGCTGGAGGGCCTGGCGGCCAAGATTCTCTACGAGAGCGGGCTGGCGGTGACCGTGACGTCCGACGTGAAGAAGGCCCTGCGCGCGGCGCAGGTGGTCATCGCCGTGACCAGCGCCGTGGATACGCTCATCGGCCCCGGGGACCTCATGCCCGGGGCGGTGGTCTGCGATGTTTCCCGCCCCCGCAACGTGAGCCGCCAGGTGGCCGAAATGCGCGACGACGTCCTGGTCATTGAAGGCGGGGTGGTGGAGGTTCCCGGGGAGGTGAACTTTAACTTTAACTTCGGCTTCCCGCCCCGCACGGCCTACGCCTGCATGGCCGAAACCATGATCCTGGCCCTGGAAAAAAGGTTCGAGAATTTTTCGCTGGGCCGCGACATAAGTCTGGAGCAGGTGGAGGAGATCAGCGCCCTGGCCAAAAAGCACGGCTTTAAGCTAGCCGGCCTGCGCAGCTTCGAGAGGGCCATCAGCAGGGAGGAAATCGAGGCCATCAGGGCGAGGGCCGAGGCGCGCTTGACAGGAGGGAAAAAGGTCTTTATAATGAGTTGAAAGGTTAATTTGCACCGGGGTTTGCGGGCACTGCAGTGTATAACTGCAGTGCTTTAAGTGTCGTTAGGGATTTTATGCATGGGAAATTGATGGCAGGGGGGCGCAAGTCTTTATGAAGAAAAAGGAAGTGTTCTTAACCCCGGAAGGATATAAAAAGCTGGAGAGAGAGCTGGAGGAGCTGAAGACCGTGCGCCGGCGGGAAATTGCCGAGCGCATTAAGCAGGCCCTGGAGTTTGGCGATATTTCCGAAAACTCCGAGTACGATGAGGCCAAAAGGGAGCAGGCCTTTGTGGAAGGGCGCATCCTGACCATTGAAAAGATGCTCCGCCATGCCCGCCTCATCGAGGGTGGACACGGTACGGAAGAAGTAACCCTGGGCTCCACCGTGCTCCTAAAAGACCTGGAATTCGGCGACGAGGTGGAGTATACTATTGTTGGCTCCGAGGAGGCCGATCCCGGGGCTTATAAAATTTCCAACGAGTCCCCGGTGGGGAAGGCCCTCATGGGGCGCCGCAAGGGGGACGTGGTGGAGGTTTCCGCCCCCATCGGGCTGGTGAGGTACCAGATCCTCAACATTCGCTAACCATCTTCGGGAGGTCGGGCATGAGGTTGGAAGAGGAACTGCACGAGCTGCTGCGCGTGCGCCGGGAAAAGCTGGAGGAGCTGAAAGCGAAAGGCGTCGAGCCGTACGGCGGGCGCTACCCCCGCACCCACCTCGCTGCCGAGATCAAGGAAAACTACGCGGCTTTAGAAGGCGCGGAAGTGAAGGTGGCCGGGCGGTTGATGGCGCGGCGCGCGCACGGCAAGGCCAGCTTCGGCAACGTCATGGACGGTTCGGGGCAGATCCAAATCTACCTGCGCCTGGGAGACGTGGACCCGGCTACCTACAGCCTCTTCCTGGAGGACCTGGACCTGGGAGACATCATTGGCGTCGGCGGCACGGTGTTTAAAACCCGCACGGGGGAAATCACCGTGGCCGTGCGGGAGCTCCGGCTGCTGGCCAAGTGCTTACGCCCCCTGCCGGAAAAGTGGCACGGGTTAAAGGACGTGGACCTGCGCTACCGCCAGCGGTACCTGGACCTCATTGTCAACCCCGCAGTCAGGGAGACCTTTATCACCCGCAGCCGGATCATCCGCGCCATCAGGGAGTTCCTGGAGGAGAGGGGCTTTTTAGAGGTAGAGACGCCCATGATGCAGGCCGTGCCCGGCGGTGCGGCGGCCAGGCCCTTCATCACCCACCACAACGCCCTGGATATGGACTTGTACCTGCGCATTGCCCCCGAGCTTTACTTAAAGCGCCTCCTGGTGGGCGGCTTTGAAAAGGTCTTTGAGATCAACCGCAACTTCCGCAACGAGGGCATATCCACCAAGCACAACCCCGAATTTACCATGCTGGAGCTTTACCAGGCCTACGCCGACTACCGCGACATGATGGACCTCACGGAAGAGCTGATCTCTACGGTGGCCGGGCGGGTCCTGGGAACCACCACCGTCACCTACCAGGGCGTGACCCTTGAGCTCTCACCCCCCTGGAGGAGGCAGACCATGCTGGAGGCGGTGCGGGAGCACACGGGCCTCGACTTTAACGCCTTCCGGGGCGACGACGCCCTCGCGCGGCGGGCGGCCCGCGAGGTGGGGGTGGAGGTGGAGGAAGGGGACACCTGGGGGGCGGTCCTGAACAAGGTTTTCGAGGAGAAGGTGGAGGAGAAGCTCATCCAGCCCGTTTTCATCCTCGATTACCCCGTGGAGGTATCGCCGCTGGCCAAGAGGAAAAAGGACGATCCCGCCCTCACCTACCGCTTCGAGCTTTTCATCTGCGCGCGGGAGATAGCCAACGCCTTTTCGGAACTCAACGACCCCATCGACCAGAGAAACCGCTTCCTGGCCCAGCAAAAGAGGCGCCAGGCCGGGGACGAGGAGGCCCACATGATGGACGAGGACTTTTTGATCGCCCTGGAGTACGGGATGCCCCCGGCGGGGGGCCTGGGCATCGGCATCGACCGCCTGGTGATGCTTTTAACCGACGCCCCCTCCATCCGCGACGTGATCCTCTTCCCGCTCATGCGCCCGCGCGAACTGGCTTGACTCCCGGGCGGCAATGTAATATAATATGCGGTGGTGCGGGAACGTTCCCCGATAGCTCAACGGCAGAGCATCCGGCTGTTAACCGGAGGGTTGCAGGTTCGAATCCTGCTCGGGGAGCCAGCTAAAAGAGCCGCCTTTCAGCTACGGCTGAGAGGTGGCTTTTCGTTTTGGCGCCGTTTTCCCTGCGGCGCCGAGAAATTTTATGCAAGCGAAAGCTTTTGCGGGCTAAATTACATGAAAGCCCGCCGGAGAGGCAAAATATGCTTGTGGGGAAAAATCCTGGCCCTTGCATTTTTTGGCTTGAAAAGGGAAAAATAAAGGTAAAAGAAAGTCAAAGTCAAGGGACCAGAGGGAGGGGACATGAGGAGCATTGCCGACATCATCGAGCGCTACCTAAAGGAACTCCTCGCGGGCAGCGCGGCGGGCGCCATTGAGGTGCGCCGCAGCGAGCTGGCCGAGCGGTTTGACTGCGCTCCCTCCCAGATTAACTACGTGCTGGCCACCCGCTTTACGCCCGCACACGGCTTCCTGGTGGAGAGCCGGCGGGGTGGCGGGGGCTACATCAGGATCATCAAGCTGCCCCTGGAGGGGAGCAGGAACCCCATAAGCCAGCTCCTGGAGCTGGTGGGCAGCGAGATATCCCAGGAACGCTCCGTGGGCCTCCTGGAGCGGTTAAGAGAGGAAAGGCTGATCAGCGAGCGGGAGTTCCGCATCATGCGCGCGGCGGTGGACAGGGAGGTTTTGCGCCTGGGCCTGCCGGCCCGGGACAGGCTGCGGGCCCTGATCCTGCGGGCCATGCTGCAAAGCCTCCTGGCCGGTAGCTAAAAGGGGAGGTGGAGGTATTATGGAATGCGAGCGCTGCCACCAGAGGCCGGCAACGGTGCACGTCACCCAGATTGTGAACGGCGATAAGCGCACCATGCGGCTCTGCGAGGAGTGCGCCCGGGAAATCCAGGTGGGGACGATGGGCTTTTTCCCGCAAATCGACTTTCACAATTTCCTTTCCGGCCTCCTGCACGAATTCGGCTTCCCCACCGGGCCCGCGGTGGTGACCGCCGGCGCGCGCTGCGGCGCCTGCGGCCTCACCGAAGAGCGCTTTGCCCGCCAGGGCCTCCTGGGCTGCGGGGAGTGCTACCGCTACTTCGGGCCGCGCCTGGAGCCCGTCTTGCGGCGCATTCACGGCAATACCCGCCACATGGGGAAGGTGCCCGAGCGCACGGGCGGCAAGATGCGCCTTAAAAACCGCCTCGAGAGGCTGAAGGCCGAGCTCCAGGCAGCCGTCAGCCGCGAGGAGTTCGAGCGGGCCGCCGAGCTGCGGGACAGGATCAGGGAACTGGAAAAGCAGCTGCAGGAGGGATAAAGATGCCCATCAAGGACATAGTGAGCAACCCCCACAGCCCCTGGATGGACGGCACGGGTCCCGAGGCGGACATCGTCATCAGCAGCCGGGTACGGGTGGCCCGCAACCTGGCCGGCCTGCCCTTCCCCCACATGCTCAACCAGATAAGGGCCGAAGAGGTCATCCGCGCCGTGCAGGCGGCCATAAACGGCAGGGAGTTCCGGCAGAAAGTGGGCCACATGGAGCTGATCCGCATGAAGGACCTGACGCCGGTGGAGAGGCAGGTGCTGGTGGAAAAGCACCTCATCAGCCCCGATCTCCTGGAGAGCTACGAGCATAAGGCGGTGGCCATCTCCGCCGACGAGGTCTTGAGCGTCATGATCAACGAAGAGGACCACCTGCGGCTGCAGTGCCTCCTGCCCGGCTTCCAGCTCCAGCGGGCCTGGGAGCTGGTCAGCCGCTTAGACGACGGCCTGGAGGCCACCCTGGACTACGCCTTTGACGAAAAACTGGGCTACCTCACGGCCTGCCCCACCAACGTGGGCACGGGCCTGCGGGCCTCGGTCATGCTGCACCTGCCCGGGCTGGTCCTGGTGGACCAGGTGAAGTCCGTGCTGGGCACCATCACCAAGTTCGGCCTCACCGTGCGCGGCCTCTACGGCGAGGGCACGGAGGCCAAGGGAAACCTCTTCCAGGTGTCCAACCAGATTACCCTGGGCCAGACGGAAGAGGACATCATGGCCAACCTCGTTTCGGTGACCCGCCAGCTCCTGGCCCAGGAGAGGGCGGCCCGCGAGGCCCTCTACCGGGAGCGCAAGGACCAGCTGGAGGACCGGGTGGGGAGGGCCTACGGCCTCTTGAAGCACGCCCGCATGATGACCTCCGAGGAGGCCATACGGCTGCTTTCCGACCTGCGGCTGGGCATCGACCTGGGCATCATCAAGAACATACCTGCGCCGCTGGTCATCGAGCTGATGGTCCTCACCCGCCCCGCCTTCCTGGTAAAGGTGGTGGGGAAGGAGTTGAGCCCCGTGGAAAGGGACGTCTACCGTGCCCAGTTGATTCGCAAGAAGCTTTCGGCTGCCCAGCAAACCTGAAAGAGTTAATTTTCCGAGGAGGTGTGAGTGTAAAATGTTCGGACGCTTTACGCAGAGGGCGCAAAAAGTGCTGTTTTTGGCCCAGGAAGAGGCCAGGAGGCTTAACTACCCCTACGTGGGTACGGAGCACCTGCTTTTAGGCCTCATCCGGGAAGGGGAGGGCGTGGCGGCCAAAGCGCTGGCCAGCCTGGGCATTGACGCGGAAAAGGTGCGCGCGGCGGTGGAGCAAATGGTGGAAAAGGTGAGCGGCCCCGCGCCGCAGGAGGTAACCCTCACTCCCCGGGCCAAGCGCGTCTTAGAGCTGGCCCTGGACGAGGCCCGGCGCATGGGCCACAACTACGTGGGCACGGAGCACCTGCTTTTAGGCCTCATCCGGGAAGGGGAGGGCGTGGCGGCGCGGGCCCTGGTTTCTCTGGGGGCTGATCTAGCCCGCGTGCGCAGCGCGGTCATGCAGCTCCTGGGAGGCGCGCCGGCTTCCGGCCCCGCCCAGCCCGGTGCGGCCCGGCCCCAGGCCAGCACCCCCACCCTGGACCAGTTCGGCAGGGACCTCACGGCCCTGGCAAGGGAGGACAAGCTGGACCCGGTGGTGGGCCGGGAGAAGGAGATCGAGCGCGTGGTGCAAATCTTGAGCCGGCGCACCAAAAACAACCCCGTGCTCATCGGTGAGCCGGGCGTGGGCAAGACGGCCATCGTGGAGGGCCTGGCCCAGAGGATTGTGGCCGGGAACGTTCCCGAGGTGCTTTTGAACAAGCGGGTGGTAGCCCTGGACCTGGCGGCCATGGTGGCCGGCACCAAGTACCGGGGCGAGTTTGAGGACCGCATCAAGAGGGTCATTGACGAGATCGTCAAGGCCGGCAACATCATCGTCTTCATCGACGAACTGCACACCATCATCGGGGCCGGCGCCGCCGAAGGGGCCATCGACGCGGCCAACATCTTAAAGCCCGCCCTGGCCCGCGGTGAGCTGCAGTGCATCGGCGCCACCACCCTGGACGAGTACCGCAAGCACATCGAAAAGGACCCGGCCCTGGAGCGGCGCTTCCAGCCCATCATGGTCGAGGAGCCCACGGTGGAGGAAACCATAGCCATTTTAAGGGGCCTGCGGGACAAGTACGAGGCACACCACCGCGTGCGCATCCTCGACGAGGCCCTAGAGGCGGCGGCCCGCCTTTCCGACCGCTACATTACCGACCGCTTCCTGCCCGACAAGGCCATCGACCTGGTGGACGAGGCCAGCTCCCGGGTGCGCCTGCGGGCCTTCACCCTCCCGCCCGGCTTAAAGGAGCTGGAGAAGCGCATCGAGGAGATCCAGAAAGAAAAAGAGGCCGCCGTCAACAACCAGGAGTTTGAAAAGGCGGCCCAGCTGCGGGACCAGGAGCAGCAGCTCAGGCAGGAGCTGGAGTCCCGCCGCCAGGAGTGGCAGGCCAAGAGGGGCAAGGAGGAGCTGGTGGTTACCGCGGAGGACATTGCCCAGATCGTCAGCAGCTGGACGGGCATCCCCGTGCAGAAGCTGGCCGAAGAGGAAACCGAGCGCCTGCTGCGCCTGGAGGAAGTGCTGCACCAGCGGGTGGTGGGCCAGGACGAGGCGGTGCGGGCGGTGGCCCGGGCCATCCGGCGGGCGCGGGCCGGGCTGAAGGATCCCAAGCGGCCCATCGGTTCCTTCATCTTCCTCGGCCCCACGGGCGTGGGCAAGACCGAGCTGGCCAGGGCCTTGGCGGAGGCCCTCTTCGGCGACGAGGACGCCCTGGTGCGCCTGGACATGAGCGAGTACATGGAGCGGTTTGCCGTTTCCCGCCTGGTCGGTGCACCCCCGGGTTACGTGGGCTACGAGGAGGGCGGCCAGCTCACCGAGGCCGTGCGCCGGCGGCCCTACACGGTGGTCCTGCTGGACGAAATTGAAAAGGCCCACCCGGACGTGTTCAACATCCTCCTGCAGGTCCTGGAGGACGGCCGCCTCACGGATGCCAAGGGGCGCACCGTGGACTTCCGCAACACGGTGATCATCATGACCTCCAACGTGGGCGTGCACAGGCTGCGCAAGGAGGGGACCCTCGGCTTCCGCACCCAGGAGGACCAGCAGGCCAGCTACGAGAAGATGAAGGAGCGGGTGACGGAGGAATTAAAGCGCACCTTCCGCCCGGAGTTTTTAAACCGCATAGACGAGATTATCGTCTTCCACTCCCTGACCCAGGAGCATATCAAGGAAATCGTCAACCTCATGCTCAAGAAGGTGGCCGAGCGCATGAAGGAGCACGAGGTGGAGGTGGAGTTCACCGAGGCGGCCAAGGAAATCCTGGCCAGGGAGGGCTTCGACGAGACCTTCGGGGCGCGGCCCCTGCGGCGGGCCATCCAGCGCCTGGTGGAGGACCGCCTCTCCGAAGAGCTCCTCAAGGGCACCTTCAAGAAGGGCGACCGTGTGATTGTGGACGCCCGGGACGGCGAGATAGTGGTGCGGCGCGCCGGGGAGCAGTAGGCACCATGGCAGGCACCCGGGGGCAGGGGGGCTTTCCCCAGCCCCCGGTTTTTTTGTGCCCGCACGGGTGCACAGAACACCCGGGGATTTTGCGCCCGGGGCTGCCCGGGGAGCCTTGGAGCACCGCGCAATGTATGCAAAAAGAGGAAATGGCGGCCGGGCGTGGAAAAGAATCAAGGTAGTTTGATAAACGCAAAAAGGGTTTTATAATATCGTAAAAGGGAACCCCGCCGTTTGGCGAAGTGCAGGGGAGAGGGCGAGATGACGGAAAACGAGCTGCGGCAACTGCTCCGGGACGTGAAAGACGGGCGCCTCGCCGTCGAGGACGCTTTGGACAGGCTGAGGACCCTGCCTTATGAAGACCTCGGGTTTGCTAAGATAGACCACCACCGGGCCCTGCGCAAGGGCTTTCCCGAAGTGGTGTTCTGTGAAGGCAAGACCACCTCCCAGGTGGTGGAGATCATGAAAAGGCTCTGTGCCGGCAACCGCACCATCCTGGCTACCCGGGCCAGCCCCGGGGTCTATGAGGCGGTGCGGCGTATCTTCCCCGATGCCGTGTACTCCGAGCTGGGGCGCACCATTGTCGTCTACCGGGGGGAGCGGCCGCCCCAGAGGGGCAACGTGCTGGTGATGAGCGCGGGGACCGCCGACATCCCGGTGGCCGAGGAAGCGGCGGTTACCGCGGAAGTAATGGGCAACTGCGTGCGCAGGTGTTACGACGTGGGGGTGGCGGGGCTCCACCGCCTGCTGGACAAGCTGGACCTCATCAGGTGGGCGCACGTAATCATCGTCGTGGCGGGGATGGAGGGGGCCCTGGCCAGCGTGGTGGCGGGCCTGGCGGAACAGCCCGTTATTGCCGTGCCCACCAGCGTCGGTTACGGGGCCAATTTCAAGGGGCTCTCTGCGCTCCTCACCATGCTGAACAGCTGCGCTTCCGGCATCGGTGTGGTGAACATCGACAACGGCTTTGGGGCCGCCGCCCTGGCCAGCGCCATCACGCGCATGATTGCGGGTGCGGGAGGTTGCTGGGGGGAGCAAACAAGCAAGGTAGGGGGGCAACCTGTTTATGCCGACGGCAAAAACGAGGCCTAGGGAAGCAAGAAAGCAGGAAGCCAATACCATCCAATCGGTGGAAAGGGCCATTAAAATTCTCGAGCATCTCTGCCGCGGGCCCGCTTCCCTTTCCGAGCTGAGCCGGGAGCTGGGGCTGCACAAGAGCACCGCCTTTGGCCTGCTGCAGACCCTGGCCAAACACAGCTACGTGCACCAGGAGGTGAAGACGGGCCGCTACCGGCTTGGCTATAGGGTCCTGGCCTTAAGCGGGGCGTTTCTCGAGCACTGCGACCTGCGCGAGGTGGCCGCCCCCTACCTGGAGCAGCTGGTAAACGAGCACGGGGAGACGGTGCACCTGGTGGTTATGGACGACGGCCAGGTGGTTTACGTGGATAAGATCGACAGCCCGCAGTCAATCCGCATGGTCTCCCGCATTGGGAGGCGCCTGCCGGCGCACTGTACGGGCGTGGGGAAGGCCATCCTGGCCTACCTGCCGGAGGAAAAGGTCAGGGCCATTGTCGAGAAGCGGGGATTGCCCAGGTTCACCGCCAATACCATCACCACCTGGGAGGGGCTGGTTGCGGAGCTGGCCCGCATACGCGAGGAGGGGGTGGCCTACGACAGGGAGGAAATCGAAGAGGGCCTGCGCTGTGTGGCGGTGCCCATCATCGGCTACGGCGGGCAGCCCGTGGGGGCCATTAGCGTTTCCGGGCCGGTCTGGCGGATGACGGAGGAAAAGATGTCCCTCATTGCCCGCTCGCTCAAGAAAGTGGCCCGCGACATCTCCAGGCAAATGGGAGCCGAGGTATGGTTTGGTGGCCAGCAGGTTGATTAATTTTTTGAGGGGTGAGGAAGTTGTCCTTTCCGGGGCAAGTGCAGGATGGCAATTTGGGGATCGGGCCGGAGGAGCGGTGGCGTCGTCTCCGGGCCGTGCAGGACCACCTGGTGGCGAGGGAGATCGACCTTTTGCTGGTGGTGGGAAGGGAAAATTTAATTTACTTTACGGGAACCACGCAAATTGAGTGTGCGGCGCTGCTCATTCCGGCGCGGGAGGAGCCGTGTTTGGTGGCCTTGTGGCTGGATGCCCCGTACTTAAGGGAATTAACCGGCCTGGCGGTAGAGGGCTATGTGTTCCCCGGGGAAAACCTCGGCAGGCGGGTGGCCCGCGTCATTAAGCGCCTCGGGTACGGGAGGCCGGTAATCGGCTTTGAGAAGTATTTCGTCGAGTTCAGCGTTTTTGAGGCCCTGCGGGAGGAGTTCCCGGAGGCGAGGTTTGTCGGCGCGGGCGACATCCTCTATCGCGTGCGGGCGGTAAAGAGCGCAGAGGAGATCGCGTGCATCCGCCAGGCCTGCCGGCTGGTGGTGGCCGGGGTGGAAGCCGCCGTAAGGTTCATAAGGCCCGGTGTGAGCGAGCTGGAGGTGGTGGCCGAGGCAGAATACGCGATGCTGCGCCGCGGCTCCGGCGGCTCCCCCTTCCGACCGCAGGTGGTGGCCGGGGAGCGGGCCTTGCTCACCCACCCATGTGCCACCAACCGTCCTATAAAGGAGGGTGAGATAGTGGTCGTGCACCTTGGCGCCACCTGGAACGGCTACTGCGCCAAGATGTGCCGTACCGTGGCGGTGGGTAGGGTGCCGGAGGCGCAGGTGGCTTGCTTTGAGCTCATCAAAAAGGCGCAGGAGGCGGCCATCAATGTTTTGCGGCCCGGCGTTAAGGCTGCGGAGGTAGACAGGGCGGCGCGCGAGATTATTGCCGCGGCAGGGTACGAGAAACATTACCTTACCTACGTGGGTTACGGTGTGGGGCTGAGGCAGAGTGAATTTTACCCCATTATCGGCAAGGACAGCCCTGATGAAATCTCGGCCGGTATGGTAGTGGACCTTTTGCTGCCCACCGTTTACCTGCCTGGCTTTGGAGGACCGCGGCTTACGGATTGCTTGCTGGTTACGGAAACGGGGGCGGAGCTTCTCACCCCTTACCCTAGGGAATTGATTCAGGTGATGTGAGGCGGGGAAAAATTTTTTGCGGGGCGGGGAGGAATTTTAAAAGGGATGCCGAATGAATTTTATAAAATCGCACCATGTTTGATAATATCGCACACGGGGGTGAGCTATGCGCTTAACTGCCGCGGATAGTTACATTGTCCCCCCCGACGATCTCCGCCACGCCATTTTCCGGGGCATGGAGCACCGGTTGTTCCGGGCGGAGGTGGTGGCCACCCGGGCGGCGGTGGTGGCCGGCCTGGCCGAAGCGGTGCAGGAGGCATCCTCCCTGGGCCTGGAAGTACGGGACCCGGTGCGGGAGGGCGAAAAAGTCGGCGCCGGACAGGCGCTGTTTGCCCTTGTGGGGCCGGCCCTGGCCCTAGCGGTGGCCGAGGACAGGGTGCTGGGCTGGGTCGGCAAGGCTTCCGGTGTGGCTACGGCCGCGCGCCTGTTCCGCGAGTCTTTGCCTGTGCGCCTGCGGGTGGTGTGCGGGGGGTGGAAAAAACTGCCCCTGCCCTGGCGCCCGGGCCTCCGCCGGGCGGCAGAGGTGGGGGGTGTGGCCACGCGCATCCTCGACGTCCCCTTCATCTACCTGGACAAGAACTACATCCGCATGTTCGGGGGGCTTTCCGGCGCCCTGCGGGCGGTGGCCGCTTTGCCCGGCGAGAAAGTCATCCAGCTGCGCGGCGAGTGGGGCGAAATTACCGGCGAGGCGGAGGAAGCGGTGAGTAACGGGGCTGCCGTTTTAATGGTCGATACGGGCCGTGTGGAGGACGTGGCGCGGGTGGCGAGTCGCCTGCGGGAGCTGGGGCGGCGGCAGCAGGTGCGCCTGGCCTTTTCCGGGGGGATCACCGCCGGGGACCTGCCGGTAATTGCAGAGCTGGATGTGGACATCATCGACGTGGGCCGCGCGGTCCTGGATGCGCCGCTGGTGGACTTGCGCTTTGAGGTTCGCGGGCCGGCATAATGTTTTTTGGTTCATTATGAGAATGCCGTTTTACAATATCGAACATCCGGAGGGGCTAAAGCCATGTCGCAAGTCGAATTGTGGGCCGAGCGCTTGCTGAAGGCGGAGGAGAGCAGGGTGCCCATCGAGCCCCTGACGGCGGCCTGGCCGGAAATAGACATTCCCACGGCATACCAGATCCAGTTGAAGGTCGTGGAGCAGAAACGCGCCCGGGGCCGGAAGATCGTGGGCATGAAGATCGGCCTGACCAGCAAGGCCATGCAGCAGATGCTGGGGGTTTACGAGCCGGACTACGGCCACATCCTGGACTCTATGGTGCTGCTGGAGGGCGAGCCGGTGCGCCTCTCGCGGCTGATCCAGCCCAGGGTAGAGGCGGAAATTGCTTTTGTGCTGCGGGAGCGGCTTTCAGGCCCCGGTGTTACCGTGGCCGATGTGTTGAGGGCCACGGAGGGAGTGATGCCCGCCCTGGAGATTATCGACAGCCGCATTAAGGACTGGAAGATAAAAATACAGGACACCATTGCCGACAATGCCTCCGCGGCTGCCGTAGTTCTGGGAGGAGCGCTGAAGCCCCTGGAAGGGCTGGACCTGCGCCTGGTGGGGATGGTGCTGGAGAAAGACGGGGAGGTCTTTGCCACCGCAGCGGGGGCGGCGGTGCTGGGGCACCCGGCGGCGGCGGTGGCCTGGCTGGCAAACGCCGTGGCCCGCTACGGCCTGAGCTTAGAGCCGGGCATGGTGGTCCTTTCCGGTTCCCTCACCCAGGCCGTGGCCGCCGGCCCCGGTGCGGTGATCCGCGCCACTTTTGACCGCCTGGGTGCCGTGAGCGCGAAATTTGTCGACGCTTAGTTTGAGGGGGAAAGGACGTTGGAAAAAGTAAAGGCAGCCATACTCGGTCCCGGCAACATCGGTACCGACCTCAT
Organism: Desulfovirgula thermocuniculi DSM 16036; assembly: GCF_000429345.1. Taxonomy (GTDB): domain Bacteria; phylum Bacillota; class Desulfotomaculia; order Desulfotomaculales; family Desulfovirgulaceae; genus Desulfovirgula; species Desulfovirgula thermocuniculi. The sequence goes on along the minus strand of NZ_AUBR01000035.1, from coordinate 12,904 downwards.
GTACAAGCTCCTGCGCAGCAAGTACGTGGAAGTGGCCATGATGGTGGGCATTTACCCGGAATCCGAGGGCCTGGCCCGGGCCAGGTCGCTGGGCATTAAGACCTCGCACGAGGGGATAGAGGCGATACTCCGGGAACCGGAAATCAAGATCGTCTTTGACGCCACCGGGGCCAAGCCCCACCTCAAGCACGCTCCCCTTCTGCGGGAAGCAGGTAAGATTGCCATCGACCTCACCCCGGCGGCGGTGGGGCCGTATGTAGTGCCGGTGGTGAACATGGACGAGCACCTGGAGGCCATGAACGTGAACATGGTCACCTGCGGCGGCCAGGCTACGGTGCCCATTGTGGCGGCCATCAACCGTGTGGCGGGCGTGCAGTATGCGGAGATAGTGTCTTCCATTGCCAGCAAGAGCGCCGGGCCGGGAACCCGCCAGAACATTGACGAGTTCACCGAGACTACGGCCAGAGCTCTGGAAGTGGTCGGCGGGGCGAAAAAGGGAAAGGCCATCATCATCTTAAACCCTGCCGAGCCGCCCATTATGATGCACAATACCATTTACACTTTAGTCGAACAACCGGATGAGGAGAAAATTCACGCCGCGGTACACGATATGGTGCGGCGCATTCAGGAGTACGTTCCCGGGTACCGGCTCCGGGTAGAGCCCCTGGTGGAGGGGAACAAGGTGACCACCATCATTGAGGTGACCGGGGCAGGCGACTTCCTGCCTACCTATGCGGGCAACCTGGACATCATGACCGCGGCGGCCGCCCGCGTGGGCGAGCTGATGGCCATGCGCCTGCTGGGCCTCTACGGGCGAAAGGAAGTGGGAAGCTATGCCTAAGATCAGGATTATGGACACCACCCTGCGGGACGGCATGCACGCCATGTCCCACCAGTTTACCCCGGAGCAGATGGCCAGGGTGGCCGCGGCGCTCGACGAGGCGGGCGTGGACGTCATCGAGGTTTCTCACGGCGACGGGCTGGCCGGCTCATCCTTCCAGTACGGTTTTGCCGCGGCCACGGACGAGGAGTACCTGAAGGCCGTCGCGCCGGTGCTCAAGCGGGCCAAGCTTGCCGCTCTGGTGTTGCCCGGCATCGGCACCTGCAAGGACATGGAAATGGCCGTAAAGGCGGGGGTTAAGGTCTTCCGCATTGCCACCCACGTCACCGAAGCAGACATCTCGGAAGAGCACATGGGCCTGGCCAAGGAAATGGGCGCCGAAGTGGTGGGCTTCCTCATGATGTCCCATACCGTGGATAAGGAAAAGATTGCCGAGCAGGCCAAGTTGATGGAGAGCTACGGCGCGGATGTGGTCTATGTGGTGGACTCCGCCGGGGCCATGACCCCCCCGGAGGTAAAGGAAAAGGTCGGTTACCTGTGCTCCTGTCTGAACATCCCCGTGGGTTTCCACGCCCATAACAACCTGGGCCTGGCCATCGGCAACACCCTGGCGGCGGTGGAGGCCGGGGCCACGGCAGTCGACGGCACGCTGCGCGGCCTGGGGGCCGGGGCCGGCAATGCGCCTACGGAAGTCCTGGTGGCGGCCCTGAAAAAGGTGGGCTGCGAGGTGGACGTGGACCTGTACAAGATCATGGACGCCGCCACCGTGCTGGAGCCCATGATGCGCCGCCCGCAGGTAATTGACAATGCCTCCATCATGCTCGGCTACGCCGGGGTTTATTCCAGCTTCCTCCTGCACACCTACCGGGCGGCGGAGAAGTTCGACTTGGACCCGCGGGACATTTTAATGGAGCTGGGGCGCCGCAAGGTGGTAGGTGGCCAGGAAGACTACATTATCGAGGTGGCCTATGAGATGGCCCAGGGGAGGAAAAAATCGAGGTAGCGGTGTTCCGGGTGCGGCGGAAGCCCTGGCCGGATGTCCTGCCGGTGCGGGGGAGGTGAAGACGATATGGAATGGGATTTACTGGAAAAGACCACCTTTTGGGTGGAAGGCGTGGAGCTGAGAGATGCCGATCTCGGGGCCGTAGCTGCGGCGGCGGCCGAGGCGCTAGGGCTGCCGGAAGACAAGGTCATGGTGGTGGACGTGCGACCGGGGGTGGTGGCCTTTGACGTACTCCAGCGGCACGTAAGGGCGGAGCAAGTAGCGGGCAAGGGCAGGGAGATTTTAGAAAAATTGCGCGGGCTTCCCAGCGTGCTGGTGTCCCCTGAAGCATCCGTTCACTCCGAGGGGGTGCTGGGGCTCATTTCCCTGGAGCCGGGACTGGTCGGTGACGTCCTGGCGGCTGCGGAGAAAATGGCCGCAGAGGTGAAGGAAGCCGTACTTAGGCGGGCGCTGGTTTTTGCCTCCGGGAGTGAGGTCCTGGCGGGAAAGATCAGGGACGCCAATTCGCCTTACATCATCGCCGCACTGGAATCTTGCGGTTACAGGGCGAAGTTTGGGGGAATATTGGAAGACGATTTGACGGCGGTGGTCAACAGGCTGGAAGGGGCGCTGCAGGAAGGGTACGGCCTCATCGTCATCACCGGCGGTGTGGGCGCGGAGGATAAGGACTGCAACATCGAGGCCATCCTCAGGCTTGACCCCCGGGCCCACACCCCGTGGATACTGAAGTTTGACCCGGACGGGCGGCGCCACCATAAGGAAGGCGTGCGTATTGCCGTGGGCCGCGTGGGCATAACGCGGCTGGTGGCCCTGCCGGGACCCCACGAAGAAGCCAGGTTGGGATGTCAAGCCCTGTTGGAGGGCCTGGCGCAGGGCATGGATGATGCCCGGCTGGCAGAGAGGATAGCTTACGTGCTGCGCCGGCGCTGGCAGGAGCGGGTAGGCACCCCGGCGCACCACAGGTGCCCGGGATCCGTGGGGAACGGTTGAGAAAAGAAGGGGGGTACGGAAGGTGAAGGTGGTAAATCTTCTGGCCGTGGTGGAGGCGGAGAAATGTAAGGGGTGCCGGACCTGCGAGCGGGTCTGCCCGGTCCTGGCCATAAAGGTGGTAAACCGCAAGGCCGTAGTGGACGCCGCGCGCTGCCGGGGTTGTGCGGCGTGTGAACAGCGCTGCCCGGACTATGCCATCACCATGGCCAAGAGGGATGAGCCCGTAGTGGTGGCCGTGAGCACGGAGGGCCTTGATTACGCCCAGGTGGTGGACCTCTGCCGGCGGGCGAGGCTGCACCCGGAGCAAATAGTGTGCTACTGCACGGCCACGCGGGCAGAGGAAGTGGCGGCGGCCATTTTGAGGGGGGCACGCTCGCCGGAGGAAGTTTCTTTCATGACGGGAGCCCGCACCGGTTGCAAGGTGGAGTGCATCCAGCCCATCCTGAGGCTCCTGGAGGCGGCGGGCGTTACACCTGCGCCGCCCAAGGGAGGCTGGCAGTGGTACGGCCGCACGCCCACGGTATGGGAAATACCCGAGGGAGTGAAACAAAAGTACACGGGGCGCGGGTTTTACTTTGACGAGGACATCAAGCTCTTGAACCGGGTGATCGAAGCACCCCTGCAAGGAGGGAGTGATAGCTGATGCGTCCTCCAATCCCGCCCATTCCGCCGCGCAAGTCCCAGTACGGCATCGACCCTTCCCTGGTGAAGAAAAGGGTCTGCGAGCTTCCGGGCATGACCTCGGTCCTGCTCAAGGATCTCTTCCCGGACCTGCCCGAAGTCATCTACCCGGGCGGTGAAGGAGTGGCGGCGGTCCGCAGGGCTACGGAGGAGGCCCTGCGGAAGGTGGACATGAGCCGGATCAAGCCGGAGCACTCGGTGAATATCCTCGCCTCCCACCACGGTTTCACCCTATTGGGCGGCGAGCCCTATGCGGAGATGCTGAAAACCATTAAGGACGTGGTGGAGGCGCGCACGGGGTGCAAGAACATCCGCCTCCGTGCCGGTGTAGGGCTGCGCTTCAGGGAAACGGAGGAGTACATCAAGCGCTTTGGCTTGGACGAGTATTTCCACGGCAAGGCCGCAGGCGTGGCGCCCATTGACGAGGGAATTCCCATCGAGACGGAAATCGGCACCCTTTACGGGATTAAGAAGGTCTACGACGCCGACTGGATCATCCACGCCCACAACTCCGATGTGCGGGAGGTCCACTTCCACCGCCAGGTGGACCGGGCGGTTAAGCCCTTCGGCATGTCCTACGCGCGCATCGAGACCCGCTCGACCTATCACCAGAACCTGGGGCCGCGGGCGGCCAACTTCACGGCCCGGGCCATTTTCGACTCGCCCTTCGTGCAGAGCAAGTTTGCCTTCGCCTGCTTCCTGATGGTGGCTCCCAACGGCATCATGGGTGTGGATGCGGACAACGATTTGTACGCCTTAAACGACCGCGTGACTTACCTGGGCTGCCGCTACTACGGCAAGATGATGACCCTCTTTGGGGAAATAGACGAGTGCATTGTGGCCCTGGACTTTCCCTGCCCGGTGGTTTACGTCTTCTCCGCCGGGGTCATCTACGCCAACTTTGCCGGCGCGAATACCGACTTGTACGACCTGGACAACCCCCTGCCGGGTTACACCTGGTATACCGAGGCCTTTTACGGCAAGCGGGGCAGGCCCCTGCTGGACGACGTGCCGCCGCTGAACCCGGCCATTAAGATGTGCGTGCACAACTACGCCTGGACGGGGTACCCCAGCGCCTTCTTCAGCGAGCACATCCCCACGGTGGTGGTGGGGTGGGAGCAGGCGGAACTTTTCAACCGCGACCCGCAAAACCTCAATTACATGAAACATGCCGTGGTGGCCGAGACCACGGAAGCGGCCATGGAATTTGCCTACAAGGTGACCGGCACCAGGAAGGTTTTAATCTTCGATGGCGCCATCGGCGGCATTAATTTAAGCGAGCCCCTGGCGGAGTTCCTCCTCAAGAAGGCGCCAGCGGTCAGCGAGCGCGTGGAAAACGAGCTGCTGCCCAAGTGGCTGAGGCAGAGGGGCGTGGACCTGTCCCACTTAAAGCAGTAGCCCCGGCAACGGAAGCAGGTTTAGGGGGTGCGGCCGGCTTAAAAGGCCGGGCCCTCCCCCTCCCCACCCCTTTTGGCGGGAGCGGACATAAGAGTTCGCGAGGCTTAGGGAGGTGATGCTGCGGGCACGCTTGCTAGATTTATTAACCCGGCCGCAAAGCGTCTCCACAACTTACATTGCCGGAAGGAGGCAGTTGGTACGCGCTATGAAAGGAAACCCGCTCATGGAAAGGGGCTACAGCTTAACGGAGAGCATCAGGGAACTCTTTAAAAACCTTTCCTTCCCCGGGGTGACGACGGGCCTTATCGGGGCCCTGTTCAGCAGCATGGGCCCGGGGATGATCGTCATGAACGCCGCCAAGCAGGGCAAGCTGCCGGATGAAGTTGCCGTCTCCTGGATTTTTATCATTTTCCTTATGGGCGGGCTGGCCACCATGTTCATGGCCCTCTACTACCGCACGCCGGTGGTCATTGCCTGGAGCATTCCCGGCGCGGTGCTCATCGGGAAGTACCTGGCCGGCGGCGGGACCATTTACCAGGCAGCAGGCGTCTACATGACGGTGGCGCTGGTGGTGCTTCTCCTTACGGCCACGGGGGCCATCAAGGCCGTCATTGAGCACATCCCCGTGCCCATCATGCTGGGGATGGTGGGCGGAGTTCTTTTGAGCTTTGGCATCAACGCCTTCGGCAATGCCATGAAGCTGCCGGCGGTTTACGGCATCATGATCCTGGTCTTTGCCCTCTGGTACTACTTTAAAGGATTGTCGTCGAAAATACCCGGCGTCGTGGTGGCCATGATCGTGGGGGCGGTGCTGCTAAAGGTTAACGGCATGACCAAGTCCATTCCCGTGGCCTGGGAAGTGGCCAGGCCGGTGTTCGTATCGCCGGAATTTTCCCTCAAGAGCATCGTCGAGCTCGGCATCCCCCTCTTCTTTATGGTCGTGGGCGTGCAGAACATCCAGGCGGTAGGCGTGCTGCTTTCCCGGGGTTATACGCCGCCGGTAAATGCCATGTATACGGTTCCCTCCGTGATAACCTTCATTAATGCCCTTTTCTGCGGACACACGGGGGTAACGGCGGGCCCGAGCACGGCCATTTGTTCCAGCGATATTGCCGGTCCGAAGGAGCACAGGTGGATAGCCGCCTTCTTTGAGGGCGTCTTCTGGGTGAGCATAGGTCTGCTGGCCAAAATAGGGGTGGAGAGCGCCAAGCTGGCGCCGGCGGAATTTATGCAGGTGGTGGCGGGCCTGGCCATGTTTGAGGTTTTCAGCAGCGTTTTTGAGATTGCTTTCAGCCAGAAGTTCCGCAAGGGCGCTTTGGTGGCCTTCTTTGTGGCCGCTGCCAACGTTTCCCTGTTCAACATCGGCGCCCCCTTCTGGGCCATCGTGTTTGGCGTGCTGATGTCGCTCATTACGGAGAGGGATCACTTTGCCTTCGCGGCCAAGAAAAAGGCTGTGGAGGCGGCGAGATAAAGAGAAAGAGCCGGCACATGGTGCCGGGCCGGTGAAAGGAGCAACTAATGCGCAAAAGCAGCCGGGGCAATTCGGTCCCCGGCTCTTTTATCTATGCGGAGAAAATGTAAACCATACTTTACAAAATGCAAGGAAAAATGTAAAATGGGACGGACAATATTTTGATTTTTGGTGGTGTGGTTGATGCCCTTTCTAAGTGAAGAGCAGGCCCTAAAGGTAATGATGAATTTTAACCCCTGGTGGACGACGGGTACCGTTTTAAAGGAAATGAACAAGCCCGTCAGGAGGGTAGCCTTTTATGAAATAAAGAGGGTATTGATGCACCCGAAAGTGCGCCGCATAGTTTTTCTCTCCGGGGCGAGAAGGGTCGGAAAAACAACCCTAATGTACCAGATGATAGGAGATCTTTTGAGTCAGGGGTTTCCTGCTAGGAGGATACTGTACCTTTCCTATGATCACCCTTTATTGAAATTTTTCGATATGGGAAAACTGGTGGAGCTCTTTATGCACAACGTATGTGGTAATGGGGATGACGTGTTATATCTTTTCTTTGATGAAATTCAATATGCGAGGGACTGGGATAAGTGGTTGAAGGTGCTTTATGATGGCAATTTTCGCTATCGGATAATGGTTACCGGCTCTGCCGCACCTGTTCTTGCTGCCCGCGGTATAGAAAGTGGGGTGGGTAGGTGGGTGACGGTAAAAATTCCCACCCTTTCATTTTACGAGTATATAGAGCTAATTGGTGTGCCGGAGAGACCATCTCTTCGCAGGGGGATAAAGCCGACCAGGTTGCATTACCTTAGCAAAAGTGAATTAAGTGAATTAATGTTCATTTTATCCGGTTTGCAAAAACATTTTCACCGTTACCTTTTAGTTGGGGGGTTTCCCGAGCTTGCTTTGTCCGATGATACTGCTTTTGCGCAGCGTGTCCTGCGCGAAGACGTAGCGGACAAGGTGTTAAAAAGAGATTTGACGGCACTCTTTGGAACAAGAAATGTTAACGACCTCGAGAAAATTTTTCTTTACCTCTGCCTTCATAGTGGGGGAATAATTGTGCAGGAATCATTGGCCAAGGAGATGCAGGTATCCCGCCAGACGGTAGCTCATTATCTGAGCCTCCTGGAACAATCCAACCTGATTTATATTAGCAATCCCGTAGAAGTAGGTGGGAAAAAGGTGTTAAAGAGAAAGCCGAAAGTATATGTAGCGGATGCTGCTTTACGAAATGCCGTCCTTCTCTTGGATGAAAGCGTTTTATCAGACCCTAATGAAATGGGAGTGATTGTGGAGACGGCGGTTTTTAAACACGTAGCCGCCTTTTACTACCCGGTGCTCCCAACTATAGGGTACTTTCGGGGTAAAGGAGGGAATAAGGAAGTAGATATAGTTGTTTCCTTGCCGAAAGGAAAAATATTGCTCGAGGTTAAATATAAAGAAGAGACTTCTCTCAAAAAAAATGACGTCTTGGTGGAACTTGCCGATTTGCCAGATACTTTGGGAGCCTTGCTCATTACGAAAAATGCAGATGATTACGGTGTGCTGCCATTTAAGACCGCTACACCTGTGATTAAGATTCCGGCGTTTGCTTTTCTTTATCTTTTGGGTCATGCAGAAAAAGAATCAAAGCAAGGTGTGAGTTCCCTGCAGTAGGGCTTTTAAATACTGCACCTCGCTATTTTTGGGGGGGCATACCGAGTTCATCTCCCCGGAAGCCTTGATTTACAAGGAATTCCGGGCCTTGTTAACTTTCGCTAAGGAAGTTTACAAGAAGCTAGAGTGCTTGCCAGACCTAGAAAAATCAAGTGTTCCGGGACCTGGTTGCTAATGGAAATCCGAAACAATCCGGGCGGATACCCGGTAAAATCAAGGGGTTCGGAAGGGTTCATTTGCAAATATATTAGCAACTCATTAGCAATTTTTGCGAACATACTAAACCCAAGCCAAGCCAGCCTGCGGGAAAGCGAAGAAAGGGCCAGGCCCGCCGGGAAAGAGACCGGTGGGCTTTTCGTTTTATCATAATGGTGACCTAGGGCTTTGTTACCGTTTTTCGGCTCGGATCTCCTCGGCCAGGGCTTTCTTGTCGATCTTGCCCAGGGGGGTGAGGGGTAGGGCCTCACGGAAGACGTACTGCCGTGGGATCTTATAGTCGGCCAGACGTTCGCGCAGGAAGGCTACCAGTTCGGCCTCTCCTACTGTCATACCAGGCCGGCATACGATATAGGCTCGGCCTACTTCCCCCAGTACGGGGTCCGGTACACCCAGGCAGGCGGCCATCAGCACCGCCGGGTGCCGGGTGAGAGCGTCCTCGATTTCCGCAGGGTAGACGTTGTAGCCGCCGGTGATGTACATTTCTTTGAGCCGACCCACCAATCTGAGGTAGCCCCGCTCGTCCAGCACTCCCAGGTCTCCGGTGTAGAACCAGCCTTCCGGGTCCACGGCCTTAGCCGTCTCTTCGGGGAGGCGCAGGTACTCCTTCATCACGAACTCGCCCCGCAGGGCGACCTCGCCCACCTCTCCCGGGGGTAACTCCCGCCGGTTGGCGTCCACGATTTTTAGCTCGAACTCGGGCGCTATTTTGCCCACCGTGGAAAACACCGTTTCCACGTCGTCTCCGGGAGCCGTGTAGGTCGCAAAGCCGGCCACCTCAGTCATGCCGTAGCCGGTGCGGACGTCTGCGCAGATGCGGAACATGCCCTTGATGACCTCCCGGGTGGGCGGGGCCCCTGAGACCACGGCCAGCCGCACGCTGGAGAGGTCGAACTTCCCGAAGTCAGGCAGGGCGAATTCCATGGCGAACATGGTGGGCACCTGCCCCAGGAGCGTGACGCGCTCCCGGGCCACCATTTCTAATGTCTTTACCGGGTGGAAGGAAGGTAGGGCCACTAGGGTGGCCTTGCCCATGATGGCGGCGAAGGAAAGTTCGGTGGCTCCGCCCACGTGGTTGACCGGCAGGTGGAACATGAGGCGGTCCCGCGGCCCGATGTCCCACTCACGGGTCTCGGCCAGAATGTTGGTGATGATGTTGCGGTGGGTCAGCACCGCGCCCTTGGGCCGGCCCGTTGTGCCGGAGGTGTAGACCACCAGCACGCCGTCGTCGGTGCTCACGACGGCCTCAGCTTCACGTAGCACCGCGTCCTCTACGGCAGCCCCCTTCCTCAGGGCCTCGTCCAGGCTTACCGCGCCTGGAACCGCAGCCTCCTCACCGCACACCAGCAGGGTCTCCAGGCTTGGACACCTTCCGGCCAGCTCGGATCCAAGTTTCTGCCAGTCTACGCCGCCCAAAGAACCCGCCAGGGCCAGCACCCGTGGCCTGGAGTTGTCAAGGATGTACTCCAGCTCCGGCCGGGTGTAGCGGGGGTTGAGGCCCACCAATAAGGCGCCAATCCTAGCCCCGGCCATATAGGTGTAGAGAAATTCGGGCCCGGGCGGAAATAGGTAAGCGATAGCGTCACCCCGTCGCACGCCGGCCTTAAGGAAGAACTTGGCGAGGTGAGTGACCTTTTCCCAGGTTTCGCCATAGGTGACGCGGTAGCCCTCGCCTACGATGAGTTCCTGGTAGGGCGCGGCATGGGCCGCCTCGCGGAGATAGTCCGAAAGCAGATTAAGCTTCTTATCGGTACGCGTCAGCATATTAGTCCTGGCCTCCCTTTTTGAGAACCATCAAATAGTTAACGCAGGAGAGCACTTCTTCGTTATTCTGATTGAAGGCTTTTGCCTCCAGCACTAGCACTCCACGGTCCGGTTTTCCAGTGTCTTGCTTTTCCAGCACTCTTATTCGCGCGTACAGAGAGTCTCCAACAAATACAGGCCTAACAAAACGCACATCGGTCATGGCCACGTGGGCTACTACCGTATCCTCCACTAGGCCCAGGCGGTCCCACAGGCCGAGCAGCACCGACAGGGTGAGCAGTCCGTGGGCCACACGCCTCTTAAACGGCGTGCGGGCAGCGAAGTGTTCGTCCACGTGAATGGGATTAAAGTTTCCCGAAAGACCCGCGAAGTTGACCAAATCCGCGTCGGTCACGGTGCGTCCCTTGGTCACGAATTCCTCGCCCACCTGAAAGTCCTCGAAGTAGCGGCTGTACAAGGCATCATCCCCCCAAACTTGCTTAACATCTGTAATTTTCGAATTTTCGGGACACGCTATCGACCTACCCTTACCCCATCACATTTTGACCAGGTGGTACCCATGTGTCCCTTCAAAGCAGCATTCGACACCGGATAAAGCAATTCCTTTAACCCCAAGTTTAAATCCCAATGTCTAGCCCAGCACCAATGGTTTCCCTTTTTCGGGAAACACCACCCTGCACCTTCCTTCAAACCGCCTGAAAAACTCCCGGTTTTCCGTATGTACGGGGATGAGGATTTCCGGCCTCACCGTCTCCACCAGCTCCTCTATCCCCGGACCGTGGACGTGGCCGCTGGCGTGGAAGCCGGACTTTTCCCTGTCGCGGCCCAGGGTGCCGTAGAGCCTGAACCCGAAGAAATCTATCCAGTTGCGCACCCGCTGGTGGTCGATGAGCATTTCCTCGTTGAACGCCTCACTTGAGGAGTAAATGTACGTCCCGCCCCTGGGCTCAATGTCCAGGAGGGCGTGGAAGTCGTAGTAGGAGAAGCACAGGATGTAGGAGCCGGGGTCGGCTTTAACCTCTGCCGCATCAACCGTCCTTTCGGGTGCGCACTCGCTGAACCTCGCCAGCAGGGCTTTTTCCCACTTCCTCCGTTCGGCCTTGGGCTGGATGTAGAGAACCACTCTCTCGTCGGTGTACGGGTCGGGTACGCCAGGCACGCCCGCCGCCCTGAGGGCCTCCAGGAGGTAGACGTCCTTTGCGGTGAGTGCGAGGCGGCGCCCGGTTTCGCCCGCTATCTCCAGGAACGACAGCAGGCGCTCCACGTTCCGGGGGCCGAAGTCGGCCACCACCAGGCCGCTTTCTCTTTTCACCGCCTCGAAGCAGTTGGCGGCCACTTCTTCCTCGGTCACGGGCCTCTCCACTTCTGGGTGAGTGCCTTCGCAGATGAGGGCCACAGGCCCGAGCTTCGTTGCTTCGCTGATAAACTGCCTGGTTAAATAAGCATGCTTTCCGTGCAGCCGCAAGTCGCCTGTATAGACAACCCAACCCGCGGAAGTCAAAACGGCGAATGCCCCCGCGCCAGGCACGGAGTGGTCCACCGGCCAGAAGCGTACTCTCAGGCCGGCAACCTCGGCCTCTCCGCTGCAGGCCATCAGGGGGGTGCAGCAGAGTTCGCGCGAGGCATCACACTGCTCCCAGAAGGACGCCGCATCAGGTGTTACCACGGTGCACCCGAAAACCCGGAAAGGGCGCTGTACAGCCGGGGCGGGATTGCTTTTGGTGACCCGCACCGTCTGGATGAGGCCGTCCTTGAGCTCCCGGGGCACGGCGTAGCAGAGATCCTGAAGCCTGTTGCCCCCTCCGGTGTCCTGCAAAACCTTGCAGATGAAGGCGCTGGCAAGGCTCGCAAGCACCGGGATGTCTTCCCGGAGGTAGGGCAGGTAGCCGCAGTGGTCATAATGGGCGTGGGAAAGCAAAACCCCTTGCACTTCCACCTTCCGGAACAGCGGGTGAGCGGAGCACCTCTGCCACACCTCCGGGTACTCCAGGTCGGCCCGGTAGAGGCCCTGCAATGGTGGTAGCAGGTCCAGCGCCAGGAGGTCTGTGAAACCGAAGGTATTCCTCGGTTGGAAGAAATCATCGAAGTACCTGCCCTCGGCTCCGAAGTTGGTGCCGAAGTCGAGAAGGAGAGCCGCGCCGCCGTCCTCCAAGAGCACCTTATTGCCGCCAATGCAGCTGATACCGTCATAGAAGGTGAGAATAGCCGCCAAAAATACCACCCGTTTCATCCTTAATGAAAGGGAATCAAAAATCCTTCGCCCCAACGCATCAACAGGTCACCGTTTCACTCCACCAGGTTGGTTTCTCCAGAGAGGTAAGTCGTTGACCATATTCTCCACCGACAGCATGTTAGCAAAGCCTTTCCTTTCGATCATCGCACTCCACTCTTTTAAAGCCGTAGCACACCAGACCGAAAAATGACCCTGTTAACCCGAACCCTGCAGCCATCCACCCGCACCTTAACTGCCTCGGAGTTTTTGGCCAAGCGCAAGAGCTTCTGAAAAGATTGCAGGACTATTTCAGCTTCAACACCCCATTCTGCGGGTCTAGAAAGAAAAATTGGACGTTCGTCACCAGGTGACCGTATCTCGCCAACCATTCCTCAGGTACACGTCTGTCATTGCCAAAAACAAGGAACTTGATCTTACTATCTGTCTTTTCTAATAGCCATACATGCTCAGAGATAATGGAAAATTTGGCTGGTGGTATCTGGGTACCGCGCACAAGGGTGTAATATTTTGCGTCGCCAATGATAGTTCTATCTGGCGACACCATGTCGAACTTCTTTGGTGAGACTGTCGCAAAACCCCCTGAAGCTCAAAACTGGCAGACTGACCTGAGCGTTTAATTCGTGAGGAAGTTTATCCTTATTTGGCAAGGAATCT
>NZ_KE386890.1:11095-36473 GCF_000429345.1 Desulfovirgula thermocuniculi DSM 16036 | reverse complement strand
TCTATGGCCCGCCACCCGGCCAAAATGAGGTCGTATTCCAGGTCGCGCAGTACTTTGGCCAGGATGGTGGCCGTGGTGTGCTCGTCTATTTCCTCCAGGCCCTCGTCTCCCACGTGCACGGCTTTGTCGGCACCCATGGCCAGGGCCTGGCGCAAAATGTCCGGCACTTTGGGCCCCCCAAAGGAGACCACCGTGACTTCGCCGCCGTGCTTTTCTTTGAGCCTTAATGCTTCTTCCACGGCAAATTCGTCGTAGGGGTTCATGATGAGGTTTACGCCCTCGCGGTTGATCTTGCCCGCGGCGTCCAGCGTGATTTTGGCCTCCGTGTCAAAGGTCTGCTTGGGCAGAACGACTATCTTCAATGCCTACCACCCCGCCTTTAAGGATTAATTTAATCATTCATTTTAATCATTTCAGTAGGTAGTTAGCAATGACCAGCCGCTGTATCTCGCTGGTGCCCTCGTAAATTTCGGTAATCTTGGCATCCCGCATCATGCGCTCCACGGGGTACTCCCGCGTGTAGCCGTAGCCGCCGTGAACTTGCACGGCCTTGGTGGTCACCCACATGGCCACCTCGGAGGCAAAAAGCTTGGCCATGGCCGCCTCCTTGCCGTACGGCAGGCCGTTATCCTTCAGGAAGGCCGCCTTGTAGGTCAACAGCCTGGCCGCCTCAATGCGCGTGGCCATGTCGGCCAGGAGGAAGGAGATGGCCTGGTTTTCGGCAATGGGGCGGCCAAACTGCTCGCGCACCTTGCTGTAGGCCAGGGCCTGTTCAAAGGCGCCCTGGGCAATGCCCACCGCCTGGGCGGCAATGCCGATGCGGCCCCCGTCCAGGGTAGCCATGGCCACCTTGAATCCCTCCCCCTCTTTACCGAGCATGTTCTCCTTGGGAATGCGGCAGTTTTCAAAGACCAGCTCGTAGGTGTAGGAGGCGCGGATGCCCATCTTTTTCTCCTTCTTGCCGAAGGTGAACCCCGGCGTGCCCTTTTCCACAATGAAGGCCGTGATGCCCCGGTGCTTTTTGCCGGGGTCCGGGTCCGTGCGGGCAATAATGACGTAGACGTCGGCCCTGCCGGCATTGGTGATGAAAATTTTCGTGCCGTTGAGCACGTACTCGTCGCCGTCTTTTGTGGCGCTGAGCCTGATGGACCCGGCATCAGACCCGGCTCCAGGCTCGGTAAGCCCCAGCGCCCCGACCTTTTTCCCTTCCGCCAGGGGGACGAGGTACTTTTTCTTTTGCTCCTCCGTACCGAAGGCGTAGATGGGCCAGCAGCAAAGGGATGTATGGGCGGAAATCAAAACGCCCGTGGAAGCGCAGACGCGGCTGAGCTCCTCTACGGCAATGGCGTAGCTAAGATGATCCATGCCCGCCCCGCCGTACTCCTCCGGGAAGGGAATGCCGGTGAGGCCCAGCTCGGCCATCTTGTCCCACAGGCTCCAGTCGTAGTCCTCCTTTTCGTCCATCTCCGCAGCTTTGGGCGCCACTTCCTTTTCCGCAAATTCCCTCACCGTCTGGCGCAGCAATTCCTGCTCTTCGCTTAAGGCGAAATGCACAGCCCTTTCCCCCCTGCCCTTTTTTCTTGCCGCACCCCAGGCGCTTGCAAATTGCATACCTGCCCGCGGCGGCGGGAAAAACCCAAAGAACCACACCCCGCAAGTCCCCCGCGCTCCGGCTCCCGCGTTTACGGTCGTAAACACGCGGGGTAATTTTATTTTCGGGAAAGAGACAGGCCCGAGAAAATTATAACCCGGCGGAAGGAAAATGTAAATGACTGAGTGCTCATTCATCTAACTACATAAAAATGAGCAGGCCCTCAGGCCTGCTGCAGTTCCGGCAAGATCTGCTCGAAAAAGGCCAGGGATTCGGGGTTAACGAGCGCGTCCCTGTTGGTTACGGGGCGCCCGTTAATGATGTTGGCGACGGCGCTCTCCACCTTCTTCATATTCATGGTGTAGGGGATATCGGGAACGGCAATGATGCGGTGCGGTACGTGCCGCGGCGAGGCCTGCTCGCGCAGCGCCCGTTTGATCTTTTCCTCCAGCTCTTTGGTGAGCCGGTATCCCTCGGCCAGCTTCACAAAGAGGATTACCCGCTGATCCCCCTGCCAGTTCTGGCCCACGGCCAGACTGTCGGCCACCTCCGGCAGTTTTTCCACCACGTTGTAGATTTCCGCCGTGCCGATGCGCACCCCGGAAGGCTTGAGCACCGCATCGGAGCGACCGTAGAAGGTAATGCCGCCGGTATCGCTGTGCATGACAATGTAGTCGCCGTGGCGCCATACCCCCGGGTAATGGGAGAAGTACGCGCTGCGGTATTTCTCCCCCTCAGGGTCGTTCCAGAAGTAAAGGGGCATGGAAGGAGCCGGCGCCTCGCAGACCAGCTCGCCCTGGCGGTCCCACACGGGCCGCCCTTCCTCATCGTAGGCCTTTATCTTCATGGCCAGCGCCGGGGCCTGCAGCTCGCCGGCGTATACGGGCAGGGTGGGCGAGCCGGCGGCAAAGCAGCCGTTGATGTCCGTGCCGCCGGAAATGGAGTTAAAGTGAAGGTCCTCCTTTATCTCGCGGTACACGTACGCAAAGCCTTCCGCGGAGAGGGGGGACCCTGTCTGGGAAATCTCGCGCAGGGAAGAGAGGTCGTATTCCTTCCCGGGGCTGAAGCCCTGGCTACGTAGGTAATTAATGTAAGTGGCGCTGCAGCCGAAAATGGTTACTTTTTCCTCTTCTATGAGCCGCCACATGGCCCCCGCGTCCGGGTGGTTGGGGTTGCCATCGTAGAGGACCACCGTTGCCCCCACCGCCAGGGAGCTGAGCAGCCAGTTCCACATCATCCAACTGCAGGTGGTGATGTACATAATGCGATCCGCGCGCTTTAGGTCCGTGTGCAGGAGCAGTTCCTTCAAGTGGTTGATGAGCACCCCGCCGGCCCCCTGCACCATACACTTGGGCTTCCCCGTGGTGCCGGAGGAAAACATGATGTACACCGGGTGGTCGAAGGGCAGCTGGACAAACTCCGGCGGCACGGGGCCGGGAGCGAGAAAGTCGTCCCACAGCACGGCCCCGGGTATGCCCTTTACATCCGGCACAGCGGAGATGAAGGGAACGACCACCACCTTTTCCAGGGAGGGGATGTGCCGTGCCACCTCCGCGGCGTTGGCCAGGGTGCTGAAATGCCGGCCCTTGTACACGTAGCCGTCCACCGTAAACATCACCTTGGGCTCCACCTGTCCCAGGCGGTCGAGCGCGGCCTGGGGCCCGATGTCCGTGGCGCAGGAAGACCAGATGGCCCCGATGCTGGTGGCGGCAAGCATGGCCACGGCAGTCTCGATCAGGTTGGGCATGTAGGCCACCACCCGGTCCCCCGGTCCCACACCCGCCTCGCGCAGGGCGCGGGCCAGGCGCCCCACCGTGTCGTAAAGCTCCCTGTAGGTCATGGTTTTTCTCCGGCCGCCCTCGCCGCGGAAAATAAGGGCCGTGTGGTCGTCCCGGTAGCGCAGCAGGTTTTCGGCAAAGTTCAACCTGGCCCCCGGGAACCAGCGGGCGCCGGGAAATTTGCTCAAGTCGTCCACCACCGCCGTGTACCCTGCGGAGGCCACGATGCCCCCGTAATCCCACATGGCCGCCCAGAAATCGGGAATGTTTTCCACCGACCAGCGGTAGAGGTCGAAGTAGTCCCGCAGGTGCAGGTTGTATCTCTCGTTGACAAAGGCCGTGAACCGCGTCATGTTGGCCTCTCTAACCCGCTCCGGCGAAGGTACCCATAGCGGCTTCTTCTTCACCGCCAAACAACCCTCCCTTAAAACTTTAGAGGTAGCAGCCAATGGCCCTGGCAATCACCAGGCGGTTGATTTCCGACGTGCCCTCCCCTATCTCCAGCAGCTTGGCGTCCCGCAGGTAGCGCTCCACGGGGAACTCCTTCATGTAGCCGTATCCCCCGTGGATCTGGATGGCGTCCAGCGCCGCCCGGGTGGCCATCTCGGAGGCAAAAACCTTCACCATAGCCGCCTCCTTGGTCACGGGGCGGCCCTGGTCTTTGAGCCAGGCCGCCTTTAAGTACATGGTGCGGGCCAGCTCAATGTTGGTGGCCATGTCGGCCAGCTTAAAGGAGATGGCCTGGAACCTGGCAATGGGCTGCCCGAACTGCACCCTCTCCCGGGCATAGGCCAGGGCGGCGTCGAGGCACGCCTGGGCAATGCCCACGGCCATGGCCGCAATGGCAATGCGGCCCCCGTCAAGCACCTGCAGAAACTGCTTGAAGCCCTTGTTCCTTTCCCCCAGGAGGTTTTCCTTGGGCACCCGCACGTTGTCAAAGAAGAGCTCCGTGGTGTTGGAGCCGTGCAGGCCCATCTTCTCGTAGGTGGCCCGGATGGTAAAGCCGGGGGCATCGGTGGGCACAATAAAGTTGCTTATCCCCCGCTTGCCCAGCGCGCGGTCGGTCACGGCGGTAATGGTGACAAAGCGGGCGTAGCTGGCGTTGGTGATGAAGCACTTGGACCCGTTAATGACCCACCAGTCCCCGTCCTCCACGGCGGTGGTCTGCGTGGCCCCGGCATCCGAGCCGGCATTGGGCTCGGTGAGGCCAAAAGCCCCCAGGCACTCCCCCCGGCAAAGGGGCACGAGGTATTTCTCCTTTTGCTCCTCGGTGCCGAAGAGGTAGATGGGCATGCAGCCCAGGGAAATGTGCGCCTCGTAGGTGAGGCCGGTAGAGGCGCAGGCGCGGGAGATCTCCTCCACGGCCAGGCAGTAGCTGACATAGTCTGCTCCCGCACCCCCGTATTTTTCGGGGAAGGGCAGCCCCATAAGATCTAAATCGGCCATTTTTTTAATAATATCAAGGGGAAACTGCCCGGTGCGGTCAATTTCCCTGGCCCGGGGAGCTATCTCGCCCTGGGCAAACTCCCGCACCACATCCCGGATCATCTTTTGCTCCTTGGTCAAGTCAAAGTTCACGGGTCCAACCCCCAACCGCACGGAATTAGTTAGCTTCAACCCTGCCCCAAAGCAAATAAAGGATCATCTGCCCCGCTCCGGCCCCCAAAAGTAAAAAAAGGGGGGCTAAAAAACAAAAAGGCCATCCGGCCTGCACGCGGTTTGTTTCCCCCTTGTTCACTCCCGTTGTAATGTCAATAACCCTTAACAACTAACCGGTGAAGGTAAGAGAATACTTCATCAGTTTCTTGTAAAGGCCGGGGCGGGAGATGCCCAGGAGCTGCGCCGCCCTGGCCTTGTTTCCCCCGCTTTCCGCCAGGGCGCGGGCCACCAGCACCCTCTCCACCTCCTCCATGATTTCCCCCAAGGCCTTC
Source organism: Desulfovirgula thermocuniculi DSM 16036 (assembly GCF_000429345.1). Lineage (GTDB taxonomy): Bacteria > Bacillota > Desulfotomaculia > Desulfotomaculales > Desulfovirgulaceae > Desulfovirgula > Desulfovirgula thermocuniculi. The sequence goes on along the minus strand of NZ_KE386890.1, from coordinate 31,173 downwards.
CTGCCCTTTAAGGCTTCCCCTACCTTTTGCGCCAGTTCCCGGGCAAAGGACGGCTCCCCTTCCCACCCCAAAAGGTAGGCGGGCAGGTGGGCCAGGCCGATAACGCCCCGGCTGCCGGCAAAAAGGCACGCCGCCCCGACGCACTCCCGCAGTTCCCGCACGTTGCCCGGCCAGGGGTAGCGCGCAAAGAGGGCCAGCACCCTAGGGTCAACCCCGGCCACCGGCTTCTTCCCCGCCGCGAATTCCTGCAGGAAGGCTTCCACCAGGAGCGGGATGTCCTCCTTGCGCTCCCGCAAGGGGGGAAGCCATATTATTCTGCCGGCCAGCGCACCATAGACGTCCCGGCGGAGCCTGCCGTAGCCGACCATCTTTTCCGGGTCGGCGGTGGAGGCGGCCACAAAGCGCACCTTCCGGGGCACCTCCTGCAGGAACCTCGCCAGCCGGCCCTGGGCAGGGAGGGGCAACTCCCCTACCTCTTCCAGGAAAACCGTGCCGCCGCGGGAGCCACGCAGCCTGGCCTCCAGCTTTTCCGGCGGCTCGCCGTAAAGCTCCCGGCACCGCACCTTTACAAACGGGCCCGCCCGCCGGGGCCCGCACTCATGCACGACCCTGGCCCAGAACTCCTTCCCCGTGCCCTTTTCCCCGACGATCAACAGGTGGAAGCTCCCCCCAGCCAGCCCGGGAAGCTCTTTCTTTAAAGCCGCTATTGCCGGGCTGCACCCGGCAATGCGCTCCAGCAACTGCCCCTGCTCCACCGTCTCACCAGCCCGGGCCCTGCGGCCAACTCTTCACAATATTTTAACAATTCAGTTTGCAAAAAGAAAAGGGAGGAATGCGGCTAATTAGCTAAAAATATAGAAAATACAGAACTAGTTCCCGCTCTCGAGTCCCAAAACAAAACCGGACGGAGGGTTAAAATGAGCGAGCGGCCCTGGCTGCAAAACTACGATCCCGGCGTCCCCCACACCCTGGAGTACCCGCCCGTGCCCCTGACCCACTTTTTGGAAGAGTATGCCAAGAAACACCCCGAAAGACCGGCGCTTATTTTCCAGCCCGCCCCGGGAAACTTTGCCGTTTCGCGGCTGACCTACGCCGCGCTCAACGAGCTGACGGACCGCCTGGCTGCCGGCCTTCACTCCCTGGGCGTGCGAAAGGGAGACCGCGTGGGCCTGCTCATGGTAAACTCACCCCAGTTCGTCATCTCCTACTTTGCAGTGCTCAAGCTGGGTGCCGTGGTGGTGGCCACCAACCCCCTCTACAGCCCGCGGGAAATGGAGCACCAGCTGAGCGATGCAGGGGCAAAGGTGGCCATAGTCATGAGCCGCTTCTACCCGCAGCTAAAGAAAATCCAGGAGCGGACCCCGGTAAAAACCATCGTGGTTACCAACATTAAGGATTATATGTCCCCGGCCCTGCGCCTCCTTTTTACGCTGCTCAAGGAAAAGAAAAGCGGCGACAGGGTGGCACCTGCCCCGGGAGACATATCCTTCCGGGAGCTCATCATACGCCACCGGCCCCACGAGCGCCCGCGCACAGAGGTCGGCCCCGACGACCTGGCCCTCCTGCAGTACACCGGCGGCACCACCGGCACCCCCAAGGGGGCCATGGCCCTGCACCGCAACCTGGTGGCCAACGCCCTGCAGATCAGGGCCTGGTACGTCATGGCCCAGGAGGGCCGGGAAGTGGTCCTGGCCGCCATACCTCTCTTCCACGTTTACGGCATGGTCACCTGCCTGGCCTTTGCCCTTTCTTTCGGGGCCCCGCTGGTTCTCCTGCCCGATCCGCGGGACCTCCGCAACATCTTCTTTGCCATTCAAAAACATCGCCCCACTGTTTTCCCCGGCGTCCCCACCCTGTACAACGCCATCAACAACCACCCGGACGTGAAAAAGTACGACTTGAGCAGCATCAAGGCCTGCATCAGCGGCTCTGCCCCGCTGCTCTCCGAAACGCAGCAGAAGTTTGAAGCCCTCACGGGGGCCGTGCTGCGGGAAGGCTACGGGCTCTCGGAAGCCCCCACGGCCACCCACTGCAACCCCTTCCTGGGGGAAAACCGCCGCGGGTCCATCGGCATGCCCCTACCGGACGTGGACTGTAAGATCGTCAGCATGGAGGACGGCATCACTGAACTGCCGCCCGGCGAGGTGGGCGAACTGGTAATTAAAGGCCCTCAGGTTTTTGCCGGCTACTGGAATAAGCCGGAAGAAACGGCCCTGGCGCTGCGGGACGGCTGGCTTTATACGGGCGACCTGGCGCGCATGGACGAGGACGGGTACTTCTACATTGTGGACCGCAAAAAGGAGATGATCATTGCCGGGGGCTACAACATTTACCCCCGCGAGATCGAAGAGGTGATCAAGGAGCACCCCAAGGTGCTGGAAGTGGCGGCAGGAGGCATTCCGGACCCCTACCGGGGGGAAACGGTAAAGGTGTGGGTAGTGCCGCGACCGGGCGAGAACCTGACCGCCGAAGAAATCCGGGAGTTCTGCCGGGAAAGGCTGGCCAAATTTAAGATCCCCACGCACATCGAATTCCGCCACGAGCTCCCCAAAACCACGGTGGGCAAAATACTGCGCCGGGTGCTCGTGGAGGAAGAAAAGAAAAGGCACCAGGGACCGGGCGGGGTAACTTTTTCATAAAAGGCGGCCACGCAAAACCGCCCCCGTTATCCGTTTGGGGGCGGTTTTCCTTTCCCGGGGAGGTTTTTTCAGGAAACCTTTGCCCTGGCCAGGTGGCGGCTCAGGGCCTCCTGGTAGAGCTGGAGGTACTCCACCGCCGAGCGGGCCCAGGAAAAGTCCCTCTCCATCCCCTCCCGCACGATCCTCCTCCACTGCTCCGGCTGCTCCCGGTAGACGAAAAGGGCCCGCTGGAGGGCGTGGTAGAAGGCGTCCCCCTTGTACTCGTAAAAAACGAAGCCGGTACCCGTGCCGGTGGCCGGGTTGTAATCCACCACCGTGTCGGCCAGGCCTCCCGTGGCCCGCACCACGGGAACGGTACCGTAGCGCATGGCAATGAGCTGCCCCAGGCCGCAGGGTTCAAAACGAGAGGGCATCAGGAACATGTCGGCGCCGGCGTAAATGCGCTGGGCCAGGATGGCGTTAAACCCAATGTACACCCCTACCTTCTCCGGGTAGCGCCTCTGGATCTCGCGGAACATCTCCTCGTAGTACCGGTCCCCGCTGCCCAGCACCACCAGCTGCACGTCCTGGGAGAGGAGCCTGTCGGCCACCTCCGCCACCAGGTCCAGCCCCTTCTGGTCCACCAGGCGGGAAATCATCCCTAAGAGGGGCACGTCCCTCACCGGCAGGTTCATCTCCTTTTGCAGGGCCACCTTATTTTCCCTCTTGTTTTCGATGCTCTCCACGTCGTAGTTGCGGTAAATACGGGGGTCGGTGCGGGGGTTGAACTCGTGATAGTTGATGCCGTTGACGATGCCGTAGAGGTCGTGGGACCTCTTGCGCAGGAGGCCGTCCATGCGCTCGCCCATCTCCGGGCGCTGGATCTCCGCGGCATAAGTCCTGCTCACCGTAGTGATGACGTCGGCGTACAGGATGCCCATCTTCATGAAGCTGACCGTCCCGTAAAATTCCAGCAGCTGCGGCGTAAAATACTCCTCCCCTACCCCTAGGAGGGTCAGCGTCTCCTTGGGGAAGTTCCCCTGGTACTGGAGGTTGTGGATGGTAAACACGGTGGCCATGCGGTGGTAAAAGGGATCGTGCCTGTAGCGCACCTTTAAAAAGAAGGGTATGGGGCCGGTCTGCCAGTCGTTGCAGTGGAGGATGTCGGGCTGCCAGTTCAGGCGCGGCAGCATCTCCAGCACCGCGCGGCAGAAAAAGGCAAACCGCGCGGCCTCATCGGGAAACATGTAGAGGCCGTCCCGGTAAAAATAGTGGTGGTTGTCGACCAGGTAGACGGGCACGGTACGGTGCTCGCCCTTGTAATGGGCCTCAATGCCGCTCTCCCGGATGATGGCCGTTTCCGCCCGCCCCTGGAAAAATACCGGGAAGTCCAGGCGGTAGGCCGCCCCTTCAATGCCCTTGTAGTGGGGCATGGCAATGCGCACGTCGTGGCCCGGTCCCTCGTTGCCCACCGTGGCCAGGGCCTTGGGCAGGGACCCGGCCACGTCGGCCAGCCCCCCCGTTTTGGCAAAAGGCACCACCTCGGAAGAAATAAAGAGCACCTTCAAGGGGCGGTCAAACATACTGCACGGCCCCCTTTTGGACCTCCATCACTGGAGGCGCGCAAAAGACCTCCTGCTCCCGCAGGATGGAGGCGGCCAGCTCCGGAGGCGTGGGGTTAATATAATAACCGGTACCCAGTTCAAAGCCCGCAATGGTGGTCAGGCGGGGCAGGATCTCCAGGTGCCAGTGGTAGTAGTGGGTATCCGGTTCGTTTACCGGGGCGGTGTGCAGGACGACGTTCAGGGGCGCCCCGCCCAGGCTTTTCTGCAGGCGCAGGAGGGTCTCCCTCAACACCCCCGCCAGGTTCCGCACCTGGTCATGGCGCACGGCGGCAAAATCGTGCTGGTGCTCCCGGGGCGCGATCCAGGTTTCAAAGGGAAAGCGGGAGGCAAAGGGGGCAAAGCTCAAAAAACTCCCCCCCTGCACGACAAGCCGCTCCTGCTCCCGGATTTCCTGGTCGAGCACCTGGCAAAGGACGCACTTGCCTGTCAGGCGGGCGTGCTGCTTCAGGGCCTCCAGCTCTTCCCGCACCTCCCTGGGCACCATAGGTATGGCCAGGATCTGGGAGTGGGTGTGTTCTAAAGAGGCCCCTGCCACCTGGCCAAAGTTTTTAAAGATGGCTATGTACTTTAAGCGCCCGTCTTTTCTCAAGTCCAGGGAGCGCTGCTGCCAGGCCCGGATTACCTCCTCCAGCTGCCGCCCGCTGAGGTTCTCCAGGAAGGGCTCGTGGGCAGGCGCCTCCACCACCACCTCGTGGGCCCCCAGGCCGTCCATGAAATCGTATATACCCCGGCGGTAAACGCCCTCCCGGGCCTCCACGCGCACGGCGGGAAACTTGTTGGGCACCACCCTGATCCACCAGCCCGGCGTATCGCGCTGGGTGCCCTCACGGCGAAAAGACAGGACTTCCGGGGGGGTATCCCCTTCATGGCCCGGGCACAGGGGGCACCGCTCGCCCTTTGTTTCGTAAGCGGGGACCTTAAAGTCGCAGGGCCGCTTGGCCCTCTCGGTAGCCACCACCACCCAGCGGTCCACAAGCGGGTCCTTTCTCCACTGGGGCACTTTTTCCCCTCCTCTGCGCACAAATTTCTCCCTCATACAGGCCTAATGTTAAATTTACCGCAAAAAAGCAGCCTTTATTACAGAAAGTTAAGCGAAAAAGGGAACCGCAGGTAGGAAAATGGCGGCAGAAAGCGAAGAGGATTTTATAGAGACTTCCCGTGCAGCGGGGGAGGCACCATGTCCGGGGAAGCCGTGAAGATCAAGGGAACCCGGGAGGGCCTGGTCATCATGCTGGACCCCACCCGGGAATTTGAAGAGCTCAAAACCTCCCTGAAGAAAAAAATGGAAGCCGCTCCCCACTTTTTCCGGGGCGCGCGCTTTATCGTTTACGGGAGGGCCATCAGCCCCAGCCAGCAGCTGGAGCTGGAAAACCTCTGCCGCCGCTACGGGCTGGTTCCCGCCCCCCAGATCCCCTGGCCCCCTGAAAGGAAAAGAAGGCCTGTTCCGGGAGAGCCCGCCCGGCTGGTCTACGGCCCCTTGCGCTCCGGCCAGGAAGTGCGCCACGCGGGCCACGTGGTCGTGCTGGGCAACGTTCACCCGGGGGCACAGGTGGTGGCGGGGGGGAGCATCATCATCATGGGCTACGGCCAGGGGTCGCTTCACGCCGGCTACGGGGGAAATGAAGAAGCCCTCATTGCGGCCTTTGCGCTCAGCCCCACCACCCTCCTCATTGCCGGCGTGCTGGCCGACCCGCCGGAAGCGCCGCCCGCCACGGGCGGGCCGGTCACCGCGCTCCTAAGGGAGGGGAGGGTGGTCTTCCTGCCTTCCCTCCCGCGCCAGAAGCCATGAGGCGGCTAAAAGCCCCGCGGCAGACTTGGCGTCACAGATCTCCCCGCGCCACAGCATACCCAGGGCCTCCGCCAGGGGAACCTTGACCACCTGCAGGAACTCGTCCTCGTCGGGAGCCTGGCCGCCCCTTTCCAGCCCCCGGGCCAGGAAAAGGTGCATCTTCTCGCTGGAAAAGCCCGGCGTGGAATAAAAGCTCAGGAGGGGCTCCCAGCGGCGGGCGGTATAGCCTGTTTCCTCGGCCAGTTCCCTCTTGGCGCACTGCAAGGGGTCCTCCCCTTCCTCCAGTTTCCCTGCCGGTATTTCCAGTAAGTGCCTGCCCACGGCGTACCGGTACTGGCGGACCATGACGACTTCCCCCTCTTCCGTGAGGGCCACCACGGCCACGGCACCGGCGTGCTCGACCACTTCCCGCAAGCCCTCGGTTCCGTTGGGCAGCAAGACCCTGTCCACCCTCAGGTTAAGGATCTTCCCCCGGTAGATTACCTGGGAATGCAGCGTTTTTTCCCCCAGTTCAGCCAAGGTTACCACCCCGCAGCAGGTCCTTTATTTTCCCCAGCACCAGGCCGGGGAGCAGGGCGTAGTCCTCGGTGGGCAGGTGCCGGGGCGCGGAGGCATCGAAGAGCACGTTGCCCGCAGGAGGAAACTCCTCGTCCCCGGTCCAGATGAGAAAGGCCAGGGGTACCTTGGGCAGCACCGGTATGCATACCGCCACATCGCCGCCCTCTATCCTTTCCCCGCCCAGCATTTCCGCCGCGCGCACCAGCAGGTCCGGCCTCTGGCCGAAGAGCCCCACCAGGGGGCGCACGGCCCGGTTGTAAAAGGGGCCCGTGTAGATGAAGCCGCCGGGCAGTTCTTGGAAGGCTATCCACCGCCCCTCGGGGAGGGCCGGCGTGGCCTTGGACAGATAATGCAGCAGGAGGATCTGCACCTCCTGGGGCACTTCCCTGGAGCCGCCCTCCTCCACCACCTCGCCTTCCGGGTAACGCACCAGGTAGCGCGCGCCCAGGAAGGGCACGCAGAACTCCTTCTTCGCGGGGTCGAAGGGCACGGCGGCGTTATAGGCCATGGCTTCGGGATCCCGCCCGGCAAACTCCTCCCGCGCCAGGCGGTGCGCCGGCCCGAGGTTCATCCAGGGCAAAAAACTCCCCCCTTTTAAAGTGTGAAGAGAAAAGGCTTCATAAACAGGCTTCGCCGCTTTCGCCCCCTTTTCCTCCCCGCAGCTTCCGCAGGTATATCTGCCGCGCCTTCCGCGAAAAATTCTCTTTAAGAGGACCCTAAAAGAATTTTTCCGGGAGGTGCTTTGCTTCGTGAGCCTTGTGCGCTGGGATCCCTTTGCCGAGCTACACAGCCTGCGCCAGCAGCTCAGCCGCCTCTTTACCGGCCCCTGGTGGCGGGGGCCCTGGTCGCCTGAGGCAGCCGGCCCCCGCATGGACATCTACCAGACCGACCAGGAAGTGGTGGCCACCGCCGAGCTGCCGGGCCTTGCCTCCAAGGACGATATCGAGGTGCTGCTGACGGAAAACAGCCTCACCATCAGGGGAGAAGTCAAAAGGGAAGGGGAGGAAAGGCATGAGGACTACTACCACAGCGAGCGCTTCTACGGCACTTTCAGCCGCACCGTGCCCCTGCCGGCAGAGGTAAGGCCGGAGCAGGCCAGGGCCACCTACAGGAACGGCATCCTGGAGGTGCGCGTGCCCAAAAAGGAGCCCGGCAGGGGAAACGTCCACAGGGTAGACATCCATTAAAGCAAGAAGGGCGCGGGAAGCAGAAATCCCCTGCACGGGCATCTTTATGAAGAGGGCGCAGGGCCCGGCACCTGCCGCGCGACGGCGGCAGGTGCTTTTTTCATAAAATGGCTTCCCTGGAATATATTTTTTAATGCATTCCCCGCTGGAAACTGGTAGAATTTTTGCGGAAACCCTACCTAGAGGAGGCAATCATGTCAAAACTAAGAAGAAGAGTTATCCCCCTGTCCCTGGCGGCGGCCCTGCTCCTGCTGGCCTTTATCCCCTTCTCCTACGCCGGGCAGCTCTTAAGACAGGGGGACTCCGGGCCGGAAGTCCTTTTCCTCCAGAACCAGCTGCGCCAGCTCGGTTACCTGGCCGCGCCGGCCACGGGCTACTTCGGGCCCCTTACGGCTGCCGCCGTGAGCAGGCTGCAGGCCGACTACCGGCTGGTCCCAGACGGCATCGTCGGCCCCCTCACCCGCGCCCTGCTGGACGGGCTGCTGGGTGCCCCGCAAAAGCCCCTGAAAACGGTCATGGGCTACTACACCGGGGAAGAGTGGCCCCTCCCCTCCTCCTTGGAAACCCTAAAGGCCCATGGCGATGCCCTCACCTGTGTAGCCCTTTTTTCCTACCGCCTCCATCCCCTCTCCCCGGGCCGGCTGGAGGCCATGGACTACCTTCCGGCCTCCGAAATCCAGCAGGTCCTGGCCCTGGCGCGGGAAAAAAAGATCAAGGTGCTGGTGCTGGTACACAACCTCCTCTACGGCAGCGGGATCCGGGGAAGGGATGTGGCACGCCTGGCGTTATCGGACCCTCAAAGGCGGCACGCCCTGGTCATGAACATTTTCAACATCTTAAAGGAGAAAGGGTTTGACGGCGTGGAGATCGACATTGAAGACCTCTACCCGCAGGACGGCCAGCTGTTTAATCAATTCCTGGCCGAGCTGTCCGCCCAGCTAAAGCCCGCGGGCTATGTGCTTTCCGTGGCCCTGCCGGCCAGATTAAGTGACGACCAGGCCGGCTGGGGAAGCGCCTTTGATTACCGGACCGCAGCCCGCTACGCCGACCAGGTGGTGATCATGGCCTACGACGAGCACGGCCTGTACAGCGGCCCGGGCCCCATTGCTTCTCTTCCCTGGGTGGAAAAGGCCGTGCGCTACACCGTGGAGCGCATCCTCCCGCAGAAGATCCTCCTGGGCATCCCCGCCTACGGCTTCGACTGGAACGGGGACGGGCAACCTCCCCGCTACCTCTCCTACCGCCTGGCCTGCGAGACCGCCAGCCGCTACGGCACGCCGGTACGCTGGGACGAAAGGGCTCAGGCGCCGTACTTGAAATACATAGATGAAAACGGCTCCCCGCACGAGCTGTGGTTTGAAAACGCCAGCAGCTGGGCCGGCAAGCTGGACCTGGTCGCCAGGTATGGGCTTAAAGGCATAGCCGTCTGGCGACTGGGGCTGGAGGATCCCCAGGGGTGGAAGGTTATCGGGGACAAGTTTACCGTGGAAAAGGGGTAGGAGCCACAAAGGCGTATAAGGAAAGGATTCCCTGGATCTGCACCAGAATTAGTTGTAAAATAAAACCGCACGATTTTGCCGGGAGGGTTTACTTTTGGCCCCCAGCGTGGGCATCCCCTGCTCCCTGCTCTACTTTTGGTTCTACCCCTTCTGGGAAACCTTCTTCCGCGAGCTCGGGGCCAGGGTGGTCACCTCCGGGAGCACCAACAAGCAGATTCTGGATCTCGGGGTAAAGGAAGCCCTTGCCGACGCCTGCGTGCCCGTCAAGCTCTACTTCGGGCACGTGCAGGCCCTCATGCCCGAGGTGGACTTTCTCTTTGTCCCCCGCCTGGTGTGCCTCAATTACCAGACCACCTACTGCCCGAAGTTCCTGGGCCTCCCGGACATGATCCGCCACACCTTTACCGGCAGCCCGCCGCTCATCGACATACGCATAGACGTGCGGGAGGGCCTGCATGCCCTCCCCAAAGCTTACTGGCAGGCAGGCAGGGCCCTGGGCGCAAAGCACGCCGCCGTGGCCCGCGCCTATCTTTTAGCCTGGAAGGCCCAGCGCCGCTACCTTACCCTCCTGCAAAAGGGCCTTTTGCCCGGCGAGGCAGCGCCGGGAAAAAGCTCCCCCACGGGAAAGCGCCCCCCGGATCGCAGGGGCCGGCTGGTCTTCGGCGTGCTGGGCTACCCCTACCTGGTGCACGACCCGTACATTAGCGTGGGGCTAATTGCCAGGCTGCAAAAAATGGGCGTGGGGGTCATCACCCTAGAAAACATTCCCCCCCGCCTCCTTTACCGGCAACCTCTGCCGCTGGACAAGCGGCTCTTCTGGACGCCGGGCGACCTGGTCTACCGCGCCGCCCTCTACCTCCTCTCCTCCCGCAGGGTGCACGGCCTCATCCACGTCACGGCCTTTGGCTGCGGGCCCGACGCTATGGTGGGCAAGTACCTGGAGCAGGCCCTGCGCCGCCACCCGGAGGTTCCCTTCCTGACCCTCACCGTGGACGAGCACACCGGGGAAGCGGGCATGGCCACGCGCATAGAGGCCTTTGTGGACATGGTCAGGCGCCCGAAGGCAGGGTGGTAGGACGATGCCCAGAGTCACCTTTCCCCACGTGGGGGAGTCTTACCGCGCCTTTAAAATGCTCATGGAAGACCTGGGGAACGAGGTGATCGTGCCGCCGCGGCCCAGCCGCCGCACCCTCGACCTGGGCGTGCGCCACGCGCCCGAGTTTGCCTGTTTCCCGGTAAAAATACTCCTGGGCACCTACCTGGAAACCTGCCCCCAGGGGGTGGAGCTTATCGTCACCACGGGCGGGGTGGGGCCCTGTCGCGCCGGCCACTACGCCCAACTGCACAAGAAAATCCTCCGCTCCCTGGGTTACGCGGTGGACGTTGTGGTCCTCGAGCCCCCGCGGCTCTACCCCCTGGACTTCCTGCACAGCGTAAGGCGCCTCAACCCCCACCGCCTCTCCTTCCGGGCCATTTACGAGTGCGTGCGCCGCGCCTGGCGCAAGCTGCAGGCCCTGGACAACCTGGAAAAGCTCACCCACAAAATCCGCCCCCGGGAGTTAAGGGCGGGCGAAACCACGCGCGTCTACCGGCGGGTGCTGGAGTGGGTGGACCGCGCCTACACCATGCGCGAGATTGTGGAGGCGGAAAGGGCGGCGGCGGAAGAGCTGCAGAAGGTGCCCCAGGACCCCGCGCGGGAGGTCTTCAAGGTGGGCATCGTGGGGGAGGTGTACGTGCTCCTGGAGCCGGCCAGCAACCTGGAAATTGAAGAGGCGCTGGGCCACATGGGCGTGGAAGTGGAGAGGTCCATCTTTTTAACCGGCTGGACCCGGGACAACACTTGGGCCGAAACCCACGAGGTGCTGACCGTAAAGGACGCCGCCCTCCCCTACCTGCCGGAGCTGCTGGGCGGCCACGGGCGGGACTCCGTGGGCAACACGGTCATTTTCGCCAAGCGCGGCTTCCACGGGGTCATCCAGCTGGCGCCCTTCACCTGCATCCCGGAAATTGTGGCCCGCACCATCCTGACCAGGGTGAGCAGGGACTTCGGCATTCCCGTGCTCACCTTTTTCCTGGACGAGCAAACGGGCAAGGCGGGAATGATTACCCGCCTGGAGGCCTTTGTGGACCTGATGAGGCGGAGGAAGGGACCCTAAATGGCCAAGGCGTACCTGGGCATCGACGTCGGCTCAGTCAGCACCAACCTGGCGGTACTCAACGAGGCCGGGGAAGTCCTGGCCGGCCTCTACCTGCGCACCCGGGGCCGGCCCATTGAAGCCATCCAGGACGGCCTGCGGGAAATTGCCGGGCTCCTCCCCCCCGGGGTAGCAATTGCCGGGGTGGGCACGACGGGCAGCGGGCGCTACCTGGCGGGAGCCATGGTGGGCGCGGACGTGGTGAAAAACGAAATTACCGCCCACGCCGTGGCCGCCTGCATGATGGTGCCGGGCGTACAGACGGTGCTGGAAATCGGCGGCCAGGACTCGAAAATAATCATCCTGCGTAACGGCGTGGTTGTAGATTTTGCCATGAACACCGTCTGCGCGGCGGGAACGGGCTCCTTCCTGGACCAGCAGGCCGCCCGCCTAAACATCCCCATCGAGCACTTTGGGGAGCTGGCCTTAAAGTCCACCAACCCGGTGCGTATTGCCGGGCGTTGCACCGTCTTTGCCGAGTCGGACATGATCCACAAGCAGCAGATGGGCCACCCGCTGCCGGACATCATCAGGGGCCTGTGTGAGGCACTGGTGCGCAACTACCTCAATAACGTGGGAAAGGGCAAGGAGATCCTGCCGCCGGTGGTCTTCCAGGGCGGCGTGGCCGCCAACGTGGGCATCAAGGCCGCCTTTGAGCACTACCTGGGCATGCCGGTGGTGGTGCCGGAGCACCATAAGATCATGGGCGCCATCGGCGCCGCCCAGCTGGCCGCGGAAGAGGTGGCCAGGACCGGGCGCACCAACTTCAAGGGGTTTGCCGTGGCGGAGCTTGAGTACCGCACGCGGAGCTTCCTCTGCGACGGCTGCCCCAACTCCTGCGAGATTGCCGAAATGTACGAGGACGGGCGGGTCATCGGGCGCTGGGGAGCCCGTTGCCCCCGCTGGGACGTCGTGTAAGGAGGAGAGCACCTTGACGACGCAGGCATCCGCCGTAGCCACCCTGCTCCTGCTCCTCATCATGGTGAGCAGCGGCCTCTGGGTAGCCTTTGATGCCCGCCGCCGCACCCGGCCCTGGGGAGAGGTCATTGCCTGGGGCCTCTTTGCCACCGCTTTCCTGGGCCTCGGTCTGTTCCTCTACCTCCTCTGGGGCCGCAAGACGGCCTAATTTTTTATGTCTACATGAATTAACCCCCCTGTCACCGAGCAGATACACAGTGCGCCCTGCAGCCAAAAGGCCGCCTGCCGGGCTCCTACTGCCCCCACCTGGCATGGATATTGCACGGGCATCCCGGCGACCCCTCAAGGAGGTGAGTAAAAACTTGCGCCAGGCAGTTATCGTCAGCGCCGCCCGGACTCCCTTTGGCAAGTTCGGGGGAGCCCTGGCGCCTCTCTCGGCGGTAGAGCTCGGCGGCATAGCCATCAGGGAGGCGCTGGCCAGGGCTTCTCTTTCCGGCAACCAGGTTGACTACGTCTTCATGGGCATGGTGCTGCAGGGCGGTGCCGGGCAGATACCTTCCCGCCAGGCCACCCGCCTGGCCGGCCTGCCCTGGGAAGTGCCTTCCGATACCATCAACAAGGTGTGCGCTTCGGGCCTGCGGGCGGTGACCCTCGCCGACCTGATGATCAAGGCCCAGGAGGCGGATGTCGTGGTGGCCGGGGGGATGGAAAGCATGAGCAACGCCCCCTTTTTTGCCCGCATCCGCTGGGGGCAGCGCATGTTCGACACCAAGCTGGTGGACCTCATGGTCCACGACGGCCTCTGGTGCGCCTTCTACAACCGCCACATGGCCCTGCACGGCAGCGAGGTGGCCAAGGAGTACGGCATCTCCCGTGAAGAGCAGGACGAGTGGGCCCTGCGGAGCCACCGGCGCGCCGTGGCCGCCCAGGACGCCGGGCTCCTTAAGGAGGAGATCGTTCCCGTGGAGGTGCCCGGCAAAAAGGGCCCGCCGGTGGTGGTGGAGAGCGACGAGGGACCGCGGCGGGACACCAGCTTAGAGGCGCTGCGCCGCCTTCCCCCGGTGTTTGACCCCGAGAGCACCGTTACTGCCGGCAACGCCCCGGGGGTGAACGACGGCGCGGGGGCGCTGGTGGTCATGTCGCGGGAGAAGGCCGCGGAGCTGGGCCTAAAGCCGCTGGCCACCATCCTGGGGCACGCCTGCGTCTCCCAGGACGCCAAGTACATTGCCACGGTGCCCGGCCTGGCCATCAACAAGCTCCTGGCCAGGCACGGGATGAAAATAGACCAGGTGGACCTCCTGGAGGTCAACGAGGCCTTTGCCGCCGTGGTGCTGGTGAGCCAGAAAATTGTGGGCTGGGACCCCGAAAAGGTAAACGTCAACGGCGGGGCCATCGCCTTCGGCCACCCCATTGGCGCCAGCGGCGCCCGCATCCTCATGACCCTCATTTACGAGCTGCGCCGCCGGGGCGGGGGCATTGGGATAGCGGCCATCTGCAGCGGGGCCGCCCAGGGCGAAGCCGTCATGGTGCGCGTGGAGGAGTGAGCGAGGTGCCGTACCAGCTAACCGACGAGCAAATCATGATGCGGGACACCGTCAGGCGCCTGGCCCAGAACGAGTTTGCGCCGCGTGCCGTGGAAATCGACCGCCAGCACCGCTTCCCCCGCGAGAACATCCAGCGGATGGCCGAGCTGGGCCTCATGGGCATCCCCATCCCCGAGGAGTGGGGCGGGGCGGGCTGCGACTTCCTTTCCTACATCATTGCCGTGGAGGAAATCTCGCGGGCCTGCGCCTCCACGGGCGTGATCCTGGCCGTGCACACTTCCCTGGCCTGCTTTGCCCTGCTCCAATTCGGCACGCAGGAGCAAAAGGAGCGCTACCTGCGCAGGCTGGCCAGCGGCGAGTGGCTGGGCGCCTACGCCCTGACGGAAGCCAACGCCGGCTCCGACCCGGCCAACCTCTCTACTACCGCCCGCCTGGAGGGCGACTACTACATCGTCAACGGCTCAAAGCTCTTTATCACCAGCGCCGGGGAAGCCGACCTCTACGTCACCTTCGTGCGCACTTCCCCGGGAAGCAGGCACAAGGGGATTTCCTGCCTGCTCGTGGAGCGCGACACCCCGGGCTTTACCGTAGGTAAAATCGAAGAAAAAATGGGGCTCCACGGCGACCCCACGGGGGAACTCATTTTCGACAACGCGCGCGTACCCCGCGCGAACCTCCTGGGCGCGGAAGGGGAAGGCTTTAAAATTGCCATGTCGCTTTTAGACGGCGGGCGCATCGGCATCGGCGCCCAGGCCCTGGGCATCGCCCAGGCGGCCTTTGACGTAGCCCTGGACTACGCCAAGAAGAGGGTGCAGTTTGGCCGCCCCATTGCCGAGTTCCAGGCCATCCAGTTCATGCTGGCCGACATGGCCACCCGCATTGACGCCGCCAGGCTGCTCGTCTACCGCGCCGCCCGCCTTAAGGACATGGGGCTGCCGCACTCCAAGGAGGCCTCCATGGCCAAGCTCTTTGCCACCGATACGGCCATGCAGGTGACCACCGACGCGGTGCAGATCCTGGGCGGGTACGGCTACTGCAAGGAGTACCCGGTGGAGCGCTACATGCGGGACGCTAAAGTGACGCAGATTTACGAGGGCACCAACCAGATCCAGCGCCTGGTCATTGCCAGGCACCTCTTGAAGTAAAAGCTGGGGGTTTTTGCATGCGCCCGCGCCTGGAAAGAGGCTACGTGCACGTGTACACCGGCAACGGCAAGGGAAAGACCACCGCCGCCCTGGGCCTGGCCCTGCGGGCCATCGGCCAGGGCTACCGCGTGTTCATGGTGCAGTTCATGAAGGGAAGCAAGGACTACGGCGAGCTCAAAGCCGCCGCCAGGTACCTTCCCGATTTCACCATCGTGCAGTCCGGCCTGGAAACCTTTGTGGACGAAGACAACCCTTCCCCGGAGGACGTGGCCCTGGCTCAAAAGGGGATGGAGATAGCCCGCCGGGCCGTGGCCTCGGGGGAGTACGACCTGGTCATCCTGGATGAAATAAACGTTGCCGTGGACTACCGGCTCATTCCCCTGGAAGAGGTGCTGGACCTCATGAGGAACAAGCCCGCCCACGTGGAGCTGGTGCTCACCGGGCGCTACGCCCACCCCAGGCTCATGAGGGCCGCCGACGTGGTTACCGAGATGGTGCTCATCAACCACCCCTACTACCGCGGCGCGGAAAACCGGCGGGGCATTGACTTTTAAGGGGGGACGCCCATGCACGAGCTGGTGAAAAAGCTCCTGGCCGGGGACCGGCGGAGCGCCGCCAGGCTGATCAGCATCATGGAAAACAACGCCCCGGAAAAGGAGGAGCTTTTAGCGCAAATATACCCCTTTACCGGAAGGGCGCACGTGGTGGGCTTAACGGGCTCCCCCGGCGCCGGCAAGAGCTCCTTGGCCGACGCGCTCACCAGGGAGATCCGCGCCGAGGGCCAAAAGGTGGGCATCATTGCCGTGGACCCCACCAGCCCCTTTACCGGAGGGGCGCTCCTGGGCGACCGCATCCGCATGCAGGAGCACGCCACCGACCCGGGCGTGTTCATCCGCAGCATGGGCACGCGGGGGAGCCTGGGGGGGCTGGCGCAGGCCACCAGGGACGCCATCAGGGTGCTGGACGCCTTCGGCTGCCAGGTTATCCTGGTGGAAACGGTGGGCGTCGGCCAGTCGGAGCTGGACATCATGTACCACGCCGACACCACCCTGGTGGTCCTCACCCCCCACGCGGGCGACCACGTCCAGGTGATTAAAGCCGGCATCATGGAAATTGCCGACATCTTCGTCATCAACAAGGCCGACCTGGGCGGCGTGGTCCAGATGGCCACGAGCATAGAGTCCATGCTCGATCTTTCCCCGCGCTTAAACGGCTGGCGGCCCCCCGTGCTCTCCACCGTGGCCCACGAGCACCGGGGCATACGCGAGCTCTGGGAGGCCATCAAGAGGCACCGCGCCTGCCGCCGGGACAACGGCGCCGCCAGGGAGAGGGAGAAGGCACACCGCGAGCTTTTAGACCTGGTGCGGCGCCAGCTGGAGGAGCTGGTCGCCCGGCACCTCAACGCGCGGTGCGGCCTGGTGGAGCAGGTGGCCACCCGCCAAAAGGACCCCTACACCGCCGCACGGGAAATCATGGCCGGCCTTCTTGCGGTCGGAGAAAAGGCACAATTGGCAAAATTCGCCCGGGGAAAGGAGGAATAAAAGGTGGAGGAGAAAAAGCGCGAGGAAATCAAACGGGGCCTGGAAGAGTGGCAAAAAACGCGCTGCCAGTGGAAGGACCGGGACTGCCGCTTTGAAACGGTTTCCGGCATGGAGGTAAAGGACCTTTACACCCCTCTCGACCTCGAGGGCTTTGACTACATGCGCGACCTGGGGTTTCCCGGGCAGTACCCCTACACCCGCGGCGTCTACTGCAACATGTACCGGGGCAAGCTCTGGACCATGCGCCAGTTTGCCGGCTACGGCACGGCCAGGGAGTCCAACAAGCGCTACAAGTACCTCCTGGAAAAGGGGCAGACGGGGCTGAGCGTGGCCTTTGACATGCCCACCATTATGGGGTACGACAGCGACCACCCGCGCTCGCGGGGGGAGGTGGGGCGCTGCGGCGTGGCCGTCGACTCGCTGCAGGACATGGAAATCCTCTTTGACGGCATCCCCCTGGATAAGATCAGCACCTCCTTTACCATTAACGGCCCGGCGGCCATCATCTGGTGCATGTACATTGCCGTGGGCGAAAAGCAGGGGGTGCGACCCGAGCAACTGACGGGGACCATCCAGAACGACATCCTGAAGGAGTACATCGCCCAGAAGTCCTGGATCTTCCCGCCGGAGCCGTCTCTACGCATCATCACCGACATCTTTAAGTACGCCAAGGAGCACGTGCCCAAGTGGAACACCATCAGCATCAGCGGCTACCACATCCGGGAGGCGGGCGCCACCGCCGTGCAGGAGCTAGCCTTTACCCTGGCCGACGGCTTCGCCTACGTGGAGGCCGGCATTAAGGCGGGCCTGGACGTGGACGAGTTTGCGCCCCGGCTCTCCTTCTTCTTTAACGCGCACATCGACTTCTTTGAGGAGATAGCCAAGTACCGCGCCGCGCGGCGCATCTGGGCCCGCCGCATGAGGGAAAAGTACGGGGCCAAGGACCCGCGCTCCTGGATGCTGCGCTTCCACACCCAGACGGCGGGCTGCAGCCTGACCGCCCAGCAGCCGGAAAACAACATCGTGCGCACGGCCTACGAGGCCCTGGCCGCCGTACTGGGCGGCACCCAGTCACTGCACACCAACTCCATGGACGAGGTGCTGGCGCTGCCCACGGAAAAGGCGGTGCAGATCGCCCTGCGCACCCAGCAGATCCTGGCTTATGAAACGGGCGTGGCCAACGTCATCGACCCGCTGGCAGGCTCTTACTACGTGGAGTACCTGACCAACAAGATGGAAGAGGAGGCGGAAAAGTACCTGGAGGAGATTGAGCGGCGGGGCGGCGTGCTGGCCTGCATCGAGCAAAACTACTTCCAGCAGGAAATTGCCGATGCCGCCTACCGCTACCAGAAGGCGCTGGACACCAAGCAGCGCATCCTGGTGGGCGTGAACGAGTTCGTCAATCCCGACGAGAAAATCGAGATCGAGATCCTGGAAATAGACCCCCGGGTAGAGCAGGAGCAAATCGAGCGCCTGCAGAAGCTGCGCCGGGAGCGCGACAACATCCGCGTGCGGGAAACTTTAGACGCCTTGCGCCGCGCCTGCGAGGGCACGGACAACCTCATCCCCTACATCATGGACTGCGTCAAGGCCTACGCCACGGAAGGGGAAATAATCCAGACCATGAAGGAAGTCTTCGGCGAGTACAAGGAAAAGCCGACCTTCTAAAAGCCCGAAGCCTTTGCCTGAAGGAGGGGAAACCGTGAGCAGCAGGAGGATCAGGGTGCTCATCGCCAAGCCCGGCCTCGACGGCCACGACCGCGGCGCCCGGGTCATCGCCCGGGCCCTGCGGGACGCGGGCATGGAAGTCATCTATACAGGCCTGCACCAGACGCCGGAGCAGATCGTGGAGGCGGCCATCCAGGAAGACGTGGACGTGGTGGGCTTAAGCATCCTCTCCGGCGCCCACATGACCCTCATCCCCATGGTCACGCAGCTCCTGCGGGAGAGGGGGGCCGGCGACATCACCGTCATTGCCGGGGGCATCATCCCGGAAAAGGACGTCAAGGCCCTCAAGGAAGGGGGCTGGGCCAAGGAAATATTTACGCCGGGCACGCCTTTAGACGACATTGTGGAGTGGATACGCAACCACGTAAAAGTCTAACCTGCGGCACATCCCGCAGGTTAATTTTCTTTCAGCAGCCCCCGCGCGGCCAGCTTTGCCTTTACCGTGGGGTAAAGGTCGATGTTGGTGTGGGGGAAGAACCGGCTTGCTCATGAAAGCCTGGCTGTCGTTGAGCTCGATGTAGGTGATGCGGCGGGCCAAAACGCCCGCCTCCTTTCGCGCCTCGCCGGACAAAAGGGCCAGCTTCGCCCCCTCTAGGGAAGCGTTGCCCAGGCGCACCATTCTCTCCCGGGGGAGGTCCGGGTAGAGGCCGATGGTCACCGCCGACTCCAAGTCCAGGTGCTCCCCGAAAGCCCCGGCGGCGTAAAACCGCCCGATGTCGCCCGGGAAAAGCCCCACGCTCTCCAGCAAAAGCTCCAGGGCGGCATTCACCGCCCCCCTGGTGCGCAGGAAGTTCTGGATGTCCGTCTGGGTAACGGCAATTTCCCGCCCCGTGGCCGTCTCCTCTGCCGGCACCAGGGTGAACTTTTCCCGCCCCCTCGGTAAAGCACCCGGCGCGGTCGATGATGCCCGCAAGAAGCATCTCCGCCAGACAGTCCACCAACCCGGAGCCGCAGATGCCCGCCGGCGGCCCCCCACCAATGGTGGTGTAGCGCACCTCCCCGGTGGCCGCGTCAATCCTCACGCGGTCTATGGCCCCGGGCGCGGCACGCATGCCGCAGGCCGCCACCCCGCCCTCCAGGGTCGGCCCGGCGGCCCCCGCACACCCCAGCAGCCACTCCCGGTTGTCCAGCACGATCTCGCCGTTGGTACCGATGTCCACAAAAAGGGAAAGCTCCTCCCGCCGGTGCAGGCCGCTCACCAGCAGACCCCCCACCACGTCTCCCCCCCAGGCAGCCGGCCACGGCGGGGAGGAAGTAAACCGGCGCACGGAGGTTCACGGCCAGGCCCAGGTCCCCGGCGGGGACGACACCCGGGCCCTTTACCACCGGAACGTGGGGGACCAGACAGATGTTAAAGGGGTCGAGGCCCAGGAGGAGGTGCACCATGGTCGTGTTGGCCCTCACGGCCACGGCGCCGATCTCGCGGGGGCTGGCGCCGCGGTGCCGCGCCAGGCGCTCAATGAGGTCGTTCAGCGACTCCACCGCGGCCTTCTGCAGCCGCGCCAGCCCCTCCGGGCTCGTGGGCCAGCCAGATGCGCGTCAGCAGGTCCTGGTTCAAAAAACCCGACCGTTTTGAAATCTCAGTCGAGCCGGCCCCCAGACCAGGTATTCGCCTCCTTTCCGGATACTTGATTTGCCCTCTGAGGGGTAGGGCGACAGGGGACCTAGGCCCGGGAGTCCCACCCGGACGGGAGTGCTGCGCCGGAAGACCACAACCGGCACGGACCGCTT
>NZ_KE386890.1:0-9910 GCF_000429345.1 Desulfovirgula thermocuniculi DSM 16036 | reverse complement strand
TCCTGCCGCCGAAGACCACCTTGGGTATGGCGCCGCTTTGGCGGTAAGCCTCCAGCTCTGCCAGCCTCCCCTCCAGGGAGGCCACGCGCAAGAGACGGCCCTTGACTACAAGGTGCAGCTTCTCCAGCTCGGCAGGGGCAGCACCCTTCTTTTCGGCCTTCGCCAGCTTGCTGGCGGCCAGACCGAGCTTCTTCCTGGCACGGCCTAATTTCGCCTCCGTTTCTTCAATCTCTAGCACCAGAAGCTCCCTCTGGGAGTCCAGCAGGGCCTGCGCTTTCAGCCGCGCATCGTCCACGTACCGGGAGTTCAGCCCGAAAAGCTCCTGGCCGCGCCTCTTAATCTCATTCCGGGAAATACCTTCCAGAAGCCGGTTGAAGGCCCACCGCAGGCAGGAGCAGAAAAGCCGCATCTCCGTCGCCAGCGGGTCCTCTTCCCCACGGCTCCACCTCACAGACCGAAAAGCGGGGTAGCTCTCCGGAAAGAACTCCCCGCATACCGTCACGCTAAACTTGTTCTCTGCGCGCTTTTTCCGCATCCTCGATCAGCTCCCGGAAACCCTGCCGGACTTTCCTGCCGAGACTTTCGCCATAAAGCCGGGCCGAAAAAGAAGTCACAATGGCCAGCAGGTCCTGCACCAGCTCCGCATGGGCGTCCTCCGGCTCTTTTTGCGATGTGATTTCTATTTCCACGCCACAATGCTTCAAGTGCCGCTCCAAATAGGCATACCCGAAGCGCGCCAGCCGGTCGGGATACTCGATGAGCAGCTTCTTGAATTCGCCCCGCTCGGCCATTTTCAGCACCCGCTCCAGACCCCGGCGGTTCTGGTTGAGGCCGGAGGCCACGTCGGAATGCTCGGCCATCACCCGGTAGCCTCTCTTCCCGGCATAAGCCCGCAGCCTCTCCAGCTGCCGCTCCAAGTTTCCGGCATCGGCCTGCTCCTTTGTGGATACCCGGGCGTAGAGGACGACCGCGGCGTCCGGCTCTGCCTTTATCCCCCCTGTGCCCAGAATGCGGTTGATCTCCTCCACCGGGTACCTCCGGTGGCCGCTGGGAAGCCGCACGGGCTTAATTAACCCCTGCTTCTCCCACGCCTTGAGGCGGTTCGGGTGTACGCCTAACCGCTTTGCTGCTTCTCCGATGGATAAGAGTTCCATACTTCTATAGTAACAGAACTGTACGTTTCAGTCAATTATAGTGCGTTTATTCGTAGCTGCTGCAAACCTCCCCCTCCGCCACCTGCCCGTTGCCCGCGGCGTCCTCCGCCAACACCTCTCGGGTGTTCAGGTCCACCAGGCAGGCGGCCAGCGTGGTGGTGCCGACGTCCACGGCCAGGCCAAAGTGGCGCCCGGTGGTGTCCCCCGCCTCCAAGTCGACCAGCTCCCAGTGACCCGGCGCAAAAGCCCCCACGGTGGCCGTAACGTGCCACCCGGCCTCGCGCAAGACGTGGGGGACGCGCCGCATGACCTCCAGCGGCACCCCGACTGCCGCGCCCCCGAGGCGCCGCCCCAGGGCTGCCACCAGCCGCTCTACATCGGCGGCGCCGTCGCCCAGGCGCGGCGGGGGCAGTGCAAGGTTAATCTTTCTTGCCAGCGGCCCGTAGCGGTAATCCATGCAAAACCCCTCTACCCTCCAGCGTTTTTAACAAAACCGTAACACTTTGGACAAAAATCTGCGATATCTGCCCTTTATATTAAAGCCAACGGTAAAAATTCCGGTAAGGAGGTATGCCCGATGAGAAAACTGGTCATTTTGCTAGCGGCGGCGCTTGTGCTGGGACTGGCCCTGCCGGCCCTGGCGGCCACCCTCACACCCGAGCAGGCAAAGGAACTGACCGCCCTCCACCAGCAAATGATCGAGCTGAAAAAGCAACTGGTGGACAAGTACGTGGCGTACGGCCAACTCACCCCCGAGCAGGGCCAGCAAATCAAGGCGGCCCTTGACGCCAGGCAGCAGTTCTTCGCCCAGAACCCCGAGCGCTTCCCCGGATTCGGTCCCGGATTTGGCCCCGGGCTCTGCCCCGGCTACGGCTGGATGAAGGCCCGCTGGGGCAACGCCGGGTGGGGGATGATGGGCGGCTACTGGAACGGCACCTCCCCGCAGGCCGGCCAGTAACCCCAAGTGCGGCGGGCGAGAACTCGCCCGCCTTTTTTATTTCAGCACCACCACAAACCTGGCCCCCTTTCCGGGCCGGCCGTCTACGTAAATTTCGCCGCCGTGAAGCTCCACGATCTGCCGGGCAATGGCCAGGCCCAGGCCGCTGCCGCCGCCGTCGCGCCGGCGGGAGGGGTCGCCCTTGTAAAACCTCTCCCAGATGAGGGGCACCTCGTGGGGCGGGATGCCCGGGCCGCTGTCCTCCACCGCCACCTCCACCGCGCCGCCCGCTTCCCTGGCCGTCACCTCCACCCTGCCCCCGGCAGGGGTCACCCGCAGGGCATTGTCCAGGAGGTTGATGAAGACCTGGGCCAGCCGGTCCCCGTCCCCCGTAATCTTGGGCAGCGGCGAGCGGAGGGAGAGCTCGAGCCGCACGCCCCTTTCCCCGGCCAGGTTTTGAAAGCGCTCCACCACCTGGGCTAAGAGGGCCGCGACGTCCAGGGGCTCCCTCTTCAGGGTCACCCGCCCCGCCTCCAGGCGGCGCAGGTCCAGGAGGTCGTCCACCAGGCGGCGCAGGCGCACGACCTCTTCCTGGATGTTCTGGAGGTACTCCCTGCGCCGGGCCTCGTCCTCGGCCATGCCGTCCAAAATGGCCTCCGTGTAGCCCTGGATGATGGTCAGGGGCGTGCGCAGCTCGTGTGAGACGTTGGCCACAAACTCCTTGCGCGTGGCGTCCAGCCTCTCCAGGGCGGCAATCTTTTCCTGCAGCTGCTGCGCCAGCGCGTTAAGCGAGGCGGCCAGGAGCCCCAGCTCGTCCCGCGAGCTTATGGCCACGCGGCAGCCAAAGTCCCCGGCGGCCATGGCCCGGGCAATGCGGTTCATTTCCAGGAGGGGCCGGGCAAAAGTGCGGGAAAAGAAGAGGCCCAGCAGGGTGGCCAGGAGGGCCCCCAGGGCCAGGGCGTAGAGGTTGGCGTGCTGGAGAGCCCTGATGTTGGCGGCCAGGGGTGCCACGGGGGCGTGGATGAAGAGGCCCCCCAGCACCTCCTCCCCCTGCTTTAGGGGGAGACCCACCAGGATCACGTCCGTGCCGAAAAAGGGGTTGTGGCCGCGGTACACCACCGTCTGGCCCCCCAGGACCGCTTCCACCTGCTCCCGGGAGAGGGGCATGAGGCCGGCCAGCGGGGGTCCTACCGGCAGCGCGTTGCGCCAGGAGCCGGAGGACCCCATACCCATGCCCATGTGCCTGCCCATCATGCCCATGCCCATGACGTGCCAGTGCTCCACCGCTCCCCGCGGGTCCACTACCATGACGCTGGCATTCATCAGGCGGGCCAGCAGATCCACCTGGCGGGCGGCCTGGAGGGGGTCCCGCTGCTCTAGGAGCATTTCCGCCAGGCGCCGGCCCTCTTCCAGGAGGCGCTCCGCCTGCTGGTCGTAATAGGTCTTCTCCAAAAATTTGGTCTGCAGCAGGGCGGAGATCCCCAGCACCAGCACCACCAGGGAAAGCATGAAGAGCCAGAGCTTGCCCACTACCCCCGAGAACCTCATTTCTCCACCTCAAACTTGTAGCCCACGCCCCAGACGGTGACGATGTACTGCGGCCTCCCGCCCGCGCGGCCCAATTTTTCGCGCAGCCGAGTGATGTGGGTGTCCACGGTGCGCGAATCGCCGTAGTAATCGTATCCCCACACCCTCTCCAGCAGTTGCTCGCGGGTGAACACCCTTCCGGGCGAGCGCGCCAGGAAGTAGAGGAGCTCGTACTCCTTGGGCGTGAGGTTGACCGCCTGCCCCTCCACCTCCACCCGGCGGGAGAGGGGGTCGATGACCAAGCCGGGGTAGGCCAGCACCCCGGCGGCATCCGCCGGCCCGTTTTCCTCCCGCCCCGCCCGGCGCAGCACCGCCTTTACCCTGGCCACCAGCTCGCGGGGCGAAAAGGGCTTGACCACGTAGTCGTCGGCACCCATCTCCAGCCCCAGGACCCGGTCCACCTCGTCCCCCCGCGCGGTGAGCATGATGATGGGCACCTGCTCGTCCCTCTTGCGGATCTCCCGGCACACCGCCCAGCCGTCCGTCCCGGGCATCATCAGGTCGAGGATCACCAGGTCGCAGCGCTCCCGGCGCAAAATTTCCAGGGCCGTATCTCCGTCGGCGGCCTCCACCACCTCAAAGCCCTCTTTTTCCAGGTACATGCGCACCAGCTGCCTGATCTTCAGCTCGTCGTCGGCAACCAGGACCTTCCTGCCCACGTCATACCCCCTGCCCGCCCGTTCCTTACCGTTCCCAGTATACCACTTTTGGCGCCGCCGCGGCAAAGGGGCGCCAAAAGCATTGAGGGCCCACCTGCAGGCGGTGAGGCCCTCCGTTTAAACCGGCTGCGCCGTGGATTTGCCGAAGAAGGCACAGAGCCTTATGACGGCCCTGACCAAGGGGTGCCTGACGCTGGCTGCCAGGCGCTGGTACTCCTCCTTCCAGCGCTGGGCTTCCTTCTGGGCAAAGCGCAACGAGCGCTGGGCTTCCTCGCCCTTCTCCAGCGCTTCCTTTAAGTCGTTGGTGAGGATGCTGATTTCCTCCTGGTAGCGCCTTTCCTCCTGTTGCTTCTGCTCCTGCAACTTCTCCAGCTTCTGCCGCAGCTCCACTATCTCCGTCTGCAGCCCGGCCACCCGGGAGGCGTGCTGGTCCTTCAGCTCGGCCAGCTTTGCCTTGTACTCCCGGTCCCGCTCCTTGTACTGCTGGAGCATGGTGAACATGGTTTCCAGGCTGGCCTGCGTTTTGGCCAGAGACTGGCGCAGCTGGGCTATCTCCTGCTCCCCCTCCCGGGCCCTCTTTACCCAGAGGCGGCACTGGTGGAGGATGCTGTTGGCCTTGGCCTCCAGCTTGTTGATGTGCTCGCGGTAGCGCATGATCTCCTTCTTGCGCAGGGAAAGCAGGAGGTCCTTTTCCGCCAGCTGGGTGACCACGCTCTCGTAGTGGGCCATCTCCTCTTGGCGCTGGGCCAGGGCCGCGGCCACCTCGCGGTAGGCGGCGTTAATTTCCCGCAGCTGCTGCTCCAGGGCGGCAATCCTTTTCTGCCAGCGCTCCCGAGCGCGGTGCCAGCGCTCCTTCTGGCGGTTTAAGGCGGCCAGGTAGCGCCGCAGGATCTCCTCGTAGGCCACCCGCACCTCCGAGTTGTAGGTCCACACTCCCCCCGCCGGCTCGAAAAAGGGGAACTTGCGCAAGACACTTTGCAGCGCCGGGGGAGTGGTGGGGCGCCAGGCGTTAACGATCTCAAAAAGCTGCTGCTGGCTTAAGCCCCCCGGGTGGGACTTCAGGGCCTTGATGACCAGCTGCTTCAACGGGTAGCGCTCCGCCTCCACCTCCCACTCGGTGAGCCCCCAGCAGCCGTTGTCCAGCTGCACGAAGCGCCCGTCGGAAATGAGGTTGGCCTCGTCGGCCACCAGGTGCTTGTTTTTCTTGTTCTTGCACCACAGGCGGAGCTCCTTTAAGCTCATGGGCTGCTGGCGCTTGAGCAGGAGGGCGTAAAAGGCGTCGTTCTCCCTCTTCCCCTCCAGGTCCAGGCGCCAGGCGCCGCGGTTATCCACGTAAAAGCACGGGTGCTGGCGCAGGCAAAGAGCCACCTTTTCCTCCACCCGGGGGAGGGGGCAGTCCTGCATCATGCGACGGTAAACGTAGACGCTCAGCTCCGGCACCGTGAGGGAGTCGAAGAAAAAGAGGGCCTTTTTTAAGACGTCGGTCAGGGAATAGAGCCTGCTTCCCATGCCCTGCGCTCCACCTTCCTCCTCAAAGGTTCCCCAGGGAAAGAATAATATATCTATTCCCTGACCCGTCGCACCGTTCCTGCTATTTTTTGGTTGTTTTGTCTACTTTTTTCCTACACCTTCCGGCAATTTCTTTTACTTCAGGCTGTAGTTGGGGGCCTCCTTGGTAATGGTTACGTCGTGGGGGTGGCTCTCCCGCAGGCCCGCAGGCGTAATGCGGATGAAGCGGGTTTTGGTCTTCAGTTCCTGGATGTTTTTACAGCCGCAGTAGCCCATGCCGGCCCGCAGGCCGCCGATGAGCTGGTAGACGATCTCCGCCAGCGGGCCCCGGTAGGGCACCCGGCCCTCCACGCCCTCAGGCACCAGCTTTTGCTGCTCCTCCTGGAAGTAGCGGTCGCCGCTCCCCTCCCGCATGGCCCCCAGGGAGCCCATCCCCCGGTAAACCTTGTAGCTGCGCCCCTGGTAGATCTCTATCTCCCCGGGGCTTTCTTCCGTGCCGGCAAACAGGCTGCCGATCATGACCACATCGGCCCCGGCGGCAATGGCCTTGGTGATGTCACCTGAATACCGTATACCGCCGTCGGCAATGATGGGGATGTTGTGGGCCGCCGCCTCCTGCGCACACTCGTAAATGGCCGTGATCTGCGGCACGCCCGCCCCGGCCACCACGCGCGTGGTGCAGATGGACCCGGGGCCAATGCCCACCTTCACCGCGTCGGCCCCCGCCCGGATGAGGTCCCTGGTGCCCTCGGCGGTGGCCACGTTGCCGGCGATGACCGCCACCTCCGGGTACTTGCGCTTGAGCCTGGCCACCGTCTCAATGACCCTCTTGCTGTGGCCGTGGGCCGTGTCCACCACAATGGCATCCACCCCGGCCCGCACCAGGGCATCGGCGCGCTCCTCGGTGTCGGGGCCTACGCCCACCGCCGCCGCCACCAGCAGGCGGCCCTTCTTGTCCTTGGCGGACATGGGGTACTGGCGGGCCTTCTCGATGTCCTTGATGGTAATTAGGCCCCGCAGGTTGAAGTGCTCGTCCACGATGGGTAGCTTCTCCACCTTGTGGCGCCGCAGGATCTCCTTGGCCTCCTCCAGGGTGGTGCCCACGGGGGCGGTGATGAGGTTTTCTTTGGTCATGACCTCCCCCACGGGCTTGCTGAAGTCCTTTTCAAAGCGCAGGTCGCGGTTGGTGATGATGCCCACCAGTTTGCCGTTTTCCGTCACCGGGATGCCGGAAATGCGGTAGCGCTCCATAAGCAGGAGGGCCTCGCTGATGGGGCTGTCGGGGGACAGAAATATGGGGTCGGAAATGACCCCGTGCTCCGAGCGCTTCACGCGGTCCACTTCCAGGGCCTGCCGCTCGATGGGCATGTTTTTGTGGATGACGCCGATGCCGCCCTCCCGCGCGATGGCGATGGCCATGCGGGACTCGGTGACCGTGTCCATGGCCGCGCTCATGAGGGGGATGTTCAGCTTGATCTCCCGCGTGAGGTAGGTGGAGGTGTCCACCTCGTGGGGAAGCACCTCCGACTTGGCGGGGATGAGCAGCACGTCGTCAAAGGTAAGCCCGAACTTGGCAAATTTCTCCGGGAACAGACAAATCCCCTCCTCGGCGTTCTCCTTATATCCGTTAATTATAGCACACGCCGCGGCGGCCCTGGCAAGTAAAGAATTTTCGCAAATCGTTTTCTCTCTTTCCGGGCTCGTGATAAAATATGACCATAAATGCAGCTATAAGGGTTGGAATGACTATGCAAGATTACCGGAAATACGTGCAGGGCCACCTGGCAGAAGTGGCCCGGGAAGAAAAGGAGCAGGCGCAAAAAGAAGCCCTGGCCTGGGAAAAGGCCGGAGAAATAGCCTGGCAGCTTGCCCGCCGCTTCAACGTGACGAGGGTCTACCTTTTCGGCTCCCTGGCCACGGGCGACTTCGACCTCTTCTCGGACATCGACCTGGCCGTAAGCGGCCTTGCGGAAAGGGAATACCTGCAAGCCTACGGGCTGGCGGAAGAAATCGCCCGCCCCTTTGCGGTGGACCTGTTACTCCTGGAAGGCGCTGCGGAAACACTACGGGAGCGGGTGCAAAAAGAGGGGATCGTGCTGTATGACCGCCAAAGAGAGGAAAATAGCCCGCCTAAAGAGGCTGCTGGCGGAACTAAATGAAGACCTGCAGGCCATAGCTAAGATTGCCAGTAAGGCCCGCGCCCTGCTCATGGAAGTGAATGCCCGCACCGGCCCCGTGCCCGACCGGGACTTAATGGCCATGGCCGCCTACCTCCACCACTTCTACACCGGCGTGGAATCCATGTTTGAACGCATTTCGCGCCAGATCGACGGCGGGCCGCTCAAGGCCGGAGACTGGCACCGGGAGCTTTTAAAGAGTATGGCCGTAGAACTCGAAGGGCTGCGGCCGGCAGTCATCTCCCGGGAGCTGATGGAAGAGCTGGATGAGTACCGCCGCTTCCGCCACCTCTTCCGCCATGCCTATGCCGGTGAGCTACGCTGGATGAAAATGAAGCACCTGGCGGAAAACATGGCCGATATCGTCTCACTTTTAGAGAACAAAATGGCACAGTTCAGGACATTTATCAAGAACGTGATTACAGAACTGGAAAGGAACGGAAGTTAAGCATCTATTACCCTCAAAGGGTCAACCCTCCACCAAATAGCGGTCGGGTTTTCGGCCAGATCCTCGGGGCCGGAGAAAGAACCTATAAGGGAAAAGAATTTGCTTTCCGGGGTAAAAGCAGGCAAACGGTTGTCGGCCAATTTTTTAATTCTTAGTATCCTTGAGACCGTCGCAAAACTGAGGGAAAACAGCAAGTATAACACTTTAACCAAGTAGAATTAACATTATATGGCAATCAGGCTTTTATGGAAGAGCTTACCACAGCAAATCACCATCTTTAGTACCAGTATCAGGTAACCAAGCCCTTGAAAAAGGCAGAGAAACCCCTTATTCCTAGGCTGCTGCGGCTTTGACTGCCCGCTTGGCAGCAATTGCCAAGTGAACCCACCGCTTGAAGTTCACCGCCAGGGCAGTGAAAATGGCCTGAAGCCTAGTCTTCACCAGCCCCCAGTAGCGGGCGCGTCGTAACCCGTGCCAGCGGGCCAGCTCACCGTTTCTGGGCTCAATTAAGGCACGCAAACGCATGTCCTGCTTGTACGCAGGTGTCTGGCTGTAAAGATATGCCTCCATGTGCTCGCGGTAATAGCGGCTCACCGTGATGATGCGGCTGCCCCGGCCTTTGGTACAGGAACCCTTAAGTTCGCAGGCGCGGCAGGCAGCTGCCGGAAAGCGGTAAACCCAGCTTTCGGCCTGGGGATTGTAAGTGCGGTGCCTGCAAGCGACTCCCGCCGGGCAGGTGAGAATCTCGGTATCCGGGTCGAAGATAAACCTTCCTTCGCGCAGCTCTGGTGCCAGCGCCCTGGGTTGTGGTGGCGCCACCAGCATGACCCCTTCCTCAGCTAGAGCACGCCTATCCGACACCATTCACGTAAGGCATTCGCAGGTCAAAGCTGTACAACCCCATTTTCTTTAGGGTGACCTAGACCCCCGGCTTAAAGGTCTTGCTCAGCCGCTGGCTGGTTTCCGGCCTACCCGATAAAACCGGGCCGTAATGAAGAAGTCCAGCTTCCAGAATACACGGCTAACGTTGGTTAACCGAAAGTATTCTTTCCAGCCTCTTAAAACAGGGTTAATTTTCGGTAATGATGCCCTTAATCCCGTGGCCTAAGTTTGACACCTAAACTATAAAAATCCCGAAAACACAAGGCTTCACGAGGAAAAAAGATAGACGTACCACAACATTTACCTTATTGTGGCAATACCACTATTCTATTACAGATACCTCAGAAGGTGGTCTTATCCCGAGAACTCGGAAGGCCTCATAGGCATTCCCAGGCAACTCGGTGCGGCAAAGATACTTCACGCCCTCTAAGACAAGCTCCACGGCTTTCAGGTTCTTTAAGTCCCGCAGAAGGTAGGTGTACTCCGCCTTGCTTTCTGCCAGCTTGAGGCACCTGTAAAGGGCCGATTCCAGCACCAGGGCCAGGAAACAAACCATG
>NZ_AUBR01000032.1 GCF_000429345.1 Desulfovirgula thermocuniculi DSM 16036 | reverse complement strand
GAGCGGGCTGGTTTTCGGCTGCGGGGGCTGGTATTGAGGACGGCGATGCGTTATAACCGGCTTTTTCTTTTAATAGCGTACGCCTACTACTTACTGACCGTAGTGGGTGATTGGGCCGAAAAACGGCAACTGCACCGGCGGCTGATGGCGAACACAGAGCGAAAGCGGACTCTGGGGCTTTGGCGTGTGGGGTACTATATTTTTCATTCCTGGTTGAGCGGACGACGGGGCCGATGCCCCTGGGTATTCGATGCCTGGCCCGAGATAGCTTACAGCGGGATGTAGGCATAAAAGGTGGGGATACCTGAGGGCGCAAGGCCCTTGACTTTTCCCCTCACATGTTAGATAATACATCATAGCACTCCGGGATGTAGCTCAGCTTGGCGAGAGCGCACGGTTCGGGACCGTGAGGTCGCAGGTTCAAGTCCTGTCATCCCGACCAGTAGTACCATGCGGCAAGGCTCCCTCCAGGGAGCCTTTACTTTTTTGCCTGCGGCGCTTTAAGCGCGTTTGCCCTTTTATAGGCTTTTAAAGTTATCCCAAAGGCGATATAATTTGAGTAATTGGTGATTAAAATAACTATCGCGGGGAGGGGATGGTTTTGAAACTGCTGATCATGGGCCCGCCGGGGGCAGGCAAGGGCACGCAGGCGGAAATGCTGGTGAAGGAGCTGGGCATCACCCACATCTCCACGGGTGATATGTTCCGGGCCGCCATAAAGGAGGGCACGGAAATGGGTAAGAAAGCCAAAGAGTACATGGACCGCGGAGAGCTGGTGCCCGATGAAGTAGTGGTGGGGATGGTTAAGGACCGCCTGCAGAAACCCGATTGTCAGAAGGGCTTTCTTCTGGACGGCTTTCCCCGCACCCTGGCACAGGCGGAAGCCCTCGATGAAACCCTCAGGAGCATGGGCATCCAGCTGGATGGGGTAATCAACATTACCGTGCCGCGGGACAAGCTCATGGCCCGCCTGACCGGCCGGCGTGTGTGCCGCAACTGCGGGGCCACCTATCATATCCTCTTTAACCCGCCGCAGATGGAAGGCAAGTGCAACGCCTGCGGGGGCGAGCTCTACCAGCGCAGCGACGACAACGAAGAAGCGGTAGCCAACCGCCTGGATGTCTACGAGGCGCAGACCCGCCCGCTCATCGAATACTACACGCAAAAGGGGCTGCTTGTCAACATCAACGGTGACCAGGAAATTAAAAAAGTCTTCGAGGACATCATAGCCGGCCTGAAAAAGTGAGGATCACCCTAAAGCTGCCCCCGGCAGGAGCCGGGGGCAGCTAATTGCCGGCCTGCGGGGGAAGGGATATCCGTGAAACCGTATGAGAGGCTTGCCAGAATCTACGACCTTCTGGTGGCAGGTGTGGACTACGAAGAGTGGGCAGAGTACCTGCAAAAAATTCTCAGGCGCTTTGGCCATTGCCCCCGCACGGTGCTGGACCTGGCCTGTGGCACGGGAAACCTGACCCTACCCCTCGCCAGGCGCGGTTACCGCGTACTGGGGTTGGACATCTCGCCAGCCATGATTAGCGCGGCCAGGAAGAAAGCAGCGCAGCTCGGCCTGGACGTGGAGTTCCTGGTCGGGGACATGCGCTCCTTTGAGTTAAAAGAACCGGTGGACCTGGTTACCTGCTTTCACGACGGCATCAACTACCTGCCGGGCTACAGGGACCTGGTGAGAACCTTTCGCCGGGTGTACGAGAACCTTAACCCCGGGGGCCTCTTCATTTTCGATGCCAACAACATCCGCCTGCTGCTCAAAGCAGGGGGTACCAGCACGCCGGACTCATTCGTCCTGGCCGACTGCTGCCTGTGCTGGCAGACACGCCACTACCCCCAGAAGCTTTGCTGGGAAGTCGAGCTGGCCATCACCTTTAAAGACGGAGAAGGAACCACCGGCGCGTTTAAAGAAATCCACCGCGAGTACCACCATTCCCCGGAACGGATCCGGCGGGCACTGGAGGCCTCGCGCCTCATGCTTGTGGCCGTATACGATGCCTTCACCTTCTCCCCGCCTGCTGGAGAAACCAGGCGCCACTTTTATGTGGCCCGCAAAAGGAGCTGATCTGCCGTGGCCTACAAGGCCGGAGAAATCCCCCCTGTGGAATACGCCGTCATAGGCGGCTCGAGTACCTTCAGCCTGCGCTTTCCCGAAGATGTGCCTTTTCCCGGAGAGCTGGTTGTGCTGGCCACCGGGCTCACTTTCCCCACGCCGTACGGGGAAAGCCCTCCCTTCAAGCTGTTCACCTTTAACGGCAAAAAGGTACTTACCGTGAAAATGCACGGGTGGCGCCGCGGCGTACCCCGGGGAAAGGCCTCTCAGCAGCTCTTCTGGGTGCTAAGGGAGGCAGGGGTGAAAAAAATAATCTCCGAGGGCGGTGTAGGGGCCATCAACCACCTCCTGAAGCCCAGGGACGTCCTCATCGCTTCCGATTACCTGGACTTTTCCATGCGCAAAGACGTGGGCCTGGAAGGGGATTATCTCCTGGCCATGCGTCAGGCCGTTTGCCCGGTCATCAGGGGGGCACTCTATGAGGCTGCCCAAAAGCACGCCCCGGGGCGCGTTTTTGACCGCGGCATTTATGCCGTAACCGACGGGCGTCACTTTGAGAGTCCTGCGGAAATCGCCATGCTGGCCCGCCTGGGCGCGGACATGGTGGGGCAAAGCATGTGCCCCGAAGTTTACCTGGCCAGGGAAATCGGCGCCTGCTACGCCAGGGTAGACATTGTCACCAACTACGCCGAAGGGGTGATAAGCGATTGGAGCCACGAAGAGTTGGCCGACATTTTTTACCATGAAGCGCAGCGCATGGCCATGATCATTCTGGAGGCCTTGGACCGCCTTGACGCCTCCCAAGACTGCGGCTGCCCCGGGCTCCGCTACCACACCCTGCTCAAGGAAGATAACCGGGAGCAGCAATAAAAGGCCCTGCAGAGCAAAAATTATCGCCACCCGGCGCCTCCCCGGGGAGAGGAATTTTAAAAGTCTTGTAGAATTAAAACATGGCGGTTTTAAAGCGCCGGCAAAAAGGAAAAGAGGGGAGGGGAAAAGGGAGGAAAAACTCAAAACAGTCAAAAAACTTGATTTCCTTAACCACCTAAAAACATCAACATCATTATGAGGAGGTCTTGCTTTAGAATGGGCAATAAAAAAGCTTGGTTTGCGGTGCTAGTAGCCCTTTTGGCCTTGGCCCTCCTGGCCACCGGCTGCGGGCAAGGCCAGAAGGGAACTACGGGAACTTCGGGAGAAAAGAAAATCAAGCTGGCCCTCATTGCCCCGTTAACCGGCGACGTCAAGACCTTTGGCGAATCGGCCAAGAACGGCTTCCTGCTGGCCCTGGAGCAAGCCGGCTACAAGGCAGGGGACTACAAGATCGAGCACGTCATTTACGACGACCGCAACGACGCCACGGAAGCCGTAAACGTGGCCACAAAGGCCATTACCCAGGACGGCGTCAAGTTTATCGTCGGCTCCCTCACCTCCAAGTGCACCATCCCCATCTCCAAGCTGGCCAACGACAACAAGGTAGTTATGATCTCCGGCACAGCCACCAACCCCAAGGTTACCGTGGATGAAGGCAAGAGGAAGGAATACGTTTTCCGGGCGTGCTTCATTGACCCCGTGCAGGGCACGGTGGCGGCAAAGTTCGCCCTCAACGAGCTAAAGCTGAAGACCGCGGCTATCCTCTACGATCAGGCTAACGATTACAGCATCGGCCTGGCCAACAACTTCAAGGAAGCCTTTACTGCCGGCGGCGGCCAGGTCCTGGCCATGGAAGCTTACTCCACCAACGACACCGATTTTTCGGCTGTACTGACCAACATCGCCAAGAAGAACCCCGACGTATTATTCCTCCCCGACTATTATCAAAAGGTAAGCTTGATCGGCAAGCAGGCCCGCGAGAAAGGCATTAAGGCCGTGTTCATGGGCGGCGACGGCTGGGACTCCGCCGAGCTGGACTACAAGACCATGGAGGGCGGCTACTTCACCAACCACTATTCCGCCGATGACCCGCGGCCAGCCGTGAAGACCTTTGTGGAGCAGTACAAGGCCAAGTACGGTACCGTGCCCGATGCGCTGGCCACCCTCTTCTACGACGCCACCAACATCATGCTCAACGCCATTAAAACGGCCAACAGCGACGACCCCGTCAAGGTCAAGGAAGCCATGCAAAACACCAAGGGCCTTAACATTGTCAGCGGCGACAACATTTCCTTTGATAAGGACGGCAACCCCGTCAAGCCTGTGGCCATCCTGAAGATTGAAGGCGGCAAGCAAAAGTTCGTCACCATGTACAGGCCATAAATACTCCCGGCACATGCGACGGCGGGGAGGTGGGCATTCCCCCTCCCCGCCAAGATTGCTCTAGAGCAGGAGGTCAGCAGCAGGTGGAGTACTTTTTGGAGCAGGTCTTAAACGGCCTTCAGCTGGGACTCATGTACGCCCTCATTGCCCTGGGCTATACAATGGTGTACGGGATCATCCAGCTCATTAATTTTGCCCACGGTGACGTCTTTATGGTGGGGGCCTTTCTGGGTTACTTTGGCTTTGCCGTGTGGGGGCTGCCCCTGCCCGCAGCCATCCTGCTGGCCATGGTTGCCTGCGCCGCCCTGGGCGTGACCATTGAGCGCGTTGCCTACCGCCCCCTCCGTTATGCGCCGAAGATAGCCGCCCTGATTAGCGCCATTGGCGTCTCCTTGTTCCTGGAGTACTTCAGCAGCCTGAAATTCGTTTTCGGGCCCAATTACCGGGTGGTGCCACGCCCTTTTGCCGAGGTTAACTGGAAAATTGCCGGCCTGACCGTAACCAACATTCAGGTAATCGTCTTTGTGGTGGTCGTGGCCATGCTCGTGCTGCTCCAGTTTCTCATTTACCG
The DNA here is from genome assembly GCF_000429345.1 of Desulfovirgula thermocuniculi DSM 16036. Lineage (GTDB taxonomy): Bacteria > Bacillota > Desulfotomaculia > Desulfotomaculales > Desulfovirgulaceae > Desulfovirgula > Desulfovirgula thermocuniculi. The sequence continues at coordinate 33,620 of NZ_AUBR01000032.1, read as the reverse complement.
CACGAAAATCGGTATGGCCATGCGCACCGTCGCCGTGGACCACAATGCCGCCCGCCTCATGGGAGTAAACGTCGACAACGTCATCTCCTTTACCTTTGCCATCGGCTCGGCCTTTGCCGCCTTGGGCGGCATCCTTTATGCCCTTGCCTACCCCCAGATCCACCCCTTCATGGGCATCATGCCCGGTCTTAAGGCCTTCACGGCCGCCGTGCTGGGAGGCATCGGCATCATACCCGGCGCGGTCCTGGGAGCGCTCATCATGGGGCAGGTGGAAACCCTCACCGCCGCTTATGTTTCCTCCCAGCTGCGCGATGCCATAGCCTTTGCCATTTTAATTTTAGTGCTCCTCTTCCGGCCTAAGGGCCTGCTGGGGCGCACGGAAACGGAAAAGGTTTAAAATTTAAAAGCGCGCAGGTGATAGGTAAAGTGAAGGTTTCACGGCAAGCATTATGGCTTCCCATAGGAGCGCTGGCCTTTTATGCAGCCATTAAGCTCTTGCAGTTTGGCGGCATGATCAGCAAATACTGGCAACTGGTACTGGACCAGGGTTTAATAATGGTCATCGGCGCCCTGGGTCTGTCCATAATTTACGGTTTTACCGGGCAATTTTCTCTGGGCCATGCAGCCTTTTACGGGCTGGGAGCCTATACGGCCGGCGCCCTAGATAAGCTTTACGGCCAGGGCAACCCTGCCTTTTTCCTGCTCTCCCTCCTGGCAGGGACGCTGCTTGCGGGCATAGTGGCCATGTTAATCGGGCTCCCCGTCTTAAGGCTGCGCTCGGACTACCTGGGCATCGCCACCCTTGGTTTCGGCATTATCATCAAGGTTGGCCTTGACAACAGCAACAAGCTCATCCCCATGCTAGGCGGCGCCACCGGGATGAGCGGCACACCGCAGCTGGCCAAATTCGACCTCATCTTCCTCTTAACCTTTATATGCATTATCCTGGTGCGCAATTTCATTTTTTCCACGTACGGGCGCGCGTGCACTTCCATCCGGGAAGACGAGATTGCCGCCGACGTCATGGGCATCAACACCACCCGATATAAAAGCATGGCCTTCATCCTGGGGTGCTCCCTGGCCGGCCTGGCGGGCGGGATTTATGCCCACCGTTATCCTTTTCTCCACCCTTCCAACTTCGACTTCCTAAAGTCCTTTGACTTCCTCCTCATTGTGGTGCTGGGCGGCCTCGGGAGCATGACCGGCACCATCATTACCGCCATAGCCTGGGTTTTCCTGCTGGAAGGCCTGCGGTTCGTGCTAGGGCAGAGCTTCATAGACTGGCGCGGCGTGATTTACGCCCTCATCTTGATTGTGACCATCATCTTGCGACCGCAGGGCATATTCGGGGGCAAGGAGCTTTCCATCCTGGTGCCCAAACTCCCCCTAAAAGCACCCGGAAAGGAGCAGCAAACGTATGCCGGTCCTGGAAGTTAGTGGCCTCTCAAAAAGCTTTGGCGGCTTAAAGGCCGTAAACGATTTCAACCTGACCGTCGAAGAAGGGGAAATTGTGGGGCTCATCGGCCCCAACGGCGCCGGTAAGACGACGGTATTCAACTTGATCACCGGCCTTTATAAACCAACCAGCGGCCAAATTACTTTCCTGGGAGAAAATATTACCGGGTTGCCCCCCTTTTTAATAGCCCAGCGGGGGATCGCCAGGACATTTCAAAATATCCGCCTCTTTAAAGGCAATACCGTGCTGGATAACGTGCGCGCGGTGTCCCACCCGACGATAAAGTACAACCTCTTTGATGCCTTTTTAAGGACACCACGCTTTTACCGGGAAGAAGAGCGGGTAACCCGCGAGGCCATGGACCTCCTGGAGGCCCTTAACCTCGCCGGGAAGGCCCATGAAAAGGCGGGCAACCTGGCGTACGGCGAGCAGCGCCGCCTGGAAATAGCCAGGGCCCTGGCCGCCCACCCCAGGCTCCTGCTGCTGGACGAGCCGGCGGCGGGAATGAACCCTGCAGAGGTAAGGCGCATGGTAGAACTCATCCGCGCCATTAAAGATAAGTTCAAGCTGACCATCCTGCTCATCGAACACCAAATGGGGATGGTCATGAACCTGTGCGAGCGGGTAGTAGTCATGGACTTCGGGCAAGTCATCGCCACCGGCACGCCCGCGGAAATCCGGCACAACCCGCTGGTCCTGGAGGCTTACCTGGGCAAGGGGGCAACAGTGGCATGATTTTGGAAGTAAAAGACCTGGAAGTTTACTACGGGGCCATCCGTGCCTTGCAGGGCATTTCTTTTAGCGTGGAAAAGGGCGAAATTGTCACCCTCATCGGCGCCAACGGCGCCGGGAAATCCACCACGCTGCGCACCATTTCCGGCCTGCTGGTGCCCAGAAGGGGAGAAATTTTTTTCCAGGGACAAAAAATTACCCGCCTTCCTGCCCATAAGATAGTGAGAATGGGCATCTCCCACGTGCCGGAAGGGAGACAGATATTCCCCAACCTCACGGTAAAAGAAAACCTCCTCATGGGCGCGTACACCAGGAACAACCGCGCAGAAGTAGAGCAGAGCCTGGAGGAAGTCATGACCCGCTTCCCCAGGTTAAGGGAAAGGGCCAAACAACTGGCCGGCACCCTTTCCGGCGGCGAGCAGCAAATGCTGGCCATGGGGCGCGGCCTGATGAGCAAGCCCACCCTGCTCCTGCTGGACGAGCCATCCATGGGCCTGTCGCCCCTGCTCGTGGAAGAAATCTTTGAAATTATCAAGAGCATAAACCGGCAGGGCACCACCATACTCTTAGTGGAGCAAAACGCCTACATGGCCCTCCAGGTGGCCCACCGGGCCTATGTCTTGGAGACGGGACGCATTGTGCTACACGGCAAAGCGGAAGAACTGAGGGCCAACCCGCGCATCCGCAGCGCTTATTTGGGAGAGGTGGAGGAACAAGATGGTGTATGATGTGGTAATCATTGGTGGGGGGCCGGCGGGGTTAACCGCAGGCATTTATGCGGCTAGGGCCAGATTAAAGACCCTCCTCATCGAGCGGGCCATGGTGGGAGGCCTCGCGGCCACCACAGAGTTCATTGAAAACTACCCCGGCTTCAGCGAGCCCATCAGCGGCCCCGAGCTGGCAAGCCGCATGGAGGAACAAGCAAGGCGCTTCGGCCTAGAGTTTTTATACGCCCACGCGGAAGCAGTGCAAAAGGACGGCCCGAACTTTCTCGTTACCACCGAGGAGGGGCAGGTCGCAGGCCGGGCGCTCATCATTGCCACGGGGGCCCACCCCCAGAAGCTTAACGTAAAGGGCGAAGACCTCTTTTACGGGCGGGGCGTGTCTTACTGCGCCACCTGCGACGGGGCCTTCTTTAAGGATAAAAGGGTGGCGGTCGTGGGCGGCGGGGACGCGGCCATTGAAGAGGCCATTTTCCTCACCAAGTTTGCCCAGCAGGTTTACGTCATCCACCGCCGCGACCAGCTGCGGGCCACTAAAGTCATCCAGGAGCGTGCCCGCCAGAACCCGCGCATCACCTTCATCTGGAACAGCGTGGTGGAGGAAATCCTAGGGCAGGAGGCGGTATCGGGCGTACGGCTGAAAGACGTGCGCACGGGCGAGCTCAAAGAGCTCAATGTGTCGGGAGTCTTTGTGTACATCGGCTACCGGCCCAACTCCTCGCTGGTAAAAGACCTGGTGAACTTGGACGAGCAGGGTTATATAATTACCGATGCGCACATGCAGACCAGCTGCCCGGGAATTTTTGCCGCCGGTGACGTGCGCCAGAAGCCCCTGCGCCAGGTGGTAACTGCCGTGGCAGACGGGGCCATAGCCGCCTTCAGCGCGGAGAAGTACCTCGAGGGCTAAAAAAAGGCTGTACCTCACCGGTACAGCCAAGAGAAAGGGAGAGGAGACTAGGTGTTTTCCACATGACCCTGTTGGCTATAATTATAGAGCCTGTGATTCCCGCTCCGGAAGCTTTCTTGGCTAAGCGGCAAAAAAACACTCTCGAGCAGGCCTCCACCTGCCCCCGGTCTTTTAGGGGGCTTTTTCTTCCACTGGGGAGCCAAAATCAACAGATCGGATTCGCGCATTTCTGATTTATCAGACTTTTTAATTTTTCGGCCCTTTTCCTGGGACCAGGATTTATAATAACCTAAAGGAGGTCATAAAGGTGCCGGAAATGAACATTAACACTCTTATCGAGAGGTTCCGGCAGGGAGACATGAGGGCCCTGGCCAGGCTGATCAGCTCCCTGGAAAACGAGGATCCCGGCGCTTCCCAAATTATGGAGCAGATATACTCCCTAACGGGCAGGGCCTACGTGGTGGGCCTAACCGGCGCACCGGGTGCAGGAAAAAGCTCCCTGGTAGACCGCCTCACTTCGCTCCTGCGCCGCAGGGGGGAAACCGTGGGCATCGTCGCCGTGGACCCCACCAGCCCTTTCAGCGGCGGGGCCCTTTTAGGGGACCGCATCAGGATGCAGGATCATGCCACCGACCGGGGTGTTTTCATCCGCAGCATGGGCACGCGGGGGAGCCTGGGCGGGCTGGCCCATGCCACTGGAGAAGTTGTTAAGGCCATGGACGCCTTTGGCTTCAACTGGATCCTCATTGAAACCGTAGGGGTAGGGCAGGCAGAGCTGGACATCATGCACGTGGCAGATACCACCGTCGTGGTCCTCACTCCCGTGGCCGGCGACGCCATACAGACTATAAAAGCCGGGATTATGGAAATTGCCGATGTATTTGTGATCAACAAGAGCGACCTGCCGGGCGCCGCCAAGATAGCCGCAGAGGTGGAAATGATGCTGGACATGCAGGGCGAACGCCTTAAGTGGCGCCCTCCGGTGGTCAAGACCTCGGCGACAGACGGGCGGGGCGTGGATGAGCTTCTGGCAGCCGTAGAAAAACACCGCCTCTTTGCCCTGCAAAACAAGGGGCTGGCCGAAAGGCGCTGGGCTAGGGCCGAAAGGGAGACGCTGGAGCTGGTGCGGCACTTTTGGTACCAGGCGCTATGCAGGGAAAAAGAAAACCTGAGGCCTTTCCTGGAGGCCGTAGCCAGCGGGGAGAAAAGCCCGTATCAAGGGGCAAGAGAGATCATCAGTTACCTGCTTGGAAAGTGCCAGCACCTGGTATAATAAGCTTAAAAGATTTTAAGATTCGAGGAGGGAAAGCGGTTGAAAATTACCTACATCGGCCACGCCGCATTTTATCTCGAGGGTGAAGCAAAAGTGCTCATCGATCCTTTCATTAAGGACAACCCGCTGGCCACGGTAAAACCCGCAGACCTGCACCCTGACCTCATCCTGGTCAGCCACGGGCACGGCGATCACCTGGGGGATGCGGTGGAGATAGCCCGGAATACGGGGGCCACCATTGTCTCCGTCTTCGAGCTGGCCAGCTACTGCAGCCGCCAGGGCGCAAACACCCACGCCATGCACATTGGAGGCAGCCGCCAGTTTGGCCCCGTTAAGGTTAAGCTCACCCCTGCCTGGCACGGCAGCGGCCTGGTCACGGGAGGACCCGCCGAGTACCTGGGCACGCCCTGCGGCTTTCTCATCAGCATGGAGGGGAAAAATATTTATCATGCCGGGGACACAGGGCTTTTGGGGGACATGGCTTTAATCGGCCAGTTGCACTCCCTCGACCTGGCCCTGCTGCCCATCGGGGACAATTTCACCATGGGTCCCGAGGACGCCCTGGAAGCGGTAAAGCTCCTCAAACCGGCAGCCGTCATACCCATGCACTATAACACCTGGCCCCTGATTGCCCAGGACCCCCAAGAGTTCAAGCGCAAGGTGGAGGCCCAGACAACGGCACGAGTAATTATCCTCGCCCCGGGAGAAAGCTACGAGCTCTAATTGCTCCCCGCAGGCCCACTCCCCGCTTCCAGGCCGGCTCCCGGAACGGCTTGGCCGCCGGGAGAACACATGGAAGGAAGAGGCACCGTCACGCCGGTGCCTCTTTGCTTTCCGGCCCAGTATCACCTTACATGCCCTGCTGCATATTCTGGTTCCAGGGAGCCAAAAAAGGACCCCGACAGACATTCCAGGGAAGGGGAGGAACTTCTATGCCCGACATTGTAGAAAAGCCGGAAGTAGGGACAAAGGCCACCAGCTTTCTGGAGGTACTCGCCGGTGTATTTCTGATCCTGGTAGGACTGCTCCTCATCAGGTTCGGATTCTTCTTCCCCGGCGCGCTGGTGGTAGTCGTAGGCCTGATTGTTCTGGCCTTTTAAGGATTCTAAAAGTCCTTTAGGCCAGCGGTGGGGGGTTGTACGTGCCTTAGTGCAACCCTCCACCCGCATATTACAAAACTTTTATTTTGAGAAATATTTTGAGAAAGGAAGCGCAGAGCCATGCCTTCAGATAAGCCCATCCATGAAACCCTGGATCACCTGGTAAACAGGCTGGAAAGCTTCCAAGCCGAAAAAAGCAGCCAGCTAGAAGATGTGGGGCGGATTTCCAACAGCCTCGAGCGCCTGGCGGAGCTAATTGCCGATTTGGAAGTGCAGCGCTCCCGTGAAAACAAGCTTACCCAAAAGCTGGAGGTTATCATTAACCAGCTGGAAAGGCTGGCGCACAGGCAATCCCTTGAGCGTGCGGAAGTGGGGAAAAAGGACCTCGAGCTTACCCTGCGCAAGGCCATTGCCGGCACCAGGGCCGTGGGACAGGTAATTGAGATTATTGCCAACAGTGCCCAGGTCATGCTCGATTCCATCCTCAAAACCTTCAATGACTTTAAAGTGACCACCGCAGGCGGCCCTGCGGTTTCAACGGGCAGGACCATAACCTCTCCAGATCTTTCCCGCCTCCTGGAGCCCATCAACGCTTTCCTGAGAAGCCTCATCAGCGAGGAGAAAAAAACTGTGCCGGAACAGGCCCAGGAACAATGAGGAGAAGGGCAACATGAAAAAGCTTAACTATATCATCTTATTCAAGGAACCGGCCTTCGAGGGCACCGTCCTGCGCGACGACTTGCGCAGCCTGCTCACCGGTTACGGTGCCAGCCGCATCGAACCCCTGCCCCTGGTAAACGGCGTCGCCTGTTACCTGCCTGACGGTGTACACCTTCAGGGTTTAAGGAAAGAGGAAATGGTTACGGCCATTGAAAGCAACCTGCAGGTTCGCCTCTATCCGGTATGGCTGGAGGCCAAACATGCCATTATTAAAGAAGGGTACCAGGTCATACCTTGGGGCATACACCGGATTGGGGCAGACCAGGCATGGTCGCAAGCGGACGGCGAGGGGGTAAAGGTGGCCGTGCTGGATACCGGCTGCGACCTGCATCATCCGGATCTACGCGATAACCTGGGAGAAGGGAAAAACATCCTCGATCCCCACCTGCCGCCCCTTGACGATCACGGCCACGGCACCCATATCAGCGGCATCATTGCCGCCGTCAGAAATGATTTCGGCATTATCGGAGCTGCCCCCGGGGCCAAAATTTACCCTGTAAAAGTGCTGGACCGCCGGGGAAAGGGCTCCTTTGCCGATGTAATCCGCGGCTTGCAGTGGTGCCTGGAGCAGAATATGCGGGTTATAAACTTGAGCTTCGGGTCGAACACCGGCAGCAAAGCCCTCCACGAGGCCATCCGCCAGGTGGTCAGAAAAGGCGCCGTGGTAGTTGCCGCAGCTGGCAACGACGGGACCAACCACTCCGTGGACTATCCTGCCGCCTACCCGGAGGTAATAGCGGTGGGGGCCACGGACGAAAAGGACGGCCTGGCACCCTTTAGCAGCCAAGGCAAGGAAATAAAGCTGGTGGCCCCGGGTACAAACATCCTCTCCACCAAGAGCGGCGGTTCGTTCTGGAGGCTGAGCGGCACTTCCATGGCCGCACCCCATGTCAGCGGAACCGTGGCCTTGCTATGGTCCCTCGCCCCCGGGCACTCCGCCGGCCAGATTACCCGCATCCTTTACGGCACGGCCGAAAAGCTGCCCTCGCTTTCTTCGGAACAGCAGGGCGCGGGGCTGGTGCGGGCAGACCTGGCATGCCAAAAAGTCCACGGCGCCTGGTCCAAAGGGGAAGAAGAGGGGAAAGAGGGCGAAAATAACGGAGAGGAGCATGCTTATCCACCCAAAATGCCGGGTTTCTGGCCCTTCCCCCATAAATCTACCGCCTAAACCTCCTGTATCCCGAAAATAAAGGGGGTGTGCGCTCACCCCCGTTTTTATTTTTGCTGCTTCATCATCTCCATTATGCCGTGCCAGAGCTGGGCCAGTGCCTGGCCTTCGTCACCACCGAAGTTTTGATGCAGCAGCCGCAGCACCTGGTCGAATTGCTGGCTTAGCGCTTGGGGGTCCGCACTTTCCCTGAGCCGCTCCAGTTGCTCCAGCACCGAGGGGTCCAGGTTGTGCAGAAGGCTCTTTAACAGGTCGGGCAACAGGCTGGCATCAAAAGACTTTTTTTCCATCTATACTTCTCCTCCTTTGATTTGGTACTATAGTATATGACCCATCTTAGCATTTTGAGCCGAGGTGCTGGCCCGGTGCCCCTTTCCGCCGTAATTTGTGATGTGGAAACAACGGGTTTAAACCCGCAAAAGGACGAGATCATCGAGATTGCCCTCCTGCGCCTGGAAAACGGGGAGATAACCGGGCAATTCCACAGCCTCGTGCGCCCCGGCGGGCCCGTACCGCCTTTCATCCGCCGCCTCACCGGACTGGATGAGCCGGCCCTTGCCGGCGCCCCCACGCTGCAGGAGATACTACCGGCAGTAATGTCCTTCATCGGCAGCAGCCCCTTGCTGGGGCACCACATTTCCTTTGACCGCGACTTCCTGCAGGCCGCCCTGGGGAGGGCTTTGCCCAACAAGCTTTTTGACACGCGCGAGCTGGCACGCATACTCCTGCCCACTGCCCCGAGCTACAAGCTTTCCAACCTCTGCCGCCTGCTGGGCATCCGACAGGAAGCCCCCCACCGGGCGCTAAGCGACACCTTGGCCACGGCAAGCCTCTACAGGCTCCTGCTGGAGCGGGCCGCCGGCCTGGGAGGCGCCGTGCTGGCCGACCTGGCCGACCTTCTCCAACAGGCCTCGTCCCCCTGGGCCGAAGAGATATCCTGCCTGGCCCGCATGCCAGGCTGCGCCGGAGCAAGCGCCTTTCACAGGGACAATGCACCAAAAGAAGAGTGGCCCGGCTACCCGTTACCGCCCTCGTGGGAGGGCCTGCCTCGGCTGCTGTGCCCCGGCGGTCCGCTGGCTTCCAACCTTTCCAATTATGAGTACCGCCCGCAGCAGGTGCAAATGGTGGCCGCCGTTGCCCAGGCACTGGAAGAAGGAAAATTCCTGGTGCTGGAAGCGGGTACGGGAACCGGGAAAACCATCGGCTACCTCTTACCGGCCATGTACCGGGCGCTGACCTCGGGAGAGAAAGTCGTCGTAGCCACGAGAACGATTAACCTCCAGGACCAGCTGTGGCGGAAGGATATTCCCTTGCTGCAGAGAGCCCTGGGCTGGCCCTGCCATGTCGCTCTGGTGAAAGGGCGCCAAAACTATCTCTGCCTGCAGCGGTGGTACAACGCCCTTCACGCCCCTACCCGCACAAAAGAAGAAGCGGCCTTCCTCGCCCGCATCCTGGTATGGTGCCAGGAAACCGCCACAGGGGACAGGGCCGAGCTCAACCTAAATGCCCGTGAGCAAGAGTTGTGGCTCTCCCTCAGTGCAGACGGCGAAACCTGCGAGGGCTATAGTTGCCCCTTCGCCGCCCAATCCTGTTATCTCACGCGCATGAAAAAGGAAGCCGAAGCAGCCCACCTGATCATCACCAACCACTCGCTCCTCCTCTCCGACCTGCGCGTGGAAAGCCGCCTCCTCCCTAGATATGAGGTGCTGGTGGTGGATGAGGCCCATCACCTGGAAGAAGCGGCCACGGAACAAATGACCAGGGCCGTTTCCCGAAACGCTTTTTTTCGCTGGTTATCCGGCTTGAGCCACGCCTTAGAAAAACTCTCCAGGTGGACGCCGGAAAAAGAGCCGGAAGCGTGGCACAATTCCCTGCGGGACGCCCGGAAGGCCACGCGCCACCTTTTACAACAGGGGGAGTTGTTCTTCTCCGCCCTCCACCGGCTGGTAATGCAGAAGGCCGCGCCTGCCCAATACGAAGCGCCTTACTTCCTGCGCCTTCAGCCCCAGGAAAACGTGAAGGCAACCCTGCTGCCGCAGCCCTACGGAGACAATTTCATGCTCTCACTGGAAGAAACGCTGGCCGTGCTTTCCGCCCTTCACCGCCACCTGAAGGAAGGCGCCTTCCCCCATGGCCACCTGCCCAGGGAATTGTCCCATTATATTAAAGAAGGCCGCGCCATGAAGGAAGAACTGGAAGGAATAATAGAGGGCCTTTTTGAGAACCACGCCTACTGGGCCGAAGCACACGAAGGGGAAAGCCATAACTGCCTTTTATGCGCCGCACCGGTTAGAGTGGATCATATCCTCCACGAGCAGCTATATCGCACCCCCAAAGCAATTGTCTTCACTTCGGCCACCCTTACCGTAAACGGGAGCTTCGCTTACTTTACGGAGCGCACGGGATTGAACCTGCTTCCCCCGGAAAGGCTTTCCTTCTTGCGGCTGGATTCACCTTTTGCCTATAACTCCCAATCCCTTTTATGTGTGGTCAAGGACCTGCCTCTCCCCAAGGACAAACCCGATGAAAAATATTACAACGCCCTGGTTCACGCCCTGGACCAGCTGGCCGGAACCGTTGACGGGCGCATGCTCGTGCTGTACACCTCCCACCGGGCCCTTAGAGAAACCTATCGGCGGCTAAAGCCCCTTTGCGAGCAAAAGGACATTTGTCTCCTGGCGCAAAGCCTCAACGGCAACCGGTGGCAGCTGGTAAAAGAATTTTGCAGCGCGGAAAAGGCCATCCTCCTCGGCCTGTCCAGTTTCTGGGAGGGAGTCGACCTTTCCGAAGCCGCCCTCTCATGCGTGGTCATAGTCAAGCTTCCCTTCCTCCCTCCCTACCTCCCGCTTACGGGGGCACGTCTGGAGGAGCTGGCCTCACAGGGAAAGGACGGCTTTCATCACTTAAGCCTGCCGCAGGCGGTAATTCGCTTCCGGCAGGGGTTTGGCAGGCTGATCCGCACCGCTCGCGACCGCGGCGTAATAGTGGTCCTGGACGGCAGGCTGATAACCAAGAAATACGGGCGCTACTTCCTTAACTCCCTCCCGCTAAGCAACCACATAAAGGGCAGCCTTCCTTTCATTGCCGCCCGCATCTTCCAATGGCTCCACCCCGGCGGGAGTCACATTTCGGCAAGCACCACATAAATTTATATTGACAAAGGCAAAAGGGGTGAACTACCTTGCGCGTTTATTTTATAAGGCTGCCTTCGTTCCTTAGAAACCTGCTCCTGAGGATCTGGAAGTAAAGCATTTTTATAAAAAACGGGTAAGGTGATCTCCGTCATACCGGCGGAGATTTTTATTTTTTATGCTCAAAGCACGAGTTGACTTACCAGCGAAAACTAAAGTATAATTAATTGTGTTACATAGCTACATTTTCCTATAGCGAAAACAGCCATCAACATAATCGAAAGGGTAGGGATCTCCCCATGGCCACCCTCAAGCTGGATGTAGAAAACCCCCGTGAGCTTCTGGAATACGTGCAAAGGGAAAGCGGCCAGCCCGTGGAAAAGTGCTACCAGTGCGGCAAGTGCACAGCCGGGTGCACGGTAGCCTTTGCCTTCGACCTGATGCCCCACCAGATCATGCACATGATCAGGCTGGGCTTGCGAGAGGAGATCTTGCGCGCGCAGAGCATCTGGCTCTGCACCACCTGTGTCATCTGCACGGCCCGCTGCCCGCAAAACATTGACGTGGCTGCCGTAATGGAAACGCTGCGCATCCTAGCCCGGCGCCAAAAGGCCCTTCCCACCGGCAAGGCCCGCCCGGTGGCCCTCTTTAACCGCCTCTTCCTGGACTCCATCCGCAAGCACGGGCGCCTTTTTGAACTGGCCACCATGGTCCTCTTTAACCTCAAATCGGGACACCTCTTCCGGGAAGCAGAAACGGGCTGGTTCATGTGGCGCAAGGGCAAGCTAAAGCTCACCCCCACCAGGCCCCGGGGTACGGAAGAAATAGAGCGCATCTTCGCGCGCCTGCAAGAAGTAGAGGGAGAGGAGGACCGCAGATGAGGCTAGCGTACTACCCCGGCTGCTCGCTGGAAACCAGCGCCCGGGAGTACAACCATTCCGTACAACTGGTCGGCAGGCTAATGGGCGTTGAATTTCATGAGATCCCCGACTGGAGCTGCTGCGGAGCTTCCGCAGGGCACACAACGAGCCGCCTCCTGGCTCTGGCCCTGGCCGCCCGCAACCTGGCCCTGGCAGAAGAAATGGGGCTTGACGTGGTGGCCCCCTGTGCGGCCTGCTATCAGCGCCTGGCCCTGGCCCGCCATGAGCTGGCCGCCAACCCCTCTTTGTGGGAAAGAGTAAACGGGATCACCGGAAGACCCTTTAACGGCACAATCCGGGTTAAGTCCATTGTCGAAATGCTCCTCTCTGCCGGTACGGAAAAAATAAAGTCCCTGGTGGTAAGGCCGCTGCGGGGACTCAAAGTGGCAGCCTATTACGGCTGCCTCCTCGTAAGGCCGCGCGCCATCCAGATAGACGATGCGGAAAACCCGCAGGTGATGGAAAAAATCTTGCGCGCCGCCGGCGCGGAGGTAGTCGACTGGACACACAAAACGGAATGCTGCGGGGCCTCGCTGGCCGTGAGCAACGAAGAGGTAGCCATACCCATCATCTCCCGCATCTTAAAGGCCGCCCTGGCCGCTGGGGCCAACTGCATTGCCTGCGCCTGCCCCTTGTGCCACTTCAACCTGGACATCCGCCAGGCAAAGGCAAAGCGGTTCCTGGCCAATTATCGTCCCCTGCCGGTCCTCTACCTCACACAGCTCTTGGGGCTGGCCATGGGCCAGGGCGAGCGCGAGCTGGGCCTCGAGGCCCACTTCGTGGAAACCAGAAGCATCCTGAAAATGGTGGGTTGAACAACGGTACCCGAGGAGTGCAAGGAAGATGAAACGCATAGGTGTATTTGTCTGCTGGTGCGGCACCAATATCGGCGGCGTGGTAGATGTGCCGCAGGTGGCCAAAGCCGCCTCCTCCTTTCCCGGCGTGGTCCTGGCCACCGACTACAAGTACATGTGCTCCGAACCCGGGCAGGAACTGATCGTGCAGGCCATAAGGGAACACCGCCTTACCAGGGTGGTCGTGGCAGCCTGCACGCCGCGGCTCCATGAAAACACCTTCCGCAAAACCCTGGAAAGGGCGGGACTAAACCCGTACCTGCTGGAGATCGCCAACATCAGGGAGCAGTGTGCCTGGGCGCACCAAAAGCAGCCCGGGCGGGCCACGGAAAAGGCCATCTCCCTGGTGCGCCGCGCAGTGGCCAAGGCATCACGCCTGGAGCCGCTCTTTGCCTCCACCATCCCCGTAACCAGAAAGGCCCTGGTTATCGGCGGCGGCATAGCGGGCATGCAGGCGGCCCTGGACATTGCCGACGCCGGTCACCAGGTCATCCTGGTGGAAAGGGAGCCTACTATTGGCGGCAAGATGGCCATGCTCGATAAAACCTTCCCCACCCTGGACTGCTCCGCCTGCATTTGTACGCCCAAGATGGTGGCCGTAGCCCAGCACCCGTCGATCACCCTCTACACTTACGCCGAGGTGGAAAAGGTAGAAGGCTACGTGGGGAACTTCGAGGTGACCATCAGGCAAAAAGCCCGCTCCGTAGACCACACTAAGTGTACGGGATGCGGCACCTGCTGGGAGAAGTGCCCCACCCGGGTTCCCAGCGAGTTCGAGCAGGGCCTGGGTACCCGCAAGGCCATTTATGTCAGCTTTCCCCAGGCCGTACCCAACAAGCCGGTAATAGACCGCCGGCACTGCCGGTACTTTGCCGCCGGCAAATGTCGCGTCTGCGAGAAGGTCTGCCCGACAGGGGCCATAGACTACCAGCAGGGCGACCAGCTTATAAAGGAAAAAGTGGGCGCCATTGTCATGGCCACGGGGTATGACCTCTTTGAGTGGGAAAAGGTTTACGGGGAATACGGCTACGGGCGCTACCCCAACGTAATTACCAGCCTGCAGTTTGAAAGGTTGATTAACGCCTCTGGCCCCACCGGGGGGAAGATCCTGCGCCCTTCCGACGGGAAGGAACCGCAGAGTGTGGTCTTCGTCAAATGCGTGGGGTCCCGTGACCCGGCCAAGGGCAAAGAGTACTGTTCGCGCATTTGCTGCATGTATACGGCAAAGCACGCCCACCAGGTCCTGGAAAAACTGCCGGGGGCAAGGGTCTACGTCTTCTACATGGACGTGCGGACTGCCGGCAAAGCCTACGAGGAGTTTTACCTGCGCACCCTCCAGGATGGAGCCCACTACATCCGGGGAAGGGTTTCCAAGATATACCCGGAAGGGGACAGGCTCATCGTCAGGGGCGTGGATACCCTCCTGGGCAGGCAGGTGGAGGTCGGCGCGGATCTCGTCGTCCTGGCTACGGCTGTAGTCCCCAGCCGTGGCGCGGCAGAACTGGCCCGCCTCGTGGGTATTTCCTGCGACCAAAACGATTTTTACACCGAGGCCCACCCCAAGCTGAGGCCGGTGGAGGCGAACACCGCCGGAATCTTCCTGGCCGGGGCCTGCCAGGGCCCCAAGGACATACCCGACACGGTGGCCCAGGCCAGCGCGGCGGCGGCCAAGGTCTGCGCCCTCTTCTCACGGGAAGAAATGGCCGCCGAGCCCACGGTGGCGCAGGTTAACCAGTTCCTCTGCTACGGGTGCCTCGAGTGCCAAAAAGTGTGCCCGTACCGGGCCATTGAACCCGTAACCGTCAGCGAAAACGCTGCCGGAAAGAAAATAGAACGCACGGTAGCCAGCGTGAACAGCGGCCTGTGCCAGGGCTGCGGCGCGTGCACCGTGGCCTGCAAGCCCGGAGCAATTAACCTCAAGGGCTTCAGCAACGAACAGGTACTGGCGGAGGTAGATGCCCTATGTCTCTAGACAGCCAGTGGGAACCAAAAATCGTCGGCTTCTGCTGTAACTGGTGCAGCTACGCCGGAGCCGACCTGGCCGGCCTCAATCGCTTGAGCTACTCACCAACCGTACGCATCGTCAGGGTGCCGTGCTCGGGAAGGGTAAATCCCGCTTTTATCATCCGCGCCTTCCAGAGGGGTGCCGATGCCGTACTCGTCAGCGGCTGCCACCCCGGGGACTGCCATTATGTCAGCGGCAACTACCATGCGCGGCGGCGCTTTTTGGTTTTCAAGCGCCTCCTGGAGTACGTCGGCTTTGAAGGGGAGCGGCTCCAGGTACGGTGGATCAGCGGCTCCGAGGGGGCCAAGTTTGCGCAAACGGTTGACGAGCTGGACCGGAAAATAAAGGCCCTGGGGCCGAACAAAAAGATGAGGCAGGAGCCACCGGGCTTCTCTGGGGTGAAGGATCATGAGGGATGAAAACAAAATACAGGAGAGATTGCGCGAAACAGCCCGGCAGCTTTTACGGGAAAGAGAGGTCGGCCTGGTCATTGGCTATGCCGCAGGCAGCGAGGCTTACTGGGTTACGCCCGCTTTCATTAAGGAAGAAGCCCAAGCCGACAGGCTGGTCTGGAATCCCTTCTGCGTAAACAGCCTGGCCAAGTATCTAATTAACTACCACCACGAGCCGTATAAGGTAGCCGTGGTAGTTAAAGGATGCGATTCGCGGGCCTTAGTGCGCCTCCTCCAGGACAACCAGGTGCAGAGGGAAAAGGTAGTGGTTATCGGCATTCCCTGCCTGGGAGTAGTAGACGCCAAGGCGGCGGCGTTAAAAATTGCGCCGGGGACCCGCATCCTGGGAGCCTCCGTTACCGACGGAGAGTTCCTCCTGCAAACGGAAAGCGGCACCCTTAGCCTGCCGCGCGGAGAGGCTCTCTGCGCTAAGTGCCGCTACTGCGAGAATCCCACGCCGGTGCTGGCCGATACTCTGCTGGCCGAGGAGGTCGCCGCCGAGCCCGCCGCAAACATTTACGCGGAAGTAAGAGAAGTGGAAAGCTGGCCCAGGGAAAAGAGGAGCGCTTTCTGGGACGGGCACTTCCAGCGCTGCCTGCGTTGTTATGCCTGCCGCAACATCTGCCCCGCCTGTACCTGCCGGGAATGCGTTTTTGACCAGACCGACCCCTGCTGGGTAGCCAAGGCCCACAATCTCTCGGAAAACACCGCCTTCCACCTCATAAGGGCCATGCATGTGGCCGGGCGCTGCGTGGACTGCGGGGAATGCGAAAGGGCGTGTCCCGTTAATATTCCTTTGAGGCTCCTCAACCAGAAGGTTATCAAGGACATTAAAGAACTGTTCGGCGTCTCCACCCCGGGAAGCAGGCTGGATGAAATGCCTGCCCTGGGCATGTTCGCCACCGAAGACCCGGACGAGTTCAACTAGGGGGAAAGCCGATGAGCGTTCGCGACTTTCTGCTTACCCGGGAGGGCCTGCATTCATGGCTATCCCGTCTGGCCAGGGATTACCCTCTAATAGCCCCGGTGGAAGAGGAAAAAGGCGTTATTACCTTTAAGCAGGTCGGCGGCCCGCAGGAGATTGTTTTCGACTGCGCCCCAAGTACCCTTCCTCCAAAGGAGTGGTTTTTGCCCTCCACCGAGGAGCTTTTCGCCTTTTCCACCGCCGGGGGAGGAATTACCCTGCAGGAACCCCCGGGCCCCAAAGAAAGGGTGCTGTTTGGCCTCCATCCCTGCGACGTCAGGGCCCTGCTGGCTTTGGACCCGGTCTTTGGCGGCACATACCCGGATCCCTATTACCTGGGGAGGCGGAAGGCTACCATTATTGTGGCCCTTTCCTGCACCAAGCCGGGCCCCTACTGCTTTTGCCCGGCTGTGGGGGGAGATCCCGTGGTAGCTGCGGGGGCAGACCTCTTACTTACGGAAAGCGGCAGCTCCTTTGCCGTAAAGGCCATGACCTCCCGGGGGGAAGAAATTATCCAACGCTACCCCGGGCACTTTGCGCCGGACGAGGAGGGGCGGGGGGAAAGGGCCAGGCAGGAGCTGGCCGGGCAGCTGGCGGGCATGTTTGCCTTCCTGCCCGATCTGCGCGGGGTTAAGGAATTCCTGGACGGCCACTTTGAACTTCCCTACTGGGAGGAAGTCGCCAGCCGATGCCTGGGCTGCGGCATATGCACTTATACCTGCCCGACGTGCCATTGCTTTGACATCTTCGATCAAAGCTGGGACGGGGCCCGCGGCCTGCGCGCGCGCTGCTGGGATTCCTGCATGTTCAGCCAGTTCACGCGCATGGCTGGCGGCCATAACCCCAGGCCTACCCAAAAGGAAAGGGTGCGCAACCGCTTCCTGCACAAGCTCAAGTACCACCAGGACCGCTACGGCCTGGGTGGCTGTGTCGGCTGCGGCCGATGCGTGGCCAAGTGCCCCGTTAACATAGATATCCGCCGGATCATCGGCGACTTAAAGGAGCTGGCCAGCCATGGATAATCCGCTTAAGCCCTACCCGGCGACGATCGTTAAGATTACGGACGAAACGCCCGACGTAAAAACTTTCCAGATAGTTTTTGACGACCCGGGGGTATGGGATCACTTCCGGCACAAACCGGGGCAGGTAGCCCAGATTTCCGTCTTTGGTGTTGGCGAAGCAACGATCTCTATTACTTCTTCGCCCACTCGCAAGGGGCTGCTCGAATTCAGCGTGAAAAGGGTGGGGCTCCTCACCGGTGCCCTACATCAGCTGGAGGCGGGAAGCAAGGTGGGCATCCGGGGCCCCCTGGGAAACCATTTCCCGTACGAGGAAATGAAGGGTAGCGACCTTTTATTCATTGGCGGCGGCATAGGCCTGGCTCCCCTGCGGGCTCTTATTGACTTCGTCCTGGACGGGGAAAACCGCAGCCACTACGGCCAGGTGGAGATAATTTACGGCGCCCGCTCCGCGGCAGACCTGTGCTTTAAAGACGACCTTTTTAACCGCTGGCCCCACATGCCCGGAACAAAAGTGTACCTCACCATTGACAGGCCCGAAGAAGGGTGGAACGGCCATGTGGGTTTTGTGCCCAGCTACCTGGAAGAAATATCTCCCTCGCCCAGAAACAGGTTCGCCATTACCTGTGGTCCCCCGGTAATGATTAAGTTCGTCCTCTCCGCCCTGCAAAAACTCGGCTTTCCGGACGAGCGCATCATCACCACGCTGGAAATGAAAATGAAGTGCGGGGTCGGTAAATGCGGGCGCTGCAACATAGGAAGCAAGTTTGTTTGCGTGGACGGGCCGGTCTTCTACTTAAGCCAGCTCAAAGAACTTCCCCCGGAATTTTAAAAAGACACCGGCAAGTAAACCGGTGTCTTTTCTCGTTCGTTTACCGGGAAGAACTCACACCGAGCACACCACCCAGCACGCCCGCTGCGGCGGCCAGCACTACTTTCTGGACCAGGGAAGAGGGCACAAGGGGCACGGGCAGCACGGTGGCCGTAAGCAGGAAGGAGAAGAGGCAGAACAGCACTGCCACCCCCAGGCCGTGCCAGAGCCCTCCTTTCCCGGCCCGGTAGGATGCCAGCCAGGCGCCTGCCAGCACGCTAAAGAAAAAGAGGCCGGTGCCAAACCAGGGCAGCACGTCTTCGGCCAAGGCGGTAAAGTACAACCCCGCCCCGAGGAAAACGCTTCCTGCAAAGGAAAACACCAGGGCCCAGAAAGTCCCCCGCAGCACTTCCAGTAAATCAATAAAAGAGCCGGCCTTGCCATTCTCTCCCGGCAAACCAATCACCCCCCGACGGCTTTATAATTAGTTATATTCGTGTTAATCTATGGAAATAACGCCTGGTCAAGGATCTCTACCCCGTCGTGGCAGAGGCACCCCCCGGGGGCAGGAAAGCAGAAAGGGGAAGAGAAATATTCCCGGGAGGGGGGAAAGCATGGGCGAACAAATCCTGACCTACACCCTGGGGCAAAAACTTTACCTAAACGTTACCAACAGGTGTACCAACAACTGCCTCTTCTGCATCCGTCATACCCCCGGCGGGATAGGCTACAACCTCTGGCTGGAGCGCGAGCCGAGCGTCGAGGAAGTAATAAGGGCCATCAAAGACCCGCTCGCTTACCGCGAGGTGGTCTTTTGCGGCTACGGCGAGCCCCTCATGCGCCTGGAGCTGGTCAGGGAAGTAGCGTCCTGGCTCAAAAAGAGGGGGGCTGCGGTAAGGATTAACACCAACGGCCAGGCCAATCTCCTTTACGGGCAGAACATCGTCCCCGCCCTAAAAGGACTGGTGGACGCGGTGAGCATCAGTTTAAACGCCCACGCGGAGGATGTATACCGGAAGGTGTGCCGCCCCGTTTTCGGGGAAAAAGCCTACGGTGCCGTGCTGGAATTTGCCCGTGCCTGTGTCGGAGAAATACCTAAAGTGGTGCTTACCGCCGTAGAGTGGCCGGAAGTGGATATGCAGAAGTGCCGGGAAATTGCCCACGGCCTGGGGGCGGAATTCCGCCCGCGTCATTTTGTGGGCGGTTAAGCGGCTCACCACCATATGGATACTTAATGTTGCCATAACTAGCAGGAATAACCATGAGGGACAAAGAAAATATTTACTATCTTTCCCGGAGAATTCTCGCTGTAAGGGGCGACCTTGCCGATGTGGAGGATTCCCCTGTCTTCTCCCAAAAGGCCGGACGCTTTCGCCTTTTTATGGCATGTAGGGGCCCGCATTTTAGAGACTCTGGGAGCCGAGGAAAAGGCCCTGCGGTGGCTTTACAGAGCCATGCAGCATAAGCCGGAGCAGCGCATGCTCCACCTGCACGCCACCAGGCTGTGCCTTAAAAAGGGCTGGCTGGACAAGGCCCTGATACACTGGAAAAAGGCGTGCGGCGACGAGGGCAGGGCCGGCCTCCTCTACTGGCTTAAGCGCATGAACGAAAGGGCTTTCAATACCGCCCGGCTGATCGAGAAAACCGGCACCTACGGCAGTTGTGACGAGGGAGACCTTTCCCCTAAAACCGGCGGGGCGAACGAACTAACTTTAACAGAAATTGGTATTAAGCTTTTGGAGGCTAACCAGGCAGAACATGCCCTTGCCTTGTTTAAAGAAGTAATGGACAGCCGCGGAGCTACCCCCGAACTGTACCTGAACATGGGGCTGGCCGCCAGCAAAATGGGCCGGCACGAGGAAGCCCTCGAGTATTACCAGCGCGCGCAGGCAGGCGGGTTAAATAACGCCGAGGTAATGAACAACAAGGGTTACAGCCTTTACCACCTGGGGCGTTACGAGGAAGCCATTGCCTGCTACGAGCTGGCCAAAGAAATGTGCCCGGGCGACACAACTATCCTGGCCAACCTGGCCTCGTGCTATCACCGGGCCCGCCTGTACGCCAAGGCCATTTCCTACTACGAGGTCATCATCCAGCGCTACAAGGCCGATGCTACCACCTACAACAACTACGCCCTCCTCCTGGAAGAGCTTGATAAGAACGACGAGGCCCTGCAGCTTTTTGATAAAGCCCTAAGCCTGGAGCCCCATAACCCGTTAATACTCTTAAACAAGGCAGCCTGCCTGGTAAAGCTCCACCGGCACGAGGAGGCCATGGCCATCTGCAAAAAAATGTTGCAGGAAAACCCTGCGCTGTTCCTGGCCTGGGGCTTACAGGGAAACATCCTCAACGAGCTGGGGCGCGCTGCGGAAGCAGCGCAGTGTTACCGCCACGCCCTGGGGCTTTAGACCCTTTTTCTTTTTTGGGGAGGAGGACGTTTGTAAGAGCCGGCGAAATAGTTTAAAGCTAGGTGTATTTGTCATACTACTACACGATTAAACCTCCGCGGAGGACAACCTTACCATGTTCCGCCTGAGCGTGAAAAGCCGCTTTGCAGCCGCACACCACCTGGTAAACTACCGGGGCAGCTGCAGCCGCCTGCACGGGCACACTTGGGAAGTGGAAGTGTCCGTGGAAGGGACGAGCCTGGATCACTGCGGTATGCTGGTTGACTTTAACGCCCTGAAGCAGGCGGTAAATAATGTTCTTAAGGACCTGGATCACGCTTACCTGAACCAGCTACCGCCTTTCAACCAGGAAAACTTCAACCCCACCGCCGAAAACCTGGCCAGGTACGTTTTTGAGAGGTTAAAGCCCGCATTGCCACCGGGAACATCGCTGGCCGAAGTGCGCGTGTGGGAATCGCCCGACGCATCTGCCAGCTACTGGGAGGAACACAAATGAGAAGCGTGGTGCTACTCTCCGGCGGACTCGATTCCGCCGTTTCCCTGGCGCAGGCCGTCCAGGACAGCGAAGTCGTGCTCTGCCTGACCATGGACTACGGGCAGAAAGCGGCACGCAAAGAAATTGCCGCCGCTGCCGCCCTGGCCGCACATTATAAGGTCCCCCACCGGGTCGTAGAGCTGCCCTTTCTGGCCCAGATCACCAGGACTTCGCTGGTGGACAGAAACGTGGCCGTGCCGGAGCCCCCTGCAGAAATTCTCGACAACTTGGAGGAGGCCAGGGCCACAGCCGCCGCCGTGTGGGTGCCCAATCGCAACGGTTTGTTTATCAGCATTGCCGCCTGCTTTGCCGAAGCCATGGGTTGCCAGCAGGTGGTTACCGGCTTCAACCGTGAAGAAGCGGCGACTTTCCCCGACAACAGCCTTGCCTTTATAGAGGCCACCAACAGGGCCCTCAGCTTTTCTACCCTCTCCGGGGTCAGGGTGGTGAGCTACACTGCCAGGCTTAACAAGGCCGAAATAGTGGCGCTGGGAAAGCGCCTGGGGGTACCCTGGAACCTCATCTGGAGCTGCTATTACGGGGGAGAAACCATGTGCGGGCGCTGTGAGAGCTGCCGCCGCCTTGCCCGCGCCATGGCTGCTGCGGGGGAGGGAGGGTAGCGCAAATGCACGTTTATTTTCACCCCCAGATCATTGCCTATGACGGGTCCCAGCTTTCCTCCCTGTGGGCTTACCGCACCTTCGGTTTGCTTGGGGAAAGCATTGTAAGTTTCAGGGGACCCTGCCGCGTAGATTTCGCCCACATGGTAGATGTGGAGGACTTAAAAAACCGCTCGCCAATTTACGGCAGCGACATGCTGCACTTTGTGGTCGAGCACTTTGATCACGACCTGGAAAAAGCCGTGCTGCGCCAGCGCCTCTTAGTAGCCGTGGCCAGGGACATTTTAGAGGAAAAGGCGGGCGTAAAGCTTTTGCGCCGCGGGGACGACCTTTTCTTTCAGGAACGCAAGCTGTCCATTTCCATTGCCACGGCCTCCCCCGTGTCCACCATGATGCACTTCGCCCTGAACATCTCGCCGGAGGGCACGCCGGTCCCGGCGGCTGGTCTTATAGAGATGGGCTTTTCCCCCCAGGACATCCCCGGGCTGGCCGAGGGAATAGGGCAGGCCTACGCCCTGGAAATACAGGGCGTCCTGATGGCCAGATGCAAGGTGCGGGGGGTAACATAAGGTGTCCCTTCCCGCGGCCCCCTTGGTGGAAATATTTTCATCCCTGCAGGGGGAGGGCATCTTTGTTGGCTGCCGGCAAATTTTTTTACGCCTGGCGGGATGCAACCTACAGTGCTCCTATTGCGATACTTTCCACGACATCCCCCAGTATTGCCGCTGCCAGGCCGACCCGGTGCGCGGGGATTTCCGACTCATACCCAACCCCCTTACGGTACAAGAAGTGGTGAAAAGAGTAAAGGCCCTGAGCCCGCACCTCCACCACTCCCTCAGCCTGACCGGCGGCGAGCCCCTGCTGCACGCCACCTTTCTTGCCGAGCTTTTGCCCCGGTTGCCGAAAACGAGGGAAGGCATATATCTCGAAACCAACGGCACCCTGCCGGAGCAGCTCGAGCCCCTGCTCCCCTACGTAGATACCATAGCCATGGACATAAAGCTCCCTTCCACGGCAGGCATCAGGCCCGCCTGGGAAGAACACAGAAGGTTCCTGCAGCTGGCCTCCTGCAGGAGGGTTTTCGTCAAGTTAATCGTAGATCATGAAAGCAGGGAGGAGGAAATCGAAGAAGCCCTGCGGATAATACGCAGCGCGGGCGACATCCCCCTAGTCCTCCAGCCGGTAACTGCCGGAGGCAAGCTGCGTGCCGGCCCTGCAAAGCTTTTTGCCTGGCAAGCCCGGGCCTTAGAAGTTTTATCCGATGTCAGGGTTATACCCCAGGTCCACAAATGGCTGGGATGCCCGTAACGTGCTTGGAGGGAGAGGTTAAATGGCCATAGATACAGAGAAAATTGAGAAGGCCGTACGCATGATCTTGGAAGCCATTGGCGAAGATCCGGATCGCGAAGGGTTGAGGGAGACTCCGGCCCGGGTGGCCAGGATGTACAAGGAAATATTTTGCGGGCTGTGGGATGATCCCGAAAGGCACCTGGAAACCATATTTACCGAGGATCACGAAGAAATGGTGGTGGTCAAGGACATTCCCCTTTACTCCATCTGCGAGCACCACCTCCTGCCCTTCTTTGGAAAGGCCCACGTAGCCTATATCCCGCGGCGGGGACGGGTAACGGGGCTTTCCAAGCTGGCCCGCGTGGTGGAGGGCTTTGCCAAACGCCCCCAGCTCCAGGAGCGCCTCACCACCCAAATTGCCGATTGCATCATGCGCCGGCTCAATCCCCAGGGAGTCCTGGTGGTCATTGAGGCCGAGCACATGTGCATGACCTTGCGCGGGGTACGCAAGCCGGGCTCGAAAACAGTCACCTCTGCCGTACGGGGCCTCTTCCAGAAAAATGAAGCCACCAGGGCAGAGGCCATGGCCCTCATAAAGGGCTAATCCGGCAACGCTACGGAGGTACGCGCCCATGAACGAAAAGGAGGAAAAAGGGGAGGGCAAATTGCAATTAATTGCCACCAAGAGCTTCCCTCCCTACCCCGATATGTACAAGGTTGTGGACTTCTTAAATAAGACCCTCCGGCATAAGAAAGTAATGTTCGGTCTCACCAAAGACCAGAACACGGGCAACATGATCATTTCAATATACGAAATTTAGCCTTACGGGGAATGAAGATGATCCTGCTGCTCAGCAACGATGACGGCATCTATGCTCCCGGCCTGCGGGCCCTGGCCGAAAGCTTGCAGGACCTGGGCCAGCTTTACATTGTCGCCCCATGCCAGGAGTGCAGCGCCACCGGGCACGGCATTACGGTCCACCGCCCCCTGCGGCTGGAGAAGGTAACCCTTCCCGGCATCAACGCCGTAGCCTGGTCCGTGGACGGCACGCCGGCGGACTGCATAAAGCTCGCCGTGGAAGATCTGCTCTCTTTCCCGCCGGATTTAATCGTGGCCGGGATAAACAACGGGCCCAACCTGGGCACCGATGTGCTTTATTCCGGCACCGTCTCCGCGGCCATTGAGGGGGCCATTAACGGCTTCACCTCCCTGGCCATTTCCCTGGCCAGCGATACCAGCGCGGACTTCTCCACCGCTGCCCAGGTGGCCAGAAAGATCGTCCTCCGCCTCTTTGAAAAGAGGCTGCCCAAAGGCACCCTGTTGAACATTAACATCCCCGAAGGAAAGCCGCGGGGGGTGCGCATAACCAAGCTGGGCACCCGGCGCTACGTAAACGTCTTTGACAAGCGCGTTGACCCCCGCGGGCGCGTGTATTACTGGATGGCCGGGGAACCTCTTGACCTTGTAGACAACAGGGAGGAAACAGACATCCTGGCCATTAAAGAAAGGTACATTTCCATCACACCGTTGCAGCTGGATCTCACCAACTACCAGGCGCTTGCCGAGCTTAAAAACTACTGGGAAGGCATACTTTAGCTTGGCTAGCGGCGCCAGGTGAGAAAGGAGATCAGGCGCCGCAGGTCGTGGGCGTGAAGGCCTCCCACCAGGAGCAAGAAGATGAGGTAGGAAAGACCTCCGCAGGAAAGCACGGCCAGCAACTCCCAGCGCGAAATTACCGGCGCATCCGCAAACGCGAGGCGGGCGTACCAGATAACCGCCGCCATGCCCAGCGTGGCCATCAGGGGCCTACCAAAGCAGTAGTGCAGGTCTAACTTGAGGCCGGTCAGCCTTTTTAAATCGCGGTAGTTCAGGAGGGACATTACCAGATAGCCCAGGCAGAGGGAGATGGCCGCTCCTCGGATGGTCAAACAAGGCAGGGAGGTCAGGTAATAGATGCCCGCCAGCTTAAAGAACGAGGCTATGATTAGGTTGCGCAGCGGGCTTTCGGGACAACCCAGCCCCTGGAGAATACCGGTGGTTGTCTGCTGCAGGTAGAGAAAAGGACCCCCAAAGGCCAGGATGCCCAGGGCAATCCCAGCCTCCGCATAGCCAAAAACGGCATGGCAAAGCTCCCTGGGAAGGAGGGCAAAAACCGCCGCCGCCGGCAGGCCGGCCATCATGGCCAGCCGGAGGGCCTCTTCCGCGCGCCCGCGCACGAGGGAGAGGTTATTTTTCGCCAGGGCGTCGCTTATGGCCGGAACCAGGGCGGTGGCCAGGGAAACAGTAACAATGCCGGGAGTAAACAGCAGGGGTTCGGCAATGCCCGCGAATTGTCCGTAAACACCCGTGGCTTCCTTAATATTCATCCCCGCGGCCTGCAAGCGCCGCGGTATGAGAAGGGCATCGAGGGATAAAAAGGCGGTGGATACAAAGCGTGTCAGGGTAACGGGAATGGCCAGGCGGAAAATCCTCAGGGAAACGGACTGCCAGGGTTCGGGGAGGAAAGGTTGCTTTTGGACAGGGCCGGCGGGCCTTTTCTGGAAGTAGATAACCAGCATCAGCAGGAACCCGGCCAACTCCCCCGCCACCACTCCCAGCGATATGCCCGTGGCGGCAAACTCAAGCCCCATGGGGAGCAGGAAGAGGGCGGCGCATAACCCCACCACCACGCGTACGGACTGCTCCACCACCTGTGTTACTGCCGTCGGTACCATCTGCTGCAGTCCCTGGAAAAACCCCCTGAAGGCGGAACACAGGGCCACGACGACAATGGCCGGCACCAGTGCCGTAAAGCAGTAAACTGCCTTGGGGTTGGGGAAAATGAGGCGTATGTAAGGAATACTTATCAACAACAGGCCGGTGACCAGCAGGCTGTTTGTGGCAAGCCAGAAAAGAGCCACCGTAAAGACCCGGTAAGCGCCGCAGATGCTGCTGCGGGCCACTTCCTCAGCCACCAGCTTGGCAACGGCTACGGGTATGCCTGCGGTGGCCAGAACCAGGACCAGGATGTATACCGGATAGATCATGTTAAAAAGGCCTACCCCTTCGGGCTGCACAAAATGGATGAGGAGCACCTGGTAAACAAAGCCAATGGCCCTGTTAAAGATGCTGGCCAGCAAGAGCACAAAGGCACCGTAGACAAAAGATTGGGCCATGTTGCTGCCACCTCTTGGTATATCTATGTGTGGTGGCAGCAACCCTATGTGGCCAACCTTGTCAGCCATAACAAAATATAGTGTCGAAAAATTTTTCCCCCCACTACAGGATTTTGAGAAACAAACGTAGAATATTACTTAAGCCCAGGTTTCCAGCCCGCTTCCCCGGATTTCCGGGATGTTTTTTATTACCCAGATTTGCCCATCTCTCAATGAATGTTTGAATAGAAAGAAGACCGGGGGAAAGACTATTTATGTAAAAAGGAGGTAAAAGGGCTTGAAAAATTACCAGAGTACGCAGATACGCAACATCGGCGTTGTAGCCCACGGCGGGGCCGGAAAAACTTCTCTGGTGGAAGCCATGCTTTTTAATACCGGAGCCCTAAGCAGGCTGGGGAGGGTGGAGGACGGGACTACGGTTGCCGATTACCACCCCGAAGAAATCAACCGCCAGGTAACCATTCACACCAGTCTGGTGCCCTGCGAATGGAAGAACTACAAGCTGAATATCCTGGATACCCCCGGATACGCCGACTTTATTGGTGAAGTGAGAGCCGTTTTGAGGGTAGTGGAGACGGCCCTGTTTGTGGTTTCCGCCGTCGATGGGGTGGAAGTACAAACAGAAGTCATCTGGGATCTCACCGAAAACAAGCCCGTTTCGCGGGTCGTATTTATAAATAAAATGGACCGCGAAAACGCTAACTTTTATAAGGTCCTCGAAGAGCTCAGCGCCAAGTTTAAGGCTAACTTCGCTCCTATCCAGCTCCCCATAGGGCAGGCCACCGACTTTTTCGGCATTGTGGACCTGGTGGAGCAAAAGGCATACTCCTTTGCCGACGGCAAGGCCAAGGAAGTACCCATACCGGCAGATCTGGCACAGGAAATACCCTCCTACCGGGAAAAGTTAATTGAGGCTGCCGCGGAAGCCGACGATGAATTAATGATGAAGTACCTGGAGGGAGAAGAGCTCAGCACGGAAGAGATTAAAGCAGGGCTGCAGAAGGGCGTAGCTGCCGGCAAAGTGGTGCCGGTGCTGTGCGGCTCGGCCACCAAGAACATAGCCATCGGCACCCTCATGGATTTTCTCGTGGCCAACTGCCCCGCTCCCCCGGTAGAGGCCGGCGTACCCTTTTCCGGCCTCGTGTTTAAGACGCTGGCCGACCCCTACGTGGGCAAAATGAACTTTATCCGCGTCTTTACCGGAACCCTCAAAAGCGATACCGTCGTGCTCAACAGCACCAAAGAAAAACAGGAAAAAATAGGGCAAATCCTCTACGTGCGGGGTAAAAGCTCCACCCCCACCACCGAGGTGCCCACAGGGGATATAGCCGTGCTGGTGAAGCTTCAGGAAACCGGTACGGGTGATACCCTCTGCGATAAAGATCACCCCGTCAAACTCGATAAGATAGACTTCCCCGAACCCACACTCACGGTAGCCATACAGCCCAAGAGCAAGGGCGATGAAGATAAGTTGAGCGATGCCCTCACCAAACTTCTGGAAGAAGACCCCACCATTAGGGTAGAAAAGAACACCGAAACCAGACAGACCCTCTTAACCGGGATGGGCGAACTGCACCTGGACATCGTCGTGGAGAGGTTAAAGCGCCGGTACGGGGTCGATGTGGCCATAGAGACGCCAAAGGTTCCCTACCGCGAAACAATTCGCGGCGAGGCCAAAGTCGAAGGAAAGTACAAAAAGCAAACGGGTGGGCGCGGCCAGTACGGCCACGTCTGGCTGCATCTCGAGCCCCTGGCCGACGCACCCTTTGAATTTGCCGAAACAATCTTCGGCGGTGCCGTTCCCAAACAGTACATCCCAGCCGTGGAAAAGGGCGTCAGGGAAGCCATGCAGGAAGGCGTACTTGCCGGGTACCCGGTAACGGGAGTTAAGGTAACCCTTTACGACGGTTCCTTCCACCCGGTGGACTCTTCGGAACTGGCCTTTAAAATAGCCGCCTCAATGGCCTTCAAGAAAGGCCAGCAGCAGGCCAAGCCGGTGCTCCTGGAGCCCATCATGGAGGTGGAGGTAACCGTTCCGGAAAACTACATGGGCGACGTAATCAGTGATTTTAACACCAAGCGGGGTCGCATCTTGGGCATGGAGCCAGCCGGCAAGAACTCGCGGGTAAGGGCCCTGGTTCCCCTTGCCGAAATGTATCGCTACGCCATCGACCTCAAGTCCATGACCCAGGGGCGCGGGTCTTTCCGCATGAAGTTTTACAGTTACGAAGAAGTTCCCGCCAAGCTGGCCGAAGAAATTATCAAAAAGGCCAAGGCCGCCGCCGAAAACAACAAATAGACAGCAAAAAGCAGGGGAGGCCCTTATTTTCCCCTGCTTTTTAACGTTTTCCCCCAGACAAACCCTTTAAGGAGGGGAAGTCCCTTGGAAAAGCTGCGCCGGTATATGGAAAAGACCATCTCCGCCGAGAGAGCCGCAGACCGCGCTTACCTTAGCTCGCTGGGAATAAGCTGCACTTATTGCCCGGAGGTCCCCGAAGAATTTGACGAGTTTGAGTTTAGAACTTCTTTTGGGGCAACCAACATCGTGATTACGGTTGCCGTGGAAGAGGGGCAAATAAAAAGGATCCTCTTCAGTAAAGAGGATCCTGAAGATCCCGAAAACATAAAAGGCCTTACCGGCAAAGAGCTGAGGGAATTTCTTTCCCGGGAAGAAAGCAGGCTCCTCCGCTTCTTTGATTACCTGACCTGCCAGGATAAAGGGGAAGGCCAAGCCTAACCAAACTAAAGCCCCCGGCAAAACCGGGGGCCTGTTTGCCGCCACCGGTTTTCTACAAACCGGTGGCTCCTTCTGGTTTTTAGAAAACGCGCAAATTCAAACGTGGCAGGGGAGACAGGACTCGAACCCGCAACACCCGGTTTTGGAGACCGGTGCTCTGCCACTTGAGCTACTCCCCTAAAACTGCCGCCAAGATTATTATAAGACCTTCCGAGCCGCCCGTCAAGGCCACCCAGTAGCAAGGCCGGCAGGAATTTCAAGCGGAGACAGCGAACTGTGGCTTATAACCCAACCAATTAAGCAAAGGGCCAAACTGGAGGTAGGTAGGCATGGAACTGCGAAAAGTAATTTCCGAGGCGCTCTTCCACCACCCCGCAAAGGATTTTGCCCTGACTCCCGTGAGCTGCGAAATCAGGTTTGATCCCCTTACGGGTAAACGGAGCCGCATCATCCCCTTTCGCAGCCCCAAGCTCCCACACC
Organism: Desulfovirgula thermocuniculi DSM 16036; assembly: GCF_000429345.1. Lineage (GTDB taxonomy): Bacteria > Bacillota > Desulfotomaculia > Desulfotomaculales > Desulfovirgulaceae > Desulfovirgula > Desulfovirgula thermocuniculi. Next base: position 4,160 of record NZ_AUBR01000032.1, on the reverse strand, counting down.
ATGACTGGACCCCCTATGTAGAGGAATCCCGCCAGAGGTTCTGCCCCTTTTGCCCCGAGAATTTACCCAAGTCCACGCCGCGCTTTCCTCAAGAAATGGTGCCCGGCGGGCACCTCAAGTGGGGGCAGGCCGTCGTGGTCCCCAACCTCTCGCCCTACGATACTTACGCCGCCGTAACGGTCATGAGCCCGGAGCACTACCTGCCCATCCCCGCCCTGAACTCAAAATTAATCACCGAGAGCTTCCGCGCTTCCCTGGAATTCATCAAGCTGGCCCGCTCCCACGATCCCCGGCAAGCTCTTTACGGCTCTATAGGGTGGAACTACATGCCCTACGCCGGTGGGTCCCTGATCCACCCCCACTTGCAGGTTCTCTGCGGCCCCCTGGCGGGTGCCTACACTGAGGAGATGATCTGCAGCAGCCGCACCTACCTGGCCGAAAAGGGGCGCTGCATCTGGGAAGATCTCCTGGAAACGGAGCGTGAAAGGGGAGAGCGCTACTTGGGACAGGTGGGAGGCTCTCACTGGCTGGCTTCCTTTGCCCCGCGGGGTCTGGCCGACGTGACGGCCATCTTTCCCCAAAAGTGCACTCCCGAGGATGTCGAGGACAAAGACCTGGAAGAGCTTGCGGAAGGGCTGCAGAAGGTCCTGCGCTATTACGAGGAAAACAATATTGCCAGCTTTAATGCGGCCTTTTACTTTGCCAGGAAAGAGGATGCGGGCTTTTGGTGCCACTTCAGGATTGTGGGCAGGTACACCATTTACCCCGTGGTGGGGAGCGACCACAGCCACCTCCAGGTACTGCAAGATGAATTCTGGACCATATATTCTCCCGAAGAAATGGCCGCGGAGCTCAAAAGGTACTTTTAAACAGGAGGAAAGTACCCGGCGGTTAGCGAACTAAAATGAAGAGCAAAACCTCGCTTGCGGGAGATGGAAACCTTGGCTACCGGAAGATGCATTGTATGTGGCCGCCTGATAGAGATAGAAGAGTTTTCCCCTCCGGAAGACGACGACTATTACGACTATGAGGAGGAAAAAGCGAGGCAAAAAAAGATTTTGTTTTGCCAGATATGCGAGGCAAAACTGCGCCGCGAGGCCGATGAAGCCCAGAAAAATCCCAAGCCAATGTAGCTTTGAGGGGGACAACCATTGCGGGGTAGCAAAAGCCGTCGGCGAATTGTTCTCTTGTCCCTTTTCTTTTTTATCCTCCTGTGGAAAGGGGCAAGCCTTTATACCAGCTGGCTGTGGTTCAAGGTCTTGGGCTACGAGAAAGTCCTGCTTACGGCCCTGCTTTCCAAGTGGGTACTGTTTCTCGCCGGATTTTCGGCTGTTTTCTTCTTTACCCTCGCTAACCTGCTGCCTATAAGAAGGTGGGCGGCGTTCCCGCAGGTATCTCCGGGAGAGCTTGAGCAGCCAAAGCTCGCCCCTGCGCCAAAAGCGGCCCTGCTGCTGGTAGGGGCAGCCGGCCTTATCCTGGCCCTCGTAAGCGCGTACATCCTGGCACAAAGCTGGCTCACCTGGCAGCTGTTCCGGCACAGGGTGCCTTTCAACCTCCCGGACCCCATCTTTCAGCGGGATGTGGGCTTCTACGTTTTCCAGCTCCCCCTCTACCTCCTCTTTCACCGCCTTTTCCTCCTGGTGGCGGTAACCAATCTCGCCCTTACATGCACGGGTTACTTCCTCGGGGGAGGGAGGGACTCCGGCGGGTGGAGGGCTCTCTTGCGTGCACCGCTGCCCCGCCTTCACGTTGCCCTTCTCGTAGCTTTAATTTTTACCCTCCTGGCCGGTGGCTTCTACCTCAAGCAGTTTACCCTGCTTTTTGCAGGGCACGGCGTTTTCTACGGCCCGGGATATACCGACATACACGCCAGGCTTTGGGCTTATCGTTTCCTGGCGGTAGCCGCCCTGGTCTGCGGGATATGGATGGCCGCAGGCATGATGATGCAAAAAGAAAAATACCTCCCGCATGTTGCTGGTTTATTCCTCGCTTGCGTCCTCGCCGCAGGTCTGGCTTACCCGCTGCTGGTGCAAAAGCTTCTGGTAGCCCCCAACGAAATGGAGATGGAAAAGCCTTATATCGAAAACGCCATCAGGTTCACCCGCCAGGCATACAACCTGCACAAAATAGAAAAGAGGTTTTTCCCCGCCGGGAGGCGCCTAACGGCCCAGGATATCCAGGAAAACGAGGACACGATCAGGAATATACGCCTGTGGGATTACCGCCCGCTGCAGCAAACATACAGCCAGCTGCAGGAAATGAGGCTTTATTATGAACTCAAAGAGGTGGACGTCGACCGTTACCTGGTAGGCGGGCAGTACCGCCAGGTTATGCTGGCCGCCAGGGAATTGAACCAGGACCAGCTGCCCCCCCAGGCTCAAACCTGGGTTAACAGGCACTTAAAATACACTCACGGCCACGGCATCGTCATGAGCCCGGTGAACGAGGTAACAGGAGAAGGCTTGCCTAACTTTTTCATTAAAGATATCCCGCCCTCTTCTCCTTACCCGGAGCTAAATATAACGCGTCCGGAAATATATTTCGGGGAGGCAACCAACAGCTACGTCATCGTCAACACCAGGGGACCGGAGTTTGACTACCCCAAGGGGGACGAAAACGCGTGGTGTACCTACCAGGGGAACAGGGGGGTAAAAATCGGCTCCCTGTGGCGGCGCTTCCTTTTTGCCCTTTCCCTGAGGGACTACCATATCCTGCTTAACCGCGACATCACCGCCCAGAGCCAGATTCTTCTCTACCGCAACATCCGCGAGCGCGTGCCCAGGATCGCGCCCTTCCTCCTCTACGACGGCGACCCTTACATTGTCCTGGCCAACGGCGAGCTGTTCTGGATGTGGGATGCTTACACCACCACCGGCATGTTTCCCTATGCGGAGCCGTACAAGAAGCAGCTTAATTACATCCGCAACGCCGTAAAGGTAACCGTTAACGCCTACGACGGAAGCGTGGCCTTTTACCTGGCCGATGAGGAAGACCCGCTTATAAAAGCATATGACAAGATTTTCCCGGGGCTCTTCCGGCCCCTCGCCGAGATGCCCGCCGAACTCCGCAAGCACATCCGCTACCCGGAAGATCTCTTCATGATTCAGGCCCAAAAGTACGCCCTGTACCACATGGAGGATTACCGCGTCTTCTACAACAAAGAGGACAAATGGGAAAGACCCACGGAAATCGTAGAATTTAAAGAGCAGCCCATGGAGGCCTACTACACCATTACCAGGCTGCCGGGGGAATACCGCCCCGCATACGTACTGATTCTTCCCTATATCCCCCAGAACAAGAAGAACATGGTTGCCTGGCTGGCCGCCCGGTCAGATGAGGAGCATTACGGGCAACTCCTGGTCTATGAGTTCCCCAAGCAGGAGCTTGTTTACGGCCCCATGCAAATTGAAGCCCGCATCAACCAGGATACCACCATCTCCCAGCAACTCACCCTCTGGGACCAGCGCGGGTCACGTGTCTTCCGCGGCAACCTGCTGGTCATCCCGGTAAAAGATTCCCTGCTTTACGTGGAGCCCCTTTACCTGCAGGCCGAGCAGAGCAGGCTTCCCGAGCTGAGGCGCGTCATTGTGGCCCACGGCGACCGAGTGGTGATGGAGCCGACCTTGCGGGAGGCCCTGCAGAGCATTTTCGGGCCCGCAAAGGGCGGGGAGGCGTTTCCTCCGGCGGGGGGCGCTGCCAGCCGCTCCCCCGCACGGCTGGCGCAGGAAGCCGTAAAACTTTACGACCGGGCTCTGGAGCACCTGAAAAATGAGGACTGGGCAGGATACGGTGAAGCTCTGAAGGAATTAAAAAGAACACTGGACGAGAGCAAAATGCAAAACTTAGAGCTCTTGAACCCGAAAGATTTTAGGACCTAAGGGGTAAGCTTTACCCACTTCCTTAACCTGCTTTTTGTAACACATTTACTTAAAAGAAGAAAGGACTTCCTCCTCTTTGTGTCGAATTTAATCGAAAAACCCCAAAAAACCACAAAGGGAGGAGGAAGCCCTTACATGGTGTATATTCAACAGCCAACGCTTTTTCCCTTCGAGGTTTTTGTTCACTCCGGCTGCAGTCACCAGCACTTTTTTTCGGCCCTCCTTTCTATCGATGTCGAGCCAATAAGGAAAATGTTTCCTTTGTACCAAGGAACCGGCCGC
>NZ_AUBR01000031.1 GCF_000429345.1 Desulfovirgula thermocuniculi DSM 16036 | reverse complement strand
AGCTTTATTTTGAGGGTTACCGTCTGCATTCAACATCTCCTCCGGCCTGCTTAAATTATAGCACGGCCGGAGAGAAAAACCAAGCCGCCATTCATCCCCCGGTTGAAAATCGGGGGCATTCTGGCGAGTTTTTGTAAAGGGCCTCCCGGGCCATCTTTCGGACAGTTTCAAGGTCGCGTTTTGCCTGCTTTATCCTAGTGAAGGGGAGGCGGTAATGCGCGCGTACTAGCCGTCGCCGGGCCGTCAGCTGGCCTTGTCCCGCAGCATGAGGACGCTCAGCGTGCGCAAAATGATGCGCAGGTCCACCAGGGGCGAGGCGGTCTTGCCGTACATGAGGTCGTACCTGAGCTTGTCTTCCGGCGGCGTGCTGTAGCTCCCCTCCACCTGCGCCAGGCCCGTAATGCCCACCGGCAGGGAGTGGCGAAGGCCATACCCCGGTATTTCTTTCTCCAGCTTCTCCACGAAGAAGGGCCTCTCCGGGCGGGGCCCTACAAAGCTCATGTCCCCCTTAAGCACGTTCCACAGCTGGGGCAGCTCGTCGAGGCGCGTGGCCCGCAGGATGCGGCCTACCCTGGTCAGGCGGGGGTCATCAGTCGAGGCCAGGACCGGCCCCGTGTCCTTTTCCGCATCAGGTACCATGGTGCGCAGCTTTACAAGACGGAATATTTTCCCTCCCTGCCCTACCCTCTCCTGAAGGTAGAACACCGGGTCGCGAGGAGACTCCAGCTTGATGGCCAGGGCAGCCAGGAGCAAAACGGGCAGGGCCGGCACGAGGAGCAAAAGGGCCAGGGCGATGTCTAAAAGCCTCTTCCAACCGCCCACCGGTACCTCCTGAAAGGAAGAAATGCGGAACACGGGAATACCGTTTAGCTGCTCCGCGGAGGAAAAGGCCAAAAAAATATCATCTACCCCGGGGATTAAAAAAACGGAAATACCCCTGCCCATGGCCTCCGCCATCATGCGGTTTCTTTTTTCCCGCGGTATGGAGGAACAGAAAATGATGCCCTTGGGGTTTAGCCTTTCCAGCGTTTCCGGCAGTTCTCCGTATGAGCCCTCACCTAGAATACCCACCACCCGGAAGAGCGCGGACCCGTGGGCCTCCAGCTGCCGGGTGCGCTCTGTGGCCTCCTCAAGAGGGCCCACAACCAGCAGGGTTAGGGGCCCCTGCACATATAGAGACCACGCCCACGCTAAACGGCGCCAGGCGGCAAGAAAAACTAGCTGTGCTGCGGCCGCCAGGAAAAAGGTGGAGCGGGGGAAGGCGTAGGTTTGCAGCAGGTAGGAAAGGGAGAGACCCGCCAGCAAAAGAAGCCCGACAACGCAAACCAGGGAAGAAAATATTTCCGCCCACCGCCTGCGCCGGCCAGAAAAGAGGTCGTATGCCTGGAGGAGCAAAAGCGCGATAATCGTTAGCCAGGGCGCTGCCTTCAGATAAGCCTGCCAGTTCTCCGCCGGCAGCCTGCCGCCGAAACGGATCAGGAATGCCACCAGGTAACCGGCGTGGATGCAGGCGAGATCACCCAGTACCTTGCCCACCTTTGTCCAGCGCACTGCGTTCCCACTCCGCCTTAACCGGGTCCTCCTGGCTGGCTTTCTTCGACATAAAAGTTAGATTTTCCTGCCTTCCACCGCACCTTCCCTCAGATACTCCACGGTGCGCAAAAGGCCTTCCTCCAGGCCCACCTGCGGCTGCCAGCCCAACTCCCGCGCCGCCTTTTCTGCATCTAGATAAATCCTCCGCAGCTCACCCGCCCGCTCCGGCCTATGCACCGCCGCGCCTTCGTAGCCGGTAGCCCTTTTCAGCAACTGGAAAAGCTCATTCACCGATGTGCCCCGGCCCGTGCCGATGTTGTAGGCAAAATCGTCGATGCTCCCGGCAAAAGCGAGACCCGCCTTATTCAGCAGCTTTTCCGTGGCCAAGATATTGGCACGCACCACATCCTCTATATAAACGTAATCCCGCAGCTGCTCCCCGTTGCCGTAGATGGTGGGGGTCTCCCCCCTGAGCATTTTTCGCCCAAAGATGGCCACCACCCCGGCCTCACCGTGGGGGTCCTGCCGGGGCCCGTACACGTTGCCGTAGCGCAGGGCGACATAGGGCAGGCCGTGCACGCGGGCAAAATAAAAAAGGTAGTACTCCGCGGCCAGCTTGCTCACCCCGTAGGGCGAAAGCGGCCCTTTGGGGTGGGTTTCTTTCACCGGAAGCTCGTCCGGCTCGCCGTACACCACTCCGCCGGAGGAAGCAAATACAACCCCTCTCACGCCAAAGCGCAGGCAGTTTGCGAGGAGGTTTAGCAGCCCCTGGATGTTCACCCGAGCATCTTCCTCCGGGCTGGCCACAGAGCGGCGCACGTCAATCTGGGCGGCATGATGGTTCACAAACTCTATTTTTTCTTCCCGGAAAATCCTTTCCAGATCCGGCGAGCAGATGTCCAGCCGGTAAAACCGGCAGGCAGGACTGAGGTTTTCTTCCTTGCCGCTGCTTAAGTCATCAACTACCACCACCTCGTGCCCCTGCGCTATTAAAGCGTCCACCACATGGGAGCCAATAAATCCGGCCCCGCCGGTTACCAACACGCGCAACCTAATAAACCTCCCCCAGGCAAAAATAAAGCCTCTTTATTTTAAATATTGCTTCCAATCCTTGTAAGTCCTTTCGCTACGCCTGCTAACCGCACCTACAAGAATTAGTTTTTCAGCGTCAAATGTTTGGTAGAGGATGCGCAGATCTCCGACGCGCAATCGGTAATAGTTCTTTTCCAGACAAATGCATCCCGGGGGTCGGGGGTTTTCAGCCAAGTGCTCTAAGGCACATTGGACCTTCTCACGTTCCTTGGGAGAGAGCCTTGCGTAGTCATGACGGAAGCGGTTAGCGTTCTTCGGCTTAACGCTATACATCCTTCTGCTCATCGATTTCCCGCATAGTCTCAAACACGTCTTTACCTTCAGGGTTGTCGGTGGGCTGCTCGAAGATCTCGCGGGCAAGCCTCATATCCTGCACAAGCTCATAAGCTTCCAACAGTTCTCTGTAAGCCTCTGTGCTCAGCAGCACCCCTTCCACTTCATTGTTTTTAAGTATCAAAAGGGGCTTCTCCTTGCACTTGGCCAGGTATTTCCCCGGCGACCTGGACAGCGCGGTTGCGCTTACCAGGCTATCGAGGTCGAATTGCAGCATGAACTGCACCTCCCTTAGGGGTATTATACGCAAAACAATACGTAAAATCAATGCAAGTATAGGAAAGCAGAAGGTGATATTCCTAGGAGAGGTACCGGTTGTAGATGGCCTCCATCTCCGCGAGGACTTTGTCCAGGGAGTATTCTTTTATCTTCTCCCGGCCTGCGGCTCCAAGGCTTAAGCGCAAGCTCTCATCTCGTGCCAGCACCTCAAGATACCCAGCCAGCCCCTCTACATCCCCCAGCCCCACCAGGAAGCCAGTCCTACCGTGTTCCACCAGGTCACGGTTTCCCCTCACATTGCTCGCCACCACCGGCTTGCCTGCGGCCATGGCCTCCATGATGGCCCGCGGTAGGCCTTCATGCTTTGAGGTGAGAACCACAATGTCACTTTCCGTAAGGATCCGGGGTACATCGCGGCGGTAGCCGAGGAAATGCACGCGGGGTATTTTCTTTCTCTCCACCTCCTTTTTCAGGGCCGGCAGGAGCTTGCCCGCCCCCACCAAAAGGAGGCAGCACTCCGGACACCTAACCGCAAGATTTTCCCATGCATTAAGAAGCATTAAATGGTTCTTACGCGGGATCATTTCCGCCACGCACGTGACCACTACGTCGGCACTCGAAAGGCCGAGGCTTTCCCGTAAGCATTCCTCCGCCGCTTCAAGGGGCGAGTACTGCTTCAGGTCTACCCCCACTCCGTGCACGTAAAAAAGGTTCCTTTCCGGCGCAAAGCCGAGCCGGCGGGCATTGTCAAAATCTTCCTCGTTTATGACGATGAGCCCGTCCGTCCAAGGGGAAGCCAGTTTTTCAGCCGTGTAGTAAATCAACCAGTTGCGCAAAGGGGCGCCTTTATAAAAATGAAAGCCGTGGGCGGTGTAGAGGACCGGCCCTTGCCCTGTGGCTTTGGCAAGCCACCTCCCCCAGAAAGCCGCCACCGGCGTGTGCACGTGGATGAGGGCAAAGCGGTGGCTTTCAAGCAGGCGCTTCAATGCCCATGCGGCCCTGAAATTTTGCAGGCTGTACGGCGAGCGGGCAAAAGGGACGTCCCAGCATTTCACGCCGGCAGCTTCTATTTCTTCTTTTCCTCCCTCAGCGGGAGAGGCTGCCGCGTGTATCTCGTACCCCTTATCCCGCAAAAGCCGCATGAAAGGAATGTGAAAGGCGGCCAGGTGGGTGTAAACGGTGGCGAGGAAGAGGATTTTGCTCAAGGTGCCTTTCGGCTCCTTTTCCCTAAAACTCCCAGGAGAAATCCTCCACCCCTCCTACGCGCACCAGGTACTCGCGCATCACCTCGCAAATATGCGCTAACGCCTCCGACGTTTTCCCTTCGCAGCGGGCCACCAGCACGGGCTGGGTGTTGGAGGCCCGCACCAGCCCCCAGCCTTCCGCAAAGAGCACCCGGGCGCCGTCCACGTCCACCACTTCATACTCCTCTTTAAAAGCCTCCACCAACCTTGCCACCACGGAAAACTTGACTTCATCGGGGCAGGGGATGCGGGTTTCGGCAGTGGAGTAGTACCGCGGTATGTCCGCCATGAGCTCTGACAGCGTTAGCTCCGCGCGGGACAAAATGCGCAGGAGCCTCCCGGTAGCGTAAAAGGCATCATCAAAGCCGTAATACTCGTCGGCAAAAAACATGTGCCCGGACATTTCGCCGGTAAAGACCGCCCCCAGCTCCCTCATCTTGGCTTTGATGAGCGAATGGCCGGTTTTGTAAAAAACGGGCCTGCCCCCCAGGCGCCTGATTTCCTCCACCAGGGCCTGGGAGCACTTAACCTCCACAATGGCCGGGGCCCCCGGGTGCCTGGGCAGGATCTCCCGCCAGAAAAGGCACATTAGCCGGTCCCCCCAGACCACTTCCCCCTTTTCGTCCACCACCCCCAGGCGGTCGGCGTCCCCGTCGTAGCCTACCCCCAGGTCGCAGCCTTCCTCCAGCACAATGCGGCGCAGGTCCTGCAGGTTAGCCGTTTTCACCGGGTCGGGCTGGTGGTGGGGAAAAGTGCCGTCGGGCTCGCAGTACAGGGGTATTACCCGGCATCCCCATCCCTCCAGGATGCGGGGGGCAAAGATCCCGGCCGTGCCGTTGCCGCAGTCAACGGCTACCTTTAAAGGACGGGGTCCCAGGCGTATTTTTTCCTTGAGCATTTTCAGGTAAGGGCTCACCGCGTCCGCTTCCTCCACGGACCCGCGACCCAGTGCAAAAGACCCCCCTTCCATGAGCCGCCGCAAGCGCTGTATCTCTTCCCCGTGAATGGTTCCCGCCCCCAGGGCCAGCTTAAAGCCGTTTTCCTCCGGCGGGTTGTGGCTGCCCGTAATCATTACGCCCCCGTCAATGCCCCAGTGCTCGCGAGCAAAGTAAAGGATGGGAGTAACCACCAAGCCCAGGTCCAGGACCCGGCAGCCGGCTGCCACCAGGCCGCGCACCAGGTCATCCCGCAAGCGCAGAGAGCTTGTGCGGTTGTCCCGCCCCACCAGGACCTCTTTTGCGCCTCGTTCCCGCACCATGGTACCGAAAGCCCGCCCCAGCGCTTCCACCACTTCTGGCGTCAGGTCCCGCTCGGCAACGCCCCTGATATCGTACTGGCGGAAGATGTAGGGATTGACGTCAAGCATAGGCTATCATAACACCTCGCTGAACCCGGCGGCGCGAAGTTCCGCCAGGAGCCGTTTGATTTCCTGGGCGCGCTCCTTGTGGCAGACCAGCAGGCTGTCCCCGGCATCGGCAATGATGAGGTTCTCCACCCCCAGGGTGGCCACCACCTTGTGGGGGGCGTAAACCAGCGTGTTCCTCGTATCCATGAGCACGCCGCGGCCTTCCAGGACGTTGCCCCGGCCGTCGTTTTCCCGGTAGCCTTCCAGAGCCGGCCAGGAGCCCACGTCGTCCCAGCCAAAATCCCCGGGCAGGACCAAAACATTGGCTGCCCGCTCCATGATGCCGTAGTCTACGGAAATGTCGGGCAACTGGGGGTAGACGGCCTCCATGGCAGCCGGCAGCTGGCCATCATGAACTCCGGCCAGCTGACGCAAACCCTCGTGAAGCTCAGGTAGAAACTGGGCAATCAGTTGCCTAATTAGGTCAATGCGCCAGATAAACATGCCGCTGTTCCAGAGGTACTCTCCGGTAGCTAAAAACTCCCGGGCTTGCTTTAGGTTCGGCTTTTCGGTGAAACGCAGGGCGCGGTAGGCGGGGACGCCCATAAAAACGTTGTGCAGCTCGCCCCGGCGGATGTAGCCGTAGCCGGTTTCCGGTCGGGTGGGGGTGATGCCGATGGTAACCGCCCACTGCCCGTCCCGCGCGGCGGCAATGGCCGCCCGGAGAACCGCCTGAAAGCGGGCCACGTCGGCTATGTAGTGGTCGGCCGGCAGGACCACCATCACGTCGCCGGGGCATTGCCGGGTCAAAAGCTCTGCCGCCAGGCCCACGGCAGCGGCGGTGTTGCGGCTCACGGGCTCGGCAATGATGTTTTCCTCCGGGACCTGGGGTACCTGGGATTTGGTCAGCTCCAGGTAAGCCCGCCCGGTGATGATAAAGGTACGCTGCGAATCCACCAAACCGGCAAGCCTGTCCACGGTGTGCTGCAGCATGGTGCGGTTTCCCACCAGCGCCAGGAACTGCTTGGGCCTTGCTTTGCGGGAAAGAGGCCAGAACCGTTCACCGGAGCCACCAGCCAGGATGACCACGAAAACATTCTTTTCTCGCACGTTTCCTCACCAACCACTCTAGAATTCAAAAGGCCTGAGACTTTTAAGCAGACCCTAGTAACGGCGCAGCGCAGCCCGTAGCAGCAGGCTGGCTCCATGCCGCCGGTGCACTCCAGGCCATACGGACGATGGTTTAACGCCAGAACGTGCGCGGCGGCCAGGTCAATGATCATAAATCCAGAACTCCTTTGGCAAATTGCTCCGCGGTTACAATAGCGATGCCCTCAAAGGACTTCAGGCCTAACAGGTGCTTATCGCCCGTAACCACCCAGGAAGCCCTACCGCATACCGCGCACTCTAAAACCACATTATCCTGAAGGTCTTCGGTTACTGCTGTTATCTTTTCCTCCGGGTGCACCATTACTACCCAGGGTAATGAAAGAAGACTTTCAAGTACTTGTAGCCGCTTTTCTACCGGGCCAAGAACAGCAAATTTGGCTCTTGTCGGGACATTGATATACTCTTTCACCAGCTCAGGGCTTACCACAGGCTCAAACCTCTTGAGAATCCAGGCATCAAGCACCCTGGCAGGGTAGCTTCTTCTGCTGAGCATCCCGGAAACCAAAACGCTGGTATCTACTACCGCCCGCACCTGCGCACTTCCTCTACCTCAGCTAAAACGTGCTCTTCAGTGAGACCCGCGTTTTCACCCCGCTGACGCATCTCGTCCAATATGGCCTTAAGTTCCCATTGTTTGGCCTTTTCGGCAAGCTTCTTTAGTTCCTCAAAGTAATGGTAGCCTATAAGAACACCCCTGGGTTTCGAACGCGAGGAAATAATCATGACCTCGCCCTTTTCAGCCCGGTCCACGTATTCCCCCAGCCTTAGCCTCAATTGTTCCATCCCCACAACCCTTTCCATGAGCTCCACCTCTAAGTCTACCTAAGCATTAACCTTACCCTTTACCTCAAGGATAACCCTTTTTGCCACGGGTGTAAAGAAGCAAAAAACCAACTCCGCGCCGTTTTAAAATGTGCACGTGCAGGTCAATCATCCCCGTACCCCTCCGGATGCCGCCGGTGCCACCCCCTGGCCGATCTTTACCAGCGCGCAAAAGAAAACGCCGGCAGCTCTATGCCTGCCGGTTCCGCCCGCTTCCCGTGCTCGCTCAATTGCTCTTCCGCACCACCTCGTTAAGGGCCTGCATAAATTCATCAAGCGTTTTCGCTTTTACCGCCCTGCGGTGCAGCACTTTTAACGTCTCAATACCCCTTATGGCGCGCAACTCTTCCACTAGGCCTTTCGGGCAACGGCCTATATTCTCCTCCAGAACATCTATTATGGCATCCTGCAGCCCCTGCTGTATTCCTTGCTGTATACCTTGCTGAATTCCTTGCTGTATACCTTGCTGTATACCTTGCTGTACCCCCTGATTAATCCACTTTTCCCGAATACCGTCAAACAGCGGGGAAGTCTCCATCTTGCTCACCTCAATCACTTTCAAAATCACTTCCCTGGTAAACTTGAGCGACGAAAATACCGGCAGCCCAAGATACAAGTCCGCCTGCCATTCAACTGGAGCTTCCGCAATCCGTTTTACGCAACGGGCTAGTATCTCCTCGGGAGAAATTTCATGCTGCATTAACGGCACCAGCGGTATAACCCCCACCGGAGCATGATGCAACAATTGTGCCCCAGGCAGCTCTGCCAGGTTGATCGTTCGAAAGTTAAACGTTACCACAGTAAGATCCAGGCAGTCAAAAGAGTACCTCTCCTCCTGAAACCGGCCCGTAAGGTTAAGCAACACCGGGTAGACCGGCTTTTTGAACTCCCGGTGCTGCATCGCCGTGTACTCCAGCAACCGCCGGGGCATTTCCCGGTCGACTCTGGCCTGTACCTCAAGGAGCATCAAATACTCATAGCCATTTTCCGTAACTTTAAACAGTATATCCGATTCCCGTTCCACGGCCACTGCTTCTTTCTCTACACGCTCAACCTTTTCCACCGGCACCCCGCGCACCAGTTGCACGAAGTGGGCCGGATACCGCTCCGCCAGTGCTTTAATAACCAGGTCAAACTCCCGCGCCATGCCAAACCTCAACCCTCTGCCGGTTCTGGCTTTAGTCTACACCATACCCCACCGTTTTTCAACAAGTAGCTTGGAGCTAAGGCAATATGTGTTCCCCAATAGGGTCCCTACGGCCACAATACCATACTTCAGGCCGGCCAGGGTAAAAGCAATTACTAAGAGCCCGGAATAAAGACTTCCTGGGGTTAAAAACAGCACCCCCGGTAGCATGACCGCCAGCATGGATGCCGCCAGCCGGGCCGTTCCTTCCGGCAGACCAGGGGCCACCAGCCACACGATTTGCCGCGCTAAGGGCAATCCCACCAGCACCACCGCCAGCAGGATCGCGCTCAGCAAAGTGGAGAAAACGGCAAAAAGCCGCCAGGCCTCCTCTTTTTTGCCCGCCGCAGCGTAGGAGGCAAAGAGAGGCACGACCATCACGGTCAGCGCCCCGCCCAGGATGGCAAAAACCACGTTGGGTACGGTGTACGCCACCAGGTAGGCATCGGTGGCCGCGCTGGCCCCGAAAACCCAGGCCAGGGCCATTTCCCGCACAAAGCCCAGCACCTTGGAAAGCAGGGTAAACCCGGCAATCACCGCTGTAGCCCGGGCAATGGTTTGGGTGGTGCTCACCTTGAACCTCCGGGGAGCCGGATACGTACTTTGTCCTGATCTACCGCAGCCTCAGTGCTAAGATTAACTTCGAGTGTGTAATCCTCATTAAATACTTCGCCCCCTATGTACTCAAAATCCTTTCAACTTAATCCTTTCAACTTAATCCTTTCAACTTATCTCCTTCCATAGATCTTTTGAACAGTGTAAGCAATTAACAGTCTTTGCAAATTTTCCAGGAGCACCCTTCAACGAGGATTAAGCCATAGTTTAATACCGTGCACCCCGGCAATAACGCAGACTTTAATGAGGCTATACAAACATTGCCCCGTACTTCAGCCAATGACGTTAACACTAACATCTAATGTTTTAACTCCTTTCCAAGAAAACCAAGTAACTCCCTCCTGAACTAGATCCCACCTAAGAATGTACGTGCCAGGCTTATCGGGCATTTTAACCTGAGCCGACAAAGTTACTTCTTGCCCTGGAGCAACATCCGCAGGTATCTCGGTGCGCAATCCATCCCAAACAACGACGTTGCCCGAGCTGTTAAGCCAGTGATAGCTTAATTTTACAGGTTTTTCGCCCAATGCAGGCCAGGCAAAACCTCCCGTGTTAGCTATAGTTAGATTAACCTGGTAAACATATCCCGCAACTGCACTAGTAGGAGTATTGTGCGATTTCCACTCAACTTCATACATTGGAACAGAAACTGCTACTTCCTTAACCGCAGCCCCCTGCCAGCCAAACCACGTTACGCCTTCATGGACCATATCCCAAACAAGCCTGTAATTTCCAGCACTTTCCGGCGCCTTTACTGTCGCCAGAAGAGTAACTTGCTGACCGGGCGCGACATCGGAAGGAAGTGCAGTACGAAGGCCATCCCATGTTACAACCCGGCCACCAGCATCCTTCCAATGGTAACTCAATTGAACGGGATTATCTCCTCCTGCTGCCCACGTAACCCCTCCTTCGTTTGAAACCGTAACAGTCACCTGGTATAAGTTCTTCGCCGTCATTTTGACCGGAGTATCCTCCGATATCCAGCGCACTCCATAAGGCTGTAGAATCTCTACAGGAACAGATAGCACAGGAGACCCCTTCCAGCTGAACCAGGTAACCCCCTCACGAACCAGATCCCACTCCAGGAAATAGCTTCCTGGGGAGCTAGGAGTTTTTAGCAAAGCCGTAAGGGTTATTTGTTCACCTGGCAAAACATCTTTGGGTAGCTTCGTGCGCAGACCATCCCAGATTACAACTCGGTTGCTCGAAGCATCGCGCCAGTGATAAGAAAGCCTCACCGGATTGGATCCACCCTTCGGCCAAACAAGCGAACCATCATTAACCAGGGTTACAGTTGCTTGATACTGAGCACCAGTAGCCGCTCTCTGAGGCACCGTCACTGTACCCCACTTGACAAGATCATCGGTCACCGTAACCGCTGCGTCTTTGGTTGGTACACCTTTACTACTAAACCAGGTTACTCCTTCATGAACCATATCCCACTTAAGAACGTACTTCCCTATCTTACTGGGAGCCTGCACCGTTGCGGTTAAGCTTATCTCCTGACCTGGAGCAACATCAGTCGGTAAGTTAGTGCGAAGCCCGTCAAAGATGATGGTGTTCCCTGCTGCATCCACCCAGTGGTAGCTCAACCTAAAGGGGTTGCTCCCTCCGGCTACCCATGTCTGGGCACCAGTATTTACTACCTTTATATTGACCGTATACAATTTACCGGTAGCCATAACTTCCGGCACACTCGCAGTACCCCAACTCAAGTCATACGATCTTTTCACTGTTACACTAACATCTCTTGGCGCTGCTCCCGCCCAGCTGAACCACGTCACACCCTCACGAACCAGGTCCCAGCGCAGGACGTAGGTCCCAGGTTGGCTGGGAGTTTTAAGTAAAGCGTTTACGTTGACCGTCTCGTCAGGAGCAACGTCCCGGGGTAACTCAGTCCTTAACCCATCCCAGACCACCGGTCTCCCCTGCGAGTCGAGCCAGTGATAACTCACTCTTACCGGGTTGCTCCCCCTGGACATCCAGGTTATTCCGCCTGTGTTAGTAATGGTTAGGGGAACCGCGATTATAGTTTCAGTCCCTATTTCGGTAGGCGTTGAGTCAGGGCCCCAGCTTAGGTCGTACTCTGGGACGAATATTCCTACATTTCTCGTAGGTGCGCCGCTACTGCTGAACCATGTTACGCCTTCCTGAACCATATCCCACTGCAGCAAATAGTTCCCGGGCTGGATAGGTGCCTGGAATTGCGCCGCAATGGTTATCTGCTGACCAGGAGATATATCTCCGGGAAGGGAAGTGCGAAGGCCGTCCCAAACAACGGTGTTACCTTTAGAGTCTACTACGTGATAGCTCAGCCGGAAAGGATTACCTCCACCCGCAATCCATTTATAACTACCCGCATTAGCTATCGTTACCGACACCGTGTAAGCTTTGCCAGCAGTTGCTTTCTGGGGAGTTCCATCGGATATCCAGATAATATCATGGCTGCGAACCGCGACATCGGCCACGATGCCCGTGCTGGAGCCGGCGATATTGCTAAGGGCCACGTTGGAAGGTGAACCGTCAAATCGAGCGCTGGAGGGCATTGTGAATGGCCCAAACTCCGTTTTATTTAAAGAACCAGGGAAAGGATCGCTGGCATCCCCAAGGTTTGCAGCAGGGTCGCTGGGCGACTTTAGCAAGTTAAACTGACCGTCGGCCTCTATGAGAACGAGACCATGGTGGGGTGGAAGGTCGCTGTTTACCACATTCCGCTGCCAATATGTGCTGTCCGGTCTCATAATACTGCCATCCACGTGCCAGACTAAAAGTCCTGAGCCCGGTAGGTAAGTACCGTAACTGATCTTTTGCCGATTTTCTACCAAGAAGTAATCGTCCGCTTCTTGACCTCTGGGCAAAAGTTTCGTTACCACTGGTGCTTGCTCTATTGGAGGAAAGTTAAAGTCCAAAATGCCTGTCTTTGGGACATTAGGATTCACCCATCCAAGAAATACCTTCGAAAAAGCGTCAAGTTCTGCCGGACACGAGCCATCGAAATATCCGTTCTTAAGGGGACCTAACCAGCTGCCAAAATCCATCAGAGACCAAGCACCTACACCCTGAGTTTTATAAGAGGTATCATAAAGGTCGGGTAAGCCAAGAATATGACCGAATTCGTGAGCTACCACGCCCACAGTTGTCGGCGCGTACCCACTACTAGAGTTCGGATCTGGTATTCCCAATTCTGGTACAATGATATATTCATTTATTGTCGCCGGTCCCTGAGAGGTGTTTACAGTTACTGCATAAGGCCCTAATCCCCATTTATGCGACCAAAGATCATTGGGGTTACCAGTAATCTCCGCACCCGGACCAGCGTGGATGATAATCAGATAGGGTATTCTCCCGTCAGGACTACGGTAGGGCGACCAGTCAAATCCCCGGCTGTTCAGTATATTGACCACATCGCGTACCAGACCTTGGGAGTTCTGAGGATATGCACCCATTCCATAGCTATTATTTGCATAATAGGTGATTGGCTGAGGCAACCGAATATAAACCCCAGGCAAGCCAAGGTCGCCGCCGCCAATCACTCGACCCTCCAGGCGAAACTGGCCATACGAATTGGCCAAGTAGTAATCCCGCAATGTACCCTGATGGCTCCCGAACAAAAGGTCTTCAAAATAGGTTTTAGGCGTGCCACCAGGCTTATCGCTAAAATCGACCAAGACTGCCAGCACTTTTGCCTGCGCAATTACTGGGGCCAGCGCCAAAGGACTTTCTTGCCCAGAAGTGGCATGAGGAGGTTCGCCCCGCTTGACCCGGGAAGGAACATTTATTTTGGCTTCCCGCATAGCCTTTTCTACGCGAGCAAGTTCCCACAGTCTGTTTTCCTTTTTGAGCTTTTCTAAGAGTTTCGGATGAGGTGGTGCATTACTTGGCCCCGTAAAAACTCCTTCGTCCGCTGGCGACACAAGCCCCTGCAAAGGCGTGCCTGCCCAGGCCTGAGCATAACCGTTAGGAAGGCAATAGAACACAAAGCCTAAGATAAAAATCACTAGGGTTATTGAGGTCAACCTTTGAAGCCAGCGGGTAGGTAGCACAGGTATTGCTCCCCCCTTTTATAGAAATCCTCTCCAAGATATCCCTA
The DNA here is from genome assembly GCF_000429345.1 of Desulfovirgula thermocuniculi DSM 16036. Taxonomy (GTDB): domain Bacteria; phylum Bacillota; class Desulfotomaculia; order Desulfotomaculales; family Desulfovirgulaceae; genus Desulfovirgula; species Desulfovirgula thermocuniculi. The sequence goes on along the minus strand of NZ_AUBR01000031.1, from coordinate 27,258 downwards.
ATACTCCGGCAGAAAAGAAACTCCTTTTAAAGAGCATCTTTTTTCTGTAACCTACTTCTCCCCAGCGCCCAATTCTTCCACCAACACCCCTAATCTACGTCCGATGGCCTCCCAGTTGTAAATCTGCTCCACCACCTTCCGAGCGTTGACCGCCAGGTAGGCCCGCCGGGTAGGGTTGCGCAAGAGATCAATTACCGCTTCAGCAAAGCTCCGGGGATCGCCAACAACCTCCAGATGTACGCCGGGCCTGACCTCCAGTCCTTCGCAGCCGAGCGGAGTCGAAACCACGGGCCGGCCTGCGGCAAAAGCCTCCAGGATCTTGTTTCGGATGCCGGTGCCAAAGCGAAGAGGAACCACCACCAGCGAAGCCTGGGCCAAGTATGGACGCAGGTCGGGAACATATCCCACCACTTTCACGCCGGGCAGACTTCCCAAAGCCACAACCTCTGGAGGAGGTTCCTTCCCCACCACCAGCAGCTCTGCGTCCGGCAAAACCTCACGTACTGCAGGAAAGATTTCTTGGCAAAACCAGACGATGCCGTCGGCGTTGGGTGGGTAGCGCAGGTGGCCCCAGAAAAACAAAACCGGCCTCCCGGGGTCCGGAAGCGGCCGGAAGCAATCTAAATCCACCCCGTTGGGCAGGACGGCAATGCGCGCCCCTGGAGCTATTCTGGCCAGCTCCGCCGCGTCTACCGGAGACACTAGAAGCACCAAATCGGCTGACCTCGCCACCCATCTCTCCCAGAAGGCCAGGCGATGCGTCTCCACTCCGTTGAAAACTTTCGCCGGCCACGAAGGCGCAAAGCGCAGCATCCGGCGGCGCAGAAGGCTTACCACATCCGTAAGGTCAGCTACCCGCCTGCAGGAAGCGCAGTGCCGGAGATATCCGGCCATTTTAAGCTGGCAGGCGTAGGCCACATCGAACCCCTGCTCCTGGGTGAGCTGCCGGAGCAGCCGTACCACCCGGGCCGAAGCCCGCGCGGCCATTGTCACCGGCAGGTGGGGCAAGCGCAGGACATTTAGCAGCATCTGTCTTTGGCCGAGCGGCACCGGGTAAACCGCGCGGCACAGAGGCGCTATCGCCCTCTGCCAGGAGCCCTTTTCTTCCCCCGGCGGGCAGAAGGTCACCAGGGTCACCTCATGCTCTGCCGCCAGCGCCTTAAGTAGATGATAGTTCCGAAGCTTGTCTCCCTGGTCGAGCGGCCAAGGAGGTTCTGCAGTAAGAAAGATGATCTTCATGTAAGTGCACTCCGCCTCGCGAACTCAAGCGCCGCCTCGTAAACCCTTATCGTCTCCTGTGCCGTCTTCTCCCACGAAAACTCCCTCGCCCGCTCAAGCCCTTTCTGGGCCAAGCTTCGCCTCGCCTCGTGATTTCCTGCCAGGAAAAGCATGGCAGAGGCTATGGCATCGGCATCAAGAGGCTCCACCAGCATAGCTGCTTCCCCCACCACCTCGGAGAGAGAAGGAATCCTGGAAGCAATAACCGGCGTCCCGCAGGCCATGGCCTCCAGAACCGGCAAACCGAAGCCTTCGTAGAGCGAAGGGTAAATGAACAAGTCGGCAGCGTTGTAAAGCGCGTGGAGCAGATCATCCGGCACGTACCCTAAAAAGATGACTTTCTTTTCCAGCCCCAGCCTGCGCGGGAGTTCGTATATCTCTTCGCAGAGCCAGCCACGCATTCCCGCGATCACCAGAGAATGCTCCAGTCCCTGGGCTACTGCGCGCCCGTAAGCTTCAATCAATCTCCTGAGGTTTTTTCTGGGCTCCACCGTACCCACGAATAGGACAAAAGGCTCGGGCAGAGCCAACTCAGACCTTATCTTTGCCACAACATCCCGTGCCAGGACCTTGCACTTTGGGCTTACTCCGTGCCAGACGGGAAAGATTTTCTCTTCGGGAAGGCCGAAGTACTTTACAATCTCCCTTTTCACAGACGCCGTGGGAGTAATGACTGCCGAAGCTTTCTTTAGAGCAAAGGGTACTCTCCGGGTCAAGTATTCTCTTATCTCCTGTTGGCAGCAATCAGGGTATACCAGATATGCCAGGTCATGGACGGTAACCACCAGGGGACAGGGGGCAAAGATCGGCGTACTGAAAGCCGGAAGGTGGAGAAGATCCAGTTTTAAGCGCCAAGCCGAGCAGGGAAGGGCCAAGCTGTTCCATCCCCGCTTAAACGGCCAGCGGGCCACGGCCTGAGAAAAGTGTCCCGGAAGGCTTTCATTTGCAAATACCGGCCGGCGCGAAACCAAAAAGATCCGGTGCGCACTCGGTTCAAGTTTAGTGAGACCGTCAACTAAGTAGCGGATGTAGTTGGGTATGCCGGTATAGGTGTTAGAAAGCCCCAGAATGTCGACGTCTATGCCCACGCGCACTTTTGCTTAGCCTCCAAGAACTTCACGATAAACTTGAAGCGTCTCTCGAGCGCAGCGCTCCCAGGAAAACTTTTCCGCCCGTCGGTAACCTTGCTCGATTAATTGCTTCCTCAGGCCAGCGTCTTCGAGGAGCACTTTCATCTTGGCCGCTATATCTTCCACATCAGCAGGATTGCACTTGAGAGCAGCATCACCGGCTATCTCGCCCACCGCAGTGGTTGCCGAACAAAGCACCGGCGTGCCGCTAGCCATTGCCTCCAGGATTGGCAGGCCAAACCCCTCGTAAAGCGAAGGATAAACGAAAAAGAGGGCGTGTTCATACAAGGCTCCGATCACTTCGTCCGGCAAGAAGCCAAAAAGCCAAACTCCCTCCCCCGCCAAAGGAGCAAAGATATCTGGCTTCTCAATGCCTGCAACTACCAGTTGGATTCGCGTTCCCGTTTCGGCCCGCAGTCTGCGGTAGGCTTCAAGGAGTCGGGCTGTGTTTTTACGCCGGTCCACTGCTCCGAGGGCAAAGATGTATTCTCCGTTTATGCCCAACTCTTTCAATCGTTCTGCCCACTTCGGGTTCCGCCCGCTTTTTCTCCGACTGGTCGCTATGTAAATAGTTTTTATTTTCTCTGGCTGCACGTTCAGCACCGTCGCAATGTCGCGGCGGGAAAATTCCGAATCGGTGATAATGAGGTCGCTTAAGCGTGCCACCCGGGGCAAAACACCCATCCGGTAGGTGCGGCTTAAACGGTGGCGGAAGGTAAGTCTGGTATCTCCAAACTCCCGCCGGCGGAATTCGATTACATCGTGGATGGTAGTGACAAGGCGGCAGGACTTGAGTAGGACCGGTGCGATGTTGCTGGTGCAGTGCAGCAGGTCCACCTCATCACGGCGCGCGGCCAGCGGCAGAGCCACCTGCTCCCACCAAACCAGGTTTGGAGCAGGAAGCACTTGGACAGTAAAGGAGTCTTGCCGGAACTCCTCCACCACTCCAGGATCTGCTGTGCCGTCTGCGTAAAGAATAAACTTAAACCCCGCTGGCCTCATCCAGCAGAACTCGCACAGCAGGTGGTAGATGTAGTTCCCTATTCCTCGCCGGTTCTTCCGCAGGCCATAGCGGGCATCGATGCCGATTACCCTATCCATATTTTTCTAACTTCCAGTCTTCCCGTCCAGGTTTAGAGCTTGCAACAGTCTCGCCCTGTAGCGCGACCATTCATAGTTTTCCAGAAAATAAGCTCGTCCCTTCTCTCCAAGCTCGTTCCTCAAAGCTACATTGCCACGAAGGGCCTCAACAGCCTCTACAAATTCGCAATAGTCGCGGTAAGCGAAGCCGGCCCCGGAACGGGCAACGTGCTCAGCCAGCACCGGGCAATGCCCGTTAACAATTACCGGAGTACCCATCATAAAGGCCTCCAAAACCACAATGGAAAGGGACTCATAGGGACTGGGCAGAACCACTGCCAAAGCGCCAGCCATGAGCCGGAGCTTTTCCTCTTCGGAAACGAAGCCACAAAGCTCAATCCCGGCACTTTTCTCCATCTTGAAGCCTGGACTTGCCAGGCCGATGAGCTTTAGTTTTAGGGCGCTCTCAGGATGCTCGTTCTTGTAGCGGGTAAAGTAATCTAGCAGAATATATACCCCTTTAGCAGGATCAATGCGCCCGGCATAGAGGAGGTATGGCTTTTGATCGCCCTGCTTCGTTTTGTATTGAAGCGCAGTTCTTCCGCTACTTACATTCTGGTCGCTTAAACCGTAACCCACCACCGTTCCTTTCACCTCGCCCCAGAGCCGCCGCGCCAAATCCGCCTCTTCCTGAGTCAAAAACAAGAGGTTATACCGGGAGTACTTGCGCCATATGAAGAGATAGGCATGGGCTTCATCGTGCAGGGTGGGATGAAGGAAGACTCTTCTTGGATCGCCGACACAGTCCACCCCGAAATAGGTGGTTGGGTATAGATAAGTAAAGAAAATCACAGCATCGTAAAGGGGCCAGTTATCCCAAAGATACCGAAATAAGCTGGAAGAAAGGGGCCCCTGCCACCGGATGAGTTCTTCCTGAAAACCTACCGGTAGCCTCAAACAGCGCTCCCGCCAGCTTTTCTTCTGCAAAGGAGAAAGCTCAAAGAAGCGCTCGGGATTAACCCCGTTTAAAAATATCCTGTTTAGCTCGTGAAAGTAGTGCGGCCTTTCAAAATCCGGATGAAAGCGCAGTACCCTCAGGCCGTCTTCAACAACCTCTCCTTCCCGATAATATCTTGCCCAGGTGATATGATCTCTCGCAGTAGAGGTCAAAACATTCACTTCACAATGATCTTTAAGAGCTTGAGCGGCAGCACTTGCAAGAGTTTCAGCTCCACCTAGGACCTCCCTGCCAAACCGCTGAACTACTATAGCCACTCGCTTCATGAGGAGTACACTCCTCCCAGAGCCCCGAGGAAGGCGGCCTCCAGGACCTGCCGCGCAAAGCGCCTATGGTAGTTATTTCTGCCATGACTTGCGAGATGAAGCCGGTAATCGGGATTGGCCAAGAGCACCGCCACGGCCGCGGCAAAGCGCTCATAATCCAGCTCTTCGAAAACAAGCTGGTTTTCCCCTGCTGTCTCTGGCACCGCGGCGCGTCCCAGGGCCACCACCGGCACTCCTAGAGCCTGGGCCTCAACTATGGGCACACAGAAGCCCTCATGCTCGCTGAGGGTCAAGAAGACGCTCGCAGCCAAATAAAAGGCCTTAAGCTCCGTTTGGCTGGCCTTTCCCGGAAAGATAACCAGGTCAAAGAGGCGGTTTACCGCCAAATAACTCTCTACCTCGCGGTAGTACTTCGCAAGCCGGGGGTCCCTGTTGCCCACCCAGATAAACCGGAATTTAGCACCGCATAAATCCAGCAACGAACGGGCTACGCGGACAAAATGGTGCAAGCCCTTGTTGGGGACTTGCCTCCCTACAAAAAGAATTATGGGTCTGCTGTCAGCCAGAAGGCTTTCTAGTGTTCTAATATCAGCCTGTAAAGAAAGTAGCTCATCGGCTTGGTGAAAGGGAGCTACCACCCAGCATTTATCCAGGGGCGCTCCCTCGTTAATCAGCTCCTTACAGTTGTATTGGGAATCAGCGAAAAAATGGGTACAGAGCTTGGTCAAACGCCTAGTTTGCTCCCTCCCGCGCTTCACCAGCTTTTCTAGTTCCGCGCTGTAACCGGCAAAGAACTGGGGTGGCGTTACATTGTGATAGCGCAAAATCCGATAAGATCCCGCATGCTGGTTAAGAATCTTCTCCCCTGTTAACCACTCGATTCCGTGGTGGTAAATTATCACTCCCGCCCTTTTTACTCGATCCACACTGGCCATCAGAGGAGCGAACTGAGGCTCGTAATGCTCGGCATAAAGATACACATCGATTCCTTTTTTCCTAAGGAGCTTAAACTCTTCCAGTACATCGTTCCCTATGGCGTCTCCTGAAGAAAGGCTTGGTAAAAGAATGGCTACAGAAGAGTTCTCAACCACCACTACCGCCACCCCACTACCGCGTAGTCCTGGTACCCGAAGACTGGCTCGTTGAGCTTGGCAATATTCGGCTCGTCGCCCTGCAAGCGCGCTCCCTCGGGTACAGGAGAGCTAAACCTGACCTCTACCCGCCGGAAGCCCGCTACTTCCAGCAAAAAGCGCAAAGTCGGAGCAGGAATAGGGCGCTGGTGAGTAAGATCTAGCCAGAAATTCTGCAGCGCCACCAGCGAGTGCGGATTCACCGTCTCCAGGATTATCACCCCGCCGGGCTTGAGCTTGACCAGGGCCATCTGCACCAGGTGCCAGAGTTCCTGGGGAGTAAGGTGTTCAACTAACTGGAATGCGGTAACGGCACAGAGGCTTTCATCTGGCAATGACTGGAGGTGAGCTATGGCATCCGCCCTTTCCACCTCAAGGCCCTTTTCCCGGCATCGACTGACCATGGCCTCGTTTGAGTCCACGCCTTTTGCCGGGATGCCCACCTCGCGGCAGAGTTCCAAAAACTCGCCCCTACCTGCACCCAGGTCCAGCAGGTAGCCGCCGCAGGTTTCGTAAGCTTTGCGCACATCGGGTATGTACGCCCTCTGCCTTTCTTTGATTAACTCCTCCGGGCCGCGGAACTGTTGCTCAAAGACGTGGTAGAGCCAGGTGGTGTCCTCGGGGTCCTGAAGTGGAGAGAGTGCCCGCTCTGGGCCTTCTTCTTCCCGCGGCAAAGGCCATTTACCCATGCGCTGGTACTGCAGGGCTAGGGCCAGCTTGGCCCTTAAGAAAACTGCCTCCGCCCGGTAATCCTCTACCAGGCGACGCAGAGAAGCTAGTTCTTGAAGCGCATTCTGGACCTGCTGCTTTGCCTCGATCAACTCGCGTTGAAGATCAGCTTTGTCGGCGGCTACTCCAGTAAGCGCCTGCTCGAGCTTGGTATCCCACTGCTCGAAGACCTTCTTCAGCTCTTCAAGCTTATCTAGCCTTGTCACTAATGCTTCTACTTGTTCTCCCAGCGATGAATTTCTCGCTTCCTCCAGGTGCAAAGTTATTTTCCACAGGAGGTCAACAACTGTGTTGTTGAAACTGGTTATCTGCTGGAAAAGGGGCTGGTAGAGCCAGTAGGTACTTTTCCGCACCGCCCGCTTGAAAAAGGTAATAAGAGGGCCCCAGAAGGGCCTTAAAGAGCGCACTGGGACGCGGTTGATATCTACCGTCGCCAGGCTTAAGACCTGCTCCAGGGAGAGCCTCAACTGTTCCTCAAGCCCGTTCTCCGGCAAAAATCCCCGGAAAGCCTCCGAGTTGGCTGCCCTCTTGGCAGACAGAAGCTCTTCAATGTCCCGTTTTATGGCCTGGATAACCGGATCTTCGGAGCTCATCTTAAAGATTATCTCCCCTTTCAAAAGTATCCAAGTTCACGCAGCCTCTGCATGATTCTCTCTTTGTCTTGCGCGCGGCCCGCCCGCTCGTGACCACCTTCGGTGGCCGGTTTGGTGCAGGGCTTGCAGCCTAGGCTACGGTAACCCTGATCGTAAAGGGAGCAGTAAGGAACTTTATACTTGCGGATGTAACTCCAGATGTCTTGCTCGGTGAAGTGTAGCAGAGGATGAACGCGTATGTGGGGTGGATCGTTTCTTTTGGAGAAATAATCCTCGTTTGCCCGGGCAGGGTTTTCATCCCAGCGCACTCCGGTGAAAAGAGCCTTTAGGCCTAACTCCTCAATAGCCTTCTTCATCGGTACAGTCTTCAGGTGGTAGCAGCACTCTTCCGGGTTCTGCGCTATCTTTAGCCACTTTAAAGCCTCTTCGTTCCTAAAAATTCTCAGGTCGAACTTCCATTCCTGCTGCAGCCTATCCCGAAAAACGCAAACTTCGGGGAATTTAACCGAAGTGTCTATGTTTACTACCGGGAAAGGTATGTGGCCGTTAAAGGCGCGCCGTACTAGGTGTAAAAGCACGGTGGAGTCTTTCCCTCCTGTGAAAGCCACGGCCATTTTCTCGCCAAACAGCTCAAATGCCTGGCGAACGATTTCTAAGCTCTTTTTCTCCTCTTCGCTAAGGTTGTGGGAAACCGAAAAAGTTTTCTTACTACCGATAGAGGTTACCAGAACCATGTTTTTCTCTTTTTCTTCCGCGAACACCGGTGCAGTTTTAACGGCTCTGGCTTCCAGCGCCAGGATTTCCTGGAGAAACCGGCAGCCTTCCGTCAGGAGAAAGAAGTTGTCCCCCAAAGAAAGAGGGTTTTCTTCTCCCGGGTCGTCTTCCAGGTCGTAAAGGTAAATACGGGGCCTGGACCGGTATTCCTCACAGCGCAGGAATTCTTTGAGCAACTGCTGCCTGGAAACGTTGCCTTTACGTAGCGCCTGCACGTGTTGCGCCAGCCCTTCTTCGTCTTCGAATCGGGCCAATATCTTGCGGTAAAGCAGGCCCACATAGTCCTCGTCTGAAAGTACAGGCAAGTCGGGGCCCTGGAAATCCTCAGGCTTGCCCGTGAGAATAAACTTGTGCGTTGAAGTGCGCAGGCAACGCTGGAGGAGCAGCCATTCGTGACTTGCTACCTTGGTTGACAGGGCAGCCGATTTTTCCCTGGTACTTTCGATTAGCCTTCCGTTCCCCGCAAGCTGATTTTGGTTTCGAATATAAGCTTCGCCCAATTCCCAAGCCGCACTTTGAAATCGTTCTGCATCCTTCACCTGCCAGACTTCAGCGTAAGCTGTTTCTCTCGCCACGCTTCTTATAAGTGAAACACCATCAGAAAGTACAGGCTTTTCTTTAAGGTCTGCAGCCTCTACGAGAGTGGGGAAAATATCTACCAAAGAGACCAATTTATCTACCACGCCGTGTGGTTCACCTGGAATCTTAATTATTAGTGGAACGCGAAGCACTTCGTCATAAAGTTCTCCGCCGTGAGCAAAATAGGTTGGATCATGATAGAAACAACGTCCCTCACCATGATCTGAGAAGATGACTACCAGCGATTGATCCCAGTAGCCCCCGTCCTTAAGAGCATCGACAAAACACCGCAAACGCCCTCGATCAAACTTTCTTACACCTCCTACGTAAAGCCGCAAGAGATGGTCGCGGCTCCAATTTATGGTTCGAACAAAGTTCTGCCATAAAGTGTAGGGTTGCTTGCTCTCAACCTTAGACAAGCCGTGGAAGCGATAAATGTCTGTCATGAGATTAAAATAGTCATCGTTATATGCTTGCGTTGGTGGAGCTTCTGAGAAGAAATATGGCTCGTGCACGTCCATTGTGTGCCAAAAAAGAAAAAGTTTATATCCTCGGTAGGAGCCTAAAAGCCGAAGTACCTCGGCATCGTTACGTACAATCAAATGATCAAAGCCTCTTCCCATATCCAGAGGAACAAAAAGCTCGGGAGTATCAGTCGCACAAATGGTGCGGTAGCCATTTCGCCGGAAAACTTCAGCCATAGTGGTTACATCAGGATGGAGCTTGGTGTGAAAGAAAGCCCGCACGCCATGGCGCGGAGGATAAAGTCCGGTGAAAACCGACGCGTGGGCTGCAGTGGTATAGGTGCTAGTGCTGATGCAATTGGTGAAGCACAGGCTTTCTGCGGCTATGGCGTCCAAAGTGGGGGTATCAAGATATTTCAACAATCCATACTTCTCAAGTTCCCTTTTGTCTGGCTGGTAGCCCACGCAGTCGTAGCGCAAGTTGTCAATGGAAATTAGGATTACTTTGTCGATTATCGGCAACATTTCAGTTGCTCCCCCTCAAGCAAACAAAATAGAATACGTTAGGTGGCCTTAGAATGACAGTTTCTCCCGCCACCAGGTCAAGAGGTCAGCCAACGTCTGGCGAAAGGAAATCTGAGGCGCCCAACCTGTTTCCTGGCGGATCTTGGTGGCAGAACCGAGCAACAGGGGGATGTCGGTCCTGCGCTGCAACTCTTCAGAGGAACACAAGTTGATCTCCACTCCGGCAATTTCGGCCAAGAAGTTGGCGGTTTCCCTTACAGTATAGGCCCTCTCACTGCAGACATTGTAAGCCTCTCCGGGGCGGCCTTTTTGTAAAAGCAACCAGTATGCGCGCACCACATCCCGGACGTCGGTGAAATCCCTAGCGGCGTCCAGATTGCCAGCGGTAATCACTGGCTCGGTGCAGCCCAAGGATATTTCTGCCACCTTCTTAGCCAGCCGGGAGCACACGTAATCGGTAGTTTGGCCGGGACCAGTATGATTAAAAGGGCGCGCTCTGATGATGTGCAGCCCCTCGGCGGCATAGGCACAAGCCGCCATCTCGGCAGCGGCTTTACTGGCAGCATAGTGGCTGAGCGGTGCTAAGAATTGCCCCTCGGTTATAGGCTGCTTCTCCGGGTGGACGGCGCCGTAAGCAGCCGCCGAGCCGACATATAGCACCCGGGCCTGCGGCGCAGCTTCGCGCACCGCCTCGAAAAGGTTCAGGGTGCCACAGAAGTTGACCCAGTAATATTCCTCTGGTTCCTTGCCAATTGTGACGGCAAGGCCCGCCAGGTGGTATATTTCATCTGGAACAAATTCATGGATAAGAGACCGTATAGCCTTCTTGTCGGTTATATCTACTTGTTTCACATCGGCTTTTTGGAAGAGTTGATCCTTAGGCTGTTGTCTGTGGTAAGTAGCGCACACAGTGTAGCCTTTTTCCAAGAGGAGCTTTACAAGATAATAACCCGCAAAACCGGCGGCGCCAGTAATTAACGCCCGCATTGGTCTTCTACCCTCTTCAAGTCTGCTTCAACCATCAAGCGCACTAGCTCCTTAAAAGTGGTGCGCGGCCGCCAGCCGAGCTTTTCCCGCGCCTTGTTTGCATCACCCACTAAAAGCTCCACGTCGGCCGGACGGTAAAAGGCAGGATCCTCCACCACGTAGTCCCTCCAGTCCAAACCAACACAGGCAAAGGCTTCTTGGGCGAACTCTTGCACGCTGTGAGTTTCACCAGTAGCAATTACATAATCATCGGGCTCGGGTTGCTGCAGCATCAGCCACATAGCCTCTACATATTCAGGAGCATAGCCCCAATCTCGCCTGGCCTTCAGGTTTCCCAGGCGCAATTCATTGGCCAACCCGTGTTTGATTCTGGCAACTGTATACGTAATCTTCCTGGTCACGAACTCAAGCCCCCGTAAAGGGGACTCATGGTTAAAAAGGATCCCTGAGCAGGCAAAAATGCCGTACGCTTCCCGGTAGTTTACCGTCATCCAGTGCGCATAAAGCTTAGCTGCGGCATACGGGCTACGCGGGTAAAAGGGAGTTTTTTCATTCTGAGGCACAGACTGCACCTTGCCAAACATTTCGCTGGAAGAGGCTTGATAGAATTTTATTTTAGGGTTGACGATACGGATCGCCTCAAGCATTCTGGCCGCTCCAAGTCCTGTTACCTCTCCCGTAGCCACTGGCTGGTCGAACGATACGGCGACGAAACTCTGCGCGGCCAAATTGTATACCTCGTCGGGCTGCACCTTTTCCAGGACGCGAATGATGTTCCCCAAATCGAGGAGGTCAAGGGGAATAAGCTCCACTTCCTCCCTAATGCCCAGATAATCCAAGCGCTCCAGGTTTAAAGTGCTGGCGCGCCGAAAGGAACCAAAAACCTTGTAACCCTTGCTTAAAAGAAACTGTGCTAGATAAGCTCCATCCTGGCCGGTTATACCTGTAATTAAAGCTTTTCTGTTCAAGTCTCTTCCTCCATTCGTGTACGCAAAAGCTTCTTTATTTGCTTTTCGTTAGAAACGTTCGACATTCCTTGTGAAAATTCCTCCATGTTTTGCAGGGTTTGGCTTTAGGCTGAAGCTGCTTCTCTCTGAACGGTAAGCTGGCAACATCTCTGGAGTTACCCCGCCATCCCACCCACAAAGGCCGCGTAGGCTTGCGCCACCTCTTTGGCCGGCTCCTGCATCCTCACTTCCCCCCGGTCCAACCACACGGGATAGTGGCACAGCTGTTTCATTTTTGCTATCAAGTTCTATCAGATGATGGTGCCTTGATAGCAAAGCAGGCCGAAAGTTCACGCTCTCCGAGAGGCCGGGTTGAACCCGCCCATCCGGCTGGCAGGATGAGCGGACCGCGGGCTTCTGGAGTCCCGCCCGAAACAGTCACCCCGAACCGCAAAGACTTCATCCAGCAACACGAAGGCCACCGTCTTTCCATGCAAGCCCGGAGCTTCCAAACGGCGGAGTGGTTCTGACGCCCCGCCTGCAAGGGCTCCCACCCGGAAGGCCGGAAACCGCTTGCCAGCCCCCCAGAGCGGCGTTTGCCGCGCACCCCAGAAGAGCCACCCGGCGGTGCTCAGGGTTTCCTACCCTTCATCGTCAAAGCCCGCCTTCGCGTGCACTCTCAGCCAGCCAGCGCACGTTCCAGCGGTGCTTTCTCCCGCCGGGTCGGTTCCCGGCCCACATGCTCCGGGACACCCGGAGCAAAACAACTGCGGCCCCAAAAACTAGACCGCGCTGTTCTCGGAATAGCGACGCAACAAAATCTCCTTCACCTTGCTCCTGGGCGTGTACCGCGTTATCTCCTCATCGTGCAGCCTGGCCTTCAGGTTCATCGCGGCCACCTGGTCGGCATCGGCGGTAAATCCGCACTCCCGGCACTCAAAAATGTCTCCCTTCCGGTTCTGCGGGTCCACCCACCCGCACACGGGGCAGGTCTGGCTGGAATAGGCCGCGTTCACCGGACCGGGGTCCTCCACGGAAAACACGAACCACTTATACTCTCTGCGTTCCTTAATGATGTGCCTCCGCCACCCGGAAATTTTCCGGGCCAATTCTTTGCTCTTCGCTTTGCCCTGCAAGTGCGATAGATCCTCGTAGGCCACTACCCTGGGCCTGCGCGCCTTCAGAAACTCGTTGAAGGCGCGGTTGATTTCGTTTTCGCACCTGCGCCGGAGCCTCCGGTGCCGCTTCCGCTGCTTGGCCAGGCCCAGGTTGTGCCTCCTCATGCGCCGCGCCCTGGCGGGGTCCCGCTCCAGGTTCCTGCGATAAAGCGCCCAGAGCTTCTGGCGCTTCCTGCCCTTGTCCAGGATGTAGTCCGACATTTCCTGAAGGGCTTCACCGTACTCAGCCCGGTACTTCCTGCCCGTGTCGTCGGTGAACACCTCCGTCACGCCAAGGTCTATGCCTGCCTCTTCACTCCCGGCGGGAAAGACTACCGGCTCACAGCTTATATGAACTTCCACCGCCCGCTCGTCGGGCAGGAGCACCACCCGCAGGTTCCCCTCCACCGCATGCGCCCCCGCCAGAGGAATGACCACCCTCTCCCCGGGAGTCAGAGTGGACACCGCTATGTACTGCCGCTTCTCCGTGAAAAACACCCGGTACATCTGCTGGTCCACCACGAAGCTGCGGGCCTTCTTCACCCTAGGTCTCCTGCCGAGAACGCGGCGGAGCACGCGCCTCAAATAGTTCCTTACCCTGCGCCGCCCGGCTCCGTCCAGCTTTACCTGCTCACCGGTGACATCCTCGCCGGTGAAGATGGACTGGATGCGTTTCCAGTCGCGGCCACCCTTCCGAGGCCTGTACAACAGCCAGAAGGCATAGTGCTTTTCTTCATCGGTGAGTTCCTCGTGGCGGGCAACCAAGCCCCTTGCAGTTTCTATGGCCGCCTCCCACTGCCTCTCCAGGGTGAAAAGGGCATCTTCCAAGGCCAGCTTCCACATGCGGGCCTGCAACCCGAAGGGGCTCGCAAAGCTGGCAGAGACCAACTCGTCCCGCAGGGTACGCTTGTCGCCCAGGTAGTGCAGGTACTTAATGTGGGCGTACTCCACCAGGAAGGCATCCTTCTGCCGGGCGTAAGCCTCAGCGGTTTCGACCAGCCTGGCCCACTTTCTGTCGTTCAGCGGCAGGCTTTTCTGCCTCACCGTCCGCTGCATCAAAAAGCGCCTCCCGGACCTTTTTTACCAGCTTTCGCGCCCTGTACGTCCGCTGGCCGTAAAGCCTGGCCGCAAAGTGCTGCACGATGCTCACCAGGTCTTCGGCCAGCTCCTGCGCCGGAGACGCGTCCTCCGCACGGTTGACCACCAGTATCTCACAGCCGAACTTGGCAAACAGTTCCGCGAAAAACTCGAACCCGAACCGCACCAGGCGGTCTTTGTGGGCCACGATCACTGTCTTGACTTCCCCCGCGCGTGACCATGCCGCAGAGCTTCAGGAAGTTTTTCCGCCGGTAATTGAGGGCGGAACCCACGTCGGTGAGGATTTCGTCCACCGTTATCCCTCTGCCCGCGGCAAACTCCTTCAGGTAGTTCAACTGGTTCTCCAGGTCCGGCTTTTGCCCAGCCGAAGATACCCTGGCGTATAGCACGACTTTCTTGGGCTCTTCGCGGTTCTTCAGGCCCAGAGCGCGGTAAAGCATCTCTTCGGTGTACCTGCGCTTGCCGGTGGGCGTCCTCAGGGCAACCAGTTTGCCCTCCCGGTCCCACGCACGGAGCGTAGAGATGCTCACACCAAGCTTTTCGGCAAATTCCCTGATAGTGTAGAGTTTCATAAAAACACCACCTGATATTAGGTTATATCAGGTGGCGTCTTTTAGCAATAGGTCTGTTGACTGATTGTTAGTACCGGGAAAGCTGTTTCTAGCTCCACGAACGGTTGTTACTGTTGTTACTATCGTATAGCAGCGTTATTTTTGCCGTCAACAAAGGTAACATTACCCCGCCGCACCGCCCACAAACTCCGCATACGCCCGCGCCACCTCTTTGGCCGGCCCCTGCATCCTTACTTCCCCCCGGTCCAGCCACATCGCCAAATCGCACAGCTCCTCCACCTGTTTGGGGGCGTGGGTGACCAGAATGATGGTGGCCCCCCGGTGTTGCAGTTCCCTGATCTTGGCCAGGCACTTTTCCTGGAAGGCCAGGTCGCCTACCGCAAGCACTTCGTCAATGAGGAGGATGTCCGGGTTTACGTGCACGGCCACGGCAAAGCCCAATCTCATGTACATGCCGGAGGAGTAGTTGCGCACGGGGTTATCGATGAAGTCGCCCAGTTCCGCAAAGGCAATGATCTCGTCCAGGCGCTCTTTTATCTCCTTGCGGGTAAGGCCCAAAATGGAGGCGTTTAAGAAGATGTTTTCCCGGCCGGTAAAGTCCGGGTGAAAGCCGGCGCCCAGCTCCAAGAGGGTGGATACCCTACCGTTTACCCTCACCTCCCCCTTTGTGGGGTAGAGGATACGGCTGATGATTTTTAAAAGGGTGCTCTTGCCGGAGCCGTTCCGGCCGATGAGGCCCACGGTGGTGCCCTTGGGCACGGTGAGGTTCACGCCTTTTAAGGCCCAGAAGTCTTCGGTTTTTTGCCGACCCCAGAAAATGACCCGTTCTTTTAAAGAAAGAACCCGCTCGTGATAAATGCGGAATTTCTTCCAGAGGTCCACCACTTCGACGGCAATCATTTAGTGCTCCCTTTCTATATTTCCTCGGCTATATTGCGCTTGAATTTATCGAAAACCCACAGGCTTGCCACCAGCAGGATTGCCAGGGCCACCGCCAGCTTTCCCAGGGCCACCCAGTCGGGCCAGTGCCCGTAAAAGAAAATAGCCCGGTAGGCTTCCATTAACGGAGTTGCCGGGTTGAGGTTGAAAAAAGGCCTTGCTTCCGGCGGGATGACGTCTACCGGGTAGAGCACGGGAGTAAGAAAGAACCAGACGGTCATGAGGATGCCCACGATGTGCTCCAGGTCCCGGAAGTAAACGTTGGCCACCGCGACCAGGAAAGCCAGCGAGGCCACCAGCATGGTCTGCACCAGGAGCACTGCCGGCAGGGCAAGGAGCGCTGCCGTAAGCCTGATTTTAAAGGCCAGCAGCGCCGGGATGAGGATGAGGAGGCTCAATAAGTAGTTGACCAAATTAGTCAGCACGATGGAAAGGGGCAGGACCTCCCGCGGGAAGTAAATTTTTTTTATCAGCGCGCCGTTTTGCACTAGGCTGGCCGCTCCCTGAAGGACAGAAGCGGAGAGGTAGTTCCAGGGAAGTAAGGCCACAAAAAGAAACATGGCGTAGTTTTCTATCTGCGCCCGCATGACGAAGGAGAAAACCACGCTGTAGACAATGAGCATCAAAAGAGGGTTAAAAAAAGTCCACAAAAAACCGAGCACTGAACCCTTGTAGCGTGCCCGGAGTTCCTTGGCCACCAGGTTACGCAGCATTTCGCGGTAGGCGTAGATTTCCTTTAGCTGTTGCCACACTTTGCCCCAAAAACCTCCGGAAAGGTGCCTTTTAGCTTGCCCAGCTTGCGCTTGAGGAAGCGATCCACATCATTTTTGGAGAGCTGGGCTTTGCTTTCCCCGACGATCTTTACCCTGCGCCCGCCCAGGGTACCGTCGCCCAGGATGTTTACCTCCAGATAATCGCCGGCCTTTTTTCGGGGAAGACCTCCTGGAACTTTTTCTTGATTTCCGGTAGGGCAGCCATGTTCTAGCACCTCTTAAGCAAACCGCTTTTGCAAGAGTATACCACAAAAAGGCATAAGAGTGCGACAGTACTTACGGCAAGGTTGGTATCTTTTGCAGCTTGGCAAAGATAGCCTTGGCCTCGCGGTTTGTTTTTTCCGCCTCCTGCAAGAACTTTTGCGCTTCTTCGGACCTGCCCTGCTTTTCTTTTACCAGGGCCAGCCAGAGGGTGGCTTCGCCTTTAAGCTGCTCCTCCTGCAGGGCGGTAGAGAGGCTTTTTTCTGCCTCCGCAAACCTGCCCAGCAGGTACTGGGCCTGGCCCACACCCAGCTGCACGCCGGGGGTAACGGAAAGCATGGGGGAGTCCTTCCAGAGCCTCTTTTCCTCCTCGCCCAGCGCCGCCACTTTTGCCTCAATTGCCTGCGGCACTTTGAGGGCCTCCTCCAGGTACTGGCGCGCCGCCTCTTTATTGCCTGCCTCCAGCTCACCGTGGCCCGTTGCGGCCAGCACCAGGGCCAGGTTTTCGTACCAGCGGATCTGCCAGGGGGCCAGTTCCACGGCGCGGCGGGCTTCTTCAACGGCGGGCCGGTAATCCCCCGCGGCCAGGTAAGCCCGCGCCAGGTCCGCCCGGCGGGCGGCGCTGTACTGGCTTAGCTCAACCGCCCTCTTGGCTTCCTCCAGGGCCGGCCCGACCTGCCCTGCAGAGAGGTATGCCCTGACCAGATTGGTGTGCAGGTCGGCGTTAAAGGGGTTGTAGGCCGCCGCTTTTTGCAGGGCGGAAAGGCCCTCGGCAAATTTTTCCTGGCGGAAGTGCTCCGCAGCCGTTTGGGCGTAGCTGTTGGCGGAGGCCAGGAGAAAGGCAAAGGCAAAGATGAGCGCGCAGGCAGCCGAGGCACCAGCTAAGACGGCGGGACGGGGCGAACGGCGCTCCGCCTTGCCCGGGACGTCGTGCTGCCCGGGCGCAAGGTTCCTCACGCAGGCAAAGGAAACCCACAGGGCCAGGGTGAGGGCGGAAAGGGAAAGATCAAAGTCCACAGCGGCATGCAGGCCCACCGCTAGAGCCCCGGCGGTCAGGGACCAGACCAGGGCGCGGCGGAGGCTGCCGGCCGGTGCGGCCCAGTAGGCCCGGTGGGCGGTTAAAAGGAAACAGACCCATATGCCCAGGATGGCCAAAAGTCCTACCATACCCGTTTCTACGGCCACCTGGAAGTAGTGGCTGTGCACCTCGTTGGAATTGTAAAGGTACCCCTGGTAGGCGCGGTAGGCCTCTTCCCAGCCGCCGCCGCCCCAGCCCAAAAGGGGGCGCGCTTTAAACATGGCCAGGGCATCTTTAATGAAGTAAGTGCGCTCAAAGGCGTTGCGCAGGTAGGCAAAGCTGAAGACTTTTTGGAGGACCTGCGGGTGGGTGGCCAGGACCGCTGCGAAAGCAATAAGCCCGCCCAGCATCAAAGACAGTAGGAGTAAAGCGGAGCGCTTCTTGTCCACAAGCCATGTGTTGAGGCAGCGCGCTGAAAGAAAAGCGTACAACCACTGCCAGACCAGGGACAGCACCAGGCCGCCGAGGACCCAGAGCCACGCCAAGCCATACTGCTTAGCTTCGGCGGCCAGTATGAACTTGTGCACAGAAAGGTAACCCAGGCCCCCGACCACCAGGGCGTGGAGCACCACGGGCAGGCGCTTTTCCCAGGAAAGCCCGATCACGTAGAGGATAAAAACTGCTCCGGTGATGAGCAGGCCCCCGCGGGATTTGGTGCCGAAGAGCACGGCAAGAAGGAGGAAGTTGGCCGGTGCGTAGAGGTACCCGTAGGGCCGCAGGTCCAGAATTCTGCGGGGCAGCGCTTTGAGTAGAGCCCGCTCGCGGATGCCTTCCTTAACGGCGCGGTCCCCGTACTCCGCCCAGAAGAAGAGCCCCAGGAAAGCCGCCAGGGCCAGGTAGCTGGCCAGGGCGTTGGGGTACTGGAAGGAGGAATAAATGCGGCCTCCCAGAAAACCGTCTTTTATGTAGATGATCCCAGTAGCGGTGAAGAGCCCGGCCAGGGCTACGCCCAGGGCCGCAAGGTAAACTGCGTGCAGGAGCTGCGCGGCGGTGCGCTCGTCCCGCACCAGCTGCGCGGCGGTCCAGTAGGCGAGAAAGTAGAGGAGGTTCTTGGTTACCTCGTCTAAGGCCAGGCCGGTATTTACTGCACCGAAAGCAGCTAAAAGGTAGGCCAGTGGCAATAAGAGAGTAAAATAATCTAGCGGGTGGGATAAAAAGCGGTAGTCCCGCTGCTCGTGCTTGTACAGCCAGGCTAACCAGCACACTGTTGCTGCACCCATGAGGGCCAGCTCCTGCTCAAAGGGGAAAAACAGCCCCCGGAAAAAGGGCGGGAAGAGTAGAAGAGCCACCAAGCTCCAGAAAGCGGCATGGTAGGCCCAGGGGTAGGCAGCGGTTTCTTTGGTCTTTGCAGGCGCCTTTGTTGTGGCGGCGGTTTTGGCGGCACGCGCCGCCGCTCGGGCGGCGGCTGCTTTTTTGGCCATAAGTAAAACCCCCGGTTCTGGTAATACCTTGTGTGAACCTGCTTTTTCTCGGGAAGTCAAGGCATTCCTTATCCTTCTGCCTCGAGGGCCGCTTTAGCTTCCCGCACGCAGGCTGCCGCTTCTTTGTTTCCTTTACTTTCCAGGTAAAGGGCATACTGCTCAAGATCGTGGGGTGAAAGCTCGGCAAGCGGGATTTCTTTCTTTTCCTCCAGGCCTTCCAGGTACAAAGTACCTCTACCTACCAACTGGCTAATGGCACACAAATAAAGTGATTTAAGAAGAGCGTCACTTACAATCGAGTCCGGTATGAAGATGATGAATAAGAGGGCGCTGAGAAATTCACTATGTGCGCCACTGAAGGCGGGATCACTTACCCACGCTGCAATTGTATCCCCCAGCGCATCCATAAAACACCTGGCATCTTTTTCAAGAGTTCTTGCGCTCATAGTGCTTTCTAGGTTTACCATCATTTCCCTGGCTATATTTTTCTTTATCTCTTTTCCCCTAACAATGGCACTGGGAATTCGGTATAGTTTTCTTAAGGTGAGAATAGCGTGAAGGTAGCCGTAGGGGGGCAGAGGAAAAGGAATTTTCCCTTCGGCAAGCTGCTTTAGATACGGCCTTATCTTTTGCAAGAAGGAGTGGGAGACTTCCTGCAGCACAAAGGGAACTTTTGCGGCAAGCTCAGTTAAGATTTCCTGTTTTTCTTTAATGCCCTCCGCCTTGAAAAATCTTTCCATTCCTGCAGCAAATTCCTGCGCATCAGAAAGGGTGGCGCGCAGTACCGCCTCGCCTACAGTCCTTACATCTCCCAGTTCGAGGATAAAGTAAAGCACGCCAATGAGCGGTTCTGCTTCCTCTTTACTCAACTTCTCGCAGCGCAAAGCATAGAGGAGCGCGTCAGCGGCTGCCTCGGCAAAACTACGGGTAAAGAGCTTCTGCGCAGCGGCGTCCAGAAAGGAGTTTTTTTCATTCTCCTCATTACGTAAAAGCTCGTTTACTTCTTTATTACGTAAAAGCTCGTTTACTTCTTTGACCGAAAAGCGTAGAAATTGCAGGGACCTGTAACGGCGAAGCATTTCAGTAAAAGTTTTCTCGCAAAAGTGGAAGTAGGCGGCGCAGTTTTCTTCGCTCTCCTGGGCAACCTTGCGGTAAAGTTTCTCAATAACTTGGCCTACCTCCTGGGCGGTAACTGAAGAAGTGCGGACCTCGCTGCTTCGTGTACCAAGGGCCAGCCCCAACGCTTCCACCAAGTGCGGAAAGCCTTGCGCACCTTTGCCGGCAGCCATGCGGAGGGAGTTCGTTTCTTCCTCAACGCGCTTAAAGCAACACTTCTTGAACTTAAGACCGCTGCCGCATAGGCAAGGATCGTTGCGATTTGGTCTGTGATAGGCATATTTTGGCACTTTAAGGTTTCCCCTCTCAGAGAAATCTCTTCGCCTATAAGGCTCGAGCGCTCTGTTGGTTGCTTCCAGATCAAAGCCCTCGGGGTCGAATTCCCTTCCCGCCAGGCTATGGTTTTCTCTGTACTTTGCCACACCTTAAAACTCGTAGGAGTAATACACGGCGATGCCCTTTTCCTTTGCATATTCTTCCACCTCGGGGGAGGTGGTCATGTGGGTGACCAGCACGGGAAAAACCTCCGGAAAGGCGCCTTTTAGCTTGCCCAGCTTGCGCTTAAGGAAGCGGTCCACATCGTTTTTGGAGAGCTGGGCTTTGCTTTCCCCAACGATCTTTACTTTGCGCCCACCCAGGGTACCGTCGCCCAGGATGTTTACCTCCAGGTAATCGCCGTTGCCCAGGGGCACATGGGCCCTCTTCAGGCGGCCTTCTACCACCAGACCGTAGTCCTGCTGCAAAAGGGCGGGCAGGGCTTTGTAGGCCTCATTTTCCAGGGTGTACCCCACGGTCATGGCCAGACCGCCCAGCTGGCGCCTGGTTTCGGCGTGCTCGGCAGTAAGCTTTTGCAACTCTTCCTCCGTGCGCTTTTGAGCCTCGGCAAGCTCTTGCAGGGCGCGCTCGAGACCCCCCACGCGCTCCTCCGTGCGCTTCTGCACCTCGACAAGCTCAGCCATGCGCTGGTCGGCGAGCCTCTGGGCTTCAGCCAGCTCGGCCATGCGCTGGTCGGCAAGCCTCTGGGCCTCGGCAAGCTCCTGTAGAGCGCGCTCAAGTCCACCCACGCGCTCCTCCGTGCGCTTCTGGGCCTCGGCAAGCTCCTCAACGCGCTGTTCGGTGCGCTTCTGCGCCTCGGCCAGCTCGGCTACCGCCGTTTCCAGGCGACCCAGCCTTACTTCGCTTTGCTTTTGCGCCTCGGCCAGCTCTTTGACAATTTGCTTTAGCTCGACAAAATCGCTGGCCTTTACCAGGTCGTTGTATAAGTCCGCAAATTCCGATAGTACCTGGGCCTGCTTTTCGGGGAAGACCTCTTGGAACTTTTTCTTGATTTCCGGCAGGGCAGCCATGTTCCAGCACCTCTTTAAGCAAACCACCCATTACGCCTTTATTTTAGCACACCCGGCTACCGCTTTCATCCTAACCCCTTTCCATGAGGTAGGGCCTTTCCACGGCAAACCGGCAATTTTTCAGGCCCCCAGAACTTCGAGCCCGTTGATGCGCCTGAAATGTCCACCTAATGCCTCATGCCCAGTTGCCCCAGGCGCTCGGCGGGGCTGATGATGCTGGTGATGCGCACGCCGAAGTTCTCGTTGACCACCACCACTTCCCCTTTGGCCACCGGCACGCCGTTGACCAGCACCTCCACCGGCTCGTCCACCAGGGAAGAAAGCTCCACGATGGCCCCGGGGGTGAGGCCCAGCACCTCCTTGATGGGCCGCCGCGTGCGCCCCAGGACCACGCTTACCTTCAGCGGCACGTCCAGCAAAAGCTCGAGCTTTTTCAGCTCCTCCTCGCTTAAGGCTAGGCGCGCCGCCGCGGGCGCAGCAGCCGGCGCGGCTGCCGGCGCCTCCTCCTGCGGCGGAGGAGCGGCTGCCGCCGGCGCGGGGGCGGGCTCTTCTTCTGCTGCGGGCGGCGGTCCCGCCGGGGCCACCTGCCCCAAAAGCATGGCGGCCTCCTCTTTGGCCGTCTTGAGGCTCATGATCTGCATGATTTCCGTGTCCACCAGCTCCCCGATGGTCATCTTAAAGGACGTGACCACGATGGGGTCGCCGATGGGCAGGCGGTAGCCCCTGGCGCCGTCCTCGGCCTCCAGTACCACCGTCTTGGGCGGGGAGATGTTGATCACGCGCCCGAACATGGTGGCCAGCGAGGTGGAGGCCGTGCCGATCATCTGGTTCATGGCCTCCGAGGCCGCCGAAAGCTCGAGCTCCGTGATTTGCTCGGCAACCTTCGTGCCGTCGCCGCCCATCATGAGGTCGGCAATGATGGCGGCGTCCTTTAACTGGATGACCAGCACGTTTAGGCCCTCTAAGCCCTCCGTAAACTCCACCTGGATGAGAACGTAGGGCACCTTGAAAGCGGCAAATAGGTTTTCCTGCGTGCAGGTCATCACCCGCGGGCTGGTGATGGTCACCCGCTGGTTGAGCAATTCGGAGAGCGTGGTGGCCGCCGAGCCCATGGTGATGTTGCCGATCTCTCCGAGGGCGTCCTTTTCCTCCGGCGTGAGGTCTTCTGCCGGACGGCAGCCGGCGGTCAGCCCCCAGGGCTCTCCTTCCGGAAGCGGGGGCGCCTCCCCTCCCGGCGCCGCCGCCTCCGTCGCGGCTGCTTCGCCTCCGGGCGCCACCGGCTCCCCGCCCTGCTCCTCCCGCATGCGCAGGAGGGCGTCTATTTCTTCCTGGCTTAAGAAACCGTTTTCAGGCACCTTCTTCCTCCTCCCCGACCAGCGCCACCACCTGCACGGCCAGGGCGTCCCCCACCCGCCCGGCCTGCACGCGGAACTTGAGCTCGTCCTCCACGAACATGTCCAGATCCTGGTTTACGGTGCGCTCCAGCACCAGCACGTCCCCTTCCTGCAGCTGCAGCAGCTCGTTTAGCGTAATCACCGTCTCGCCCAGGACGACTTTTAGCTCCACGCGGGAAAAGCCCAGCCAGTAGCCCAAACGCTGCTTGTCCTCGGGGCGCGGCGCGGGCATGCGGCGGCTGAACTGCTGGCGGATGGAGAGCTGGGAAACCACCGGCTCCATGAGGATGTAGGGCAGGCAGAGGTTTAAAAGGCCCCGGTCCTCCTCGTTGATGGAGACGTTAAAGGTGAGCAGGGCCATCACCTCGTTGGGCGAGTAGAGCCTGAGCATGCGGGGGTTGGTCTCGATGGCCTGCACCTCGGGCTCCACGGGCTGGAAATCCTGCCAGGCCTGGGCGAGGTGGTCCAGGATGTAGCCGGCCAGCTTTTTCACCACGGTAAGCTCGATGTCGGTGAATTCCCGCATCTGCTCCCCCGAAGTTCCCGGGCCGCCAAAGAGGAGGTCGAGCATGGCAAAGACCACCGGCGGGCCGGCTTCCAGCAGCGCCGACCCCTCTAGAGGCTTCAAGCTGAAAATGGTCAGGGCGGTGGGGGTGGGGATGGAGCGGGAGAACTCCTCGAAGATCATCTGCCCTACGGAGGCCAGCTCCACGTTCACCGCCGCCCGCAGGTAACCGGAGAGGAAGGTGGAGAGGAGCCGGGCAAACTGCTGGTGCAGCATCTCCAGGGTGCGCAGGTGCTCCCGCGAAAACTTGTTGGGCCGGCGGAAGTCGTAAGGCCTCACCCTTGCCGCGGGCGTTTTCGGCGCCGCCTCCACCAGGGAAAGCTCGCCCGCCGAAAGGGCGGCCAGGAGCGCGTCTATTTCCCCCTGGCTTAAAATTTCCTGCAAGGTTCATGCCCCCTTCTCAGGCCTTGCGGGAGCGGGCGAGCACTCTTTCTAAGGCCTGCAGGAGGCGGTCCTGCTGGAAGGGCTTGACGATAAAGTCCTTGGCACCGGCCTGGATGGCGTCCATGACCATGGCCTGCTGGCCCATGGCGCTGACCATGACGATGTTGGCGTTGGGGTCCAGCGCCCGGATGGCCTTTACCGCCTCGATGCCGTTCATTTCCGGCATGGTGATGTCCATGGTGACCACGTCGGGCTT
Organism: Desulfovirgula thermocuniculi DSM 16036; assembly: GCF_000429345.1. Lineage (GTDB taxonomy): Bacteria > Bacillota > Desulfotomaculia > Desulfotomaculales > Desulfovirgulaceae > Desulfovirgula > Desulfovirgula thermocuniculi. Next base: position 3,458 of record NZ_AUBR01000031.1, on the reverse strand, counting down.
GAGCTCGGCGTAAAGCTGCACGGCCTGCTTGCCGTTTTCCGCTTCCCCGGCCACTTCGTAGCCGTTTTTGGTGATGATGTTCTTGATCATCATGCGCATAAAGGCGGCGTCGTCCACTACTAAAACCCTTTTACCCAACGTTATTTCCCCCCCGTCTGTTCTTCCACGGTAATGCCCAGGGCGGCCATCAAGCGGTCTATGGCTCCCGGCTCGGTGAGCAGGAAGAAGTGCCCCCTGACGGGCGTTTCCTCTTCGTGGAAAAGCTCCGTCTCGATTACCAGCACCTGGTCCTCCACCCTTCCCGCGGCCACCATGAGCGAACTCAGCACCGCCCCCAGCATGTCAAAGGCAAAGATGGGCACGGTGGTGACCATGTAGAGGCCGGTCATCATGCTGATGGCGCTGATGAAGGAGCCCGTGAGCACGTTGCCCACTTCCCGCACCGCCGACTCGGCCATCTCGTCCAGCACCCTGGTCGTGCCCGCGGGCTGCCCCATGAGCATGTCCACCAGGTTGTAGGTGCTCTCCTCGTCAAAAACAAAAAGCACCAGCCCCGGGGCATCGCCCAGGACCCGCAGGCTGACGCAGCCCACCAGTTCCTCGTAGCCCCCCACCAGGGCGATCATCTCCTCCAGGGGCAAGAAGTAGCTGCGGGGTACGTGCATGTTCACCCGCCGGTTAATCAGCTGGGCCAGAGAGGTTACCGCGTTGCCCAGGCCCACGTTGCTGATCTCGCGCAGCGCGTCCAGCTCCAGTGTGGCCAGCTGGCGGTAGCTCAACGAACTCCCTCCCTTGCGGTCTTCCGGTAAAAGCAGGGGCGTAACCTTTCCAGCCCCAGCTGCTGGTAGTTGAAGATCATCTCCGTGGCGCCGATGAAGAGTATCCCCCTGGGTGCCAGGGCCTGCGCCAGCCTGGCGTTGAGCCTGTCCTGGGCCTCCCGGGTGAAGTATATGCTCACGTTGCGGCACAAAATGAGGTCGTAGCCCTGCCCGAAGGGGTCGACCAGCAGGTCGTGGCGGCGGAAGAGCACCCGGCGGCGCACGCCCTCGCTTAAAACATAGGTGCCACCTTCCCGGGTAAAGTAGCGGGCCAGGCGACGGGGCTCCACATGGCGCACGGCCTCCGGCGGGTAGCGCCCTTCCCTGGCCTTGTCCAGGATGTAGGGGTCGATGTCCGTGGCCTCGATGCGGTGTGCCCTGCCGGGGGTGAGCTCGTCTAAAATGATGGCCACGGAGTACGGCTCGGCCCCGTTGGCGCAGGCGGCGCTCCATATCTTCAGCTGTTGCTTTTCCTTTAAAAGCTCCGGCAGGTAGATGGTTTCCAGCTCCCGGAACTTTTCCGGGTCGCGGAAGAACTCCGAGACGTTGATGGTCAGGTAGTCCAAAAAGTCCTCGTAGGCCCGGCGGTCCTCCGTGATCCTCTGCCAGAGCGCCCCGTAGTCGCGCAGGCCGAGGCGCAGGAGGTAGGCGTCGAGGCGCCTTTTCAGCTGGTTTTCCTTGTAGCTGGAGAGGTCGAGGCGAAAACCCCGGGCCACCTCTTCTTTAAAGCGGGCGAAGTCCATTTTTCAAATCACCTTTAGCTTGCTCCCTAGCATGCGTATGCTCACCAGGCCGGTGGCGGTGTCAAAGATCATGGTGCGCCCGCGGTTACCTCCCACCTCTTCGGCCAGGATGGGCACGTTAAATTTTTTTAGCATTTCCCGCGCCTTTTCCACATTGCGCTGGCCGATGTTGAGGACCATCTTGTTGTCCAGCCCGGAAAACATCTGCGCCCCCCCCACCAGTTTGGCCTGAAGCCTGGGCAGGAGCGCCCCCGTCTTCCTGAGCTCTTCAATGAGGTACGGTATGCCCAGGTCGGCAAACTTGGCCGGCTTGGTGACGTTGTTGAACTGGGTGCTGTCGGGGAGCATGAAATGCAGGAGGCCCCCGATCTTGGCCACGGGGTCGTAGAGGCTGACCCCCACGCAGGAGCCCAGCCCCAGGGTGATCAGCCGCGCCGGTTCCCTGGCCACCTTGCAGTCGGCAATGCCGACCTGGATTTCCAAGGGGTCGTTTGCGTTCCTGGTCAGTTCCACTCTAACCTTCCTCTCTCTTCTCTGTTTCATTTTTGCTATCAGGTTCTATCAGGCAGTAGCACCTTGATAGCAAAGCAGGCCTGAAAGTTCACGCTCTCCGAGAGGCCGGGTATTTCCCGCCTGCCCGGCCGGCAGGGCAGGCGGACCACGGGCTTCTGGAGTCCCGCCCGAAACAGTCACCCCAGACTGCAAAGACTTCATCCGGCAACACAAAGGCCACCGTCTTTCCATGCGAGCCCAAAAGCTTCCAAACGGCGGGGTGGTTCTAGCGCCCGGCCTGCAAAGGCTCCCACCCGGAAGACCGGGAACTGCTTGCCAGATCCCCAGGGCGGCGTTTGCCGCGCGCCCCAGAAGGGCCACCCGGCGGTGCTCGGGACTTTCAGTCCTTCATCGTCAAAGCCCGCCTTCGCGTGCGCCCCAAGCCAGCCAGCGCACGTTCCAGCGGCGCTTTCTCCCGCCGGGCCGCTTCCCGGCCCCCACGCCCCGGGACACCCGGGGCAAAACAACTACGGCCCCCAAAAAAACTAGGACCCCAAAAACTAGACCGCGTTGTTTCCGTAATAGCGCCGCAACAAAATCTCTTTCACCCTGTTCTTGGGCGTGTACCGCGTTATCTCCTCATCGTGCAGCCTGGCCTTCAGGTTCATCGCGGCCACCTGGTCGGCACCAGCGGTAAACCCGCACTTCCGGCACCTGAAGGTGTCCCCCTCACGATTTTGCGGGTCCACCCACCCGCACACAGGGCAGGTCAGGCTGGAGTAGGCCGCGTTCACCGGTCCGGGGTCCTCCACGGAATAGACGTAGCTTTTGTACTCCCATCTCTCCCCGGTAATGCGCCGCATCCAGAGGCTCACTATCCTGGAAAGCCCCCTGCTCCCGGCCTTACCGCGCAGGCGCGATAGGTCCTCATAGGCCACCACCCTGGGCCTGCGCGCCTTCAGAAATTCGTTGAAAGCACGGTTGATTTCGTTCTCGCACCTGCGCCGGAACCTCAGGTGCCGCTTCCGCTGCTTGGCCAGGCCCAGGTTGTGCCTCCTTATGCGCCGCGCCCTGGCGGGGTCCCGCTCCAGGTTCCTGCGGTACAGCGCCCAGAGCTTCTGGCGCTTCCTGCCCTTGTCCAGGATGTAGTCCGACATTTTCTGAAGGGCTTTACCGTACTCAGCCCGGTACTTCCTGCCCGTGTCGTCGGTGAACACCTCCGTCACGCCAAGGTCTATGCCCGCCTCTCCATCCCCGGCGGGAAAGACTGCCGGCTCAAAGCTTATGTGGACCTCCACCGCCCGCTCGTCGGGCAGGAGCACCACTCGCAGGTTCCCCTCCACCGCGTGCACCCCCGCCAGAGGAATGACCACCCTCTCCCCGGGAGTCAGAGTGGACACCGCTA